>JBAYMG010000119.1:0-2500 GCA_041663665.1 Candidatus Omnitrophota bacterium | reverse complement strand
CTTGCCTCTGGAAAAGAACAATGGGCCGTTGTAGTGGATAGGAACAACTGTTTGATCCACTTAGAATTGCTCACAGGGTCCGAATCTGAAGCAGATACTGGAATGAGGGTTCTGAGAAGCGTGTGCAAGTGATGTTCGTGAGATCCAAGCCCCTCAAACGTAATACTGAGCATGACCCCTGAAGACATCTCCAATTTGCTAAACCCAATGGACAAGCTTGTTGTCCGTTCGGATACCATCGTAAAGGTCTTCTTTGAGCCAAATGCTGAATCAGATCAGTACGTTGGTTTGATTCAAGTGAACTTGAAGAATGAGACTCTGAAGATCCAAGATCAGCCTGTTGTCTACAGCACTAGTGCAACCACACTTGAAGCTCTGGATGCTTGTACTCGCATGGCCGCCTTCATTCGAGCTGTTGGGTTCTTGATGGTTTAGAGTTGAGATCCACTCCCATCAACCGTAATACTGAACATGAAAAAGAAGAACCAAGATCCAAAAGAAGCTCTGAAGAGCCTCCTATCCGATGCCAGAAAACAGGCATCCATCATTGAAGCCGCTTGTGTGCTCCTAGAGAACACCCTCAATGGGATTGACCCAGAGAAGCCTGATGACTTCCTGGACAAGATGTCTTCTCTCTCCTTTGGTCGATTGATTGTTGAAAAGATCCGCAAGGCTCTACAAGAAAACTACATCAGAACATCTAAGGTTGAGTGAAAACATGAGTGAAACAACATACTACTACATCAAGTATTGGGAATCTTCTGGGATCTTGGCAATCAAGAGTGACTTTGAGCCTAGTCATAGTGGCTCTGTTCACGTACGAGGGGATTACAAGGACAAGCCTTCCTATCTCCTATGGATCAACAAGGATGCCTTCCTGACTGTCGAGGAAGCTCGGGCCGCCATAGCCCAAAAGCTCAAGAGTGCCATCACCTCAGCCGAGAAGAAGCTCGCCAAGCTCAAGGCTATTGACCTCTCCAAGTTGGAAGTAACCGTCACAGAGTATCGGTGAGATCCAAGGCCCTCAAACGTAATACTGAGCATGGCAAGCAAGAACCCGATGTCCTTCTACGATGCAGCCCCCTCAGGTCTCACCCGACAAGAACGTATCGAGCTCGTGGCCCTCATGAACAAGCCCAACTGGACGAGTAGTGAAAAGGCCCGGGTCAATACCCTCAAGGCCAAGATGAACTACAGCGTACTCGGATGACACCATGCCTGAATACCGAGACCTCGAGCCGACAGAGATCATCCAACCAGGGGACCAATGGAAGTTCAACCTCTCCCCTTTCCCCTGGAAGGATGAAGAGAGCCCCTGTGCCTTCGGTCAAACTGTTGAGGCCCGTCGTAAAAGATGGGGTTCTGATCTAAACTACCGCCGTGAGGTCAAATGACTTGTTGGCACGCCCAGAGAACAGTCCCGAGTACCCTCCCCATCAAGGCCGAAGGCTCTCAGGAGATCATCGGTGAGGCTACCATCCGGGTCTGCCTCGCATGCGGTCAGGTTGAAGGTACGGTCTCTAACGGCTCCCTATTCAACCCCTCGGGGAACCTCCCTCTAACCGTTCCTCCCGAAGGGAACATCGGGGTTGAAGCTCGGAGGATCCTTGGACTCTAAGTCAATCAAAGTCAGCTGGCACATTGGTGGCCTTCCAACCGTGAATGGCTGGTACATTGTAGCCAAAGCAGGGGTATCTAGCCCTGACTTGATGAGGTTCGACCCGGATCAACATGAGAATTGGGGTCGAGTTCTTGCCTGGGACGGCCCGGTCATCATCCCTATGGATGAAGTGAAGTTGAAACTGTAGAGGTAATTCAAATGGAAACTACTGAGATTGTCAAGGATGAGGGTCTTCCCCTTCCAGTGGCTCAAGACATGGTCGTCATTGCTCGAAACTCGAGTGAGATGCTAGCAGCTCAAGCTCAGCTCCTGGTATGGGCTGAAGCCAAGATAGAGGTGGAGAAGGCGACCTTAGCCGATGCCCAGGCCCAATTGGCCCTGGCCAAGTCCATGAAGCATCGAACCGGTGCCTACACTAATCAGGTGACCCTTGCCAAGGACAGTGTCAACTTCTACGAGAAGCTCAAGCTGGCTATCGAGGCCGGGTACACCATCGTCCCCAACTTCCCAGTTCAGACCATTGCCATCCGAACCAAACGAACAACCCCTCAGAGTCAAGAACTCAGTACTCGATACCACAGTGGTTTGAAGGAGATTCAAGCAGAACGACTCCCCGCCGGGGAAGGGCACTACGTAGATCCAATCCCTTACTCAGGACGACGTACCGACATAGAAGTCAATGGTGACGGAACTGAGGAGAAGAAGCGGGTGATCTACTCCAAGGGTTTCAGGGACGTGGCCTTCCCGGCTAACCTTGCTCGAGTCGAGGTTCTTCAACACCTGGACCGAGCCATGCAGACTAAGATCTTCGATTCAATTGGAATCCTCCCTGCAGTCCCGAAGAGGAAGGTTGACCCGATGATCATCGGTCAGATCCAT
>JBAYMG010000118.1:0-2546 GCA_041663665.1 Candidatus Omnitrophota bacterium | reverse complement strand
ATAATCTTCGTAACATCTGCGAGCGTAAGATATCTTTCGGGAAGAGTACCTTTATAGATACATTCGAGGTATTAATTCTCAAGTCTTGTAAGATTAGCCGAGCAACACTTTACTATGAAGAAACATTGGTAGGACTTAGAGAATTCCCAGATATTCTTCTTATGAACGGAGATTCATTAACTATCAAATTCGTAGTGACTATCGTAATCGATCATGCACAGGTAAACTTATTTACCTAACCTATTTTCGGAATACGAGGTTCAACTCCTCGGATGGGTATCTCCCCGAAAGGGGAGGAGAACACAGTAGATGATCCTAAAAGGAACATTTGAATTCTCACATATCAACATGGTAGTCGTTAATAAAACCGACGTCTATCATAAGATGATTGTGGGAGAAAAGAACCCAGTGGTTCTTTGGCATAAAGAACATTGTCGAAAGGTATTCAAACCTGAAGATATTAAGGTAATAATTCAGGAATATCTCGACTCTAAGTATCACAGAGTCTGCCCGTCTGAGTCTACGATTAATATCTATCATAAGACTAAGAAGGAACAGATCGCCGAAGGTCTCATTCCAACCGAGACATTGTTCAAACGAGACGCCAATGGTAAGGAAACCATAGTGAAGAAACTAAAGAAAGGAGAGAGAGTTATTACCGAACGGGAAGTCAAACCCTCTACACTATTTCAATATCATGCTATAAAAGAAAGGAATCCAATGATAATCATTGATGAGGTGGCTAATCTATCCCCAGCCAAACAGCGCATGCTTTCAAAAATGATGAGGTAACTAATGTTCTCAATCTACACGGATGGTGCGTCTAGAGGTAATCCAGGACCAGCTGCATGGGCATTTATCATCCTAGATGACCAGGGCGAAACTATTGATGTAAAGTCAGGCTACATGGGTCGCGCTACAAATAACGAAGCAGAATACACCGCGATCATCCAGGCTATCAAGTCTGCACGCGAACGTAATATCCTCTTCGCTACCATTCATTCTGATAGTGAAATCGTCGTTAAACAAATCAATGGAGATTATAAGTGTAAAGAGCCTAGACTCCTTGCCTTGAAAACTACCATTAGAGAGATATCATCGGGGGCGGATATACGATACGTAAACGTTCCTCGGGAATCGAGATTTATTCAAGATTGCGATAGAGAGTGTAATAAAACTCTCGATCGGGAGGTGCGTAATGTTAAGGATACATACCAAAGTGGAATTCGAAGCTGCACACAGACAACTTGGTGATCCAGATAAGTGTGGCAAGCTTCACGGGCATTCATGGGTTGTAGAGGTCGATGCGATCGGGAGAGTAGATGATATAGGATATATCGTTAACTTTTCTAAGATTAAAGACATCATCACTAGGGATATGGATCACTCAACGATCCTAATGAAGGGAGATCCCCTTGTCGATATCCTCAAGGATTTCAATCAGAAAGTCTTCGTGGTGAAGAAAAATCCCACATGTGAAAACCTCGCAGAGTTTATTATCGGAGAACTTAACTTTAACTGCTCGAACGTTCAGTTTACTGTTAAAGTTTGGGAAAGCCCAAAGTCATATGCGGAGGCATCATGAAAATAACTGAAATCTTCCAATCCATTCAAGGTGAAGGTCCATACATTGGACACCGATCGATCTTTATTCGAACGTTCGGTTGTAATCTCGGGTGTTCATTCGGTGACACTCCATATTCATGGCAGAAAGGATCTATACACTATGACATGTCGATTCATCAAATTCTCGATATGGTTTGTCAGGCGTCCGATGTTACTCACGTAGTCATTACTGGTGGAGAACCGACTATACAGCCAGAGCTTAATGAATTGATAACCAATCTCAAGGAACTTGGTAAGATTATCACTATTGAAACCAATGGAACCAATATGATATCGAATCCACAGCTTGTAGATAAGATCATGGTCAGCCCCAAGGATATGGCGAGCGCTGAGAAATGGCTTGGAATCCAGAATGCTGAATTCAAGTTTGTTATTAATGAGAAGAACATTGATTCTACCCTCCAGTGGTTAAGACAGAAAGGAATCACCAAGGCATACTTAATGCCGATGTCGAATCAGGCTAATGACGCATTAATGGGTAGTGTGTATATACTAGATAAGATCACAGAGAATCACGATGATCATATCATCTGCCCGCGATTGCATCTTCTCATGGGGTTGAAGTAGATGGTAAAGAAAGCAGTTCTTATTCTATCCGGTGGGATGGACTCAGTAACCCTCCTATACCACATAATCGCCGAAGGTTATACCGTCTTTCCGATCTCATTCGACTACGGTCAGAAACACCGAAAGGAACTCGAGTGTGCAAAACAGATCTGCAAGGACCTCCAGTTAGTTCATAAAGTAGTCTCGATTCCTGCTTTGAATGACCTAGCACCTTCAAGTCAGACTCGAAAAGACATTGAGGTCCCAGAAGGTAAGTACGACGATGATAATATGAAACAGACCGTTGTTCCTAACCGGAATATGGTTATGCTATCATTGGCTGCCTCATATGCAATCTCGATTAATGCCGGCGT
>JBAYMG010000117.1:0-2634 GCA_041663665.1 Candidatus Omnitrophota bacterium | reverse complement strand
GTGTAGAAGACATCGAAGAATTTTGGGATGCCATCCGACTTGAACGAATCAATATCAAGCCCATAGAAGAGGATGACGGCCCGGAGTCTGTGATCACTGATGCCATCACCAAGATGGTGAGTACGTTCCCGACTATTCTATACTCTAAATGCAGTCCTGCTCTTGATCAACTAACTAACCCAGCAGACCCAAGTTCAAGGGGTAGCTTCGTCTACTATCTCACGATGATCCTGACTGAGTTCTCCAGAGAATTACTAAGAACTCTGATGGTAGAGCAAAGGAAGAAGGACGCGAGTGTATTGATTCAGCTCTTTCTTGAGGTTCCTTCGATGCCAGCTCTTGAGGTGAAGGAGTTCCTTCGAGCTCTACCTAGAACAATTATCGATAGGATTCTTGCCCGGCTGATTGACAGTAATGGAAGTAGAGGAACCGGGCTACAAGCGTTGTTGACCCTCGAAGCACTGTACCGAGATAGTAACCTAGATCATGACTACACGTTAGAGCGTGATGCAGAAGGTAAGTTGATAATCTCATTCCAGCTTGATAAGCATAGAGACGATGGGCCTGTGAGCTTTCGACTAAGGGAACTATTTTCCCTATGACTAACTCAGTCGAAGACTTCTGGGACGATATCCGCATTAAGTCTGAACGGGCTAAGTATTTGAAACCAACCTCCTATGAGTTAGCCCCTCTAGTCGAATGGGGCACTAACCTTCAAGCTACTTCAAGGGATACTCTCAAGGTAATCCCCGGTACAACTTCGAGTTCAATCATAGATGCTCTTGAACGTGAGTTACCCAGTGGGGGTCTAGTAAGAGATTCTGAGTTGGGGAGATCAGAAGATCCTATTGGGCATTTGATGACTCTTGTACGTCAAATGAGGGTTCCATCCAGGTTTCGTGTGAGGGGTAATCTGTCCTTTCGACCACCTCACCCGAGCATGAATCCAGTTGGGTGGGACATTCTTTGGTGCCTAGTGGCTCATAGAGAGCTGATACTAACCTCCTACCTAAAAGATCTCGTAGGTAAGAAGTCATCACGCTTGACCGAATTCTACACAGCTCTTGTGGAGATTAGATTTGAAGCTCAGGAGAGACAATCTATCCCATCAATTGAAGAGGATGTTGAATCTCTAGGGGGTTGGGTGGAAGGGGACTTGAGCGAATCCTCCGGTACTCACTTCAAATTGAAGACCGGGGTGAAAGGGAATGTCCAGAAGAATGAACGGATGGACCTCCTATTGTTCATTCTCAACTTAGCCAAGGACAATCAACTTCTAGAAGAGTTCATCGTCTTCTCAGATGGAATGGAAGGGCTAACCCCAAATGGATCTCTAGAACTCAACGAGATACTTCTGGCTCTGGATCGATGGGTCCCAATTGGATGTCCTTTGAATCTTCTGCTAGGGTGGCGTGGATCTGATGAGGACAGAGCAAGTCTAAAGGGGATGCATCCAAGGTTACTGACCAGATTCAAGAGAGGCTCTGCATGGGCCTACTCTTCTCGAAAGGGGCACACTTGATCCAAATTGACCTGTCCCGTCCCGATGTACGGATAGACAAGATCAGGTGGAACACCCCACAGATTATACTGGGGAGCGGGCCTGAACCGACTTGGACTCCATCTATTGTCAGGATTGATCGGAACCCTACTCGAAAGTGGGGCTTGAGCGATGTTACGGCTTCTAAACCAATCAGGCTATACGCGGCTGGTGAGTATCAGGTTCGTTCCTACTTGGATTCGAAACGTGGTACTGCTTTTGCTGTCGACTTTCTATTGACAAAAGATAGTGAAACCTGGAATAGTCTCAGTCTTGAGATCCTTCGAGTCAACTTTCAGACTACCTTCATTGTATTCGGGGTTTCTATTCTTGTGCTGCCTACGTCTACAGTTCGATGGGTGTTCTCAAACTTGAGCTCGAACAAGCCGCTATTCAATGGTGGTCAAAATGATCAACCAACTCGGTTTGATCGAATCAACGCACTACTTGATGAAGACTGATTATCTATGACCGAAGATACTGAACTAACCCTTGCCGAACTAAGGGGTAACGCAGCAACTCAAGAACACATCAGCAAGGTTAGGGTATTACTCCAGAGGGTTGCAGTAGAGCTCCTCAAGAGAGGTGAGCTTCATGATCAATCGAAGCTTGAGCTTCCTGAACGAGAGGTCTTTGCTGAATACAGCCCTCGACTAAGTGGGGTCACTTTTGGAAGCCCGCAGTACTTCGACTATCTGCATGAGATGAAGTCGGCACTAGATCATCACTATCAGTTCAACCGCCATCACCCTCAGTATTTCGAAAATGGGGTTGAGGGTATGAACCTCATTGACATTTTCGAGATGTTGCTTGATTGGTGGGCTTCCACGAAAAGGCACAATGACGGTGATATTCTGAATAGCATCACCGTCAATTCTGATCGGTTTGAGATCTCTCCCCAACTGGCTCAGATACTCAGGAACACTATTCTAGATCTCTCTGACCCTAGTGAGAACCTTATGGTTTTCTCAAAACCGCCCGTCTCTTCAGTCTGCAATCTTGATCCAGAGCTACCCCAGCCTCAGTCGCCAAGTACCGCTTGTGACTACGAGGTTTCCATGGGTACCCAAACCAAGTAAGCTTGGCCAAGCCGT
>JBAYMG010000116.1:0-2645 GCA_041663665.1 Candidatus Omnitrophota bacterium | reverse complement strand
GAGTCTTTAGAACTTCCCTGAGACGATTTGTCGACAGGTGACCGATGTGTAGCTCGAACACGGGTACGGGGTAACTGGATACTCGTCGGATGTACTTCCTGAACGCTGGGAACTCCTTACAGATGTCAGCTTCGATCTGCATTGATTCGGCCACACACTGCCTTTTAGCTTCCTTCTGTTCGTAAGCTTTCTTGGCCCCCTTATTCTGTAGCAGGATCTCATCGTAGAGATCCTCGGTGAAGGTGGGGCTTGATTCGTTTAGGAGGGTGCCTTGATAGAGGGCCTCGTAGGGTTCCACTTTGAGGGTCGAGAGGTTGGCCAGGAGGGATCCTTGGTTGGAGGAGTCTTCTCCGAAGGAGACAGCCATGTAGTTCTCTGGGCACTCTTCAATGACCAGGAGGACTCGATAGAAGTCCTCATAGATACTGGACTTGATGCCAGCCTCAGTGAGCCTTGGTTGAAGGGCGGTGATGATGCTACGGGCGCGGGTATCTAATTCAGGGCTGCTGTATTGAGTCACTAGGCTTCTTCCTTGATTGGTACGATGGGAGCTGGAGGGTAGTTCTTGTCATGACCTTGAGCGATCTCACCATAAGAGGGTATGTGTGCGATGTCTTCACTGCGGCACCAGGCGGCCTTGGAGGGTATGTCTTTTGGGTTGGCTCTTGAGGCACAGTGAGGGCAGCAGGCGACTTGTTGACCTAGCTTACGGTCAGGAAGGGCTGTCCAGAAGGGGGTACCTGCACGGCAGAAACAACACTTCTCGGACTTAGTATTTCGGGTAAGTTCGTCTTCTTTTTCTCTCGAGATGGGGACGGTCATGGTTCAGGGGTTCCAGGCAGTTGTTGTTTGAGACTTTCTGATAAATACGTGAGGAGGTCTTGTTCGGTGGGGGGCCACTTGATTGGGTCTAACGATTGACCAGTTTGCCGGCGGAAGACATCCTCGGTGGTTTGAAGCTTGCTTCTTAGGGCTTCAACCTCGTCATTCGTTAGTCCAACCCTGTCGAGTAGCGACTCACCACTTGGTTCTAGGTGAACAAGGCCGTTTTCAGTATACTCGTACTCGTTTCGTATCTCATCAGGAGCTAAGTGGTCAAGGCAGTCACAGACGAGTTCTAACGCTGTCACGAATAGACGGGCTTCGTTATCGGTCAGCTCGAGTGTAGGCATGGGTTATCCTATTCTGTTTCCCAGGTGGGAGGGGAGCCGACAGGGAGCCACTTACTCGAGTTGGATCTGAATTCAACCCTATCTGAATAAGCTAGGAGCTTCCTGGCTTGTTCAGATAGGCGGCGGGCGAAGTCTTCTAGAGCCATGCGGATGGCCTCTTGAGGGGTCGGATCAACCCCTTCACCCGTCAAGATCTCGTAGATGCCTGTATCATCTTCATCGTAAGGAGAACAGACGTAGGCAGTGTACTCGGCCCTCTCCTGGCCAATGATGAAGGCCATTGGATCTAGTTTCCCCTTGGGTTCCAACTTGACCCAACCAAGTTCAACTCGGATGTGTAGGTCGTCATAGGGAGGGTTTACAGGCCTGTAACCCTCGAAGGATCCCTTCTCATCCTTCCAAGTGAACCTCACTCCTTGAAACTCGAAGTCAGGCGGGATGAAAGGCTCTTCTGCAGTGTTCTTTTCAGTCATGCCCAAGTACTACGTTCGAATGGCATGGATCTCAACTAATTATTCATGCCATTCTTCTTTTCTGCATCGAGGTGGGCTAATCTTCGGAGGTCGATCTCTGAGAAAAATCAGCACACTATCGTCGTTCCATTGTGTCCAAGGCTGGTAAGGCTGCACTCTCCACCTTGTTCCAGAACGCAGCGGTGTCCTTGTCATCAAGAGGAACCTTGAGCTTGGTCAAGTTGTAATCTCTTTTGATGACAGTTTCAGCATACCCACGGTATCTGGTATCGCCAGCCTTGATCTCAGCAACGGCTTCATAGAAAGCTTTACGCCGATCCTTGAAGCCCTTGATGGAGTGGAAGATCTCGGCCACGAGGCTGTTATTCACGAGTTGCTTGACCTCGGTTGTCCAGTGTTGAACCCATCGAGTCTGCCCGTTCTTCTTGGCAAGGGCTACCTGGTAAAAATGGACAATAGCTCCGGTCAGGTGGGACTCAACCTTGTTCTTGAAGTCCTCCCGCTTGTAAGCCATCGCCATAATTCTCTTGGCGACCCTAGTAGCCATGACAGAATCCTCGCTTTTGGACATGTGGTTCTAACTCAGCTGATACTATACCATAGTTTATTACGTACGAGGGCGAGGATTCTCAACTAGGGTTTAGGACCCTTCCATCGTCAGTGGACTCAGTATTGCAGTCGGAGCACCAGAGGCAGTGGAGTTCGGCCACAGGTGGGTGGGCACATGCTGTAGTCCGGCGGGCTTCGGCTTCGAGGCAGCCTTGGGGATCGGATTCACCAAGAGTTTGGGTTTGACGTTTCATAAGGTCTGGCAATGGGAGTCGGTTACCCTCTCGGTCGACAGCACCCGGTCCATCGAGGCTATCACCATCCCCTTCTAGGTCATGTCGGCAGCTCATTGGGGATCAATCCTCTTCTCTGAACAGATGCTCGAACAGTGTAGGTCTGGGGCCTTCGTACGGTGGTTCTTCAGGTGTTACTGACTCGCTGACTCTGCCTC
>JBAYMG010000115.1:0-2650 GCA_041663665.1 Candidatus Omnitrophota bacterium | reverse complement strand
GATTATACCTTGGGGATCTACAATGGGGATATGGGCAAGCTCATAGCTATTCGTTCTGATTCCTTCACAGTCAGGATTCACGGAATAGGCGAGGGTGGTATTGACGTTCAGGTTGAGATACCACGTAATGATGTTGTTCTGAAGCTCCGTCTGGCTTATGCCATAACAGTCCATAAGAGCCAGGGGAGTGAGTTCGATACGGTCATACTTCCTATGGTTCGTAACCACGGAAGAATGCTCCAACGAAACCTGTTCTATACAGCTGTTACTAGGGCCAAAAAGAAGGTTTGGTTGCTTGGGGATAGGGGATCCATTCAGAGGGCTATCAATAATGACCATGTTATTCACAGGAATACTGGCTTCGGAAAAGCAATCCAAGATCTGATGTCGAAAACTGAGTGAGCCCTGGTGTAGTAACTGTTATATGGATCAGGCCTTTGTAGATAAGATCTTCAACGAAGTGGGTGACCTTCACCTCGAATTGGAGCGGGATCCGACTGTACTCGGGCCCAATTACATCAACAGTATTATGGCTCAATGCCGTAACTACTTGAACAGGGTTTCTAGTATTCGCTTGAATCTAAGTAGGATGCGTCGAGACTTGATGATCAAGGTTGGAGGGGAGGAGACCCTCTTTAGTGTAGAAAAGGATCGGTTGCTATCTGAGAACGAAGACGTGAAGAGGCAACCAAACATTCGAGACAGAGAAGCGTTGGTCAACACTCTTCTTCGAGACCGAGTCAACTCAATTTCAGCTCTTAAGAGCGAGATCCTAGACTTAGAGACCGTCGAGAAGTCCGTGAAAATGGTTCATGATGAACTAATCCGCACTTCTGGTGAGATCAAAACTCAACGACAGATGTTGCTTGCTGATCGTGTGACAGGGGCGGGTTATGGTGATGAATCAAATGGGAGTAGTAACCCACCCCCTAGTTCATCCACTATTGACGAGGATGAACTAGAAAACCTTATGAGGAATGAAGTTCCTCTTGTTGCATCGGTGGCTGCTCCAAAACCTGCTGCAGTAGTAAAACCGAAAGCAGTAGAAGAAGATCTAGACCCTGACTTGCAAGCAGCCTTAGCATCCTTCGACTTAGCATCCTTCGACTTAGCATCCTTCGACTTAGAGGTACCGACCACTGAAGATACTTCAGATGCTGAACTTGCTGCTATTCTAGATGAAACAGTGCAAGAGCCGACTAAGATTGAGACTCCTAAGGCAGCAACCCCGGCCGGTACTGAGGGGGATCTCGTAGATCCAAATGATCCAGATCTGGTGAGATTTATCGATACTGAAGTTGTAGCACCCACTGTTGAGGTAAAGAAAACCAAGGCCCCTAAGGCACCTGTTACCACACCTCCATCAGATAGCGGTGATTTTGACTTCTCCGACATTCTTAGCAACCTCTGATCCCAGACCCAATATCTTATTGGTGTATCGATCATAGCGGTACATTACCAGACCAGACCTTAGGCCTTAGTGCCACCATTGTCCTGTCGATGTAGTGTGCCGCATCATCCAACGCACCGACCAGGTTACCCAGCTCTACCTTTCACGTATCTGGGGCCACGTCATTTGCACGGAGACAACAACAATGAGTACTGAAATTGATATTGACGAGTTACCTGAAGTTGATACTGACATTGGGCTAGGGGACGAGGACAAGGGCAAAGTCCAAACCAACCAGCTCGAGTGGTATAAAGGGGAAAAGGGCCGCACGGATCGTGTTGCTTTAGTCTACTTCAATACCATTGAGGCAACAACTCGACGTAAGGTATTGCAGCAAAAGCCCGATATCGGGGTAGATCAACAGAAGTCTGTGATCGCAAAAGTTCGAACACAACTTGCCGAAAAGCTTGGCAAGTCGGTGGACGCTCTTGATCAAGTGGACTTGTTAGACACTTCCGAAGCCAGGTTCAAGACCGTGACAGCCTCTTTCAAAAAGGAGATTGGTTACGTTGCTTGGCCGAAGAATATCCCTCCAGCTGAGGAAAAGATCTGGGCTAAGGCTGGTGAGCGTAAGGACTATGTCATTACGGTTCTTCTGTGGTACCCCACGGATCGTGAGGGTGAGGTTGAAAAGGAGCGGTTGAAGCACTTCCGGGTTATGCCTTGGAGGTTCGCCCCGGAGAAGTATGATATCTTCAGGAAGATCAACAAGGGTCTACTTGAAGGTGGGTCTTCAATATCGCACGTTGACCTAAACTTCTCGTGTAGTGACAGCCAATACCAGAAGATCACAATCACGCAGGCAGGTCCAGCCATCTACCTGAAGAACCCTCAATTGAAGAGGCTCGTCTTGGAAAAGGCTGTTGCTCTTTACCCGAAGTTAAACCCCTTCAGGGAACTTACCATTGATGAGCTTCGTGAGAAGCTTGGTATGCCTCCCGTTGGCGGGGGCTCGACCTCTGGTAGTGACTTCTCCAACGAAGACTTCTCAACCGTACTAAACGGCGTCTGAGACTCTAGGTCTATGGTTAGAGAGGGTGTGTAACAGCACCCTCTCATCCTCTAACTGTGGAACAACTTGTTCTTCGGGTGGATCATGCTGTCATTAGGAATAGACCCATCCATGTCAGATATGGGGTGGTGCATACACGATCCTTGGGCTGTGGGTAAGAATCGTGTTATTGACAAGGGCAGATTTTC
>JBAYMG010000114.1:0-2674 GCA_041663665.1 Candidatus Omnitrophota bacterium | reverse complement strand
CCAGGTAAGAGTATGGGTCATGGAGAGCGAGTGAGAGCCCGTAGCATCGGCAACCGGGCAGAAAGCGATCCCATCGCCAGCACCCGTAATGCATCGATCATAGGCTTCCTCAAGAGTAGCAAGAGGGTGCAACCAGTCGTCACCCTCGGCAGTGTCGGCCCCATGCCCCGGCTCGACAAACCACCAGCGCCCGCGAATAGGCGGAAGCTGCATATACTGAGCAAGGCGGTAAACGTCTCCGGAATTAGCAGGCTGGAGGCTCCCGCTCGGGTAAATCAATTCAGCCATTTTTGCACCCTTCCTTAGCTCGTCGCCAGGCCGGTGATCGAACCGTGATACATCTCCGGGCCGTAATCGAAGCTAGGCTGCATGTAGAGGAATCCGCCAACCACCGCGCCGAGCTGCCCCTTGACATAGTAACCAACGTCCATGCCAGGCCCGCCGCCAGCATCCTGGCGCTGCCCTATCACGATACCTTCCGTGGAAGGAGGAACGGGGCAGAATACAGGCGCGCAAACGGACATCTCGACGATGAAAAGCGTATCGGTCGGAGCCTGCGGGGAGAAAATCACGCGCACAATCCCGAGGCCGGGAATCATTACGCGATCAATCGCCACGCCGCCCATAGTGCGATCCATCGGGGCCACGCCGTAAATATCGGAGAGCTTCTGAATCTGGAAGGAATTCCCCACGATAGCAAGATCAACGCCCGGAGTACCCGAGGAGACCATCTCGCGCGCAAGCTCGTCGATCATCGTTTTACTGAGGGCCTTCGATCCGCCGGCTACCGTGTTGGTCGTAATAACCGTTGAGAGCCCGCCCATGGCTCAAGCCGTCGCGCTGGTAGACTCTACAACCTCGGTGCCCTGGAGCATATGGTTTTCAAGAGTCTTTGCCAGCCTGATAAGCCCGGCGCGCTTTTGGAATGCAATGCCAGAAAGTGAAGCGCCAGGAACGTCCGCATTAATGTCGGAATACTGCCCCGCGAGCGATTCCTTCTTGAAGGTAGACTCTACATGATACCACAGGATTTCACAGGTATTATGTCCCTGAGCCAGAGCTACGGTCGTGGCGACAGCGTCGGACTTGGAGGTATCTTCGGAGATGACAGCGATATCCCCCGCTCCCGGCGTGAACGTATCAATCGGAATCGTCCAAGAGGCCGTACGCTTCGCCCTCGGAGCAATAGACGCAAGGAACGGCGCGCTATTGGCACCGTAGGCAAAAAGCAATCCCCGATAATTCAGGGTATCAGAATCCATGGGCGTAGACATTGATTATCTCCTATGCGTTTCGCGCCGCGAGCCTGGCCTGCGCTTCAATCTGTTCATGCAATATAAGCGCCTCGTCGGCTCGCTTCGGATCGCGGAGCGCTTCCTTGTACCTTGATTCCAGGTCGGCCGGGGGAGTAATATTCCCGCCCCTCGGTTCTCCATTATTCCCAAATCTACCTTTCCGGTCAACTTCTATCGCCGCATCCCGGAAATCCTTTATAATCTTTGCATATTCCTTGATCTCTGCGGTCGTCGCGTCGTCATTGTCGGTTATCCACTTCTCAAGTTTGTGAACCGGAATACCTTCGGATGCCGCGAGCTTAGCCGCTAGCGCAAGTTGTTTGTCCTTTATCGCTTCGGCCTTTTCGGCGGCTCTCTCTGCCTTGATCTGCGCTAACTCAATCTTGATCGGGTCAGTCTCAGGACCGGTTAACTCTTTGACCTTGGCATCGAGCAACTTCGGGAACTTGTCCGCCATGAACTTCTCATCGTGCGACGCGATCTTGACGGATATTTCCGAATCCAAAGCGCCCTTGAAAAACTTGTTCCCCTGGATGTACGCGGCGGCCTTCTCATTCGAATCAATTCCCGCAACCGGATTGGCCGCGACAACCGCTTCCGAAATAGCCTTTTCCGCATCGGCTCGATTAGCCTCGGGCAGTAAAGCGATAAGCTCCTTGATATTCATTTCGATCCTTCGCCCCCGGACGCATTGCCCCCGGACGCTTTTGTTTGCTTAGGCTAACTATAGGCCACTTTTCTATATATGTCAAGTCGCATATTAAACTAGGCACTAAGGCATAAAAAGGCCCGGATTGCTCCGGGCCTTGGCTAGAAATGCGGGCGAGCTACTTCGTGCGAGGCTCGAGGGCGTCGATAACCCTCCCTCCCTTCTTCGCGTACTCGGGATATGCGAGGATGAGGGCGGTATGCTTGAGGGTTTTCCCGATCATATTAGCCACGCTATCCGCGCGCCTGATCGTCTCCTCATCGTAATTCCCCGTCGTCAATTCCCGCAACTGGTCGGACATAATCTCGGCCAGTTCATCCGCGTTCATCTGCTTTGCCATCTAGGCCTCCTTGAGTCTTTTTATACCACGCATAAGCGCGATATGCTTTTCTTTTAGATCCAATAATCCAGGAGTATACTTTACTCCCATTTTATAAAAATAGTTTCTTGCCGCGACCCTATTGCTTTTTCTTGCCTTGTCTCTTAAGTATTCTTTATTGTTTTCGGCCCATTTCTTAAACCGTGAATGAGATTCATCTTTATGTAATTCGCGATATTCCTTTGCCTTAGCATATAATATCTCTTTTTTGCCTTGCCTCATGGACCTTTGCCTAATTCTGATTTCCTCTTTATGCTCTATTTTGTATTGCTTTTCTCTTTGCTTTACCTT
>JBAYMG010000113.1:0-2679 GCA_041663665.1 Candidatus Omnitrophota bacterium | reverse complement strand
AGGTTTGTCACCACTTCCAAAGTTAATAAGTGAAGCATTAGGGATAGGAAAGGGCTGTTCTCTGCATCCAATCACCCCGACATAGCCTCTCGTACAGGGGATAGCATCAAAACACATTGTAGGGGCATCAGAAGGGCAGATTTTATGGTTTCTTCACTTCAACATCTTCTTTTGTCGCCGGTTCGTAATTATCATATTCAAATGAAAAATTTATGCACGTTGCGCAAGGTATTTTACCGGTATATCCGTAGGGCCCATGGGTAATCATTTCATAAAAACCATAATGTTTGCATGTTTTACATACTGATTTCATCGTGTTCTCCCTAAGCGTGGCGGGTGTTGTTCACGCTATATTCCCCTTAATCTCTTCATACGTTGAATACACGCTCCATCTATGCCAGAAGCCGCACCAATTGAGACGGACGAAATTACTCTTGACATGCCTTCTCCACTTCCTTGACCAGCAATCGCCAAGTAGTTTATCTCGACATTCCATTGCTTCAAGGTATATATCAGCCGCTTTCTGCATGTCTACCTTGTCGGCAAAGTTATTATCTTTACGGCACAGGTAGTCATGAATAGCCCCGCCACGGTTAGACGTACCCTTGATAATTGGCACACTCTCGTGGTCATAGATGAAACCGACAGGTACTTCAATAATGTCATTGAGAATGTCAGACTGATAGCGTAAGGGCCAATGTAGCTCAAAATATCGGCTGTCAATGTCCTTGTCTATCAGGTCGGTAAGAAATTTGCTCATTTTACCAGCCCCAACAATGACGTGATGCTGCTGATATTCCCGCCATATTTATTGACCAAATATGACCCGGCAATCCCCATTGATTTACAACACAGATATTCTTCATTGTCCGTTACAGATAATCCCAACTGTTTAATTGCATCCTGAGTTGCCTTATCTACCGGGTCAATCGTTGACTGGCTTCCAGTGATACCGTCGATACAACCGACAATACACATTGCAGTCAACTTCTTCTCTTCATTGCAGGACGGTAGGATATTGAATATCTGACTGATCTTGCCAGAAAGGTCAATACCGAACACCTTACCATCACCCACATTGATAATATTGCCGACAGGATTGGTAGTGGTTGTCTGATCTTTCAGTGCTGGATTGAATAGAGCGCAACCAGATAATGCTAATGCAATGATTAGTGCTAAAATAGTTTTTGTTTTCATGTGATCTCCGTTTTTAATTTGATTGCTGATCCAATCAAGAGCACCCTTTAACCTGACATACAGAAAGAAGGGCGGTAGATTGTCTGTTTTGTCTTTCTCGGACTGTTCATATAACCATTCAAGATGTTGTTTAGAAGTCATAACGCTTTCCATCCTTTCTCAACCTGTTCATTCGTTATCCCATGCAAGCCTCCTTATTTGTTTAATCCTATTTTGGTATCAATTCCGTATTTACCCCACTGCACGACAAAACCGAGGAATGCCCAAAGACGATCTTTGATACGTTTCAATCCGATCTCTGAGCCGATTATGCTGTCGTAGTTCTTCGGGTCCACGCATGAACTAACTTCATACTGCATAAAACCGGAGGCAGTTTTACAGGATGTGAGAGTAGTCTTTCCGTCCGGTAAATCTTCGGCGTAATATTCTTTGCCAGTGAATAGATCAACCATTTCCTGCGTCACGGTGTTGTCGTTTCCATCTCCCATAGGAAGATATGCAGCCTCGAATACTTCTTTTGGGGACCACGAAGTGTAACCGTCTGGGTACTTAACTGCGTACCCCTTCCTTCCGTCTTTTTCCTGCTCCCATGCAAATACAATTTTTACTCCGATATAATATTTACTCATAAAGCCTCCTTAAAGAATTGATGGTGTCCAATTTCGCACACCATAATTAATTTGCCGTTCTTGATAGATCCATCAAACCATTTGTTTTTAGTTCCCGTGACCTTGTAAAAAGTAGCATCACTTATTATTGATTCCTGCCAGCCGTGTAATGCTGTTTGAGCGACAAGGATAAAATCGTTTTCATCATCCCTGTTCCAATATTTAGCCTTACTGACAATGTGGTCGTATTGCTTATCATTGGAATTGTAACAAGAGAATTGATTCTTCTGATAACATACATCCTTGATAGATTTCTTCCACAGCCGGGAGCGATTGACGATGATGAAGCCTACCGCAAGTTTACCCTCCCACGGTTCCCCTCTTGCCTCTGCGTAAACCGTCAATGCCATGGCGTCAAGATCGGACAATGCATAAAAAAACGTCTTGTCTTCAGTTCTCATAAATATTTCCCCTTTGTCAGCTTATCAACCAGTTCCATCTTTTCCTGATCGCTGAATTTATCGAGAACAATTTCAATTATCAACCTGTGGCAAAATTTCACCAATATGAATTTGATGAATCTAAAGATTATTGCTTTCCACATTTGTCGCACCTTTCATCTTTGAAAATAATACTGTGATAGTTTTCCTGAATGTCCTGTAAATCCTTCCCGATAGGCCGAACCCATTGGCCATAGCGTTTCACCCTTCCACATTTACATTTGATTATGATAATCGTATCCCCATGTCACTATCCCTTGAACAGCATTGCCGCTATTCCTATTAACTGAACAAGTGCGAGAATAACCAGACTCCAAAGTCTACCGTCTAATTTATCAACCTTTTTTTTCATATCGTTCACCGCCTCCACTATT
>JBAYMG010000112.1:0-2690 GCA_041663665.1 Candidatus Omnitrophota bacterium | reverse complement strand
CCCATCTTTTAATAAATAGCATTATGAAATACTGCAACTCACTAAGGTCTTCCATCACAAAAAGTATAGTGTTAGTTTTTTAAAAGTCAATATTGACAATACTTAAAAAAATGGTAATAATTAAATTGCTCTTAAATAATTTGTTTAAGCATTTGAAGTAAGTGCTTATTTACAAGGAGGGAGTTTCCTTGAAAGAGTAGTAGCCTTTATGACATGGGATAGCTCACGAATGTTTTACAAGATCCAATAGTCATAAGGGCTATTTTTATGCTCTAAATATTTCCTATAGTAAATACCCCTTGACAAAGATTTATAAAGGGTTATTATTAAAGTATTACAAATTATTAAAAATATGAAAAAACTAATCTATTTGATCTGGGGACTGCTTGATCCGGCCGAGAATGAAAAACAGAGTTACTGGGATTGCATGGATTGTTATATTAAAAGTTTAGATTAATATATGAAAATTAACACAAGTATCAACGCTTTCTTAATGTCAAGCTATGACGGACGATCTGATGAGGAAAAACAAGAGTATTTAGACGAGAGAAGAGTGATAGAAGAAGCTGAAAAAGAGGTAAAAAGATCATTTGACAAACAAAAAACACAAGTACTATAATGTTAAGTGGAGACGGCAACTACCGCTCGTATATTTGGGAATTAAAAATGAATGATTGAATGAGTTTATAAGTATTCTATGAAAGACGAAATAAATACAACTAAAACTAAATTTACGCCTCATCGTTGCGTTAACTGCAATGGGTGGGGTACTGTTACATATAAAAAACTAAAATGTCATACCTGCAATGGCACAGGTGTAGTTATTATCAACCAAGAAACTGGAGAAATCCACTATGGAAAATCAGGGATGGATAAAAATACATAGAAAATTACTAGAAACAAGTTTTGCAAAAAAACCTACAATAGGTTGGCTTTTTATTTGCTTACTTCTTAAAGCCAATCATAAAGAGAATAAATTTCTTTTTAATAAACAAGAAATAATAATTAAACCAGGACAATTTTTGACTGGAAGAAAAGAACTTGCTACATCAGCAGGTTTAACAGAAATGCAAACCAGATATGCCCTTACTTGCCTAAAAGTAACCAACACAATAACCATCAAAACTACTAATAAATTTAGTGTCATAACAATCTTAAAGTATAATCAATATCAGAACATTAACCAACAAAGTAACCAACCAGTAACCAACAAACAACCAACCAGTAACCAACCAGTAACCACAAACAATAATGTAAAGAATGATAAGAATGTAATACCCACCTCTAAAAACTCACTTACTTCTTGTACTGATGAAGAACTAAAAGAAATATCTTTATTATTAGATGTATCTTTAGAGGCTGTTAAAAGAACCCACGAAATTATTAAAAACAAAATAGCCTCAAAAGAATTCAAAAATAAAACTGTTTATTGGTCGCTTAGAAACTGGATTATTATGGGAATTGAAAGAGGAACTATCAAAAAAAATCCTATTTCAAATTATAAATTAATGAAAACTGTATGAAAATAACAGAAATACTTACTAAAATAGCAGAAGGTAAAAAAAACCTTGAATTCTTACCAACAGGAATAGATAAGTTAGATATGGGTTTGGATGGAGGATTTATTAGAGAAGAAATGATTGTGATTGGTGGATTTACCGGACTTGGTAAGTCATATTTAGCTTCTCAAATAATGTTTAACATAGCTCGATCTGGATTTAATACGGCTTATTTTTCACTTGAAATAACAAATCAAATGATTTTATCTCGTCTTATTGGACAGGAAGCAGATTTAAAATCAATTAAAGTAGTTACTGGAAATATGACTCAAGGAGAATATGTTCAAAAAACTAAATCCGAAGCTATCATTCAAGGTTATGAAGATTTTATGGATTTTTATGATGATATTTATGAATTTGACAAGATAATAGAGCAAATTAAAAAAAGTAATTATGATTTTATAGTTATTGATTTTATCCAAAACGTTATAGTTAAAGGAATGGATGAATATGAACGTCTATCTTATATTGCACTTATGCTACAAAAAATAGCTAAAGAGAAAAAATGTTGTATTTTAGTACTATCTCAATTATCAAACTCAATTGCCCGTAATATTGATGGGGCGCAACTTGAATATAAGGGTTCAGGATCAATTGCTACAGTTTGTGATCTTGGATTTTTCTTAACTAGAGATTTTGAATTAAAAATTTTAACTTTATCATTAAGAAAGAACAGGCGTGGATCATCAGGTCTTGCTTGGCAATTTATATTTCAAGGTGATGGAGGAAAGATAGTATGACAAGACAATTTAACAAATATAAAAAACTATTTAAAAAATACGAAGAATTAGATTTTGAACAAAAAGTAATCTTTGGAGAAAATATTTACTTACCAAAAGAAAACAAAGAACAATGGGACGAATTACAAGTTAAAAAAATAGCTATTTTAGATGAAATGGCAAGAAACTATGAATTTTAATATCTTAAAAACTGTTTTAGCTCTTAAATATGGAGCTAATACTAAAAAGAAAAAACAATATTTAAAGAATATTAAGGCTAAGCTAGGAATTAAAATACCCCTTGACAAATAATTACTAAGTGGTATACTCAGATTAATTATTAATTTATTAAATAAATATGCTTACACAAAAAGAACTTAAAGAGGAAATGATGGTTACTTTTGGCAGACTT
>JBAYMG010000111.1:0-2692 GCA_041663665.1 Candidatus Omnitrophota bacterium | reverse complement strand
GAGTCCAGGATGATAATTCCGGAGGAGCACGGCCGAATAACTGCTCAAGACAAAATAATCTTGCTTCTAAAGCTTGATATTGATCCTCCAGTAAGGATTCAGAATGCTGTAAGTTAAAACCGGCTGCTAATACATTCGTTAGAATAACATCTGCGCCAAATCTCTCTACTGCTTTTTTTTGAGCATCAACGAAAACAACTAAAGGGTATAGATTCACTTCCCTCTTCGCAGCATCTAAGTCCCTCTCAACTGACTCTAATGTCATCTTGGCAAAAACCTCTTTATCCGGCCGTCTTTTTTCTTGAGCCATTTGTATTAATAAACGTGACTCTTCAGCCATGTGTTTTAATGCTTTAATTTTATACCAGCGCATAAAACTTTCGCCGCCCGAGAGAGTCTTAAGCATTTCAAGCTGCTCAGATCCTAAGCCTTCAACATCTTCAAAAGTAAGATCATCGATAATTGCAGACTCCTTACGATAGCCCCATTTCCGTAATCCAGTAATTCTCCCTAAAGCATCCCGTTTAAAAAAAGTTAAAACTGCTCCTCTATCCGAATACCCCTCAGACATTTCAAAATCAATATTAGCTATACCGCTCTCTAATGAAGGATAAAGATACAACCAAGGCAAAGCAGTTTCCATATCACCAAATTTTTTGCGTTCATTATGGCCCCAAATAACCAAAAAGGTTGACTCTCTATCCACAAATGCCTGGGCAACGTGGCCTAAAATTTCATGGCCTAAACCTTCAAGTCCACCTTTATCGATAAATTTCTTGACTGACACTGCTTTAGCATGAGCATCAATATCCGAATACCAGCTATTGATAATAGTAAATATCGGACCTAACTCCTGCCACATCTTCCTTCTAAAAGCCATGGAATCAGGTATGGTTTCTAAATCCTGGAAGAAAACCCGCACATCTTCTGCCATGAGCTCTAAAGCAGGTAACCCATGTAGCCCATTATATTCAACTGCAAAACCCCCCTTTTCATAATCTATCGGCACTATATTATGCATATGTAAATTACCCAAGATATCTACATAAAATAGCCTAAAATTTTTCAATTCCCAAAGCGTACGCGCAATTATCTCCGGATCGCGCCAGTAATTACTTAAACTAACTTCATTAAACTCTATTGCCGGTAAATCTAGGCGATGTTCATTATTTATATCCATAATGATCTGATTATATTCGTCTTTCTTCCGAAATAAATACTTCATAATTTCAGTAAAAATATCCGGAAGCAACAACTCCGATTGTCTTAAATAACCAGCCTTATCCTTAAACAATTCATTCTGCGCCCTAATTTTATTATTCTGCTGTTTAATTGTTGTTAGCCCATCTTCATACCGACTACGCACCGCCTCTAAATCAATTGAGACAAGCTCACTTAATCCATTCAACCTCAGCATCAAATTGACCACATTCAAAGATTGGTTAAATCTCCTCTGATTTACCTGATCAAGTTCTATATCGCCCCAGCCTGTATGTTTGAACGCATCACGCGCCCAATAAGCAATATGATGGTTTTTAACATCAGCTGCTTTAAAATCAATGCCTGCAGACTCAAACAAAAAATGCACGCCTAAAACCGACATAGCCCTCCAAAAATCGTGATTACCAATAAATGGTTTTGCTTTGCCTTCTTCTCTGAGCCAGGATACCAAATTAAATACGCCAATAGGATTTTTCCCGCGATCATATTTATCATTCAAACCTACAAAACGTACGCCGGCTTTAAGAGTATCGATGCCATATTCAACTAAAAACAACTTAAGATCATCCAAGTTATTAATATAGCTGTATATATCTGCCGGTAATCCCAAAACAAAACCGACAAGGCTGGATGCACGGCGCTCTCCTCCATGAAAATCCTGCACTGCCGCTATTAAAGGCAAGCGTCCAGAACCGGGAGTACGCAGTTCAGTATTTATTTCTTGCACCAAATACTTCTGTTCAAGAATCCTATTTTCTTGAGCCCAAAGATCAAAAATAAGGTTAAAAGCAAAACGGACATTATGATTCTCGGCAGTTGAAAGCGTCCCCTCAAGATCAGAAAGCGTTCCGGCTAGATAATAATAACCTTCTGAATCCAATAATGCTGCTATGCTCTCCGGATTTACTTTTAAATGTTGATAAAGCGAATTAACGATTACATAAATATTTAAATATTCAGCCTTAGTAAATACACTATTACAATAAATCAACCTGGATCCGATAGGAAGAGCGTAAAGCTTATGTACATTATATATCGACTGAACAGCTTGTTGCAGCTTGGTTACAAAAGGATTTTCTAAACTACGCTGGCTCATCACAGAAACATTATCTTGTTTCCATTTCTTAATTTCAGCTACAGCCTGGCTCAGAACAACAAGCTGCTTTGTATCTTCCATTGCCTCATCTTCATTGGTTATACCTCTGGCAATATGGCTGATAAGCTCATGGTAGAGAATTTCAAGTTGTTTGGATTCAAGGAGTTCAAAGAAGTAGGGGTGAAGATAAACGGTTTTGGAAGCAATATTACAGGCAGCGACATTACCCTGAGTAAGGCTTAAATCGGTAGCAATAACTAGAGTCCAGGATGATAATTCCGGAGGAGCACGGCCGAATAACTGCTCAAGACAAAATAATCTTGCTTCTAAAGCTTGATATTGATCCTCCAGTAAGGATTCAGAATGCTGTAAGTT
>JBAYMG010000110.1:0-2692 GCA_041663665.1 Candidatus Omnitrophota bacterium | reverse complement strand
GCGTTCGCAAGCGTATGAGCGACGGCGACTTTTATGACTTTGTCCCCCAGTTTGACCTCGGCTTCCTTAATGCCTTCGAGTCCCCGAACATTGGTGAAATTGATGTCTTTGAGCGGCTTTTTGTTTACGACTTCATAAACGGTTCGCAAAGCGGCTTCCATGACTCCGCCGGTGGCTCCGAAAATGGCCGCCGCGCCGGTCGTGATCCCGAAAGGATTGTCAAAAGGAGCCTCTTCGAGTTTATCGAAGTTTATTCCCATTTGGCGGATCATTTTTCCGAGTTCTCGCGTGGTCAGAACCGCATCCACATCGGGATGCTGATGATCCGAACTCATCTCCTCGCGCTCCGCTTCATATTTCTTGGCCGTGCAAGGCATGACCGACACTACAAACAAGTCGGCCAGATCAATGTCCATTTTATCGGCGTAATAAGTTTTGGCCAGGGCTCCGAACATCTGTTGCGGTGACTTGCACGTGGAGAGATGATCAAGGATCTCCGGATAATGCTGTTCCGCGTAACTAATCCAACCCGGACAGCAGGAAGTGATCATTGGCAAAACGCTGCCCTCCGCGATCCGGCGGATTAGTTCGTTTCCTTCTTCGATGATAGTCAGGTCGGCCGTAAAATCAGTATCGAAAACCTGATAAAATCCCAGCAGTTTTAAAGCGGCAACCAGTTTTCCGGTGACGATGGATCCGGCCTTGGCGCCGATTTCTTCGCCGAGGGAGACCCGGACCGCCGGTGCGATCTGGACGATTACTTTCTTGTTTGGTTCATGCAAAGCTTTCCAAACCCGGTCGGTATCGTCTTTTTCGAGGATGGCTCCAACCGGACAAACGCTTGAGCATTGACCGCAGAAAGTACAGAACTCTTCGGAAAGATAGCGGCCGTAGGCCGGGGTGACCGCCGCGTCATGGCTGCGGCCCATCATTTCCAAAACATTTATTCCCTGAATGTTCTTGCAAACATCGATGCAACGGCCGCATTTGATGCAGCGGTTCGGATTTCGGACAATCGAAGGATTGTTGTCATCGATCGGCCGGACTTTGAGCACGGTTTCGAAACGATTATGATCGATCCCCAGTTTATTGGCCAAAGCTTGAAGTTCGCAATTGAGATTCTTGGCGCAAGCGGTGCAATTGGCATCATGGTTGGCCAAAATCAGTTCGGTGATGGTTTTTCGGGCATTGAGGACCCGCGGAGAATTGGTCTTGACGACCATTCCTTCCTTCACAATGGTCGAGCAGGAGGTACTTAAACCTTTCTGTCCTTCGATCTCCACGACGCAGATTCTACAATCCGATTTGATGCCCAGATCTTCGTAATAACACAATGTTGGAATCTTGATGTTATTGGCTTTGGCGGCGTTAAGAATGGTGGTATTTTCCGGTACGCTGATGTCGATGCTGTTGATTCGCAGATTTACCATCTTATTGCCCTCCCATATTGATCGGATAATCGATTTGTTCTATGTAATCTTCGCGAAAGTACCTTAGCGTGGAGATGATGGCGGTCGGAGAAGTTTGCCCCAGTCCGCAAAGCGAAGTCTGATGCATGACCCGAGCCAGGGATTCCAAACTGAAAAGGTCTTTGGCGGTGGCTTTTCTTTCAATGAATTTGTTGATGATGATGGCGAGTTGCGCATGACCTTCGCGGCACGGCGTGCATTTACCGCAGCTTTCGTGCTCGAAGAAACGAACGACGCGCATGAGAATGTCGAAGATGTTGAAACGGTCGTCAATGACGATGATGGCCCCGGCGCCGGTCTTTGATTCAAATTCTTCAAATCGTTCATAGTCGATGACCATGTCCAGCATGTATTCAGGAATGATCGGGCCGCAAGCCCCGCCCAACTGGACCATTTTTATTTTTCGGCCGCTTTCGGTGCCTTGACCGAGTTCTTCAACGACTTGACGGATGGTCACTCCGAACGGTACTTCGAAAACCCCTTTGACTTTCGCGTTTCCGGACAAACAAAGCAGTTTTGTCCCGGTGGATGATTTGGTTCCGGTTTCGGTGTATTTCTTGCCGCCGATGGAAATGATCAGCGGAATGTTCGAAAAGGTTTCAATGTTGTTGATCAGGGTTGGTTTTCCGAACAGACCTTTTTGGGTCGGAAACGGCGGTTTGACCCGCGTTCTTCCTGGTTTTCCCTCAATCGATTCAATGAGCGCGAATTCCTCGCCACAAACATAGGATCCGGCTCCGGAACGGATCTCGATGTCAAAATCAAATCCCGACCCGAGAATGTTCGAACCCAGGAAATTGTTTCTTCTTGCTTCTTCGATGGCCCATTGCATGGTGCTCATCGGTAAACTGTATTCGCCCCGAACATAGAGGTAACCGTGGCTGGCCATGGTGGCGAAGGCCACGATGATCATTCCCTCGAGGATCTGATGCGGGTCATTTTCCATGAGGTAACGGTCTTTGAAGTTTCCGGGTTCGCCTTCATCGGCATTTCCGATCACATATTTGACCGGGCCCTTTTCTTTCGCTAACCCGACCATTTTCATGTAAGCCGGGAATCCGGCTCCGCCCCGGCCTCGCAGTTTAGAAGCTTCGACTTCCTCGATCAGTTTGATTCGATCCGTTTTCAGGGCTTTCTTTAAAGCCGCATAGCCGTCGGTACGCAGATAATCGTCAATCGAAAGCGGATTGATGATTCCACAACGCTTGGAAATCACTCTTTTT
>JBAYMG010000109.1:0-2737 GCA_041663665.1 Candidatus Omnitrophota bacterium | reverse complement strand
CTACTACGAGGCTTGATGAGGTATTGAACAACCCCTCCTAGCCTTCTCTTGGCAACAATGGTTCCTGTCGGAACGTCAGTGCCAATGGGAGTTGTCCTGAGTACAAAGGTTGCCCCAGCATCATTGTCCCAACCACGCCCCTCAATTCGAGCCCCCTCTTCTTCGATATGGCATCCGGGCTTCCAAGGGGTCTTTGCCTCTTCTTTGGGGATCCTCTCAGGCTTCTTTGGCCTTCCATTCTTGTCGAGATAGGTGACCTCAACCGTCGAGTCCAAGTACCGTTGTTTCACTCGCCTCTCTAAATCACGCTTGTAGTTATCTTCCCACTCTTGGAATAACCGAGTGAGGTTAACCCTATCCTTTTGAGGCCCCAGAGCTACTGATATGAATCGAGTCAAGCTTCCTGGGCCACCTTGGTAGATAGCCCCTGTAGAATCGTAATCACACTCTCGAAGGGCATCGATGAAGATGGGCCAGTACTCCCCCTGAGAAGGCATGTGCTCAGCCCGTTCGACCAATTCCTTGATGATAGGATCGGTAGTCATACACTCTCATTCTAGTATAGATGGATTAGTCATCGTCAAACTTCAACTTCAGAATTCTCTCTCGTTGGGCGGTCTGCTCCTCTTCAGTGACGTACCGGCGTCCATGCTCATCTTGTCGAGGGCATACAATCCTTCCACCCTCAATCTTGTGCCCTGGGAGCAGACCCCGGTCAATCAGGTCCTGAAGGGCCTTCTCGTCTCTAGGTGATAGCCTTGGGTCGACCATACCCGGGGACTACACCGGTGTCATGGATTCGAGGAGCACTGTCGGCGAGGAGGAGGGGCTGTCACAGGTGTTTGGTCAATCTCGACCAGAGCATCCTCTTGATTGATCCCAAGGAAGTAGTTCCAGTTTGGGAATGCCCTGATGAGAGTAGCGGCCATCTGTGCTGAATAGACCTTTGCCTGTTCACGCGGACCCCAGTACCAGTGGATACCCTCGTTACAGAGGTACACACCTGAAACGGTTCGATGTTTGATGAGGATCATGACTTCCTCTCCACTAGATCAGGGTGCTTAGCAAACCAACTCTCGAACGAAACACTCTTGGCTAGACGTTCGGACTTGTACAGTCGGATCAACTCCGACAGTCTCTCGGGATGCTCCTTGAAGTACTGGTCCATTTCATCAACCTGAGCCAAGAATCGGGCTCTGATCTCTTCTAGTGAGTCCTCTCGAACTACTTCACCGTCGACCACAACAGTGACTAAGTCCCTGGTCAGGACCCTATGCTGTTCAGCCGTCAATGAGCCCTTACCAACCTCTACCCCAGCCTGGTAATCAGTGGGTTGATTCAGGTAACTCCCGACACCGAGCACCATCGATTCATGTACAACCCCACGATGACCAAGATCGTGAAGAATCTCTATCCCTAACCCACGATGCTGTAGGACAGCTCGATGAGTTAGGTTGTCACCAACCACCAGTGGCTCAAGTCCACGAGGTCCAAAGTCGTGTTGCTCGTTGAGCAACTCACGAAGCTTATCCTGTGTGAGTCCATCATCTAAGAGGTTCAGCTTATTGAATCCATAGGCCTCACGGATGCCCCGGAAGGCCTCCCCTTCCAGATTAGGATCGATCGGGGTGACTCCCCGAGGCCCAATGTTGTCGAAGGGGAAGGTCTCAAGACTGGGCTCCTCACCATCATGAAGAGTATCCATCTCCTCACGGCTCAGACGAGTCACCGGACAGTACTCGCTGCACTCATCCTTAGTCCACTCTCCTAGTCGTACATTGTACTCACCCAGGAGAGTTTCCTCACTCTCTACTGGAAACAGAGCAGATCTCCAACCACCCTCTTGTCGATTCATCAAGTAGAGCTGACCGAGACTGTCCCGTCGAAGAATACAATCACCCAATAGGTTACGCTTTGCCATTTATTGCACCTGATTCCAGCCGAAGACCAACCACCCACGTTTGATCTCTTGCCACCCAACATAGGTGGTTCGGAACGTCTCCTTATCCATTGCAATGGTGATCATCCCGTCGCTATCGAAGAATACCGTCCGAGTCTTGTCCCCATTTTGGTAGGTCTGAACAGTGGTAGTCGAGTAATGGAACCAACCAGCATCCCGAATGGAATCCCAACGCTCCAACCACTCACGAGTGGTGAGGTTGAAGATCTCACCCTTGCTGTTCGACATCTGAACATGCTGGTCGTCTAGGTAGCTCACTATCAGGGTGTCCCGATGAAGCTTCCACACGCCAAAGGTTTCTGAAGCAGCCTTGACCTCTTCAGGTGATGCGTCTTTTGCCATGCCTAATACTACGCATGACTCAACTTGATCTCACTGATTACTTAGGCAGGTCAGAGCTTTTTATTGCACTATAGCTTGAATTATTGGCTCATCGCTCTCAGGATCATCTAATGGAGGGTCTTCATCATCGGTACCAAGAAGTCGTTCGAAGCGTGTAGGTCGAGGTCCCTCATACTCTTCCTGGCTGGCCTGCACCCCATAGCGCCCGGTGAGAATGTCACAGAGCTCGAACAGTTGCTTGCGCATAGCCATAATGGCTGGACTGAAACGTTCTTCTTCAGTGAGGACCCCTATAAAATTCTCGAGCTCGAGAATGAACCTCTTGACTTCCCTTTGAGAGGATCTCCCTACCCTGATCTTCTCAATCCTCTTCTGAGAGGCCTGCACCATGGCCAGAGCTATCTTGATTCGACCCTCCTTGGAGTCGATCAACTG
>JBAYMG010000108.1:0-2754 GCA_041663665.1 Candidatus Omnitrophota bacterium | reverse complement strand
TTTATAGTCGGGCTTCTTGTAAAAGCGGTGAACGTGGGATCCCAGATAAGGAGCATGGGTCAGGCACCAGGGAACATGCAGATATTTGGTGCCGGTACTCTCGTTATGCTTGTAATGTTCGTGTTAGCCTTCCTTTTCGCACTATTGGGAGGATTTTATCTTGATGTGTTAGAGGATAAAATCTTGGATCCGGATAGTATAATGTCGGAAGGATTGCCGACCGACTGGCAGGAGGCACAGGGACAGGCCACAGCAGTTTTTAACATTGTTGGTTTTATCCCGCTGTTCACACAATGCCTCGGCGGGGTAATCTTCATTCAGAGTGTATTTCAAAAAACCGGAGGGGACGCGTACTATGCAGCAACTTACTGAGAAAGGGGATAAGGTCATTGTCGGGCTATGGGTGATGATACTCATGGTCGGAATGACAGTGTTGGTTATAGGGTGTACTGACATCCAGACAACAGACAATGCACAGGTGGAACAACCGGAGCCGGTTGTAAGTAGTGCCGTATCAACACCGATAGCAACGACAGATACAACGGTATCGCCAACACAAACCACCATTGAACCTATTGTGACGGCATCCCCGCCACAACCGCAGACAACCACAACTACAAAATATCTGGGTCTATCAACCAACCCATACGAGGCAAAGGGGGATTACTCGGTCGAATTTGTCCATTGCTTACAAGGTGTTGGAGAGTTGGAGTATTGTATGAACGTAGCAAACAGATCGGGAGTAATGACGGCAGAATCAATGAAACAAGTTTATTGTCGGATCAATTCGTGTGGTGGTGACTAACACGGGAAGCTATGCACCACCACCACCAGAAGAATACCGACCAGCGACGGCAGCGCAGGCCGATTCAGAAAACCGGGTCGGGAGGGAGAACCGGGCGCGGGTCGGTTTATCCGGCTATGGCGGGCGAAGCGAGGAGGATCTCACTTTTTACGACCAGCAACGCCAGCAGCAAGCCGAGCAACGCCAGCAACAGATCCAAACTCTCCAGCGCCAGGCACAACAGCAGGGGGTTCAGGAAGTTGACCCAAGACCAGATTTTGTATTGCAAGCGATGGCAGCAGCCGAGAAGCGCCGGGGGTATACCAATCCGCTGACATTAGGGGATTCCAACACGCAGCGGAGAGCTTTTGAACTCTCAAATAATGGGATGGATTACGAGGGGGCTGTTGGTATTGCGCTGGAAGAACAAAGGCAAGCGGCATTATTAACGCCGGGGGTGCGGGATGATCAGTATTTTTTAGGGGAGTTGACCCGATGGAGCCAAAATAATATCGAACTTGGATCCTCATATCACCACGTTGTTAAAAACGCCGGGGTAAGCGTCAAGGAAAACCCGTTTGAAGTAAAAGCGGATTTGAGCTTACAGGTCATTAAAGGCTCCGAAAAAAAGAGATCTGAATATTTCTCTCCCCTCTCCGGTACAATGAAACAACACCTCCCGGATAACACCAGAGGTTTGCAAGATGTCGGATGGGATACGGCCAGAACCGGCAAGGCGCAAGCCGGCAGTTTCATGCAAGCGATTCAGGTCATAAATTCATCATCCGGGGGTTTTGTTACGGGTAAGGTTGGACAGCCTACCAGAACGTCAATAAAGAGCCCCACATCTTCATTTGGCGGGCGGATCTCACCCACTCTTGATGAAAGCAACGCGAAAAGACCGTTTGTATCTTCATCAGTAAGTTCACCGGGTAATGGTAAAACCGGGATTGATAAACTCAATTCTGATGTGGGGGGATTCTTGGGATTAAGAGCCACAGCATACGATCAATCACCGGTATCTCAACCCAAAGACTTCATTGGAACGTTACGGGAGCAGGTGCGGAGTACTCCATTTCTCGGTTTGTTCTATGATATCGGATCCGGCATAGACAAGAATACAATACAAAATATGAGCGACTGGGTAACATCAGTGCCGGTCTTATCAAACATCGCAAAAGGCGGCGAGGTATTCGGGTTAAAGAAAAATGTGGAGTTCATGCAGGAGAAAGGGTCAGCCACGGAATATAACGCAGCAGTGGACAAATACCAAAAGGCAGCGGTTGCACTTGTCGGTCCCGGATCAAACGAGGAGCAATCGACATCTGGAATAGCAGCACCATTCATCGAGGCGGGAAAGACATACAACAAAGTTATCACAGAACCTTTCTCAAAATTCGTATCTCCGCTCGGCACAAACCCGGTGACGAATGTAATTAAAGATGCAGCCACGGGGTTTGTATCTGTTCCGGGTAGTGTACCAGAGATGATCGGTAGTGCAATTGTCGGAGGGGAAAGGCTCGCCAAGAATGTCGGCAATACACCAGGATTAGCGGCTGCAGGATTCGCAATGCAAGCCGAGGGATTCATAAGTAACCCGGTAAGATCGGGTGCGGCACTGCTCGGGACGTATGCTTTATTCTCCGGGTCCGGTGCGGTCATAAACAAAGGTGTAGGTTTTGTCCGTACCAGCGGGAAGTCATACATTCCCATCGAGCAGATCGGATATGATGCAAACGCGGGGTTCCCACTGGCACCTAAAGGGATGACAAAGACGCAATTAAAATCGTCCTTTGAGAGAAGCACCTTTGATCCGGCACCAACAAAGATGAGCGTTGAGGGTAAGCCCGTCCCGCATGTTCCGGCAAATACCGCATTACCCGGTGAGGCAGCCGGTAAGACGTATATGTGGACGGCATGGGAGCGATCGCCAAGAATGTCCTCACTTTCGTATTTTAAAGAGTTAAGCA
>JBAYMG010000107.1:0-2756 GCA_041663665.1 Candidatus Omnitrophota bacterium | reverse complement strand
CACCGCGGTCTCACAAGCGCAAAGGGCTTGGTGTTGCCGAAAGAAGTCGGCTCCCTTGACCTCCGCGGTCTCACAAGCGCAAAGGGCTTGGTGTTGCCGAAAGAAGTCGGCTCCCTTGACCTCCGCGGTCTCACATCAGAAGAAAGATCGGAATTACGAATCAAATATCCAACGCTTTTAATTTCATAGTTATAAATTGGGGGAAGGAGGCTATATGCCTAAGAACAAACCCAAAGACATTGATTTTGAAGTAAAAGAAAGAGAGTTGAAAGACTTGAAAGCAGTTGAAGCGGAAGAAGTTGTAAGGCACTTAGACATTGAAATTGACGAGGATGTGTTGTTTATTTAACAGGGTCGGCTCTTAGCACAGCCGGAACCCGAGAAACTAGGCAGTCGGTCGTAGGATTCCACGGCTGACTGCCAAAAGGAGAAACAAGTGCCTTTCACAAAAGAAGAATTGGAAGAAAGAAAGAATTATCTTGGCGGCACGGATTGCGCCCCAATACTAGGGATAAGCCGTTGGAAAACACCCATTGAGGTATGGGCAGAAAAGACTGGTCTAATTGAACCCGAAGATATTTCATCTAAACCACAGGTGCGATTTGGCGTAAAAATGGAACCCGTCTTAGCGGAAATGTGGGAAGAAGACGAAGGAAAAAAACTCGCACGGAAAAACGAAACCATAAAGCACCCTAAATATTCCTTTATTGGTGCGAACATTGATCGCCGAGTGGTAGGGGAAAAAGCCGGATGGGAAGCAAAATACTTTTCTCCTTATAGGGCGAAAGAGTTTGAGAATGGCGAAATCCCTGCTGACTGTTTGCTTCAATGCTGTCATTACCTAGCTGTTACCGGGTGGGACAGATGGTATTTAATGGCAGGCCTTGGGAACGGCGAGCCTATAAAGCTGGCCATTGAACGGGATGATAAACTTATAGAAGATATTATTAAAAAAGAGGTTTATTTTTGGAATACCTTTATAGTTCCGAAAGCAATGCCAAAAATGGTTACTTCCAAAGACGATGAGATACTTCAAAAACTGTACCCGGAAGCCCTTGCGAAAAAAGAAATAAAACTTACCGATGAAGCGAATCAGCTTTTGGAAAGTCTTACGGCTTTAAACCAAGACAAAAATGCCGTGGAGGGGCAAATAGACACAATAAAGAACAAGCTGAAAGCTATGATTAAGGACAACGAGATAGGGCTTACGGATCAGTGGCGTATAAGGTGGTCAAATGTTAAGGGTTCGGAATACAAGGTGGTTAAAAAAGCAGGGCGAAAATTCACTTACGACAGAATAACTCAAACGGAGGATTAAATGGCAAATTTGAAAGATGTTAAAACGGCAGTATCTAATGGAACAGAAATGACAACGACGACAAAACCGAACAGCCTTGAAACATTGCTTAAAAGCATAAATGTGCGTTCACGGTTTGATGATATGTTGGGCAAGAAGTCGGCAGGATTTATTTCCAGCATTCTAAGCATTGCTAACCAGAGCAAAATGCTCAAACTTGCAGACCCGGTAACTATTATATCCGCGGCAGCAGTGGCGGCAAGCCTTGATCTTCCAATAAATCCGTCTTTGGGGTTCGCCCATATAGTCCCATACCGGGACGGAAAGACAGGACGGACGATAGCTCAGTTTCAAATGGGTTGGAAAGGGTTCGTTCAGTTGGCGATGAGATCGGGGCAGTATAAGACAATGAATGTCGCCGTGGTTTATGAGGGCGAGCTTAAAAAACACGACAGGATAACAGGCCTTATGGATTTTGACCTTACGGCGAAATCTTCGGATAACATAATCGGGTATGTGGCGTATTTCAAGCTCTTAAACGGATTTGAGAAGTATTGCTATATTACCAAAGAAAACGCAGAAAAACACGGCAAGAGGTACTCCAAAAGCTACGAAACAGGACAATGGACAAAAGACTTTGACGCTATGGCGAAGAAAACCACGATCAAACAGCTTTTGTCTAAATTCGGAGTTCTCTCAATAGATATGCAGAGAGCCATAGAAAGCGATCAGGCGGTCATAAAAGAGGACGGAACCCCAGAGTATGTTGATAATCCTTCAGGAGAAATCATTGACGCAGAGGCAGTTCCGGCGGTTGATGAGAAAGGCGAGGAAATACCGTTTGGAGAGGAGAAGAAATAATGAATCCAATAATTAGTCCGTGGTTGATTTACTTGTTATCTGTATTGAATGGGTGCAAAACAGTACTTATTATAATGACGATTTTTATTTTTAGTATATTATTTTTTGGTGCAATGGCGCAATGTAGTGCCGGCTCCTTTTTCCCTTGCGATGAAGAAGAACGCAAGAAGATGATCAAATTTTTAAAAGTATCGTTTTTTGCACTACCTCTACTTGTTTTTTCAATATTATTCCCGTCGGAGAATACTCTTGTTAAAATGATCGTTGCTCAAAACATCACTCCGAACAATATTGAAGCCGTTGTTAAAGAAGGGGTAAAGCTAAAGGAAGGAATTAAAAAAGATGTGCTGGACATAATAATGGCAATAAAAGAGGAGAAAAAATGAACCTAAACTTATACATATTCAAGAAGCATATTCAGGTAAAAATAACGGCACATCATCCGGCAAAGAGCCAAAAGTCTAGGTTTGAGAAGTGGGCGAAAAAGAACAGCATACCAATGACGGACGAAAAATTTAACGAATGGGTAAAGAAGAACGCGCAAGGACAGATACCCGAAATAGTGATTGAGGGAAACAATGACAGACAGTCAAATAAT
>JBAYMG010000106.1:0-2760 GCA_041663665.1 Candidatus Omnitrophota bacterium | reverse complement strand
AGCGATAACCTAACCCTACTTTCAACCCCTCCTTTCGATATGATGACTGGAGTTGACTTTGCACGCGATAGTGATCGATCCGAGTTCACTATGGCTCGGAGGGGTTTCCCAGAAGATGCTGACAGGGGCTTCATGCAGGAGTTCATGGGGGAGTTCCCAGAGGAGAGGATCCCGGCGAGAACAGAACTCACGGTTCTCTCTGCTGACCCCCCAAGAGCCCTCCCGATAGGATTCACTGTAGAAGAAAGAATTGGGATGGCCGTTGTCAACCCACGTGCTGTTGAACGGCTTCAAGCAACCAGGGTTACCGTACCAACCTTCGAACTCCAGTCCAATCCACAGATCAACATAGGGGACATACGAGAACGAAGGTTCGACATTATTGACCGTTCGGTGCACTCAATTCAAGAAGAAGAGGATCGAGAGATTTTGGCCGCTCTCGAAGGTACCTTCACGAACCAACCGCGGCCCCCAATGATCCCAAGACCCGAGGCCCCACCTCCGGAGCCCGTGAGGGAGAACTTCATTCGCCGAACACGCTTTGAACGGATCATCGATAATATCGATGATCTATACCCGCTCTAAGTTTGATTGAGGATGGAACCCTCGGCAATAAACTCAGGAGCCTCAAGGGCCAACTTGGCTACTCCCCTGGATTTGTGTGAAAGTATAGCGGTAGCCGTACGGGTACCCGTTCTATGAACTCGGTGAGTCACCCCCTTGTGTTGGTAAGTTCGTTCGGGTAGTGTCCGCTTCCAAACCGCAATGAGCCTCTCTCCGAGCCCCATGACGGTCAAGGTTGAGCCTTTGAGTAACTCTTGGTCAACAGGGTCAATCCCAGGGCACCCTCCTTCTACGTCCTCCAGAGGGTCACCATTGAGAACCTCTCCCAATGAGATCAATCCAACTTCAAGGGTTGGGTACTTACCAGACGGACCCTCGGGAGTTAGAGCTAGGATGATTCTAGTACCATCTGATCGAACTTCCAGTGTAGATCCACTCAAGATGGCTCTGTCTACAAGATCAACCTCTCGGTCAAGACGTTCAAACCTAGAAACCACAGGACCTTCAGAAGGGTCAATGATGTCAATATCGTGGTCAAATCTAGTTAATTCAGGCATTGAGGCTCACTAATGGCGATAGGACCCTACACAACGAGCAAAAGACTCCCCCCAGTATACCCACCGGTGGATCCTAACGACCTGCAGTGGATTCTGAGCTTGAATGACATGAGATTTTCACATGTTGAAGAGCTTATCTTCGTCTGCTGGTCCTATAGCATAGAAGAATTGAGGGAATTCGTCAATCAGGAAACCGTCGAGTACTACAAGGATGATAAGTGGGGAAAAACATTCAGGAAGTTTGGACCTCTCGAATGGTACAATCGACCTTGGGAGCATGACGAGGGGAAACATTTTCTGCAGGCTCCGCCGACTGTGGTTGTTCACGGAATCCTAGAATACCGAGCACCGCTGATGGTGAATCTCCCTAGCATCCAAGATCTGATCGAACGGGCTCAATATGAGAACCCTCAACCAGCAACTAGGTTTGAACGAATAGCTTTCAACTTGGTGGAATGAGATGCCTCTTCCAAGTTGGGCTGTTCTTGGAGCCGTTATCTACCCACGGCCACGTGACTCTAATATTGGAATTCTAAGAGAATCTGGGGCTGTGGTCGTGTATGCACTCCGCGAGGAGGCTCAACTAAGCCAGAACAACGTTGTCTTTAGTGTGGACTCTGAGACCCTCGAGCAGAACTGGATGCCACTCTCAGAAGCTGAATCCTTCATTCAGGAGCTATCTCCTGGGATGATCTATGCAGCAAGTGCACCTGAATTTGTTGGGGTAATGCCTGTTAGAACAGATCTTGTTGAACTTCCGCAACCAAGCCGAGAATGGATTCAGACAGGAGCCAGACTTCAACCTATAACAGGTCAAGGATCAAGTGCTGTTATTGTAGGGGCTCTTGGAAATACTGTTCATGTTAGAGAGGTGGAGCGTTGGGATAATCCCCGATTAGTACTTGGACCCTCTGTCAGATCCTATACCCCAGAGCAACTTCTAGAGATCTACCGACCTCTAGCACCACCAATGCCCTCCTGGTTCATGGTTGGTTCTCGGATCATTCAGAACCACGATAATAGGACTTATATTGTTCTCTCTTTTGACCCTTTTAGATGGTCGATGAGTGCAACATTAGAAGATGAGTATCACCCGACCAACTTCTCGGTGAACGACTTCCCAAGACATTGGAGACCTTCTAGCTCGATTACCGAACAGAGACCGACAACTAACGTTACTAATATCGCGCAAAGTAGAGTTGAAGTTGCCCCAGAGTGGTTGGCCACAGGTTGTTTTCTTAGAAGAATTGCCAACCCGATGTATGAAGTTGTTGTATCTTTACTAGATTCAAGCCAGTTCATAGCAAGACTGACTCGAGTTGACAGCTTAAGACCCTTAGTAATTGGGTCAATCTTCGAAGAAGTTTCATACTGCCATATTGGTGATCAGTTCACTCCAATAGATGAACTTGGTAGCCCAAAGTCTGAATACACGTGCCCTAAGTGCAATGGATTCGGTATTCGAGACTATGACGCGGAAGAACGACGGACTAGTATTGACTCCGTGAGGGCATATACTTGTAAGGATAACCATACTTGGTACTTCGTTTCAGGTACCGAACAAGACGGCAAGCCAGCCAACCCAAGCAGATTTGAACGGGATATTGGCATTTAGCTATATCATTTCTCGAGTTTTGGT
>JBAYMG010000105.1:0-2765 GCA_041663665.1 Candidatus Omnitrophota bacterium | reverse complement strand
TTTAAATTTCAATGAATTAATTAAAAAAATAGCAGAAAAAGAATTCAAGACTGCTTGGGCAGTTAGTATTTCTGACGGTAGTGTTGCTTTTGGGTCAGCAAGAGATAATTGGGCTTTATCTGTTCCATTCATGAAGAAAAAAGGAATTACATTCAAAGATATTATTACTATGTCTGAGATGAAAGAAGAAGAAAGAAAAGATTGGTGTTGGAAAAATGCCCCCTTATTTGAAGTTCTTTTAGATATGGTAGTTAAACATCTTCCAAACCCATTAGAATCACAAAAATATAGAATTCCTAAAATTTGGAAAGGAGATTTAGAAACCGAATTTGGAAAGGGATTAATGAACTGTGATTCAAATTCAAAACCGGCTTTTGTTATTACAAGAGTTGTTATCGACCCAAGATCAGGAAAAGAAGTTGCAGCAGGAAGATTATTCTCAGGAAAACTTAAACAAGGAGATGAGGTATATTTAAATTTAGGAAAACAAAAACAAAGAATTCAACAATTATTAGTTTATAATGGAGTAAAACCAGAACAAATAGACGAAATTGATTGTGGTAATGTTTTAGCAATAGCAGGGATAACTGGCGCACCAGGAGAAACAGTTACTTCTGACCCAGAAACTCCTTTTGAAGAATTAAAACATATTTTTGAGCCAGTTATTACAAAAGCAATTGAAGTAAAAAAACCAGCAGACTTGCCTAAACTTATTGAAGTTTTGAGGAAAGTTGCAAAAGAAGACCCTTCTGTTAAAGTTCAAATTAACGAAGAGACAGGAGAAAATTTAATATCTGGAATGGGAGAACTACATTTAGAAATTATTGAAAATAGAATTAAAACAGAAAAAGGTGTTGATGTAAAAACAAGCAATCCAATTGTTGTGTTCAGAGAAGCAGTTATGAAAAAATCTGAAGAGTGTGAAGGAAGATCGCCAAATAAACATAATTCTTTTTTTATAACAGCAGAACCTTTAGAAGATGAAGTTTATGAAGCAATTAAATCTGGAGATATTTCTGAAACAAGAATAAAAAAGAGAGATGAAAATATGGTTAATAAATTAAGAGAATTGGGTGTTGAAAATGATGAGATAAGACAATATAGAGATATTTACAAAGGAAATGTTTTTTTAGACAGAACTAAAGGAGAAGTTCATATTGGAGAAGTAATAGAATTAGTTTTAGATGCATTTGAACAAGTTTGTGATGCAGGACCTTTAGCAAGAGAACCTTGCACAAAAATGAAAATTTCACTTTCAGATATAAAACTACATGAAGATGCCATTCATAGAGGACCCGCACAAGTTTATCCTGCTGTTAGAGACGCAGTTTATGGTTCAATGAGAGGGGCAGCTGCATGTTTATTAGAACCAGTACAGATTTATTTAATTGAAGCACCAACTGAGTTTTTATCTTCTGTAACAGGATTAGTTTCAGGAAAAAGAGGGCAATTAATTGATGTTTCGCAAGATGACTCCGGTGTTGGAGTAAAGGCGAAAATACCTGTTTCTGAAATGATAGGATGGAGTTCTGATTTAAGATCAGCTACCGAAGGAAGAGGAGTAGCAAGTTTATCTGACCAGAAATTCGAAAAGGTTCCAAACAATTTGCAAATTGTTTATATCGACCAAATTAGAAAAAGAAAAGGATTATCAGAGAATCAATAAATAGAAAGAGTTCTTGATAGGATTGAAATGAAGGCAAACAAAACAAAAATATTTCAATGCATTCCCTTATTAAGTTTATTGGCTACAAGTATTTATTCATTTAATGTTAATAAAAATCTATTAAAATTTAGGAAAGAAACCCAAGAACTTGAAAAATCATATTCTAGTGGGAGAGGTATTGACCAGAGAGTTTTAAAAGTTCTTGGCGAGAATGAAAAAAGACAAATGTTTGAAGATAGTGAACAAGAAAAGAGATATTTTGAATCTGTAAATCAAGAAGAAATAGATTATAAATTTAGGAAATTAGGCTATATGGAAGGACTTAATTCTGTTGTTGAATTTATGAAAACTTATAATTATAATAATAATCTAATTTCTATATTATCAAAAGAACTGAAAGAAACAAAAAGAAAGCCAAAAAATAAATTAGAAGAGCTTATATTAGAATGCGAAAAAATAAATAAGACAACAAAAGATTATAGCTTAAAAAGAACTGAAAGAATATACAATGCTGTAAGTAGATGTATTCTTTATAGAATGGAAACCGAGGGGACAAAAGATGTCAATTATGTAATAGAGAACTCTAGAGGAGATTGTAGTGAGTTTGTTTCTACTCTGTGTGCTTTTTATAGTAATTATAATGTCTGTGCAAATATTAAATTTGGAGAAGCAAAAGGTAAGGAAAAAGAAGAAGGTACTTTGCATACCTGGTTGAAAATATTTTGTTCTGAGAATGAAGAACAGCTTAGTTTTGACATTGACCCATCCCATTATAGCATATTTGTTCCATTAAAACAAAGAGGCAATTTTTAAAATGATAAAATTAGAAAAGACTATTGATGTATATCTTATATTACATATTTCTTTTTAAATAATAAATTTCTAATCTAAATATGTACACACAAAAATATACCTATTTTTTAAAAATTGAATTTAATCCTGAAACAGTAACACCCGAAGATGGGCATAGTTATGGTGAATTTTTAAAAGAAATGCAAGCAACTTGTTTTTCAACAACAGAGGGAGTATTTCAAGTTATTTTCACATCAGAAAAAAAATTAACTAGAGAAAATTTGGAAAAGAAATTAAAAGATTATCC
>JBAYMG010000104.1:0-2787 GCA_041663665.1 Candidatus Omnitrophota bacterium | reverse complement strand
GTTGACCACTAATTCTTTAACATAATCTTTAAATTCAAGCCAACCTTTTTTTGGAAATGTGATTTGCTACCTATTAATCAAACTTAATATTTTATTCAAAAGATTAACTTTTCATCATTTGTTGATGTTTATCAAAACGTTTTTTATTTTTAAATCCGTACTACTTGACAAAGTACGGACAAAGAGGTAAAATATTGTCAATTAAACAAGAGGGAAATTTATGATTTATGATACAAATGATTTGTTAAAAATGTATAAAACAAAATACATGATTAAAAAAAAGCTTGAAGAAGGATTTATTTTTAAAATCGGCTTTAATATTTTTTCAGATAAAAGGATTATTTCCTATGAATCTTTAATATCAAAGAAGTATCCTCATTCCATATTTACCCTAAACTCTGCATTTTACTTGTTTGATCTTACTGACGTATTGCCCGAGAAATACCATCTTGCAACTTTACAAGATTCTTATAACATAAAAGATGTTAAGGTTGTTCAAAGCTATCAATTAGATCATATTTTTTATTTAGGAAAAACAAAGATTGATTTAGAGGATGGACCAATTTCTATTTATGATAAAGAAAGATTATTGATTGAACTTGTTCGATTCAAAAATCAATTTCCACTTGATTATTATAAAGAGATCATAAAAGCCTATCGGAAAATTATTAACGAATTAGATGGTAATAAGATCAAAGAATATCTATCCCATTTCATACATGGCGATTCATATTTTAAGATTATTATGGAGGAAGTTAATTAATGACTATAAATGAGATAGTAAATTTCTATGTTAATGAAGGTTATTCTTTCGTTAAAGCAAGAAATAAGACTGCTCAAGAAATAATCTTAAAAAAATTTGCGTGTTCAACGGTGAAAGACAATGTTACCCTAAAGGGCGGAATTGTGATGTTTTATAAATCCTGTAATATTCGAAGGACAACTGCGGACATTGATATCGATTTAATTAGATATTCAATCAGTGATGATAGTTTGAAAAAGTTTATCCTTTTGTTGAATGAAGTAGATGATGGTTTTAAACTGGAAATTAGTAAGCCCATTGAAGAGCTTCGTCAACAAAATTACCACGGTAAAAGAGTTTATTTAAAAATTGATGATGGAATCTCAAACATCTCCATAAAATTAGATATTGGCGTTCACACCCAATTTGGTATTGAACAGGAAAATTTTTCTTTTTTTTTAAGTTCAAACAGTACTCATGTAAGTTTACTTGTAAACCCAAACGAACAGATTTTTGGGGAAAAACTTACTTCGCTTTTGCAACATGGCCCATTATCAACCAGGTATAAAGATATTGCAGATATGTTTTTTCTTATCAACAAAAATGGACTTGATAAAACAAAAACAGAAAGATTTCTAAAAAGTGTTTTTCCTATCAGAAATATAAAGTCTTTTGATGATATTTATGACATGGTAAATAAAACGTTGAATGATAACTTTTTTTCCAAAAATGCGACCAATCCAATTAATAAATGGTTGGATGAAAGCTATGAAGATATGAAAGCAAGCATTCTAATGTTTCTTAAAGGGTTGACGAAATGATTATTAAAGAAAAAGGGAAAGCAAAATAACCGCTTTCCCTTTGGTGATTTCCGGGGGATACAGATCCTCTTCACCATTTTGGTGTGTAATTTTTCCATTTAAACTTGCAGCTGGGAGTTCTTTTAAACGAAACCAAACAGCAGAGGAAATACAAAGGCCACTATGGCCAGCCAAACCACATAGACATTAAGGTAAGAGGTTTGACATTTCTCAATTTGTACAAATTCAATTTTATTCCTAAAATAACGAATGTATTGGATGGAAAGAAGAACCAGATTGACCAATAGAACCAGATTTTCCCCAAGCGCGGCTAATTTGTTTGGAGTAATTCCGAAGCTTTGCAATCTAAAGACAATGGCAATCAAAGCCACCAAATCAATTATCAAAGCGGTGATGATCAAAGCCAAGTTCAAGTAATCAAAGATGTTTTTTCTTTCTTGCAAGTTTCGGGCGGAAATGGTAAAGATAACCAGACCCAGAACCAATACCAGCATCAGGTCAAAACCGATCAGATAATTGCGATCCACGAAGGGACTTTTTCCGGTGGCCGCCATGACGATCAAGAAGACCACCATGGTGATTAGGAAAAGCGGACTGAATATTTTAGCCAATATCGGAGCAAAGTTTTCGACGATGCTTTTTTTGGCTTCAACCAAGTACAAAGTAATCATTACGGCGGCGCACATTCCGTATATCAAAAGATAATCAAAAACAAAACCCTCCAAGTCAATTCCGATGGCGCTGAAAATCAACAGAGTAAAGCCGCATAGGACGCCGACTCCGCAAGTGATCAAAACCCCATAGATGAAGGCTTCCCCGGTAAAACGGATGAAGTTCATTCGGCCTTTGCTTTCTTTCCATTCCGAACCAATATAGGTGACGCCGATGATTAGCCATAAAAAGAGGGGTAAATGAATTCCGGTCAAAATCCCCGTATGATTGGGGTCAAGGGTTGGATAAATGTTGATGATCACAGCACTGATCAACATGATCCCCAAGATTATGGCGGAGAATTTCCAACTAAGTTGACGCTTGATTATAAAAAACAGCGTTACAAAGGGAAGAATGAGTAAAGTAATGTTTTTAAGAAAAAACAGATCATCGATCAAATACCCAAAAGATTCCGCGATTTTAATCAGCGTTCCGGAAAGAATGGAAAACAAAACCAAAATCAAGATTTGATGGCGGGTTTTCATTTTCACGGTTGAATCTACCATTAAATAT
>JBAYMG010000103.1:0-2817 GCA_041663665.1 Candidatus Omnitrophota bacterium | reverse complement strand
TTTCATTAAATACCCAGGATGCAACAACTGAGCTTGGATTTGAAATGGTGTTTGATCTTACCAATTTATTTGGTGCATTCAAACTTGGCTCAAGAATGAAAGGTGCATTCACATCTGCAAAGTTGGTCAGGGAAGGTTTACAAGCTGCTACTACTACAGATAAGATCATAAACAGGATAGTAAGTAACAAACTAACGGACTATATGATACAGACCCAGGTTGGCCGAGTATTCAAAGCCAGGTCAGTTTATTCTATATCTATGAAGCGTGGGCAGGCTGTAACTACAATGATTGGAAGTGTACTGATGGGTGCACCCCTAAACAAGCAGGCCTTTATAGCTAAGGTTGCTGACATTTCTTCCTATACAAAAGAGCTAATAGATGCTGGGGCAGATGTAGCAAAGCGTTCACAGGTTGCAAGTAAGATGGTAGCTGCATTCTATGGCCAAGCCCCCGTTAGAGTACAAAACCAACTGCTTGATCTGGCTAAGGTGATTCCAGTAGAAGATTGGGTACACCTGGCAGACAAAGCTTATGATGATGCTCTTGAGGGGATCATTGAAATTGAAACCAAGAAAATTTTGAAAAGTTATGAAGGTAAAGCTGACCTTCAAGATGTGGTTGTGAAAAACAAAATCAATGCAGCAGTTGATAAATCTATGCGATCCATTAGTGGTAAACAGAAGATGGCTGAGTCTTTTGGTAACTTGTTCAAAGAGAGATCACTTACTAAGAACTCAGTAAGGCTGGGTGGTAAGAGTGTACTGAATGATACAATTGCATCTATGATTGGCAACTCTGCTCTTGGTGATACAACCATTGGGAAAATACTTGGTACATTGGAAGGCATAAATACTAAGTTTATGAAGGCCTGGGTGTGGGCAACACTGGCAAGACGCCCAGCATGGATGTTATACAACTTCACAGATAACATGTTCCGGTATGTATTCAGCGGTGGCGGAATGCAACGTAACATGAAAGATATTGTTACCATGCTCAGCTCAACCAGATATATGGATGATCTAATGCGTAGTGGTGTAATACCAGCAGAGCTTGGTGGAACATTTCTTCGAGACTTTATTAATGTAACAGAGGGGGAGTTTACTACCAGAGGACAGAAGGCTGCCATTCTATTAGATACTGGTGCATATCCACCCAACCCATTGAAGTGGATGTCACATTACCGATCCATCTACACACAGATGTCAGCTAAGAGTATTGGTGGAAAGATTTGGAATGGCTTCAAAGCATGGCCAGCTTCCATCAAATCATTGAACCAATCTATTGAAGTTGGCATGAAGACCATGATGTACTTGAAATTCTATGACATCAATCTGGGTAGGATGAATAAGATTGCCGTACAGAATGTACAAAGAGAGCTGGCAGAAAGACTAGCCAAAGCAAACATTGATCCGGCCCTTGCTGAACAGGTATCAACTCATGTAGCTCAAGCCTGGGCAACTGCTGGGTCTAATATACCCAAGCTATCAGACCTGATAAAGTTAGAACAAAAGACACCTGGCATGGGTGGGTACAGCATTTACTTGCCCAACGTATTACGGGATGCCAAGTGGTTTGATGAAGAAGAACAGCGTCTGTTTGTTTATGCAGTAAGTGACAAGTTCTCTTCATATGTAAAGGGTCTTGCTAATGATGGCGTAACAAAGGTGCAACCAAAACATATTGATGATTTCTTTGATGAGATGGTACGTGTGATAGATGGGGAAGCTAAGAGTAGAGTTATGGGAATGCAAGATAACTTGAACCTTATCAATTCAATAGACATCAACACTGCTGCTGGTGGGTACAAGTCTGCTGTGTACACCCCAAACAAAAGTGTTGTTGATGATGTTTCCCCTGAAGCACGTGCATTTATAACAGAGAATGATATAGATAGCATGTCATCCAAGCAGAAGAAAAACTTACGTAAGATATTGAAGTCAATGGGTTTCAAGTTTGATGATACTGAGGAAGGGTTGAAAGATGGCTTCCGTAAATTACAAAAGAAGATGGATGACTATGAAGCATCCAAACCAAAACCATTGACAGATGAAGAGATCACTAATCTAAGTAAGACCCTGGGTGACGATGCTGTAAAGAATGAGGCAGATGTTATAAACAGTGTCAAGGGTAGAGCTGACATATCCCAATGGGATATAGTCTCTTCTGACATGGCCAAAACTTTTGGTGTGCTCAAGGGTGGGGAATGGAAAGCTCCCTATTCAACTTTGAAAAAGGAAACTGTAGAACAGATTGGAATTATAGCTAGAGATCAAGTAGAGCGTGTATCTAATTTTGGTGCAAGGATAAATGAATTTTGGAGACAAGTAGTTCCAGGCCCACAGACAGCAAGTAAGGATGTGTATAGGGGTAAGATGTGGGATAACTATTGGGATATGCTTGCCCATCAATTAGAAAACAGACATATGTTTTTGGTTGGTGATGTGTATACCCCACTGGTCAATGGTACATTTGATACTACTAAACTTCTTACACCAAAGCAGATGTTTGAGATGTCTAATATAAGTGTTGCTTATGATGAGAATGGTTTGATCAATAAGGTAATAGTGTCTACAACAGATGGCAAAGTGTTGGAGGAAGTGTCTGACACTATTCGTGTAGGAGAATTTACAAAGCTGACTGGTGTTAGAACACAGGCTGATGTAGATGCCCCAATAAAGATCATAGACAGTGAGATGCGTATGACAGAAAAGCAGCGCAAAAACTTAGAGTATAAGTTAGCACCTGCTGCTCCACAGTCTTATGATGATATGGTAAAGGCTGATCTAAGATTAGACCTTGCCATACGTGAGGGAA
>JBAYMG010000102.1:0-2851 GCA_041663665.1 Candidatus Omnitrophota bacterium | reverse complement strand
TAATAAGGCCTGAAGCCTTGATTATTCAAGTAGTTGCTTAAAAGTCATTGAGTTTTAGTAACTTATTGAGTAGAGTAGTGTCATGCCATCTTTACGAGTCATCATCCCGTTCGATACAAGGTGCTGCTCCCTCAACTGCGAGTTCAACCGAACGTATACTGGCACATGCATTGTTCGAGGTGAGACTCCAGACCGGGCAGAGAGGCTCGGTAGAGATGGTGAGCTCTACCTCAGGACTACCTACTGTATTGAGAATGCCTCCACCGAGAGTGGACCCTCTGGAAAAGTCATCCATCTACCAGTGGATGGATGAGGTAGGTCTACTACCAAACGGCGTATTAATGCTGTGAATATGAGGATACTATGCCATTAGTTGAGGTAAACGCTCAAAAGCCGGCTAAAGCTCATGCAGAGATTGCTAGCATATGCCTAAACGAAGCTGTATATGCTGTTGAGCCACGCCGAACTGAACTATTGGACTCAGCCCGATCTCACATTGGAAATCTTCGCCGGCTCCTCACAGCTCAATGCCCTGAGGAGGCTTGGATTACGTACAACGAGCTGTTCGACTTACTCGAGCTGTTCGATAGTCCAGATAGGGTCCTACCAGCAACAAGTCTCTAGAGGGGGTATGGTGTGCAGGGAGAGCCTGCAACAGGTCCTCGTTCTTGACCGACATGAAACAAACCCCTCGCTTTTAAGTTGTTTGTTGCCTTTGTGAGACTAACCAATAGGATGTATTAATACATCCACACGGCAAAATAATTGTTTTTCTGACATAATTCGCCTGTTCAGTGTCCCATGGGCCGTTCATGGAATTACTGAACTTCGTAGTTCAACCTTAGGTCCGGCTGTCTAATGTTTGGGCCATGGGTGAATAGGGCGACACAAAAGTTCCCTACAAGGAACAGGTTTTGATTTATCGATCCTGAGTAGATTCAGAACTGCTGAATCACCCAGTAGATAAAAGCCCCGATTGCATAGACGATCATGAAACCTATTGCTAGAAGGCATCCGAGTGCGTTTGAGGGTTCCTGTCGGTGAGCCATGTCTTAGTAGTAAGAGTAAGGATAAGGGGACACAACTCACCGTACAGGCCTCTGAGAAGGCCCGTCAAAGCACTGGCTGAGGGAACCCTGCCTTCATACCCTTGATGAGGGCGTCCGAGTCGAAGAATACGATGGCCACCGGTTGGCGAGTAACGGTTCCATTTTGGGCTACAAGAGCCGCTGGAGCTTCTTGAGTTCGGGCAGCCCGACGGTGGGTTACCTTGACCGCTGCAACCTTGGCTTTCTTCGAAACCTTCTTACTTACTGCCTTGGCCTTGACCGCTGCAACCTTGGCTTTCTTCGAAACCTTCTTCTTGACCACCGGGGTGTCCTCGTCAGTTGCGTTACGGCTCTTGCTTCGAACGTTGTAGATGAGGTTCTTCTTGATGGACAGCCCCTGCTTGGAAGCCTCCAAGATCAGGTCTGCAACACTCAACTTGGGGTGGTTTCGGATGAACTCGGAATGATTACCTGCACTCATACAATCTCCTGTGCTTCAATCTGAAGCGTTTATTAGAACAACGTGAGTACTATGATCGGTACTCCAGAGAATATCAACATAAAATGTTAGTAGCTAATCACTTTTCTATATGAGACCTCCATTCTTGGGCATTAGACACGTGAGGTCTTAGACCTGGATCCACGTGAGAGATGCTAGGATCTTGCGGAGATTCACGTAGGAATACCCGTCAATGATGAAGCTCAGGCCGTGACCGGGAACCAATTGAATATGGTCCGCGAAGTCTGGGAAGTCCCGTTGGAGGACTCTGACCGCCATCATGGGATCATTGAGGGCCGCTTCGTTATCCCGATCATTCTTCTCGGTCATGACCAGGTAGTGATATCGCATAGAGAGGACGGAGGCTATCTCCGAGATTGGGATTAGTTCAGTAAATTCAAGATGTTCACCATCTACTTGAACCCAATCAGCGAAGGGAGCCAACGTTTGAGATCTACTCGAACGAAGTTCTGGGAACTTGAAGATCAGCTTACCCGGGTGTTCAGTGTCAGCCAGGATCTCGAGAACGAGTGGGGTGTATGAGCCCACGATGAACTCCAACCCAGCCAACCTCTCTGAGGTCTCAGGCAGGCTCCTAGATACGATATCCCCAGCGAGAGACACGATTCTTATGAGGGCCTCGGAGGCTCTTTCTTCGATGGTAGTATGAAAGTTCAGTGTCATAGTTGGCTCAGGAGGCTAGAGGTTTCAAGTATTTGCGACCGCTTCGGTACCGGTCATTCCATCGAGGATGAGCCTCGATTCCCATCTGAGCTTTTCAGCTCTTCATGCATAGTAGTACGAATGAAGGCTCCAGATCTCAGTATCTTCTCACAAATAAATGAAGGCCCCCGAGAGACTAGTCTACTCGAGGGCCTTCAAGTCGACACCCGATCTGTAAGTACACCAGATCACTACTAAATCTTTGACTTCTTCTCTCTCACCTCTGGCCTGGAGAAGAGCTCTCTAAGATCTTCTGCCCAGCACTTAAGCTCTTGTTTCCAATTCGGCCCATGAATAATCTTATCCAAAGAGAAGTCCCACGTAGCCATCCAGAGAGGATCCTTGGACCATACTATCGAGGCCTCCAGCTCCTTTGAGGTGGCTGTAGACAGCCAGGCTTCCTTAGTGGCGATGGCTTGAGCCAGGGTTGAGTCATTGCTGGCAGCCGTCGTACTGAGGGCTCTGCGGGCTGTTCGAAGTATGAACTGATGGTACTGAGAATCCTTGGGGGTCCACCGGACTAGAAGCCAAAGAAGCCACGCTCCGTTAGTGCAAAGATCCCAAGCCTCTTGGAGAGTTG
>JBAYMG010000101.1:0-2862 GCA_041663665.1 Candidatus Omnitrophota bacterium | reverse complement strand
GTAAGACCAGACGTAATGCCAACATAGGTTGCGGCAGTACCGGAGGCTTCGGTGAATACGACATACTCATCTCCGCCCGCATCAACGATTTTCCCGCCAGTAGCAATAACAGGGGCAGTCAGAACCGGAGATGTCAAGGTTTTACCGGTCAAAGTAGCTGCCGTGTCATTCATAACGAAAGTATCAGCGGCATCACCTATATTGGGTATGGTGACAGTCGCGGCGGCATTGGTTTGATCGGCAGACGTTAAAGTACAACCAGCATCACCATCGTCAATAAGTGGACTGGTAAACGTGTTGGTCAAAGCGTTTAGTTGTGCGGCACTAGCTGTGATTTTTGTTCCTTTTTGGAACAAAGCACCATCAGAACTTTCGACTACTTGGAATGTACCGACATAAAGATCTGCATTGGGTAATTTGGTAGACATAGATTTGTACCCCTTTCTGGAGTGTCAAAGTACGGCTCTGCACCGTCTTAATAGTAGGTGAGGGGATAGGAGTTACCCCATCCCCTCTTTCAGTTTAATTATGCGTTTTGGCTAGCGACACAACCATACCCCGGACTTGCGAAGGCCACGGCGAACTCTTCCTCGCAGGTTGCTTCGTAGTTCTTGGTCAGGAAGTTCACTTCCGTTTCAAGGTTCATGCCGCCACGATACTGATAAATGCAACCAGCGCGGTCAATCGTCTTGTCCAGGAGGAACCAAGGCGAATAGGTGTCGCCCTTGCCGGTATGGTCGATATAGTTGTTCAGGATAACACCCAAAGGCTGTGCTTTGCTGACGCTGTTCACCGTATTGGACAATTCCCAAGCCAGAAGCTGGCTCTGCAAAAGTTCAATGATGGTGAACTGCTCCATCGAGTTGGCCAGGATATGCGTAGCTTTCGTAGGATAACGATTGCCAGCCTGATTCTTGATGAGATAGAACTGGTTCAAACCCGTCTTGATGTTGTCCGTGGTGATTGCGCCAGTGATCAGGTTGTCGTTGTACTGACCAGTTGCATTGGATAAAGGATGAGTGCTGGAGAACACATACACGGCATCTGCCATTGTGGTGGCGAACCCGTCGTTGTACGCGTTCGCAACTGTTTGTTCCTTGGTTTCGATCATGGAACGAATCAGTTTCGTACCGAACATTCCGTTTACGGACATGGTCTGATCGTCCTTCATCTGCTTGCGAGTGGCAAACACGCCCTTGCCGTAAGTAGCGATGGTGATTTCAGTTTTCCAGTCCTCGGAAATGCCTTCAAACGTGTAAGCATCGCCTTCAACGTGCAACTGGGCATTACCCACGTCGCCTACTGTCAGGTACGTGCCTACTTCTTTTTCCTCGTTTACTTTTGTTACGAGCATTGGCCACTGTTGTTCCTGCGGCACCTTTGCCGCCTCGTTGAAAACAAAGTTAATGCCAGCCTTTTTGAGATTTGTAATGTCAGAACTTCTGCCGCCTGCCATATTATTTCATTCCTTTCAAACTTTTTATTAATTAATTATGCGCCAAGATATCGTGAAGCTTTTATGAAATTACCAGTTGCAACCCTGCGAACGTTGTCGTATTGACTAAGAAGTATAAATCCATCGCCAGTGTCATTGATGTTGAGATACATTTCACCCTCGGCAGACAAGTCACCAGCAGCACCATCGACGTATACGTCATATGCCACGCCCTGATATTCCAATGCACCAGTGTCAATGGTACTACCCTGATAAATGTCAAACTCAAACTCCTGATTGGCTGGATAGATGTACGCCAACCCACCACTAGCAACGTCTTCGACACAAACACCGAGAATAATTGCAGTTGCGCCATCTCCAGCGGCAATGGGCAAAGCAAGACTTGAACCAACCTTGAGAACTTGCCCTGCATTACAGGCAGCACTCGTTTTCCAACGAAGGAACGGTCTACTTGCTGAATTTACCGGTCTAATCATTGTTAATCATTCCCTTCTTTTCTGTTCTGTATTACAGATAACGGGACGTTCCAACGAACGAACCAGTAGCGACACGACGGATATTGTCATACTGACTGATAACGACAAAATCTCCGGTTGTATCATTCAGATCGACGTACATTTCGCCTTCTGCAGAACCGTCTCCAGCAACGCCATCCACATAAATATCATAAGATACTCCCTGCATGGCAAGTGTAACTTCATCAACAGAACTGCCCTGGTAAACGTCAAACTCAAATTCCTGGTCGGGAGGATAGATATAGGCTAATGCGCCACTGGCTGCATCTTCAACAAACACACCCAATACGGTTGCGGCTGTTTCCAATCCTGCCGCAGCAGGCAGAGCAAGTCCACCACTGACAACAGCGATCTGTCCAGCATTGCAAATAGCACTGGTTTTCCATCTGAGAAATGGCCTTTTTGCCGAGTTAACAGGTCTAATCATAGTAATTCATTCCTTTCCTATGTTTGCCAACATTTCAAAAAATCTTCATCGGTTATTGGTTTACCCTTGTTCACAGTCTTTTCAAGAATACGCTTTGCTCGCAACTGATCTTGTGTAAGACTGGATTTCTTGGGCTGTTCCGCTGTTCTCATGGCCTTTGCCACGGAAGTGTTCTGTCTGGAGTCATCTGAACCTGTACTGGTAATGGCTTTCACCATTCTCCGTTCACGTTCGATTTCCTTTGAATCCCCATAAAGTCCCCTGCAGACCTGCTCAGTTGTCATTCCACTTGTCTTTACGGCAAGCATGATTCTGTCAAGATCCATGTCATAGTCAGGGTACATTTCCAGAGTCCGTCTGTTCTTCTTCTCAAACATCAGCATTTCAAGTTGTTTCTCGATGGTATCCTGTCTGGTGTCCGCCTTGGCTTTCGACTTGGCTTCCTTCTCGTCGTAACCATCTTC
>JBAYMG010000100.1:0-2890 GCA_041663665.1 Candidatus Omnitrophota bacterium | reverse complement strand
CTGATTACTTTGCAGAGATCGCATTCGGCTATCCTCGACTTCACTGAAAAGTTCCTGAAAGCCTGGAATATTTTCATTTTTTAAAAAATCAAGGATCTCTTTCATTTTCTTTGGTTTCTCATCTTGGCATAAAAGAAGTAAAATTTTCATCCCGATATCTTCGGGCATTTTAATTTCAAAATTTTCCAAGGTTTCCGCCGTTTTCACATTACAGATACTCAAACCGTGTTTTTTACGTGAGGATTTATTTGTTGGATATCCATCTGCATGAACATAGTAAACATTTGCCTTATGCGCCATTCCGGCTAAAGTAGCCGCAACGGATGTCAACCGTCCTGCTGCTGACATATTTACAAAAACCCGATTATTTTTTGAATTTTCCTCAACAATAATCCGTGAGACATTTTTCATGACATCAAGTAAATCGAAAAGATCAACATCAAGAATTATTTTCACATCGATCTTCTTCGCTCGTAAAAATTTTTCCACTTTTTCCAAACAGAGTTTTTGATTTTTTGCCATTTCGCTATTTGTATGTTCAATTTCTACATTTGTGAGCAAGTAAACTCGATCAACTTTTACGCTTTCAAAGGGTTTTATCGCTCTATCAATTTCGTGACCCAAAGGAATAATGTGCACAGTCTCTTCGATATTTACCATTTGTTATCAAGGCTAAATATGCTAACAATGGTATAATAAAAATTCCTATAATCTAAGGAAAAACAAACACCTTCACGGTGGTTTATTGACACAAAACTACAAAAAAAACGACTCAGCTTATCTCGATAAAGATGGATTAATTGCCCTTATTATCATCGGAGTAATTTGTTTCGCACTTTATTGCATCTACATATTCCCGATTATGCGGGGTCCTGCCGCGGATATGGAAATTCACGCAACAGTTGATCCACACGGTACTCTTTCGGAATATATTGTGAAGTTACAATTCGTCGATGATATGAGTTATTCTCAATTCCTGACTTCAATAAATTCGCAGAATTTCAAATCAATTGTAGATTATGAATTCAGGACTATGTCTGATATACAATATTTCACGATAAAAAATGATTCGAGTTCAAGGACAATTTCCATCATCTCAACCCGGCAGTTTGATCCCAACAATGTGACAACAAATATCCGGATTAAGAAAAACCAAGATTCTTGGGAATATGAAGATAAGTCTATCCTAGACTCCCAATAAATTAGGCTGCCTTGACTCAATTTTACAGCAGATCAATCAATATTGCAAAAGAAGGCCGCAAGATCAATATATAATGGCAGCCTAATTACATTGTTAGATGAAAACAGTCATCAGGACCAAAAACATCAAAGGAACTGATTACCTTTACGAGATAACTTACTATTACGACAAGACCACCAAACGAACCAGACAGCACAGCAAATATCTTGGAAAAGCGATTGAAGGCAAACCGGTAAAAGTCAGGGACACCTCAAGACCCCCGAGAGCAGTATTGAGTTATGGTGAGTTTCTACCAGTTATCGCCGCATCAGAAACATACCGGTTGGAAGAATATCTTCAAAAGTACCTCACGCCGACTCAGACAAGAACCGTTTTACTACTTGCATACAATCGGACCGTTCGACCCCTGGCACTCAGTCACATAGAAAGTTGGTATCATGGAACCATTCTCTCCCGCAAATATCCCGACCTTCCCCTCTCCTCACAAACGCTCAGTAATCTCCTGGCTACACTAGGCCGGGAGGGGATTCCGCTCAAGTTCTTTCAAGATCTGATCACTCAAATTTCCCCGCGGTCGACACTCCTCTATGATATTACCTCTATCTCCTCGTTCACCTCTGCAATCCCAATCTTTGAATATGGTCACAATCGCGACGGTCTTCCCCTACCGCAGATCAACCTGTCATTGGTTGTGGATAAAGAGCGGGGTATTCCGGTTCTCTATGACATGTACCCAGGGAGCATTGTTGATGTATCCACATTGCGGAATACAATCGCAAAAATTACTTCAATGGGTGTCCCGGATTGCACGATGGTGCTCGACCGGGGTTTTTGTTCTACCGAGAATCTCAACATCCTTGATGAAAGCAGGTTCCATTTTATTATTCCTGCAGCGAAAAACTTCAAAGTCGTCAAAGAAGCCCTTTCAAAACTTCATATTACGGTGAAAAAATCCAAGAACCTGAAGAAGTTTAAAGGGAAGACTATCTTTGCTGAACCAATTACGTTGAAGATGGGCAATCTCCAATTCAAGGGTTATGGTTATTATAGCCCATCCCGGGAAAAGACAGAGTTCGAACATTTTTTTAGCAGACTTCACGACACCATCGAAAAACTCCAGTCCCTGGTTATCCGCCCTTATGTTAATCCCTCGAAACTGTTTGACGATTACGCGGGAACTATGAAACCCTATTTATCGTGGAGGGTTGACGGATCCCAATTTGTGATCACTCCCCGGGAGAAGGCTATTGCTCAATATACGAATAAACTGGGCGTATTTATCCTTCTTTATAGTGGTGAATTGACATGGGACGAATGCCTCTCGCTCTATCGTAGTCGTGATCTCGTTGAGAAATTATTCGATGTCCTGAAAAATGATCTTGACATCATGCCAATTAACGTTAAAACTCAGGAGTCTCTTACCGGACTCATGTTCATCGCTTATCTGAGTCTCCTTATCAGAATGCACATCGTCCGACAAATCCAGACCGTCGGTCTCCAGAAGAAACATTCGCTGGAACACATGTTTGTTGAACTTGAAAAGATTCGATGGATCGAATTGCCGGATCATAAATACATCATCACCGAAGTTGGGAAAAAACAGCGCGAGATCCTTGACGCTCTGAATATCGCACCGAACGTGACAACCTTTGTGTGATTATTAGCAGCCTAATTCAGTGGGAATGCAGG
>JBAYMG010000099.1:0-2895 GCA_041663665.1 Candidatus Omnitrophota bacterium | reverse complement strand
GTATCGGTCATATTTTCCCTATGATTATGAGCATATTTTGGACAATTTCTATATTCATTGGTTTCACCAGTTAATTTACCCAATAAGACAATTAACCAGATTGGCATCATTATTACCCCGAGCTTATCTGGTATGCATAGACGACTAACTTTTATGCCTAATCTTTTAGAAAGAAAACTGGAATGATATAGGCATAGATAATAACAACTTTTATTGTATAATGGTGGTGACTTAGATTTATCAAAATGATTTAATGCCCATTGGGCCGCCCAGAATGGGTGCTGTTCACCTTCTTCGCCATCAAGATTTGGTTTACCCCAATATCCCCAATCGTGGATAATGATACAAATAGCTTCTTTCGGATTTGGTAACTTATGATAATATTTAGTCCATGCTAATCCAACAAATAATGGATGAAGTAAGAATTGATGATTGCCATATAATAGCGTCTTAGTTCCTATCGGAATTTTAATCATAACTATCTCCCCAATATCCTATATCGTAGCATTTATCATGTACCGATGGCCAAATATGAGTACGAACTTCCTTGTCAGTATGAACAATATTACAATTCTTGTCTATTGCAAAACGAGTACCATAGTCTATACGATCTCCAAGAACCTTAAAATCACATCCTACTTCACCACATACCCAGCACTTTTCATCTGGTAATGGTTCACCATTGTCACTAAAGTTTGGGCATGTTTTTACACCAAAATCTTTATTATTGTTTCTGTCCTTATGATTAGTATAAAATATGCCATCGAAATCAAGTTTGCACGTTTTGTTTTTTCGGCAATAGTTGCATCTATTTATATCGTATGGCTCAACCACTACGTTTGGGTCTATTTCATGTGGGACAAACTTTTCACGGATATACTTATACTTAATAGACTTACGATCATCTTCAACCTTTTTTAATCCTGCCGCCCATTGTAAGAATGCTTCAAGTGCTTGGTCGTTTTCTTGGGACATAAAACACCTTCCAGTTATTTAGTATTTTTGTGTGCATAATGTGCTACAGCTTCTTTTGGCGGAATACGTGGTACATCGGATAACTTTTCGTATGTTATTCCCCAGCACTCTTTAACATGATCTAAAACTAGCGAATCCGAAAACTCATTCCCACATAAACGGCAATATCTAAGGCTTATTGGTTTTGATAAATTGTCAATCACATCTGCTTCTTTTTTTGTTACATACATACCAGACCTGAATCGAAAACCTTTTTCTACCATTTGTTTCCTGAGTTGTTTTTGAGTAGCCAATGTAAAATCCTCCTATCTTTTATGAATTAATTTACCCAATCGTATTTTCATACGAGCTTTAAGCCAAATAAAATCTTTTTCACCATTTTTATATGGTAATAATTCTTTTTCATATGAAATAATGTGATTATGGTTAGATTTACAAATTAATCTTACACAACCATCATCATTCATATATGCACCGCACAACGGACACGTAAATGGCACAAGTGATTCATCAATTTCCATGTTATATATTCCTTATACTTTAAATTTAGCCAAGCCATCAGCTTTATACAACTCCGTGATTTTATCAAGCTGGAGTAAATTTTCGATAGATTCTTGAGCTGACTCTGCATAGTGTAATATTGCGCTCATGGATTGAGCTAATTTGCCCTCTGTGACACTTTTTTCGATATCTAGATAAACGATGCTGTCCCGAACAAACACTGTCACACCATCGCTTACATGCTCATCCACAAGCAACATAATTGTATCTTTGGCTCGTCTACGATTGGTAAAATAATATGTAGACATGGTTACCTCCTTGGTTTCTTATTTTTAATATCCTTCTTTTTTACATTTCTATTAATGGAGTTGATCAATGCTTTCCTGTCTGGGTGCATACTACAACTTGAACCAGCAGGACAATCTATTGTTTCGTTTGGCTCTGAACCGTTAGACGAAAGACACGCCTTGCACGTATAACTCCAATTAGTCATTACTAACTCCTGTTAAACGAAATTGATGTAATATATACAACCATAGATAGAATGGTTATATCAACCATCATGAATACGGAAATAAAAAATATATGCATTAATTCAAATATAAATCCTGTGATTGATAGTAATTTATCCATTTTATTCCACACAATCCGGTAATACACCTGTTAATATCATTGCCAATATAAATGCATGACCACATTTTTTATTTGGGTCATTTATTACATCAACCAGTGTTCTACCCATTTCACGATGGTCATAAGCATCATAATCTAACAGGATTAGATCGTTATATCTAAATAATAATTCCAAGCGTTTAAAGCTATCAGTTTTTATAACATTGGCAAAATAATTCATGGCATAAACTTCTTTACGGGCCTTAACATAATCAAGATTTTGTCCTTTCCAGTGTAAAAATGCAGGTTTACGGCCCTTTCCCATTGGATAGCGTACAGCTTTTGGATTAGCCCACCCTTCTGAACGCCATTTATACCATTCATTATTGTGCATTAATGGATAATTGCCAGATATAATGTGCTCAGGTGAATATACTTTTGAATATTGCCATAAGTTCTCAAAATTCTTAGCATAAACTCCTGGCAGATATGTTGCACATGGGCCAAGTATAAATGGACTTAGACCACCAAAATGAGTAGAACTAGAAGTGGTATCTATTATTTGGCAATGATTAGCAAGTATTCTATAATCACGATCAAGATTTAACCATTTTGGTAATACATAAATATTATTCATTTTAATCACCTCATAGATATTATGGTAATTTCATGGCTGACATTACATCACCATTATTGTATGTTGCAACACGTTCATCCATTACCATAACATCTATCAAATGATTAAAATATCGGGTTATGAGGTCATCGCACCCTTTGTGGTCACTCGGAGTGCTCGCTCATAACCCG
>JBAYMG010000098.1:0-2924 GCA_041663665.1 Candidatus Omnitrophota bacterium | reverse complement strand
GTGTTCAATTAGCGATATTGTACTCCAGATCAGTATTCTCACCGGCGGAAGGAGAGAGATTCGAACTCTCAGAGCTGTTACGCTCGCTTGTTTTCAAGACAAGTCCCCTCACCAAATAGGGAGTCCTTCCGTAGTAACTGAGCTCTCGGGAGTTTACGATCCCCCTTCTTCGCCTACCCGGGTAGAACGAGATCCTACAATATGGACGACGAGAACTCATGGATGCAGGAATTGGATTTGAACCAATGACCTCCAGCTTATGAGGCTGGCAAGCTACCAGGCTGCTCTATCCTGCGGAGCTGATGATGGGACTTGAACCCGCAACCGCTGGTTTACGAAACCAGTGCTCTACCATTGAGCTACATCAGCATAGGGCACTCCCGACCAAATCGGGCGCCCAGGGGATCTCTACTTCCCCCACTCGTCTCCCGTAGAGATAAGGTTGACGAGTTGGTTGCGGAGCCCCAGATTTGAACCGGGAACCTTTGGGTTATGAGCCCAACGCGCTACCAGGTTGCGCCAGCCCGCAAAAACTATCTATCTTAAGTAGTTAGAGATGTCAAGGGACCTACTACGTGAATTTGAAGATGCTCGGATCATCCGTCGGGTTGTATCCAAGTTCCTAACTACAATAGAGTTCCCTAGTGAAGAAGCTTACCAACGGTACATGAAGGATCACCCTAAGGCTGATCCAGATAATCACTCAGTGGTATTAGACTTCAAACCACCGGCTCCCCCTAAACCTAAACTACCACCTCACCCGCCTACTCCACCCACCCCACCGAGACCCCCTCAGCCACCAAAGCCGCACAGGGCACCGAAGTTGAACCCTCCTCAAAAAGGTTATAAACCTCCGAAGTTCTATCAACCTCCGAAGTTCTATCAAACCCCGTCTTGGGTGGGTAAGGTTCCGAAGAGTAAGTGAAGGTTAGCTCCAGCTCCTGACGTCTGGTTGCGAACCAGCCTATAAGGTGCCCTCTCGAGTGGCAGCATCAGCGATAGTATCATAACGATCAGGAGACAAGGTCTTCTAAAACCTCCTGGATGTCAGAGAGGCTTGTGTCTTCTTGAGTACCGCTTTCTAGCATCCTTGACGGGAATCACAAAGACCTGATCCAAGTCTGGGCTGTAAACGGCAAATATCTCAGCCTCCCCTAAATACCCTCTCTTCTTTCCGCCTCTGTGAAATGAAGAACTGCAAGTATCGAACATGATACAACCATTCTTGATGCGGGCGGTCTTGCATTGGATGCGAATGAACTTACCAACCTCATCCACTACAAGGTCATACCTTTGATTATCACCAAAGGGTTGCAGGACTACTTTCCCAGCTCTCAGAAAAATGGCCAGGATCATTCCCTCAGACCTTTCACCAATTGACTTAGAATTCACAAGTAAAAGATACACCAAACGTAGCTCCGAAGCCAGGGCTCGAACCTGGGACCTGGTGATTAACAGTCACCCGCTGCTACCAACTGAGCTACTTCGGAATGGAAGGGCTCCAGGAGCAGGTCTCGAACCCGCAATCGACGTGCATTAACAGTGCACCGGCTTACCAATTTGCCTATCCTGGAATATGGAGGCTGTTTCAAGCCTCCCCCGACACGAGTTGGTTCTCGTGCCGTCGGCATTGTGCTTGCCCCTCCGGGGCTCGCCAATGCCTTACTTCATTACGGTCAGGAATGAATCACTACCCCACAGGCACGGTCGCTGCAGCCCTCGGTTTACTTGAGGTCGATCACAGCCGTCTGCTACCCTGGCCCACAACAGACCAGATAAGTCAGCATTCACTCCAGTAAAGTTTTCAATGAACAAGCACAAGATGTGCCTTAGTTCCGACACCTGGACTCGAACCAGGATAACGGGATTCAAAGTCCCGTGCCCTAACCATTAGACGATGTCGGATCAGTTACTACTGAGTGCCACAGAGAGGAATTGAACCTCCAACCTTCGGGGTAAGAACCCGCTGCGCTACCAATTGCGCCACTGAGGCATGTTTACTCCAAGTGATACTCATCTTACGAAGCTTCTCTCTAACTGTTTTTGAATGACACCCTAGCTTATTAGCTATCTGACTAGGAGTCATGATACGAAGCATCCCTACTAACTCATCTGAATTTGGCCACACTAGTGTCTCACGACACCTCTTACTACAGTAGACTTGACCTGTACTTGGGCGAGCATAGAATGACCCACCACAAGTCTTACAAGTATGAGGTATTTTTGGATTTGTATGCCGAACTGGAATTTGCGATCTAACAGACTGCTCTAACTTAGCGTGATGCTCACTGATTATCTTACCATGCTCTTCTCGATGACAGTTGGAGCACAGCAATACACACTTATCCAACTCTAACCTCAACACTTCCCAAGCCCTGTGATTTCTAGCCACTGTCCAGTCCTTCTGAGACGGGTCAGTATGGTGAAACTCCAAAGCACCTAGGAATCTTGAGTAACCGCAAACCTGGCAACAACCTCCTTTGTATTCAACAGCTCTTCGCTTCAAGTCATGGTTTCGTTTACTTAGTTTCAGGGTAGTGTAGTCAGAATGTAGTTGGCGCTCTCGCTTCATACAAAGTACCTACACCAAAGAAGATTAATCGATTGTTTTAACTCAGTGGGCTCGGGGAGCAACGATCTCCCAACCTCGCGGTTAAAGGCCGCTTGCTCTGCCGATTGAGCTACGAACCCTCACTTTCTGCTTTTGATTGCCCGCTCCCGGGCTCGCGTTTGATGAACATGATGTGTACCTTTCTCATCTACTATTGGTGGTGGCTGGTGGATTTGAACCACTACTCCCGAAGGAAACAGATTTACAGTCTGCCGCAACTCGCCTGATTGCTAATCAACCACCATAGAGGTTGGGTCTAGCTGCGGTTACGGGTCGATAGCGATCTGTGATTCCCATTGGGATTCCTACTTTC
>JBAYMG010000097.1:0-2929 GCA_041663665.1 Candidatus Omnitrophota bacterium | reverse complement strand
TCGATTAAGGGGGGGTTAAAAAATGTTAACCTACCAGGGAATATAAAGGAGACACGGTCGTTTGAGAATGTAATTTCTGGTTTTAATGACCAAGGTGTAAGTAATTTATTTTCTAAAACTCAAGGTTATTTAGGTTGGTATAGAAGAGTAGATAAATTAACGGGCGGATGGCTGAATAAGACAATATCTGGGACTGGTCAAAAATTAGTAAGTAAAATTGGAAACCAAGCAGTAGGTGAATTTGCAAAAAATTCTTTAGGTGTAGTAGCGGAACAAGGATTTCAAAAGGGAATTTCCACAGTTTTAAGTGGAATTTTGAGTAGTGGAGTTAAAGCGGTAGCAACAACTGGTACTACAGCAGCGGCAGGAGTAGCAACCGCAGCTGGGGCAGTAGCGGTATCGGCAACTGGAATAGGAGCAATTGTGGTGGCAGTGGTAGCGGCAGCTAAGGTGTTAAAAAACGCAGTTAGTAAAATAGCGGAAAAATTGGGAATAGGAATAAAAAAAGGTTTAGAAGAAAATTTTGGAAAAATAGGTGGAGCGATTATTGGTGGTGGTATGTTTGTGTTAGGTTTGCCGTTTCTTTTAATTGGAGCAATATCGGCGGCAGTGGTGGGGCCAATATTACTTTTGGTTTTGGGGGGATTGTTTGGATATCAAATGTTATTAGGAAATTCAGTTTCAAGTTTAGTGCCACCACAAGGTGAAACGGAAAGTTCAGTTATTCAACCTTTTAATGGGATATATATTTCGTCAACAGGAAATATTGTCATCCCGACTTATCCAGCCGGTCAACAAGTAACTGGCCAAATGGTAGTGGACATGGCTTCATCTTTAGTTAATAAAGTTTGTTATTACTATGGAGGTGGGCATGGTGGTTTTTATTCTGAACCAATAAAGGGAATAGATATAAATTGGGGTCAAAAAACATATACCACTGATAGTGGTACATATACATTTGGAAATGATACTAAATTTGGGACAGAAGTGAGTAGATATATTTATGGTCTTGATTGTTCAGGTTTTGTAGGTTGGGTTTATTCCCAATTTGGGATAAATATAACCAGTGGAGCTGATAGTGAGTATTATAGTGCCAAAATGCGGTTTAGTGATCCAAACCAACTTCAATTAGGAGATTTAGGGTTAGTCGATAATTTAGACCATATAGGAATATTTGTGGGTAGAGATTCTTCAGGTAATACTTTGTGGATTCATAGTGGATCAGGTGGTTATCTTGATATTTGTGGCGGGCAACCTGGTTTTGTAAAAATAACAACTTATTCTGATTTTGTAAAATATGCAAGAATTTTATAAATTAAGTTAAAATGAAACAATGATTGAATTTTTTAAAAAATATTTTGTGTTGTTTTTTTTAGGTTTTTTAGTAATGATATTAGTTCTTTTAAAACTTTTTTATGGAAATACTGAAACTAATAAGAGTGAAGATATTATTATTACCCCAACACTAAAACAAATAGTGACGCCAACTGTAATTAAATATGAGTCTGATAATCCAGAATCAGAAAAAAACGAATTTACGGTTTTGCCTTATAGGGGTATAAAAATGGAAATAGCAGGATATTCAAAACCAGGTGTTTTAGTAATTTTAATTGAAAAAGAAGAGGATAAGACTGAAGCTGAGGCTGAATTTAAACAATGGTTAGAAAAAAATCCACTATTTAAAACAAACAGTTTTGAGTTTCAAATTTCCAAAATAAATTAATCTTGGAGTCTTACAGGCATGATGATATGGGAAAAGTCTTTGTCTGATTGATCATGAAAAAAGGCTGGGGTTAAAGATTCATTTAATTCAATAATGATTTCCTGACTTTTACAGACACTGAGAAAATCCATTAAAAACTTATAGTTGAACGCAATTTCTAGGGTTTCGCCTTCAATTTTGGCATCAACAGTGGCTTTATTTTGGCCAATTTGAGGAGCATTGGCAGTGAGCTCAATAGAATTCGTTTTAATATTAAAACGAACGATATTGGCTGATTCTTTAGCAAAAACAGAGGCGATTTTAACAGCTTGGATTAACTCATCTTTATTTAAAAAGACTTTAGTGGAAAAAGATTCTGGAACTATTCTTTGATAGGCGGGATATTCCCCTTCAATAAGTCGAGAAACCAACTCTACATCGTCTAAGACGAAGACTACTTGATGTTCGTCAGAAGTTAAGCCTATTTTAATTTTAGTGTTGGTTTTAGCGAGTTTAGTGACCTCTAAAAGGCTTTTAGCAGGAATTAAAAAAGTGACTTGGTCTGTTTTTAAATCAATAGGGTTGATTAGTTTAATATTTTTAAAAGATAAACGAAAACCGTCAGTGGCAACTAAATTTAAACTATCCGAAGTGAACTGACAAAGGATGGCTGTTAAGACTGGACGAGTATCGTCGGTGGCAGCGGAAAAAGCGATTTGAGAAACGGCTTGGGTTAAAATATTTAAATCTAATTCAAAACAAGTGTCTGGATTAAGGGTGGGAAAATCAGGATAATCAGTAGAAGGATTGGTGGTGAAAGTTGATTCTGTTTTTGATGAAGATAAATTTAAAAGATTGTTTCCTTTTAAAAATAGGTCAATTTTTCCGGGAGTTAAATAAGAAACAAATTCGGTGATTTCTTTTGAGGGAATAGTAATTGTCCCCTCTTCCTCGATTTTAGCTCCAATCCAATAATTAATGCTTAATTCTAAGTTGGTAGCTGAAAGTTTAAGTCGACCATTATCGGTTGATAATAAAATATTATTTAGTATAGGTAGTTGATTTTTAGAAGAGACAAATCGAGAAACATTGGTTAGGGCTGTGTTTAAATTTTCTTGTAAAAGGGAAAGTTTCATTGACTTATATTATCAAAAAATGATTTGGGTTTAAAGGTTGTTAATAAAGATATTTAATATCAAAAATAGTAGTAATGATTAGTAGAGAGTG
>JBAYMG010000096.1:0-2941 GCA_041663665.1 Candidatus Omnitrophota bacterium | reverse complement strand
CGACAGGGCTGGCGCGTGGCAGGAAAGAGGCCCATGACCCGTTTCACCGACCACCAGGACCGAGAAGCCGCCGACGCAGAGTTTCGTCAGTGGCAAGAGCGTAAGGACCGGGAGACGGCCCGACTGACGGTTGAGGAGTGTGCAGAGATTGCCAAGAGATCGAAAGGGGGTGATCTATATGATCCGCCGCTAAAAACGGACACGCCTGGGAAGCGTGAAGACCTACAAGACTGAAAGATTCGGATATCCAAGTTGCCCGGTAATTCCCACCGGGGTAGCCAGACACGGGACGGGCCGGGGAAGGGCCGGCTTCCACAAACACGGAGAACGACATGAACGAGATGGACGTTGAACAGGAACCGGAAGAAGAGAAGTCGATGGCGCTCACGAAAGTGGTTGCCGAGGGCGATCCCAAGGCGCTGCTTGCGCACCTAGAGAGCAAAGCGGCAGTCGCTGCCAGGATGCGATCAGCGATTGAAACCATCCTGATTTCCCAGACATACCCCCAGGACTGGTCGATTCAGGGAGCCGGCGACAAAGCCAAGGCCTGCCTGTCATCTGCAGGGGCTGAGCGTATCGCCAGGTCGTTTCCGATCCGCTATCGCGACGTGAAGTGGAAGAAGGAGGTAACTACCGACTCGGAGGGCGAGGCTTACCGCTACGTCTACGAGGGCTACGCCGAACTGGAGAACCGCGTCGTCTACGTTCACGGGAGCTACTCGACCAGAGACAACTTCCTGGGCAAGGCAGACGGTGAGTGGAAAGCGCTCGAGAACATCAACGAGAACTCCATCCGCAGCGCGGCCTATCACATATTCTGTGGAAACGCGATCAAGGAACTTCTCGGCCTGCGCGGAATGCCCGCCGCCGAGTATCAGCGGATCATGGGCGGGACCGGACGCGATGCTGCGAAGTCAACCAAGGTGGACCGCGGACAGGGCACCCAGGGCGGCTCCAGCGAAGACGACCATCGCCACCAAGTCGAGCTTGGCGAAATCTGCATGGCGATCGCCAACGCCGGCTGCACGGTCGCACAGGACGCAGAGGGCAAGTGGAGCCTGACCGACCTCTCCGAATCGGAAGACCGCAAGGTGGAAACCATTGCCGGCGAGATTTGCGCTCTGCTGTCCGGGTTCACCGGAGACAAGGGGCCCGTTGCCGGGAAGAACTCCCCGCGACTGCTTAAGGGCAAGTGGCTCTCGTCCACCCTCGGCAAGGCCAGAGCTCTCAAGGAGTCGCTCGACAAGAACGACGCCGGGGCACCGTGGGGCTAAGCCCAGGGAAAGGCAAGAATCATGAACATCCGAACCGCCGCAAAAATCCTTACCGCCGTCGATCGCTGGCCTCGGCATTTGATCCACCGGCCGCAGTCCGTCCGCGAGGCTCTGTCGATCATGTCACGCCACCCGAAACTGGTCGAGCGGATCGTGTGCAGGACGGAACGTGTGCATTTTTTGGGCAGTGATTACCAGATCACACCGGTTCTCGTGCATCAGCGATTTGGCGACGGATGCGGTTGGGGGACGGTTCAGCCTCTGAATACACGGTCCGACTACTACATCGTCATGGGTGATTCGTCGTGGGAGCGAAACGACGCGATCTGGGACGTGCTCGAGAGCGAGATTCTGCCGGCGATCGAGGATCAATACGGACGGTACGATTTTGAGTGCGTTTTATGCGGATGCACAGGCTGGGGAGAGGGACATGACAATTGCGAGTGCTACCGCGAGCGAGGCTGGCCGGCGCTCGACGATGACTGTGGATGCGGCTGGTGTTTCCCGTGCTACCGAGCCGTGACAGCCGAACAGTATCGGATCGACACGTGGCACAGGAAGACAAGGACATGAAAAGTAACAAGGAGACCACATGGAACGAACCGTAAACCCTGACGGGACGAGAACGCACAAGCTGAGCGGCTCCGAGGTGAAGAAGCTCGACGGTGCCCTTGCCGTGGTAGAGGAAATCGCCTTCTTCTACCGAGACACGACCGAGGGAACCGCACTCGATTCTCTCTGCACCCAGTTGGCATTCGTCGCCAAGAACGAAACCCTGACCGACGTAGCCCCGGAAGTCGGATCACCATGAACATCGACATTGCCCGCGGAATCTCGTTGGTCCTCAACAGTAAGCGCCGGCTCTCCCCTCAGCACACAAACCGAGCCTCAAGCCTGGACGATCCGTGTGAGCGGCGTTTGTACTACCGGCGAGTGAACTGGGACAAAGCCGCTCCAACTCCTGAATCCCTGCTGGGCGTATTTGAAACCGGCACGATTCTGGAGCCGATCATCGAAAGAATCATCTCCGAAGTCGGGGTGCTGAGCGACCCGCCTTTCCGCATCGTCGGAAGCCAGACGCCCACCAATGACAAGTTCATGCGTCAGTACGAGATTTCCGGGCACATTGACGGATTTCTTCAGATCCTCAGCAACGGTCAATGGGTTACGGTCGGTGTCGTCGACATCAAGACCTGTTCGGCCAACATCTACCCGCGGATCAACTCCTACGACGACTTGGCCAAATACTCCTGGACGAAGGCCTACCGAGGGCAGTTGCAAACGTACGCTCTTGCACACGAATTGGAGAACTGCTTTATCCTCTTCGTGAACAAGCACGACTTGTACCAGATGAAGTTTGTTCATTTTCCGCTGGATATGGAGTACATGGAACGGATTATCCAGAAGGCCGAGCGCATCAACCTGGCTGTCGCCTGCGCCGAGCCACCCCAGGGGATCAATGATGGCGACAAGTGCCCAGACTGTCCATTCTTCTCCTGGTGTGCTCCTGACTTCACCACCGGCGGCAACCTCCGGATCATCGACGATGCCGAACTCGAGGCCGTGATGGACCGGATGGGCGAGTTGAGCGAGTCGGCCGGCGAGTATGAGGACTTGAAGAAGCAGCGCGACGACATGCTCGTAAAAGGGCGGGACGTTTGCGTGGG
>JBAYMG010000095.1:0-3001 GCA_041663665.1 Candidatus Omnitrophota bacterium | reverse complement strand
TTTTTTCAGCAGTTCATTGGCAACATCAACCGGTTTCTTCTCTTGTGCTTCTTCCATCGCCTTTTCAAACTTGGCAACTTTCACCAGATCGACAAGAGTATCCACGTGCGAAACCTTCAAAGCCTGTTCAGGAACACCAATCTTTCGTGCTTCCTCAATCGCTTTCGCTTTAATAGCAGGGTCTATTGGCTTTTTCTTAATGCTCTCATATCGCTCATATCTTATGGTATTGTTTGGGAACATCTGTTCAATCATAGACTTGCCGTATTCCGTTATGACAGAAGGATCTTCTACGTGGAATCCTATCAGTTTGCTTGTTCCTTCCTGATGGTTCTTGTCCTGACAGCCGTAGAAGCCAAGTTCAGGCATGAACCCCAGTTTGATACAGCGACCGCCAAGAAACTGGTTGGTTGTGTAGCCAAAAGCGCCTATTGGCTTTGCTCCACCGTTAACATCATTCCAGATATACTGTTTTCCAGGCCATGAACTGCAACCAAATGTCAGAGGAAATACGATCTCTTTCGCATTGTTAGGGTTGTACATACTCTTTTACCTTTACCTTTCTGTATCGCCTTTTTGCGTTCTCCAGACCTCTTTCAGCGATTATGTCCACTACTGTTTGCAAGTTCATACCTATGGATTCAGGTGCTTTCTTCTTCAACTCCATAAGACACCATTCATAGAACGTGATAGGCGCAACCGTTTCCCTGCCGCATTTAAGGCACCTGCAAACGCCTACAGGCTTTTTGTCCTGATCCAGTAAAGGAAAGCCTTGAGCGTTCTGAGCGTACCGGCAATAGGCTGCAAGCGACTCACAGTGCCCACATATAGGATACATTAGAATATCCATACTGCAAAAGTTGGCCATTGCCATTTTCTCGATTAGAGGATTTTTCTCAAATACCTTCCTTGCAAAAGCAGGATAGTGCTTGTCCAGAAGTTTCATAACGCCTACGGCATGACTGTTTGGTCGCATAAGAACGTCCGTAAGAGCGTCGAACTTCTTCATGTTGTCAGTAATGTCGTTCATAAACTAAGCCTCCGGTTATCACCGCCGCTAATTTGCGGAACTGTCTGCATCAGGTTCTCCGCAACGGGCTGGGTTTTCTGGACAGTGCCGCCCGGGCCGATTGGGTTTTGCCCGGTAATTGCGGCAATATTCGTCTGTGTGTTGTCAAGGTTTGGTTCTTCATCGCCCTCTGCATTGAGTTTGATGCCAAGGTTCTCTTCCAACAGGCGAACCAGTTGCTTGAACGAAATAACGCTTCTCTGCTGTCCATTCTGGTCAAATCCAAGCAAACCAGCAAGCCCTACCAAAATATTGTACATGGTGGTCTTGTCTTTGGACATGCCCCTGCCAATATACACTTTGGTATAAACGTCTATGCTTGCAGGAACTATATTGCCTTTCTCATCTCTGGCAATATCCATAGTGATCTTGCCCGGTTTAAAGAATCCTGCCATCCTGTCACGAATCTTCTTCAATACACGCTCGCTTACAGGAACAGAAGCAGGAGCCTTCCGCATTTCCGTAACGTCAACTGTTTCAGCGTCCTTGCCATCAATAGCAACCAAGAATGGTGTGTCCCAGTATTCCAAAGAAAGTTTCAGGCAATACCTGTCTGCCCATTCCATCGCCCTTGCAACATCGCTCTTCTTATCCTGAATACCCACTGACCCCTGCATGATCTGGCTGTTAATCTGAGTAGCAGTAGCGGACACACCCTGTTGATTGCCTGTCATGATCTCGTTGAATCGTGTTGCTTTTTGCGACTCGTTAAGAAGGAACTGGATCATGGTGACAACAACAGGATTGATGCCCTGACCGGTCAACTGCATGACGTTGCCTTTTGGATCTGTGCAGACTGCATACTCCGAAGGATTGCTGTTAAGCTGATCTGGCCCCATCTTTGCGCGTGGGTCTACCAGGATCTTGCTTTGTGCGGAAAACCTTGCCGCCAGTTCCAGTTCATCAGTCAGGTTGTTTACTGCTTCCTGCATGGGTTTCAAAATGGTGCCGTCGCCATGACCATAAAACTCGCCAAGAATAGGGATCATTCGACTGAAATAGAAAGGGTACTCGTTGTTTACATACTCGTAATATGGATTGCTTGGGTCTGAAATACGCAGGACAAAACCGTTCATGTCCATTTCTATCAACTGGAGGTTGCGCTGTTTGTTGTTCCTTGTCCAGACATGAAGCAAAGTGAAAGTATAATCATCGTCTACTGACCGATCTGGTGATTCTCCCTCATACCGGTTGTAACCAATACTGATTGAATCTGCCTTGTCGTCGCCGTACTCTTCTCTTGCCCAGCCAATGCTTTGAAAGCCAATCTCATGAATGATATAGTCCGCATATTGCAGGTCTTTAGGATCTTTTATACGTCCGTCAATAAGTACGGAAAGCAATGGACAGACCGTTATTTTCGGGAATCCTTGAGGTTTTCCTGCCTGTCTGGAATAACCTTCCTCCCATGAAACGTTTAATATTGCATTACCAAACAAGTCATAATACCTTGTATAGTCCTTAAAATGGTCTGTAAACCGGTTCATTCGCCTGAAATAGAAAGAAGCAGCATCAAATTTCTTCATAAAGGTTGAATGCAAGGGATTGTCAGTAAAATGCGTGAACTCGATATCGCCCTCGATAATGGAAGCTACTTGACCTTCTATGCAAGGTGTAAGCAAGGGTATAAAGTTGTTTGGATAGTCCGGATCTTCCGCATCTGCTTCTCGTTGGCAGGCATACAACTCATTTAACCTGTCCCAGTATGACTTGTTCTTCTGTATTTCTCCGGTTCTTAGAAGATACTGTGAACTATAGTGCTGACCTCTTTTATATTCCTCGTCAGTCATCAAGTCCTGCCAGTTCTCGATACCGCCACGCTGTCTGTTCTCGTTCAATTCGTAAATCTTGACTTCCATTATGAATCATCCCTTCACTTTTTCTTGTCTGCTTCTTCCTGATTCTGTTTGTAATATTTCATATCAAAAAGCT
>JBAYMG010000094.1:0-3016 GCA_041663665.1 Candidatus Omnitrophota bacterium | reverse complement strand
TGGCTTAAGCCTTGTAGCAACGCAGGTGCTTAATCCGGAAATGGGATCGCAAATCCGAACCATCGTCCTCGCAGCTACGTTGGTTTATGAATTGATTGGACCGGTTGCTACCAAGATAACGCTTAAGAAAGCTCAAGAAATTACCACTGGGGAATAAATGAATGGCTAGGAATAAAATAGAACCTATAAAATGGACACTTAGAAAAAAAACCTAAGTTCATTTATAGGTTTTTTTATGTTAAAATGGTGAAAAAGATTCCAGTTGATGGAAGTACCATTACGGAAAGAAAGGAGTGCTATGGCCAAATCAAGATTCACGCCGGAACAGATGACGATCATCTCCAAGAATCCTTATGTCAAAAGCATGACGGATAAATACATCAACTTCACCGATGAGTTTAAAAAAGTGTTTCTTCAGGAGACGGACAAGGGGAAATCCGCTTCTCGAGTGTTTTCGGAGTGCGGATTTGATCTTATAATACTGGGGCGGAAAGCCGCCAAAAACTGTCTAGACCGGTTTCGAAGAATCCGAAACGAAGAGCGATCGACGGGACTTGAAGATCTGCGCAAAAAGAACTCGGGACGGCCAAGGACCAAAAACCTGACCAACGAAGAAAACGTGGCCAGATTAAACAGCCGAATCGAATATCTGGAAGCTGAAAATGAATTTCTAAAGGGGCTTCGAAAAATCGAAAGGAGAGCGATGCAAAGGATAAAGTCAAAACAAAAGAAAAATTCGAGTTAATTAAAATTATCATCCAAAAGGGGAAACCCGGCGGGAATAAGCGGTTATCCATCCGCTATTTATGTGAACTGGCCGGGGTGTCACGTTCCGGATATTATAATCATGTTCATTCCACAGCCAGCCGAAACAAACGTGAAGACCAAGATCAGAATGATTTTTTCTTGATTAGGGAGGCTTATGGCTACCGAGGCCGGGACAAGGGGGCCCGAAGCATCAAAATGCAGCTGGAGCGCCTAAATCAGACCGTTTTCAATCTTAAGAAAATCCGGCGGCTGATGAAAAAGTTTAATTTACGTTGCCCGATCAGGAAACCTAATCCTTACAAAAAGATGCTTTTGGCCGCCAGGACCGCTCAAACCGTTCCCAATCTGGTCAATCGCAATTTCAAAGTCGGAATGCCGGGACAGGTACTCTTGACCGATATCACCTATATCTTTTATGGCAAGGGAAAGAAAGCCTATCTTTCGGTAATAAAGGATGCCGCGACCGGCGAGACTTTGAGCCATGTTCTCTCGGAAAGCTTGCGAGTCGACTTCGTGTTGGACACCGTTGGTTTATTAATGCTCGGGAAAGCTTTCATTCTCAAGAAAACGGCTTTCCTCCATTCTGACCAGGGTCCTCATTATACAAGCATAAAATATCTTCAAGTCTTGAACAATCTGGAGATAACTCAATCGATGTCCAGGCGGGGTAACTGTTGGGACAATGCTCCTCAAGAATCGTTTTTCGGCCATATGAAGGATGAACTGCATTTGAATCAATGCGACACATTTGAAGAATTACAAAAGGAGATCGACGATTATTTTGATTATTACAACAACGACCGGCCGCAGTGGAACTTAAACAAATTGACTCCGGTGGAATTCCGAAACCGCTTATTGGAAGCAAGACCGGGCTTACCAATGATTATTTCAAAAAAATCACCGTTGCTTCCAACGGTGATCCATCGATGACTCCCCAAAAATTACTTAATGGGCTTTTTAATTTAATGTCCTTGACATAGGGTACACAATAGAACGAAAGTTCTTGGCCTTTTTTATTCATTATTGCATTTTAGAAACATGAAGATGATTTTTTTCAAATTCAAAGGTTGACAAAAAAAAAGAACACCATATAATAGGTATCATGTGATACCTTAAAAAAGGGAATGATGTATTTGGCGACGAAAATTGAAAAAAACAATTTTCTCGAAAGATTAAAGACAATGTCACAGAAGCAATGGCATTAAGTTGCCAAATTTATAACCTAGAAGTCAATAAGTAAATCAATTAAGTTTGAGAATGAGAGAAAGAGAAATGGAAAAAGAAGTAAGAAGGTTCTGTGAGAACTGCGGAAAAGAACAAAAGGCGATAATCAAAGAAATCGAAAAAGAATTTGTTGTAAAAGATGAAACGATCAAAGCAAGAATTACCGTTTGCGAGTGCAGGGAATGCCATAAAGAAATTTGGGAGGAAGTCTTGGAAAAAGAAAATGAAGCCAAGGTTTTTTCTTTATATCGAAAAAAGGTCGGATTGCTCTCTTCAGAGCAAATAAAAGCCATCCGAGAAGGCTACGGTCTGTCCCAAAAAATGTTTTCCATTTTGCTCGGTTTTGGAGCAAAGACGATTACAAGATATGAAAACAATTCAGTACAGGATGAATCTCATAACTTGTTAATGAAACTGATGAATGATCCGGTCTGTTTTTTAAAAGTGTGGGAAGAAAGAAAACATGTGTTTTCTACAAGAGAAATTTCACTTATTCAAGAAAAAGTTTTTAAAAATGCGCAATGAGATAAAGATTACGAAAGTTCCATCACCAAAAAGAAAAAATCACGTTTAAAACGTGATTTTATTTTTAAAATGGTGCTCCTGCTAAGAATCGAACTTGGATCTGAGCATTACCATTGCTCTGTTTTGCCATTAAACTATAGGAGCGAGAGACTATGAATATTATATCAAAACATTCTTCATATTTCAACATGTTTTTTCATTTTCTCTAGAAAACCCAAGCCATAAATTTTTTTTTTCTATTTGGGTGATAACCGAATCTCGTATTGCAATTAGCCTCAAATAGTGTATAATTAGATTACGAACGAGCCCAATTTTTTCAAGGAGAGAAGCGATGAAGTCTTTTACCGTTAAAATAACGATCCTATTTTCCGTCATCATGGCTATTGTCGCTTTTGTTGCTTATGCCACTTATGCGACCATCAGCACGCGGTTTTTGGAATCGAAAGCCAGCGAGAACATGCTTTATGTCAATCAAAAGGTTGCTGCGGTAGTGGACCTT
>JBAYMG010000093.1:0-3023 GCA_041663665.1 Candidatus Omnitrophota bacterium | reverse complement strand
TGGCATACTTACAGAGGTCAGATTCGAATCCCCGCCACATGAGGGTCACCGGGTGGTGGGTCCAGCCTTTGCTCTGACCTGTATTGGCCAGGAGGATTTGCTTACACTCGACTCGTTGTTTACTTAGTCGTTGGCGGTCGAGAACCTGAGCACATTTCTTGTAATCTGGGTAGGGCAGGAAGGTTTGCACTAGGCGCCTCTATCGTAGGTGGTGAGCAGCAACCAGGATAGAGCTAGGAGGAGGCGTCCTTGCAGTTCACCCAGAATCCTTGACAGGTGTATCCTTGTGAGAGGTCACCGGTACCGACTCGATGGGAGGGGCAGAGGGGTTTCTTACAGTACTTGCATTGGATGACTTCCTCTATTGAGCCACAGACTGAGCAAGTTGGGGGTTTTACTCTAGGCTTGCTTGAGGGGCCGAGGAAGACGTAGAGGATGATGAGGGTACCGAGGACCTTGAAGGAATACTGACCGAGGGGTAGTAGGAATGTAATTAGTATACTGAGGGTGAAGATAGAGAAGCCTATCCAGAACTTGTGGTCTCTTTTGAGTTCTTTGAGGATTATGTTCAGGAGGGGCATTATTCGACCGAGTAGGGGTTTAGTGTTGGCCAGATGATGTAGGGTCCTTGGCCTGAAGTTTGGAGGACGAACCAACCCTCATCCGGGTGGTGGGAGATAGCTGTAGGGACTCCGGACTTAGATTCCTCGTTGAAGAGTTGGACGGCTTCGGGAGGGGCGGCCTTGTGGTCCTGGACTATGAACTTTTCTAGGGTGAGGGGATTCATCATCTTCAACTTGTGATGGGTTTGTGGTCGTATCTCATGGGATCAACTGCAGCAAGATAGCGTAGAGGGGTGAGGCAGCGATTATTCCCAGCAGGGTAGTATTCCAGCTATAACGAGCTCGTCGGCAGTATAGGCCCCAGAGGAAGGAGGCTGTGAACCACACACAGGAGCTGACGGCATAGTTCAAGAGCTTCAGGTGGTTCATTCCAGCCTATCCAGTTCTTTCCCATCAGAGGCCAAACCAGGTTTTTGATTTGATGGCCAGATACGACCCCATGCCGTACCCGAGAATGAATGCCGGAGCATAATGCCAATCGCGCACCGATTGACCAACTCCGAGCACTACCGCTAGGGCTTGTAGGCTCGACAGAGCCCCAGAAATGACCGCTTTTCCACGCTCGGTATAGTGAGTCCAAAATACTGCAGTCCCTTCGATACACAGACCGGCTAAAAATGTGGTGATATACTCAGTCATTGAGGGTCAGTCATTGAGCAAGCCTGCCCAGATGCATTCACCTTTGTGGATGCTCTTTTAGAGGGTTTCTTTGGGGTTGCATTCGATGGGACTAAGGGGTCCGTTTCAACTTTGGCCTTGTAGACTCTGGGGGTGAGGCACTTCTTGAAGTGTCCTTCTTTCTTGTCCAGGTAGATGAGGGTGGTGTCCCCTTCGGTAGAGATCAGCAAGTCGTACTTGAGGGCCAGTTGGGAGATGACTTTGGCATCCACATCGATAGTTTGACCGTCTGCCCAACCCTTTTTGACCAACTCTTCTTCAATCAGTGGGGATTTTTTCCAGTTGATGAGTCGGAAGACGGGTTGTTTTGGCTGGCTGACGGAGGACTTGATGACTTCGATTGGGTTTTGGGATTGACTGACGGCGGTATAGTTCTTGGTAGCGTCCATGGGGGAGCCTTCTTCATCGAACGAGTCCTCGGGGTTGTCAGCATCGTTTTCTGGGTAGAGCCATAGTCGTGATTCCCAGGGGGATTTACCATCGAGGTGGCGTAGCCATTCATCTTTGGAGGCCATGCGCCATTGGCCTCGGAGTTCTTCGGGGCCTTTGGAGGTTTGGAAGAGCTTGCCCATCCAGATGTAGACCCCTTGGACGAGAGTGGTCAGGTCTTTATCGAGGGAAGTATCGAGGGTGCCGAGATCTTCTAGGTAATCGAGGGAGGGGCCTATGTGGTCAAGGACTAAGCATCTTTGGTCCTGAACGACTACGAGAGCACGGTCTTTGGGGCAGGTGCCTTCAGGTCGGTACCCTCTACTTCGTTCTATGCTCTTGATAGGGGTCATATAGTCAATGATCGGTAGCTACACCTTCGATACGAGGGCATTCAAGGGGCTCGTGGAGCAGGGCAATCTCTTTTTGGACCAAGTTTCGGATGAAGTTGGCCCTTGTGATGACATTGGTGATACCGAGGGTGTGGATGGTACGGTTGTGGAGTTCTACTACTTGGTCGAGGTCGACGATCTCAGATTCGGTCAAGAGGACGGCAACGGTTTGAGTTCGTCTCTCACTGGGAGGTTTGGTTTTACGGGGCATGGGGCCGAGACTTATTGGTAGTTGGCTGTTTGAAGTGCTTCTCGATGGCCTTGATAGCCTTCCTGATAATGGGGTGGCACTCCTCGTTCAGTCGGATGGGTTCACCATCCAATCCCGCTCGAAGAAAGAAGAGGGCGGCATTGATGTGTTCTTCGCAGGGACCGTTACGGACGTCACCTTCCGGGTACTTGTTGACTACTCCGGGCTTCGTGTTCTTCTTTTGGGGCATGTGGGATTACTCTTTGAGTTGTTGTTCGAGGGAGCTTGACAGGTATTCGAGCAGGGCTTCATCGGTAGGTGGCCAGTCTATGGGTTCGATTTCGTAGCCGAGTCTTTGGTTGAAGGCATCGCACCTGGCTTGCATCTTGGCTTTGAGGGCTAGGGTTTCCTCTGGGGTGAGATTGAACTCTCCGAGGATGCCTTCATAGGGCTCCCCGCTATTGACATAACTCACAGCGATGTCGAGGGCTCTGACGAGTATTCGGGCTTCGTTATCGGTTATTTCGAGTGTTACTTTGGACATGTTTGACTATTTAGTGAACTTTATTGTTCTTTTTGGAGTGTGATACCCATCTCTTAGAGGGTTGGGCATTGATGAGGGAGTTAGTGAATAGTTCGGTGAAGGGTTGGATCATTTCGTCGGTGGACTTAGGCCCTTTGGTTAGCCCTTCTTTTAGTATATCCTCGAGT
>JBAYMG010000092.1:0-3056 GCA_041663665.1 Candidatus Omnitrophota bacterium | reverse complement strand
GGATCTAGAACCCGATCCTTAGGATCAGTGTGGGCAGCAATGACTCGTTTCAATGCTTGCATTGGTTTATCGGCAGGGTGAGTGCCCAGTGGTTTCTTGAGTTGTTCGGGGATATCAGTCCAAACATTTGTGATCCGCTTCTTTTCATTAACTTGCGTACCACTCATGCCCTTTTTGAATGCGTTGGGTTCATCAGAGTATTGAGCGTCCTTGTTCCACACGAAGTCTTTAGGGTTTACCACATACCAAAGCAATTCTTCACGAGTATATAGCCACCCTCGACGCATACCAATGCCACGGCGTTTTTGCCAAGTAATCAAGTCTTTAAATGTAAAGTGTCTATCAAGGACTTGCATGAATTCAATTAACGAGCGCGATTTCTCACCTATACCACACCAAACATATATAGAGGCATCAGGTGTACACGCCCCTTTGATTTGTTCACACCATTGATCGGTAACATGCCCACTTTGGTCCCAGTCATCTTTGAGGACCTTGCCATATGGCGGATCAGTAAGGACAAGCCGGGCCTCTACGCCCTGTAGATAATCAAGCGCTAGGTGGCAGTCGTCGTGGAACAGCAGGTAGTTCGGTGGCAGGTATCGAGATTCCATTGGCGCAGTCCTTGAAGATCGTTATAGCGCCTCCGCGCCGACTCTACAAGCCAGAATTGGTCCCAATATTTCAGTTGGACCTATATTCAGCGTAGCATGTTGCCTGTTCGATGTCAAGCTTGACATGGCGCTCTGAGTGTGCTATCATAAAGGATGATGGCAAGGAGACCATGATGCTGAGTAGACAATTGAAATGCCGTCTTCCTAATTACCAAGTAGGGGACAAAATCTACATGCAATCTGTTCGGACCAATGAATACTATGAAGTGGACGAAAAGCTGCTTCAACAGGTGTTTGATGGTTATGCGGGAACGGGCTATCTATTTGATGTCTTCATTATGCGTAATGATGAAGTTGTCGATTATTACGGCACTATGGTTAAGAAGATCGAGAAAATGGTACTCGATTCTGTTGTAAAAGCATTGGTAAAGGCAAAGTAATGGCGAACTTCTCAGGAAATATCCCGCAGCAAATTACCATCATCGCAAAGCCAGCACAAGATGTTAAGTGGCGATTTGATGATATTAGCGATCAGCCCGAAGATCAACAGATGACTTGGAATGTTCGCCCCGCGTTTGTTTCCGATGCAACAAATGCTAAGACGCTAGAAACAGGCCGAAACTGGGCCGGTGATGGTCGAGTATACAATTACGCGACCAGGGAATATGTCAAGGTGGGAGATGTTACGGAAGTTACTGTCAACAATCTCCCCTTTAAGGGCCTTCGTGTCATTAACCTAGAACACCGCGCAGAAGGTGGGCGTGCCTGGAAAGTCGTGACCGACGATGGTTACTACTTTGATATGCGCGAAGATATCTTGCTAGAGTCTTTGCGTATGTGTGGTACTTCTCCCGGCGGTATTCTTGAGGGCGAGTATCTATGGGCTAAAGTTGGCTCACAGATGAAGATTATCCGTGCTGGCTCTGAACTTCATAAGCGATTGATGCAGGCCACTACTCGTGGTACTTATAGTAAGATTGCCATGGGCAAACTCGTTCCCGGTGGCGTGTATGAAACAAAGGCTGGTAAACGATTTATCTTCTGTGGCTACTTCCATAATGTCGTATATAGCCGTCAGGGCGAGTATAAGCAGTATCTTCGGGAAACTATTTACACCGCTCACAAGAGAGTCGAGAACAATAAACTAGCTATGTTCTTTGAGATTACTGACTATTACTGGAAGGCCAAGAAGCCTGAGGAATGGCGTGATCTTCTTATGGAGCAGATTTCTGAATCCGATTCTGATTGGATCCATGGTTTCGAGTTCAAGTCTTCTTCGAGTTTTGTGATGCAAGTTGGTACGGTTGATTTGCCGGACAATCTTGCAGAACTACTTAGGAATCAAGCGCAGCGGATCGCTACTCGAAAATCGTTACAGAAGGCCACATATGAAGATAATTGGGTATATTGGTACTATGGTTCGAGATTCTTGAACATTTACCCAATAGACGAGCCTATTGTTGAAAATGCCTATATGGCGGCAATTTGGGCAAAGCACACCGAAGGAAAGGAAATCCCTGATGACTTGGCGCGACTTCTACCTTAAAGTATGGGATCTTCACCAAATTCACCATACTGAGAATAGCTACTTGGGGCGAAAGCGAGATAATGGGTCACGAACCTATTATGAAAAGATCGCGCACCCTGAAGAAGCGTCCTACTCTGATCTAGTGTTGACATGGATCACTGGTGGTGCAGAGGGTGGGAACTGCTGGGGCGGTGAAGCTAGTCATTACTGTGTACCTGATGGGCAACCCGAGCATAAACTACTAGATGCTCTCTTGTTGGAACTTTGCCCAGAGATGCCATATAGCAAGTTTCGTGCTCTTCAATCTCTTCTCAAAGAAGATGATTACACAACTGATGGTTACTATGGTAACTTTGAAAGTGTATCGGTTCGGCACATTAAGTTGACGACACTGTTCGACGCTTTGGAGCTATAAGGATTTCAAGATATGAGTAATCAGGTTTGGTATGTTACATCAAAAGGGGGGTATGTCATTTGTGAGGGTTCGACGGCAAAACTCCCTGCACAAGCCTATGTTAGCGAGTATTATTCTCGTGAGGATAAGCCACAGCTTTGCGTTCGTGAGTTGCAGACAGAGAACAAGTATCTCTTCCCCAATAGTGTTTCTCACGATATCGTGAGGGCAATCACTACATTCTGGGACAATGCCATCATTTACGGTAAGATGGGACTGCGACATCAACGAGGTATTTTGTTACATGGTGCGCCCGGTATGGGTAAAACCGCTATTGCGCAAATCGTTGGTCAGCAAATCATTGAGCAGGATGGCCTCTTCTTGATTTGTGAAGACTTCGATGACTTCGTAGACGGCATCGAGGCAATTCGTCAAACGGAGCCTAACCGCCCGATGGTTGGCTTCATTGAGGATGTGGACTCGTATATCTCAAGTAATGAGGAAGCTATCGTAGCTTTGT
>JBAYMG010000091.1:0-3129 GCA_041663665.1 Candidatus Omnitrophota bacterium | reverse complement strand
AGAAATCCACATGAAGCCCGGGGATTTCTGCGAGGGATTAAAGCTGATAATGAAACTACTTCCAGGTTTGCCAACAGAATTTATCCCATCCTCCTATTTATTATAATAATTAAGATGTTTTTGTTATTTAAGTGCAATAAAAAATATACTACTTGTTTTTTCTTCCTATCTTTCTTATGTTTTTTTCCTCCGGCTTTTTCCGACACCGTCGAGCTTGAACCGCTTACTGTGACCAAAGATTATCTTCTGAATTCAACTGAAAGCCTTGACGTTTTTTCTGAAAGCAGCATAAAATATCTTCCAACGAATTCTCTTGAAGAAATTCCGGAATATTCATCAAGTACGGACATTAAAAAACGTTCCGGCTTTGGTATCCAGCAGGATGTTTCAATAAGAGGTTCAGCGTTTGAAGATGCTTATGTGAGCCTGGGAGGCGTTAAAATAAATGACCCTCAGACCGGGCACTATACTCTTGAGATTCCATTGACTTCAGCTGATTTGGAAGAAGTTGATATCTATAAAAACGCGCAGAGAATAAATTTCGCGCCCAAAAAACCAAAAAGCAAAGGATTCCTTCTTGGGTCATCTTTTGGCCAATACGCGCTCTGGGAAAATTTAATGTCGCTAAATTTCGCTTTCGCCGATATAAAAAACAGGGTATCTGTCGAACATAAAATTTCAAAAGGTTCGCGCCAGGATACAGATTTTGAAACTTATAATTTTTCATATCACTCGCTTTGGGAAAAAGACGATAAAGATTTAGAATTTTTATTTGGTTCAACAAAAAGAGATTTTGGCGCAGACAGTTTTTATTCTTCACGTTTCAGGCAGGAAGAGGAGCATATTAATCAAAGATTTTTTCTTACCCGTTTCGGCCTTAACGAAGAGAGTTTTAAACTAAACAATACCGCGTATCTCAGGCGCCACCGGGATAAATTTATTCTAGACCGTACCAACCCGTCATTTGCCACTAATTACAGTACAACTTATGTTTATGGATTGAAAGAGGAGTTGTCTTTTTCTAATGATATATTCACAAACTTAAATGTCGAAGAGGAAACCATAAACAGTACCAACATGAATAAGCATTCACGCTTAAGAAAAGGTATACTTGTCGGGGTTTCCGAAAAGCAAATTGGTTCATTTTTATTTGATGTGTCTGCTGGTACGGATTATTACTATATATGGAATTACCTTGAGAACGCGCATGTAGGATTGGGGTATCTCTTGAATGACGATCTTAAACTCAGGTTTTCTTTTAACCGGCTTTGGCGCGCGCCGTCTTTTACGGAATTGTATTATTCAGACGCCGCAAACCGTGGTAACCCCAGTCTTGGCATACAACGCTCAAATAATTTTGATTTGGGATTTGATTTTTCTCCTAAAGGATTTTTTAGTTTATCATCAAGTATATTTTTGCGCGATCAGCATAACACCATTGATTGGGTAAGAAATAATCCTCTGGATGTATGGCAGGCAACTAATGTTGGCAATGTGCAAGCCTACGGAATTGATTTGTCGCCGCAGCTTAGCTTTAGAGATTGTATACTTGAAAAAGTTTCTCTTGGTTATACTTATCTTAATCTAACTAAAAGAAACTCATTTACCTTTTCCAAGTATGTATTTGATTATGATCGGCACAAATTAGTCGCCAATTTTGGGTTTAACTATAAAGGCTTGGCGGCAAATCTTATCAGCAATTTAGCGAATCCGGTTATCAGGAATAAATATGTAACTTTTGATTTAAAACTGGCAAAACAGATAAAAGATTTTACAATTTCCTTGGAAGGGATAAATATATTTAACCAAAGCTATGAAGAGTTAAAGGACATCGATGGCACAAAAAGGTGGTATAAGCTTAGCGTAGCCTACGAATTTTAAATTAATTGACGGTAATAGTGGCGATTTTTTTAAGTAAAAATCAGGATATTAACAGGTGTTAACTTATGCTTGACAGCCAAAATTTATATGCTATCGTGGCAGCGTGAGGTAGGAAATGAACCCAGCCCTTCCAAGATAAAATATGGAAAGGTTGAGGATAAGAAGTAATCATTAAACAATGTTTTTAAAAAAGGAAGGGCTGGGTGAACATAGTAAGAGTAAATATTAAAAATCTAAGGGAAGAGAGAAGGATTAGCTTGCGCGCTCTTGCCAGGCAATTAAAAATAAGCGCAAGCTTTCTATCGCAAATTGAAACCGGCAAGGCTTCTCCTTCGTTAGTAACCCTTAAAAACATCGCTAACGCTCTGCAAACTACTGTTGGCAATTTAATCGGGGAAAGCCAAAAAGTAACCGGTAACCCTGTAACAACCGAAAAAGAAAGGCTACATCTTAACCGCGCCTTTAAAGGGATTAATGTTTATCTTCTCACTGCGCCTGATCCCAATAAACAAATGGAGCCTTTATTGCTTCATATGGATGAGCATACGGATTCCGGTGATTCAGCTTATACGCATTTTGGACAGGAGTTTGTTTTTGTGATTAAGGGTGCGATTGAAATAAGTTTAAATAAAACTACATATACCTTAAAAAAAGGGGATAGTATTTATTTCAATTCAAGTATTCCCCATACTTTTAGAAATATCGGCAAGGAAAAAGCCGAGGCGCTTTGGGTTGATACACCGCCTACTTTCTAAAAGGTTTTTTTTTGCGCAATATGTTAAGTGTAATTTAATATTGTTAATTCCTATATAACAGCTTAAAAGGCCTTCAAGTCATCAGGTTGTAGCCGCATAAAAAAAATTACATTTTGAGATAGCAACTTGGAAACCGCATCTTGGAATTGCCGGAAAGAATTAACGCAAGTTAAATTCTTATACTTCTCAAAAAGAAGTATGGTTGAGCGGGAGCAGCAAGGTTTAAACATTTTTTAAAACCTGCGAAAACCTCCGGCGTTTTTATTCTTGACAGATAGCCTCAAAGGTATACAATAATCCAATTTTTTCATGCGACTGCAAAACCCTTAATTTTAGGGTTTTTATATATAATTAAAAAAACCGATGCTAAATTTATTTAATACCAATATAGCTTTTTTGTTTGACCCACTATCATTATTTTTTGTATTCACTATTCTTCTGATATCTCTGCCCTCGGCGATTTATTCCATCGGTTATTTAAGGGGTGAGTATT
>JBAYMG010000090.1:0-3131 GCA_041663665.1 Candidatus Omnitrophota bacterium | reverse complement strand
TCTTATCAAATACGATGGTATCTGCTTCTTCCTTGACCTGTGCAGCACCCATATCTCCAAGGGTATCGTAGTTTCCTACACGTTTCGGTTCTGATTTTTCATGCACGATTGAAGTGTAATATTTCTTTCTCGGCATTTTAACTGCCTTATTAAATATCAAGTCCGAACCGGCTTCGGTCATTCTGGTAATATCACTAACTCTTGTTCCTGCCATATAATTTCATTCCTTTCAAATTTTTGTCTATTTGTTTTTATTCCTATTCAATTACCCCACGTATATAACGCTGTTAAGCGCACGTACATAGGCTTTCTGTGCGGTGTTGTCATACGACATGAGTACAAGATACCCACCGTTCGCATCGTTCGGGTCAATGAAAAATTCCTCTGATACAACAACGGGATCAAACGGTGTTCCTACATTCGCAGCTGCAAACACATCTGTTGAACCACCCTGATAAATATCCATTTCAAGTTCCGTACCTGTAAGCGGATAGATTGTGCAAATCTCGGTTGCATCTGCGTCTTCCATAGCAACACCAAGAAGTATTGCAGTAGAAACAGCTTCGGGTGCTTCAATAGCGGTAGAACTATCCAGTATCGCCAACTGTCCTTTTTTCAGACCACCTGTACCTGTGTAAAAGTGCAAGTATCTTTCCGGTTTAGCATTAACTACATTAATCATATAAATAATCTTCCTTTCTAATTCTTAAAACTTTTTCTGTATTCTTCTTCTGTCAACGGTTTCCCTTGATTGAATACTCGTTCAAATTCGCGTTTCTCCAACTGTTCTGTTCGAGATAATCCTTTACCTGCTGTTTTTGTAGTAGCAGATGGGATATACCCTGAACCTGTTTCCTGTTTAACTTCTTTAGTAGATATTCCTTGTGCCGCTTTTATCGCACGTGTTTCCATGTCTGAAACCTTCTTCTCACCATACAACCCTATACATATCTGTTCTGCTGTCATACCTGTGAGTTGCACGTTACGCATAATCGTTGCGGCATTTACTCTTGCCTGTGGGTACTTACTGAATACTTCTTCGTTCTCGTCTTTAAAATCTGCAACTGCGGCTTTCTCTTTCAACTGTTTTATCTCGATCTTGCTCTCTGCGAAAGATTCAGCGTATTCAGGGTCATATCCTTTCTTGACAAGTTCTTCACGTAGATTTTCCTTTTCCTGTTCGTTAGCCTTTACCTGCAACTGTTTCTCTTTTTCTATAAGTTCTTTTTGTGCCTGTGCAAGTTCTTTCTTTAGATTAATCAACTTAATCTCTGCCGGGGATAATCCACGTTTCTTTGATTCTACTTTCGGTTTAGATTCTTTTGCATCTTCAACAGTATCTTCTTCTTCTGTTTCAACAGTTTCCTCAACTTCTGTATCGGATTCAATTTGTTCATCATCTTCTTCAACTGCATCATCATCTTCATCATCGTCAGTTACCGTCAATGTGCCATCTTCGTCAAAGTCAAAGTCTGTATCTAATATTTCAAGGTCTTCATCTGTCTGCAAACCCGATACATCATCTTCTTCAACCAGTACCGATTTCTTCTTAGAATCAATTTTTTCAAGGTTCTTTTCCATATCTACTTCCTCCGTTTATTAAAGTTCGTCAACTCAAAGTCGCTAAAGTGTAGCGGCAACACAAAGAGATTTTTATCTCAATTACAATTATAACATATAGTGCAAACAAGTCATAAATCGCAAAATATTACAAAATATCATAAGAAAGTACAAAAAATCATAAAATATTACAAAAGAATAACTGTTCAATAGCAAGAAATTACAATTCATGACAAAAAATTACAAAAAACCCGACAAGAAATTACAATGACTTTATAGCAATATTCAGTTAGAATTAATGTAGATGATAGAACATACTTATTACGGGATTATTTTCGTAACATACGTTACAGTTTTTACAAGATAATGTTCTATGTGTTCTATAATTTCGTAACATACGTTACAAATATTTATTTTATTTTCGTAACCAGTGTTACAGCAATTTATAGTTTCAACTGTTAAACTTATCTTATGACTACAATACAGTGGAGTAGGCAAACCAACCACTATAAAAAAATAAGGTGTGATAGAGCCAATGTCAAAAAGTCTATTCGGTGCGATTGTGTATGCAGGATATTTTTATACACAACGTAATGCGTCAGGAAGTCAGGACAACTTCTTTAAAATGTCGGCTGGTGGTATCACGTGGAAATAACTTATATATTCGTGGTGGCGTGGTGAATGTTAAACGGTTATTCCCTTCTACAGAATATCCTATATAACGGAACGAAATGCGGCTGGATAATAATGTAGAGCCTATGAAAGTAGGCTAACTATGCCCAAAACTTCCTTACGGCGAATAATTTACTTTGCAGACCTACTTGCCTTGTGTTGGATATATACAGGTACTTTATCTACAGCAAACTCACCTTCATCAACCTGTACCTTGCCAGCCATATTAGACTTACCTGAATCTACAGAACGTATCAATCCGTCCAATTCCTCTAATGTAGCATGGTCTACTTCCGGTGCAGATAATCCATGTTCACGTGCTTCTTCTACCAATACTTTTTTCTTTTCAAATTCTTCCGGGGTTAGAACACGGTTCGCAGTAATAGTTGCAGTTTCATATACGATGTTTACACCGGGGTATTTATCCTGTAAGAGTTTCTTCCCTAACTCTGTTACGAGTGCCGGGTCATGGATATAGAACCCCATGATAATATTCCAGTCCACGTAGTGTGGACACAGAAAGAATCCATACTCTTTTATCATGCCTAACCGCTGTACATTCCCACCAAAAAACTTGTTTTGTATCAGATTAAAGTCCGATATTAGTTTTGCCCCACCATTTACATTGTTCCATGTGTGCTTCTTTCCACCAAGCATTGCACCTGCGATAATGTGCGGAAACATAATCGTGTTTGTTTTTGCATCGTACATAATTATTCATCTCCTTCTTCTTCTGCGTATATATCTTCCGGAATCTCTATGGCGTCTTTTGGTATATGTGGCATGCCATCATGGTAATGCTGGACAATCGGTTGCTCTTTTATCGGTTTTACTTCTGTGCCGTCTAATAACACAATATTCCGTTTCTCGCGTTGCATATCATTGTGTTGTTTTATAAT
>JBAYMG010000089.1:0-3149 GCA_041663665.1 Candidatus Omnitrophota bacterium | reverse complement strand
TGTCCCAGGCTAGAGTTCCCTTTGGTGTCAGCTGCTTGACTTCCTCGTGTGCTCTGGTTTTCATTGTCTGCCATGCGCCTCTTTGAGTTTCGATTCCCAGTAATCTAAGTCCTTACAGGCTAGTCCAGTAGGATTAGCAATAGTAGATCTCAAGTTGTCGATGATAGCCAACAAGACATCATATTGTATCTTCTGCCTTTCGACGACACCCTCTACTTGCTCTTTAAGTGTGGTTGCCACCGCTCTAACATCACCTATGGCCTCAAGGGTTTCTGACTCGTCGAGCTTCTCAGCAATGGCTTCCATCTTCCCAGAAGCCACCAGGAACTCGTCGAGCTTGGTCGACAGGTTCACCACCCCATCTAGGTTGGCAAGCCCTTTCAACAATTGAACTGGAGAGGTGCCGGACTTTGCCGCCTTCTTCTCAGCGGCTCTACGAATACTTCGATTGACGCTCATCGGTTATTACAATTCCCACGGTATAGTTCATAGAACGGATAGGGGTTATCACCCCTATTCAGTTGATCCGGAAGTTCGTTGTCTTCAGTTGTTATTGAGAGTAGAGGAACCAACTCAAGGAGTTGCAACAACTCAGGGCAAGAAGTTATCTTCGGAAGATCCATCCTCGCCTGTGGGGTGCGCTCGATGATATAGACGAGCTGATCCTTTCGTAGTGGGTATAAATCATCCAACATGCACTTACCGTCTTCAAACCAATAGTTGTTACTGGTGCTTCCAGTGCATAAGGTTTGAAAAGGTGGCTCACAACAGGGATCTAGATCTTGATCACTCATGACTTCCTCATCCAACCCATTCTGAAGAGTTGTTTCTTACTGCCTATTGATACTCTGCAGTAATAGATTCCTGTTCTTACACGCCTCTCATAGAGGTGGACACCCAAGTTACCCTCCTCTTTCTCTTTACAGAGGTAGCTGGCGAGTTTCTCTTCAAAGTCAGCTGTGTTGTCTGTATCAACAGCTGTCAGGATTTCGTCATCCTGTAAATCCTCGGAATCCTCGTCGAGATCAACCCCAAGGTCACTGAGGGTGAGTTGTTGCTGAATGGATGCCATTAGCATCCATTACACCTCAAGATACTAAGGCGAGAATTGGTGCTAGCTCTTCAGCCCAGAATTCCTGCTGACGACCATCAGAAAATGAAACCCCAATCATGGGATCACTCGGAAACGTCTGCCCGCACCCACAGGAATACTCCAAGTAGTCAACCACTCCAAACAATCCAACGTATTCTGACACGTCAGTAAATGGAGGACTTGTATCAATGGCGTCAATAACTCTAACCCGTTGTCCAGGTTGGTAAGGGGACCCCTCAACAGGGGTCGTGATGAATTCGGACATCAGAACCTCTTACTTAGTGATCGGAAGAGACCTTTGCTTGGTAGTATCCCTACGCTTTGGGCTGAAGTCCTTGACCCCAGCGTAACAATACTTACACCCAACTGAACAGGACTCATTGACTGTGAAGGGGTCGACCATCAACACACAACCACAACCTTCACTTGCTGGCTTAGAGTACCCTGTAAGTTCAAAGTCCTCGGGTGGTGCACACACTCCAGAATCTAAGTTGGGGTGTATTTTAGGGTGCCCAATGAGGAGTCTGTCCTCATTACAGAGAAAGATCTTTATCCTACGCCTCTGCGCTATCTCGGCCAATTCGAGTAAGATGTTCAATCGGTCGACTTCAGATCGAGTCTCCGGCATCAAGTCATTCTCTTGAAGAAAAGACAAGTAGACCCTGTCGATCCCCTCACTAGAGGCCATCGCCGCAATCTGCTCAAACCGAGCCACGATCACTGGGTGCGGTAGGATAGGAACTGGGGAGAACCTCCAATAGACATTCTTCGGCCCAAGTATGTGAGCCGCCATAGCAAGGCTGTTGATGGCATCACCAAGCTTTGGGGCCTTCCCTTCAACTTCCATCCACCCGGTTACCGTAATGTGGGCTTTGATATTGTACCCCCGATCCATTACGTTCGACCAAATGAGATTGCTTGGATCCTTAGTCCAGAAGATCAGACCAAGGACATCGTCTGGACGCAAGGACCACCGGTAGGGGATAGCTTCTGTCGGGTGAAATCCAATGAAGTACCCATTCTTGAGCGAAGCTTGAAGCCAATCCCATTTGTCTATGCAAACATCAGTCCACCTAGAGAACGAGTAAGGGAAGCCGACCTCCTTACCACTCAGAATCTCTTTTGCCTTGCTCATACAGTTCAGCCTATTTACCTAGTCTTTCAAGTAGTAACCTAGGCTAGTCAGCCTGTCAACCACTTTCTAGGAACTTATCCGGTGTAACACTAAGGATGCAGAGCCTAAATGAGTTAGCCCAAACGTCCCATGAGGTTTCCAGAAGCAAGGGTTGGTGGGAGCCAGGATCCAATAAGTCGGATGCAGTCCTCATCTCACTTATGCACTCGGAAGTCTCAGAAGCCTTGGAGGATTATCGCATGGGTCACGCTCCTAACGAGTCCTGGCTGGAACTCACATCGGAAATAGGTGGGGTTAAAGTCTCGGTTCGGGATGACATCAATGGGAAGAAACCTTGTGGGGTACCTTCTGAACTCTCGGACGTAGTCATTAGAATAGGGGATTACTTCGGGGGTAGGAACCTAGATTTAGAAGAAGCCCACAAGAGAACCTTGGACTTGGATCCAGTCAAGGACTTCGAAGACGGACTTGCACGGATTCATCACGCTCTTTCCATGGCCTTCGGTGAAAGCCATGAGTTCAGTCCAGCCATTAGTAAGGGCACCACTACTGGCAAGACCTTCTGGTTGGCCACAGCACTACGATATACCTTTGACCTAGCTAAGGTCTACGATATAGACCTGTGGTACCACATCAACCTGAAGACAGAGTTCAACAAAACAAGGTCTCATCGCCATGGTGGAAAGAAGATCTGAGGTTGAGGGGCAGGAGCCTCCCCCAAGGGATGACCGAGCCGAGTATGAGAAGCTGAAGGATTCAACTAAGTTCATACTTGGGGCTGATGAGTGCGGGTTAGGTTCCTGGGCCGGGCCGCTCGTAACTTGTGCCGTCGCGGTACCTAGAGATTGGAGACCCCCTTTTGGATTGAACGACTCCAAGAAGCTTGGACCAAAGAAGCGGGAGCAACTCTTTGAGATCCTC
>JBAYMG010000088.1:0-3161 GCA_041663665.1 Candidatus Omnitrophota bacterium | reverse complement strand
GCGGCTTCGACTGCCTCACCAGCATGTACGATGTTAGGAAATATTCGTTGTAACAGGCTCGGCGTTGGTGGTGTATCAACCACCTTGTCCAGCGCTTCAGTAATCGCGCTCAGACTCGGATTAATGGTCAGCACTTTCACACGTTGCTGATTGCCATTTTTATCCTTATACTCGATCCAGTAATACCCATCAGTCCCTTGTCCATAGAGTCCTGTCTTGTAGTATGTGACAGCTCCCTGGTAGAAGTTGGGATCGAGAGGCGTTATCGTCGGCGTTGATGATGGTATCACTGGCAGAGTCAGGTAATTGGCATCGAGTATCTGAATTGCACTAATCAGATCCGTCGTGGTAGATCGTTGTATGCCACTCGCGTCGATATACTGCACCAAGTACATGCCATTGGCAAGCATCGTCAATGTACCTTCCTTGTAAGATATCACTTCTCCGACCATCAACGATCCCCCATTTTATTTAGTATGTACTTCAACAGAATGACCAAGACCGCAAAGATTATTTCAGCCACGACTATTGATAAGACATCGAGCTTAAACCCCGTGCTCTCCATCGCTGCGAGGTACACTGGCATGGAGGACTCGCCCGAGGGAGCTGATGCACTCACGGTGCTCCCCCCGGTGGCCAACGCTCTGTAGCTACTCATGAGGCTGCTAAATTTGTCCTCGCTGCTACTACTCGGCCAGAGTCCTCCACCCATGCTCCTCTCCTCAGCGCCTTGCTACCTGTCTGGATCGCACTGCTCGGAGAATAGCCGCGTCCGTTGGCGTCAATACCGCTACTTGCGGCTGGACGATTTCCGACGGAATGTTCCTCTGCAATACGGGTGTTTTTTGTATGCTGTTCAATCTCAGTACCATGCTTTAGACCTCCACTAATCGATTATTCAAATTTCCCACTATAGCGTAATGCCCCATCATTTCCGGCACCTGTTCGGCTGAGCTTCCTATCTCACCGGCGGCGTATCGGCACGCATACTGAACAGTCTCACCGGCGGCGAGCTGTGAGAACATCACGTCTTGCCATTCGAGCGAAACGGTCCAATCTTTCATAGACTGTATATCTTTGTATCCAACCACTGTCTCCCATGCCTTCGTAAATGCATCCGGTAATATATGAGACCCTACTAAGGAGTTAAGAGCATTCATTGATGCCTTCGATACCGAATCGAGTTTATCCAGGTCCAGTTCCGAAGGATCGTCGAACGCGCCGCAGCTCCCCAGGAATGCAAATTTTCCCTTAGTCTTTACTTCTGGCACCGCTATATAGAAATCATTGGCATAGATCCACTCACCTTGCCCACTTTGTACCGCGGCGTAATCACCATGCGCGAGGTGGTAGTACACGTTCGGTACTGCCTTAAGCGCATTGGCGACATTGACCTTGCTCGAAGGGTTCGTGATGCCCGCCGCCGGAGTGTACGTCTTCATGCAGGGAGAGTCCCGGACGATCATATGAGCCGTCGGGTTAACTCCGGTTGGCACCAGCGTCGCTCCCATCCATGCAGGTGCGTAACCCATTCGCTTAAGCCAACAAAGAGCGTTTGACCCCCAATTTGCCCAGCTGGGGTCCATTCCATACCACACCAACCCCTCGGAACTCGGTTCAGTGGTGGGTACGGCGGTAGACACGACCGCACCCAGGTTAGTCCCCTTCACCATGTAGGCCAAAGCACCGAGTCCGACGAGCCCCCCCAATAACATGGTAGATTGCTTCAAGTGTTTCACCATTTCTGGGCGAGTCCCACTATGGTAGTAATGACAACGAACGCCGCGCCAGCGATCTGACCGATCGTAATAAGACGCCGCTTGAAGTTGACGCAACAATTCAGGTCTGCCTTAATGACCCGCACTTCATCTTCGTACTTCTTATCCACCGCAGCTATACGTTCATCTTGTTTCTTGTCCATCTCGCGCAGGAACTCCTGCGTCTGAGCAGCGCTTTCTTTCATCGCATTGGTACAAGTTATTATCAGCGTGCCCTGGTCGTCAATCCGCTTGTTTATGGTATCCAGTACAGTAGTATTCAATCATTATCCCCTCCTATATAGCATGGATATGATTAATATCGAAACCATAATAACGCCTGCAATGAGTATCAGCCCGGTGTAGTCTCCGCCCACGCCGCTCGGAGCGCTCGCCTGGGACGGCACATTGATGACAGGCGCGCCTATGGTAATGGTGGCACCCTGCGCGAACCCGCCATATCCAATCCCGGTGCCCGACCCACCCATGCCTCCGAATGCCGCCTGAGTTGCCGCCGGGAACGCGCCTTCGCCAAATGTCAGATTACCGTTTCCTGGACTGGCCGCCGTATTTGTTCCAGTATTCGTTTTTTGTGCACCCGCGCTCGACTTCGCAGCACCACTTACATTCTTCGGAAAAGTGAATGCTGCTTTCGCAGTCTCGAATATGCCCTGCTCTAATATATTGAGTCCGCCGTTACTCCGCGTGCTCGCGCTAGATGTCATACCAGATGGAGCGCTCGCCGGGGCACTTGGTGCAGCCTGAACCGTCGCCACCGGCGTTGCGCCCAGTTGCCTCAATAGCTCCCTGGTCTGCATCGCGGCACTCTGCTGGGAGTTCCCCAGGGCTGCATAAATACCAGACGAGTATCCTAGCTGCATTCAGTCCTCCATCATTCTCATCGCTACAATCACTATTACGGCGAGAACCAATACCTTAACGATATTTGATGCAGTCAGGTACGGAGCTATGGTATCCCACATCGTAGGACCACTCGGCGCGCTGGCGGCATTGCTCGACGGAGGCATATCGCTTGATGGCGTGCCCGTCTCCGGGTAAGTGACATTGACCTCGGCGGGATCTGCGCGTGCCGAAGATTGATTAGAAGACGAGAGCAACTTTGTTACATGCGCTGCCGCTTCGGACCCACTTCGGAGAGCATTGGCCATAGAGAGTTCTAAGAACTTGGTGGATGCGACGTCTGCATAAGGATCTCCACCATATGTCGCGGTATATGCTTCGGGGAGCGTCTGCCACACACCGTCCTTGAAGACCCTAACTGATGAATGAGTCCAGACATCTTTAGGATTACTGAATTGTGCAGCATTCTCCTTGTAGCCGGTGATCACACTCGCAAGCATTGCTTGTGTGCGTATATCGCTTCCTTGGTAGTTCTGTAGATTG
>JBAYMG010000087.1:0-3176 GCA_041663665.1 Candidatus Omnitrophota bacterium | reverse complement strand
CTTTGGGGATACTTTAGGGCAGGCTATCGGAGCAAATGACAAGCAAATTAACGCCGATATTGAGAACGCCAACAAGACCTATATGGAGACAGGAAACAAATGGGCTGAAATGGCTAAGAACTCAACCGATCAGGCTAAGCGTGAAAAGTATTTGAAGATGGCGAACGAAAGCTACAAGCAAGCAGGTTCTACTTATCAGGCAGTGCTTCCAGCTATAGAAAAAACTAACAAGCAGATTTTAGGTGAAGCGGCAGGGGTGGCCTTAGATGTTGTAACGGCAGGAACAGTTGGGAAAGCGGCGGCAGGAGCTAAATCATTTAAACTAACCAAGGCAGCCCCAACAATTATTAAAGAGGCGGTAAAACCAGCATCTCTTATTAAAGGTGCAGTCAAGGGGGCAGCAGGCGGAGCTGTTATCGGTGGAGCTTACGGAGCAGCAGGTGCGGCACAGGAAAATGGTGATATTATTCAGGGAGCAAAAAGCGGAGCAAAAGGTGGCGCAATTTTGGGAGGCGTAGTAGGCGGAATAACTGCTAAAACATCCAAAACAGTTTCTAAAGATACTCACGCAGAACTTAGCAAGAATCTTAATAAGATATTCGATAATTCTACCGCTACTGTAAGAAACACTAATAAGTTTGCAGCAGAGCAGGGAACTAATATTGCAGAAGAATTGGCGAAAAGAAAGATTATGCCGAAAGTTGAGAATGAGAGGATGGTCTTTGCCCCAGAACACGCTGAACTTATAGAAAAGGAGATTAAAGATAAGAGCAAAATCATTGATGAGGCTACTAAATTATATAAAACCAGCATCCCAGTAGAGGATTTGGTAAAAAAAGCTATATCAAAGATAAAAGGAAACTATCAGATTGCCAACGAAGGTAGGGTAGATGAGGTAACTCAAAAAGCTATTGATAAATTACAAGACTTTGCGAATCAAAAAGGCAGAAGTTATTTTACTTTGAACGAAATCCAAAACTTCAAGAAGGGTATGTGGTCGGCTTCTAAGAAATTTAAAGCAACCGAGATCGGAAACGCTGACGCATATTCAGAACTTGGGAATGTGTTTAAGCAGGTAATCGAGGACGAAATACCAGACGCTTCAATACAGGCAATCAACAGAGAAATAGGAAGCCTTGAAAATGTATCAAAATTACTGACGAAAGTAGATAAAGCAGGCGGAGTAGTATTGAAAGGCGGAAGACTTGGTAAATACGCTAGTGGACTTACAGGTTCTATCGTAGGTGCTGGAGCCGGTGGTTTAGTGGGTGGTCCTGCAGGTGGAGCAGTCGGAGCGGCTGTAGGAAGTGCAGCCTCTGGAAGTATCCGCAAACTTTCACAGAAAAAATCAATACTTGGAAGTGTTGATCGTGTTCTATTCAAATTATCTAAGAAAAAACCAGCGAGTGCAACGGTTAAAGACGCCCTCAAATTCTTAGAAGATGCAAAGAACGGGAAAATGGTAACACCTACGCCGAGAGTGCAAAAAGCCGCTAACGAGATGTTGAAACAATATGGATTCGGTGTTAAAGAATTGCTTGCACTACCCGTAGGAAAGACAAAAGGAACGGTAAATAACGTAGCTATAAAAATGGGAACTTCGGAGGGTTCAATTGAAAAGGGGGCAAAGGTATCGAAGACAATGATCACAGGAACATCCCCAGCAGCAGAAGCTATGAAAGCGATAAAAAATATGCCATCAGCAGAATACCAGTTAGCAGTAAAAAAAATATTGGCAAAAAAAGAAAGCGGAAAACCGCTTACTAGGATTGAAAAGGCTATAGAGGAGATGAGGAGGGGAAAAAGATAATGCTATATACGATTACCCGTTATATAACATAAGGAATATAAGACTATAAAAATAAGCATCACAGATCCGAGATACGGGACGATAAGATTACCACTTTCCTTAATTCCTTCCGAGGACTCTTTCCAGAAATATTTTCTAAAATCCCTTGAGGATATTTTGATAAATATATATCTAAAAGTCTCGTATAAAACGCACAACACAATATAAACCATTATCAAAATAACAGCAAACCATCGTTCACCTTCGGAAAGTATCGCAAAGAGTAAAGAAACTAAGACCACTGTAATTAATTCACTTTCTTTCATATCATTTATAAATTAATTTCTATCCCCAATGAAGACAAATAAGCCCGATTAGCAGCAGGAATAATAACACCATAGTCGATATAATCCTGTATTCTGTAAAGTTTCTCAGCATTTAAGGCATCATATTGCACATTAAGCTCCATCTTCTCTCTTTCTAATTCTGAAAATTCATTTCTCATAGCTTTAGTTCCTATTTCCCATCCATCAGTAGTTATCCCCATTCCAGCCCCGTAAGTATTTATTTGTTGTTGTAGGGCAACCATTTTTGTAGAGTGTTCAGCTATTTCCTCTAGATATACAGCCAGCAATAAATTAATCTTAGCAAGTACAGGCTTCATCAATTCTACTCTGTATTCCTTAGTAAGCTTATAGGCTTCAAATTCTATCGCTTTCTGTTCCGCTATTCTAGCTTCTTCCGCTTTAGCATTCTCTATCGCGATTCTGGTAGCTTCTTGCTCTGCTAATTCTCTCTGAACTTCTGCCGAAATCAAAGCCCCTCTTTCACCTCTCCTTTCATAATTACCAAAATCAACCCCATTTATAGTATAAATCGAGCTTAAATCGTAACCGTCAGTAGATGTGATTAAATACTTTCCGCCGTTGTCTCCTTCTGGAACAAGCTGATAGATATCAGTAGAGCCATCAACCCTCACCAGATCGGAAGTAGTAAAAGAGTTCATCTCACTATCAGAAATGGTCAAAAGATTTTCCCACTTCAAATGACCGTAAGATTGAAAGACCAACGGATTGAGAACTAAACGCTTGTACTGCTCTCCGCCGCTATATTTCACAATATACACATCCGGATTATTCACAGTTTTAACGATAGCCCCTTCTGGAATCTGAGCCGAAGCAGGAAAAGCGAATAAAATAGCCAATGCGATAAGTATTTTTTTCATAATTCAGTAGTTATTTGTTTATCCAACTTATAACATATTTTACAAATAAATCAAGAAAGTTATGCACAGCCCTATGGAAGACCAAAAATTAGAAAAATTACGAAAGGTTTTAGAGCTTCTCAAGGAAGATACTATCACCCCGAAAGACTTGGAAAGAATCGT
>JBAYMG010000086.1:0-3177 GCA_041663665.1 Candidatus Omnitrophota bacterium | reverse complement strand
CATTTCGTTTGTGTTGGTCATACTGTCACCTCAAATAATGAATTTTGATTTGTTTGAATTTTCATCAATGTTGGTGAAAATCCTTTTAATTTGATTTCATCTTTTACTTGTTGATTTGTGTTTATCCAGTTATTAGCGTCTTTATAGAATTTCTTGTTTATTTCAAAGCCGTATCCTTTACGTCCCAAATTATATGCAGCCACCAAAGTAGATCCACTTCCAGCAACAGGATCAATTACGACGTCCCCAACATCAGTAAAAATGCTTATAAGTTTTTCAAGTAGTTTGACTGGTTTTTGAGTTGGATGAATTTTTTCATATAGAAAATCTTTATCATCTTCCCAATCCATAACATTGAAAATCATCTTTCCGTTGTTTCGAAACTTTGGAAGTTTTTCACGGTAAAGAATCAATCCGTATTCAGAATTTCCTACAACGCGCATGTTTGCTTTTAAGACTTGTGCTGAAAAGTTTTTACGAAACACAAGATTTATATAATTATTTATTCCGTATTTTTTAGCCAACTCAATCAAATAAAATTGTTGCTCAAAACTACAAAATACAATCATGCACGGCGCGTCACTTGTTTGTTTTGGTTCTTTTTTCATCAACTTACTGCAAAAGTGCATAAATTCCGCAGGCTTAAAATTTTCATCTGTACTGAAAAAAGACTTTCCAGCAAGTTCGCTTTCACCGTTTTTGTTATCGCCTCCGATATACCAAGAAGGATTTGAACCATAGGCGTTTATTCCTACGTTGTAAGGAATATCAGCAATAACCAATTGTGCGGGTGGTATGTTATATCCTTTGAAATTCTGAAAATGGTCATTTATAAGCATTATTTCCTACCTTTCCAATAGTCGCTAACACGGCGCATAAACTCGTCGGTCAACACAATCTCGACGGCATGCTTCCAGGTGAACTCGACGCGCAACTTTGGCACGCCGTTGTCAAGTACGAAGGTTAGGGTCACGGGCTGGGTGGTCATTTTGTCGCCCTCAATGTTGCCTCTTGCTCTAGTTCGTTCCGGCTATAAAACCATTGCCGCTTTAGGTGGTATTTTGTGTATACAACGATATTGCGTTCACCGTTCCTGTTTTTGGCGACTATCAATTCCGTGTCTGATATCAATGGCGGGTCACCGACTTCGTAGTAATCCTTACGAAAAATAAACGTGACCGTGTCCGCGTTTTGTTCTGTTTCGCCGCTATCACGCAAGTTTGACATGACGGGACGTTTCGCTTCGATGCTTACGCGTTCGCTTTCCGTGCCTCTGTTTAGCTGTTGCAAATAGACACTTACCAGGTTGTACTCTTTGGCAATCTGTTTGCCTGTCCAGGTGATATTGCCAAGACGCTTAATCTCGTTATCGGCTTTATCTGATAACAAACTGATATGGTCTACTACGATGCAATCCGGCTTATAAGTTGCGACTGCCTTCCAGATGTCATCGCTGGTAAGTCTGGATCTATCATCAATCATCAAATTTTTAGAATAGGCGTTCATAAGGCTTGCGGAGGCGTCTATTAGTTTTGATATTTTGCTTTGGTCAAGTTTGTTATTGTAATAATCTTTGATGTTATATTCCATCGCCCCACATGCGGCCCGCGCCCAAAGTGCATTGCGTGTCATTTCAAGGCTAAAATATATGACCTTATTCCCGGACGCCGCCATGTTACGCGCTATTTGCCAGGCTATCGCCGTCTTACCCATACTTGGACGGGCAGCAATCAAATTCAATGTTCCCCGGGCGTATCCACCAATAGCATTGTCGTAAGGTGAGACAAATGTTTGGATAGTTTGACTTTCAAGTCCGATAGTTTCCGCAAATGATAAGGCCACGTCGTAAGCGGTAGGAATTTCATAGCCTGATACCTGCTTTTCGTTCGATAGGCTTACAACTAATTTGTTTAGCGCTTCACGGTCACGGCTTCCAATTGCCTTTGCCATGGGTCCAAGTTTTAGCGATATGCTGAGCATGTGTTGGTCGTCTGCTATCACCTGGGCGTATGCCATGTAATCCATTGTCGATAGTATTTCGCTGTTGTATTTTATAAGCTGCGTAAGCACCTTGTTATTTATCGCGGCTTCAGTCGGCTGTACACCTTCCAGAACATCCTTCCAGAATTGTTTCAAAGGCTGTACGGAGAATATGGCAGGGTCAAGCCAGCGACAATCATGCAGTATTAGTTCCGCGTTCGATAGCACACATGCACAAAACATGTTCTCGGCCTTCGTCTTGTGAAATATCACGGATTCGGAACCCGTCATGTCAGGCGCGTCTTGATATTCATATTCGTTGTTAGTCATAGCGTTTTGCCCCCTCGTATGGATTTGTTCCGGCTAATTCTTTTGGCTTTTGTGTTCGTTTCGCTACAGCCGTTTTGATTGGACCTACTAAAGACGAATAATATTTGATAGGCTTTTCGCTATTTTCCTGATACCAGGTGAACGCTGCCTTAATATCATCTTCAATCGCCCCCATGCTTACAATTTCGTTTATTGCCTTGATACCAGCTTGCCCGGATGGTGGCAATCCAATAATTGATTCGATGATGTGTTGTGTTTTTGAAAATTCGTCGCCGCTCTCTGTTTGGTTCGGAAACGGAAACGGGGACGGGGACGGGGACGGGGACGGGGCAGACTTTTGCCAGGATTTTGCTACACCTTTTGCTAGGGTGTTTGCTAGCATTTTGCTAGGCATTTTGCTAGCTTTTGCTATTCCCCCTGCTCTTCCTGCCTCTGAACGGGCTATTCTATTTTGTTCTGTTTGTTCTTTGGTAGGGTTATAGTCCAAATAATCATGCACATAATACATTCCATCTTTACTTTCCCATAAGCAAACGTCTAGCAAGGTCTTGGCAAAAGTCTGGCAATTTGCTACATCAATGCCAGCCATAACCGCAAGCATAGGAATTAGATTTTGATGAAAATAACCATCTGTAAGCTGCTTTGCGCAATAAGTAACAGATGCAAGCCACATATCCCGGGCGTCTCTTCCGGCTTTTATTATTTTTGGATTATCCATCCATTGGTCATCAAGTTTTATCCATGCCATCCCCTACCGCCTTTGTTCGACTTCCTCGTCCGTGATCTTCGCGACAAGCGCCTTGATTGCATTCAGCGCGTAACCGTCCGGGCTGTTTGGGTCTGTGACTTCGATAAAAAACAATGTTG
>JBAYMG010000085.1:0-3193 GCA_041663665.1 Candidatus Omnitrophota bacterium | reverse complement strand
TAAGTAAAAAGGACATCATTGCTCTGAGAGATACAGTACAAGTTGAGGAAGAAACTCAGGAGTCAGATGAAGATGCAGCTTTACTGCTGACTGGTTCAGCATTTATAGAGGAGGATGAATAAGTGGCTACACTTAAATTACTTTCACTTAAAGATGTAATTCGTGGAACTGGGGATAGTAATTTTCAGTACTACCAAATGTTACTTGAGGATGAGCAGGGAGATAAGTACGTTACCTCCTTCGGGTGTAGGAAGATTTATCAAGAATCTGTAGAGAAGACCTTTAGAAGGCTGCTCTTTATACCTGCTCCAAAAGAAGAAGAATTAATTGAGGCTACAACTCCCTCCCCTATTGACGAACTTAAACCTGAAGGAGAAACAAATGCCGCAGATACAAGCAATTGATGAATCAGTTATTTTTAATCTTAATCCTGCCGATGTTATTATTAAAGATGAGATGCCCCGGCAGAGAAAGGAGCTGGGAAAGATTGATGAAATGGCTAAGTCTATCCAGACCTTTGGACAGATACAGCCTATTGTTATTGGCAGAGATAACTCATTAATTGCAGGAGGTAGACGACTCGCAGCTTGTATCATTCTTGGTACTACAGTTCGTGCATGCTATAAGGATACTATTGATCCTGTACTAATGCGGGAGATGGAGCTAGAAGAAAATCTTCAGCGTAAGTCCCTCACTCCTGCTGAGGAATGTCTTGCTGTAGCAGAACTTGTTGAGTTAAAGAGATCTAAATATGGAACTCCTACACAGGGTAGGACAGGTGGATTTACACTTGATGATGCGGCTATGCTGGTAGGTAAGACCAAGGGAAGTATTGTTGAAAGTATGCAGTTAGCTGAGGCTATTAGAAACTTCCCCGATCTCAGTACATGTGCAACTAAGTCAGATATTAAACGAGCTGTCAAAGGTTTTGAGCGAGTACAGCAGCAGGTTCGCGCACTTTCATCTTATGAAGATTTGATTAAAAAATCAGATGAATTTATTCTGGTAAATAAATCAGCTGAAGATTACCTTGCAGGCATTGGAGCTGATACAGTAGATTTATTTTTTACTGATCCACCTTACGGGATAGACGTACACAACTTAGCTATTACGACGGGAGGTGAAACAGGTGGAAGTATCACAACAACTAGTGTTACCTACGACGACAGTGAAAGCTATGCTAAAACTCTTCTTGAACGACTGTGCGTTGAATCTTACAGAATTACAAAGGAAACGGGACACGCCTATATTTTCTGTGGGAAAACCATCTTTGAGTGGCTCAAATGTAGAATGGAAGCTGCAGGTTGGCTTGTACTTCAATGGCCCATTATCTGGACAAAGCGAGAAACAGGACAAAACAACCAGCCAGAGAAGTGGCCAAGTGCTGCATATGAGGCTATTCTATTTGCAAGAAAACCAAACTCTTGTCTTGTTCTGCAAGGACGACCCGACTGGATTCAGTGTGATCCAGTACTTCCCTCTCAGCGAAATCATCAAGCAGAGAAACCAGTAGAGTTATGTAAAGAACTGATTTCTAGGTGTTGTATGCCTGGACAGAATCTTATTGATCCTTGTATGGGAAGCGGAGCAATTATTGAAGCTGGCGTACAGATGAAAGTTCTTAGCATGGGATGCGAGAAAGATAGAAGTATCTATGCAAGTGCTGTCTCAAGGATGGCTAAGGGAAAATGAAAAAGAAAAGAAATGTAAAATGTAACTGGTGCAAGGGTAAAGGGTATCAGCGTATGAGATACTACGGTAAACGTACATGCCTTAACTGCCATGGCACAGGTTGTGGTACGGATGGAGGCAGTGCAACAAAGTTGAAAGAGGAGGTGGACTGATGGTTAAGGTAAAGTTTTATCTTAGGGATAAAAAAGAGGTAGTTATGGAGATGAACTCTTTTGAGCCAGAAAAATTTAATTTCTCTGCTAGTAATGAGCTCAGATGTGGTAGCAAAACTACTGCGTTAGCTCCAAATAGTGTACTATACTTTGAAGCTTCGGAGACAGACTAATGGCAATTACACCAGTAAAGAAACTATTCAAAGCAACGGGAGAACCTATCTTTGTCTATAGAACTGAGGATGGTTCTGAGTTCTTTGATATTGACGAGGCAATAGAGTACGACAACAAGTATGTAGAAGAACATACTGCATCAACTCCTGTTACCTATGACTACGTCTGGAGTATACAGGAAGCAATCAACATGGCAGTAAAAGAGAACAGAGTTGTTAGGTTCATCTGGGAGAAATCTAACGAGGAAATAAGAAAAGATATAGTTGATTTGAAGAATTGTAAGATAATGAAACGGGATAGGGAAGCAAAGGATATGGCTGTTATCCCGCCGGGTATTGAGGATTTTGTATTCTAGAGGGAGGTTAATAGTGATAGTAAATACTGAAGGTCCTGACGATGCTACCATTATGCTTGTTGGTGAAGCACCAGGAGATGAAGAGGATAAAACTGGTAGACCATTTATAGGTTCAGCAGGACATACTCTTGACAACATTCTAGCACAGGCTGGAGTGGCTCGTTACCAGTGCCTAGTTACCAACGTCGCAAGAGAACGCCCACCAGCAAATAAGATATCCTACTTCTTTGAGGATAAGAAATGCACCATTCCCAAGCCCAAACTCATAGCTTGGATTCAGAAATTAAAGGAGGAAATAGAACTTTACAAACCTAACATCATTGTAGCTCTTGGCGCAACAGCACTTTGGGCATTAACAGGTGAAAAGAAAATCTCTGACTTTAGGGGATACGTACTTCCTTGTACGCTTGTTCCAGGAAAAAAGGTACTCGCAACGTACCATCCGCAAGCAGTAAACTACGAGTGGAAGTTATTCTTTCCTAGTGTCCTTGATCTTCGCAAAGCTTTAAGGCACAGCAAGACATCTGAGATGCTTGATCCTATACAGACCTTTATCCCGAACGCAGATGTCAGACAGTTCGTTGCTTACATGGAAGAGTGCATTGCTCGTCCTGAGTGGGAGTATCTCTCTGTAGATGTTGAGACTCTTCAACCTGGAAGTCATATCGAAGAACTTGGTCTCAGTCACGATCCAAGTTTTGGAATATCTATCTTCCTAATCAAAGGTCGTGCTCATGCGCTTCCAGAGAAAGATGAACTACTTGTCTGGCAGACCTTTGCAAGACTACTTGCCAGCGGTAAGAAGATTGTTGCGCAGAAT
>JBAYMG010000084.1:0-3253 GCA_041663665.1 Candidatus Omnitrophota bacterium | reverse complement strand
GGGGGCTAACTCTTTTGGAAGTCTCATTTTTCCTCCACTAGGAAGACCCAATCAAATAACATGATGACGAAGATCAATCAATCTTCTTCGTCATCTGATGCAGCTCTCTCGAGCCTGGTCTTCGGTGGAGCTTTGGGTGCTCTTCCTGTTGGGATAACCAAATTGACTTCACGCTCAGGTCGAGGTTCGTTTCCGAGTATCAACCCTGAGACCACTGGAGTAGGTGTTAGACCCACTTGTCTAGCTTCAGCTGCTTGAATCTGAGCTAATCGTTCTTGTCTTCGGATATCAGCAGCAGACATAGCTAGTCGAGGTCCGGATTCTTGTGGAGGAGACTCGGCTTCACGAATCCGTTCTACCTCAGTGACCTCTCGAAGATCAAAATCGGCCAACCGTGCTGCTCGACGACGTTCGATTTCATCAGTGTTTCCCACATATCCACGGTGGGACCGCTGGTAGGCATTGATCATAACGTCGTCTGGAACTCGGTGGTTATCAATACCAGCCGGCCCACTAACGTATTCATCCAGTCTTCCAGAACCATCATACCTGGTACTCATACCGGGTACTGGAGCATTGGGATCAAAAGTTGGGTTGGCGATCTCCCATTCCTGGCCCCCAGATTGGAATCGAATGATTCCTCCTCCGATGACTGGAAAGATCATGATGAGGTCAAGAGTTCGAATCCCGTAGTTGGCTCCAGCAACCCTGAATGAACTTCTAGCTACGAAGTTGAATCCGAGGGTAGCTCCACGTCGACCCAACGAATCATGCAAATCAGTAAATGGGGCTACATACTCGTGAACTGTCATTCCAGGAAAGATCTGTAAACTTCGAGTTGGGGTGATAGAGTCAGTCACTCGTCTTGAAGTAGATGGATCAGTGTAGTTTACTATGAGATCCCCTGTACAACCCTGATAAGCCAGGCAATAAAAAACCACATTCGCAGGGAATTCCTGCGCATTCATGATGAAGCGGGGGTTGTCTAGTCTGAACAACATGGTACAGAATACACCTAGCGGGTCTTACCTATAACCTCTTCCATGCATTTGATGATGTCGATGTCCATGGGATTAGGCGCTTGAGCAATTAACTTTTTAGGCTTGTCAAAGATTGCTGCAAGCTCTTCTTCAGTGACTTCGGTCCTTCGGGTTTCTGGAATGGGTCTTGGTGGGGGATGGTACTCTTCCCAAACTTCATTCTCTCGAAGGATACGTTCAAAGCGGGTAGGCCTCTGGGGGTTACTTGATCTGAGTACCCCTATTATGGGAGGGTGTCCCTGCCCTAGTGATGGATCATTTCTCATCCTGGCTATATCAAAGCACTCTGGACTATCAAACTCTAGTACATTGCCTTGTAGATCAACATAAAGATAGTAGGCTTGGGTAGCAGTGACCATTAGGTAGTAGTGACGATTGTGCAAGTAAAGTGGGTATACTCCAGCTACTTGAGTGTTCTCTGCTTCTCTGTTGTAGGGGTCATATCGATTGACAGCTACTTGACACGCATAGGGTATGACCTGACAACTGGTGTTCAAGCTAGGGATTACATCAACTAGAACATCTTTCGAAAAGATGAGTGAGCAACCCATAGGTCACCTACCGGGCGGTCTCAGTTGTTTTGGTTGTTCCCAGATTGGTACTAAAGCCTTGGACCTGAGAACAGGTTTACGGATTGGAGGGGCTCGGTTGAGGTAGGCTCGATCCATTCCTAAATCGTAGTACTTCTTCTCAACCCACTCGCGCTGTCCTTTGGACAGATTAACGAAAGTCCCTCCCTCAAGGCCTTCCAACATGGAGGTGAAGGCCTTGAGTTCGCTTTGGGATAATCTAGACTTTCCTGCATCAAGGAGTGAGTTCAGGAGAGTGAGATCAGTGATCTTCTTCCTTGTGGCCACTCATTCCTCTTCGTCTTCGTCTTCACTCTCATCTTCATCGTCTTCATCATCGTCGAGGGTCTCATCATCATCCTCGTCTTCGTCTTCACTCTCGTCGGTATCCTCATCCGAATCAGAGTAGGCTTCGGTATTCGCGAATCGATAAACTTCGGCCAGAGGTAGGGGTTCCTCAAATACAGCTGTGTTACCGTCCATGATCCTCTCGTAGACCTCCTTACACTTCTCGATTGGTAGAAGTCCAATATGGAGTTGGAGGGAAAGGCGCCCAGCTCTCTTCAATGCAGGGTCAATATCTTCAAGGGCTGCATTCGTTGTGCAGACTACTCGTAGATTCAGGGTGTGCCCAAGGATACCGTCAGACACGTTTAGCAGGGAGGAGATAGCCGCCAAGGAGCCCTTCTCTCTTGGTACCAGTGCCTTGTCTGCATCCTCAATGACTAGGACAATTGGGTTGTCTGTACCTGCCAGGCTTCTGGCTCTGATCAGCATGGGGACCAATTGAGGACCTGCCAAGTCTTCAACAAGATGACTCGGTATCAAAACGAAGATAGCATCTGGTATCTCGTTGAGTAGCCCTCGGATCAAATACGTCTTACCGCTACCAGGCTCTCCATAGATAATAGCCAGACGGCCAATGGGGGATTCTCTCCGAAGTTCCGCTATGATGTACTCATAACCATCGAGCACTTCTTGGACATAGTTGGATCGCTCCAGAGGCTCTCCTGCCAACCCAACTTCCATGATCTCGATACCACTACTGCCTTCGGCCAAGGAATACACAGGTTGTCTGACGTTCTCTGGGATCAAGTACTGACCAAAAAGTTCGACAACAGCTGTGTAATTCTCTAGACTGAAGGTAGTGACATGAACGGATACCTTCTTGTCGAGACCTACATGGATCGTGATTGATCCCTTGTCCCATAGGACCCAAGTTTCGGTCTCTCCACGTCCAAAAACAGGGCAATGTGCAAAACTTGTACAACCCTCAACGCTTGTCACAAGAACTTTGACAAAGTCCTCAAAGGCATTTTCCAGATCAGCGTCTTCCAAAGTACCACGACAGTTTCCCGAGTAGACCGTCTGCCCTGAGATTACGGCATGGTCCAAGATCATGCGGGCGGTATCGCTATACCTACTCATCGATTCTAGGTTTAGTGCGTTCCACCAGCTTGGTTTCTTGTTGGGTATTGGCTTCACGATCGGTTTTCTTTGCATAACGGCAGAGGACAGTACACCAAAACTCGAGAAATGATATAGCTAAATGCCAATATCCCGTTCAAATCTGCTTGGGTTGGCTGGCTTGCCGTCTTGTTCGGTACCTGAAACGAAGTACCAAGTATGGTTATCCTTACAAGT
>JBAYMG010000083.1:0-3279 GCA_041663665.1 Candidatus Omnitrophota bacterium | reverse complement strand
TCTGCAAGAAAATCATTAGGAACCGATGAAGATATGATTTTTATATACAGGCAGAAAAAATAGATTTAAAAATAAATATCCCAATACAATAAGATGTATAACTTTAAAGAAATTGAAGAAGAAGCAAAAAAGAGAATAACAAAAAAAGATATTCAGAAAGCTGTAAGCAATGATAAAACAAGGAAAAAGACTTTTAGTTTTCTAGAAGGGCCACCAACAGCGAATGCCCCTCCAGCATTACATCATCTTGAAGTTAGAACTTTCAAAGATATAGTAAACAAATTTAGATATATGCAAGGTTTTAATGTTCCTAGAAAAGCAGGTTGGGATTGTCATGGCCTTCCTGTTGAAGTTCAAATAGAAAAAAAACTTAAATTAAATTCAAAAAAAGACATATTAAAGTATGGAGAAGCAAAATTCATAAAAGACTGTAGGGAAAGCGTTTTCTCGTATATTGATGCATGGAATAAATCTACAGAACAGTTAGGTTATATGATTGATTTAGATAATCCTTATAGAACATTGGATAATGATTATATAGAAAGTGTTTGGTGGTCTCTAAAAAAATTGTATGATGAAGGTTTATTATATGAAGCACATAAAGTTGTTCCTTTTTGCCCAAGATGTCAAACCCCTTTATCTAGTCATGAAGTTGCGCAAGGTTACAAAACAGTAACAGAAGATTCGGTTTATATCAAGTTTAAGGTAAAAGATAAAGATGAATATATTCTTGCATGGACTACTACTCCTTGGACCCTGCCTGGAAATGTTGCTCTTGCTGTTGGAAAAGACATAGATTATGTTAAAATTCAATTAGAAAATGGAGAAAAATTAATATTAGGAAAAGAAAGATTAAGTGTAATTTCTGAAAAATATAAAATTTTAGAAGAGTTTAAAGGAAAGAAATTAGAAGGAGTAAAATATCAACCGCTATTTGATATTCCTGAAACACAAAATAAAAATTCTCATCAAGTTCTTTTGGCTGATTTTGTTACAACTACTGATGGAACAGGTGTTGTCCATACTGCAGTGATGTATGGAGAAGAAGATTACAATCTTGGGATAAAAAAAGGATTACCTGCTGTTCATACTGTTGGAGAAGATGGAAAATTTTTAGACAATGTTCCAAAATATAAAGGAATTTTTGTTAAGAGTGCAGAAAAAGATATTAAAGAAGAATTAAAAGAAAATGGTTCGTTGTATAAAATAGAAAAAAATGTTCATGAATATCCTTATTGCTGGAGATGTGATACTCCTTTATTGTATTATGCAATAGATTCTTGGTTCATTAAAGTTACTACATATAAAGATAAATTGATAAAATTAAATAAAAAAATAAATTGGACACCTAAGCATATTCAAGAAGGGAGATTCGGAGATTGGCTTGAAAATGTTAAAGATTGGGCTTTGTCAAGAAAAAAATTCTGGGGAACACCTCTACCTATTTGGGAATGCTCTTGTGGTAATCAAGAAATAGTCGGAAGTGTTGAAGAATTAAAAAAGAAGTCTATAAAAAATATTTCTGAAAAAGAAATAGACTTGCATAAACCTTGGATAGATAATATAAAAATAAAGTGTTCAAAATGTAAAAAAGAAATGTCTAGAGTTGAAGATGTTATTGATTGCTGGTATGATTCGGGTTCTGCCTCTTTTGCTCAATTTCATTATCCATTTGAAAACAAAACAGAATTTGAAAAAAGAGTTCCTTATGATTTTATATCAGAAGCAATAGACCAAACAAGGGGATGGTTTTATACTTTACATGTTTTATCAACAATATTATTTGGAGATGTTGCATACAAAAATGTAATTTGTGCAGGACATATCGTTGATGAAAAAGGAGAAAAGATGTCTAAATCAAAAGGAAATATATTGAATCCAGAACAAGTTTTAAGTGAAGTTGGAGTAGATGCTACAAGATTACAGTTTTGTACTGTTGATATTGGCGGGAGCAAAAGATTTGGAATTCAAGTTGTTAAAAAAGAAATAATTCCTTTCTTGAATGTCCTATGGAATACTTCTCAATTTTATAAACAAATAAACAATGAAAAGAAAGCAGAAAAAAGAATTGAAGATAAATGGATATTATCTAGACTAAATTCAGTAATAAAAGAAACAACCTTACAACTTGAAAATTACCAAATTGAAAAAGCTCTTTTTCCTATAATGGATTTTGTTATAAATGATTTTTCAAAAACTTATATTAAAATAATAAGAGAAAGAGAAGACAAAAATGTTAAAGAAGTAATTGGAGAAGTTTTAGATAAAATCTCTAGATTGCTTGCACCTTATACTCCTAATATAACCGAAATTATCTATAAAGATTTTGGAAAAGAATCTGTTCATCTTGCAGAATATCCTAAAACAGAAATAAAAAAAATTGATAAAAAATTAGAAACAGAATTTTCGTCTGTCTTAAAAGTTATTGAATTAGGATTATCTGAGAGAGATAAGGAAAAAATAGGATTAAAATGGCCTTTAGCAAAAGCAACAATAACTTCTGAAAAGATATCAAAAGAATTACAAGAAGTAATATGCAGACAATTAAATATAAAGAAAATTGAATTAAAGTCAGGAAAAGAAATTTCTGTTAAATTGGACACAAAAATGACCGAAGAATTAGAAGCAGAAGGATATGCAAGAGAAATTTCTAGAAGTATACAAGCAGAAAGAAAAAAATTAGGATTAGTAAAAACAGACTATATTAATTTAGAAATTAAAGTTTCTTCTAAACTTCTTAAAATGTTAAATAAACAAGAAAGTTTTCTAAAAGAAAGAGTAAATGCAAAAAAGATTATTTTTATAGAAAAAGATATTCTTAATGGGATAGAATTTGAAATTAAAGAAGAAAAAATAAAAATCTTACTTAAAAAAATATAAATAATCTATTCGAGATATAACCCAAAAATCTGTTTATTACCATTATATACTAACAATAGGGTAGTATTTGAATATAGTAGTATCTTACATAAAAATATTTATAAAGCCCAATTACCCTATATATCTAATTAAAATGATTGTCAAAGAAGAGTTTTTAAGCAGATTAAGAAAAATTTTTGATCTTAATTTGTATGAGGTGAAGGTTTGGTCAGCGTTGTTATCTCGAGGAACTTCTACTGCTGGAGAATTGAGCACAATCAGTGATGTTCCAAGAAGCAGAACTTATGACATTCTAGAATCTCTTGAGAAGAAAGGATTTATTGTGATGAAATTAGGAAAGCCTATAAAATTTGTTGCATTAAAACCAGAAGAAGTCATTGAAAGAGTAAAAAAGAATTT
>JBAYMG010000082.1:0-3293 GCA_041663665.1 Candidatus Omnitrophota bacterium | reverse complement strand
TACTCCGACGCCGACTTGTACTCGTATTTGCTCTCTGGGCTTGACATCATCAATTTCTACGCCCCTACGACCAACTGGACCTTGACGGATATTCCGATTCAGGGTTCGCATGGTGTCCGTACTGCTTTGCTTTACGCCGCCACAATTCACGCGCTAAAAGCACAGCAGATTATGGAAATTGAGCTTAAATTCACGCACACTGGCCAGACCGTTACTTTGACCGTGGACCACGATTACTCTGGTGTGATCGCAGCAATTCAAACTCAGCTCAACGAGTACGGCAAGGCCAAGGTTCAGATTTTCATTCAGGCCGAGGGTTCGGCATTCTCGGGTGTTCGTCCCAAGAGCTACCGGGTTCTCCGGACTGTATTCAGAGTCGACAAAGCTTTTGGTCCGGGGTTCTTACCACCGGGCGGCGCTGCACTTCTACAAAATATCGGCCTGTAGAGAGAACTATTGTAAAACATGCCTCTAAGGAATTAGTGCTCCTTTTTGAGCAAATTGAATTCCTAAACAACTTACGGGAATCCACCCGTTATGAGGCATTTCAATATGGCGAACCTTCAGCAGCTCATTGATGACAATCAGCCGATTTACGTGTTAAATCGCACAGGTAGGATCACGGGCGGCAAAACAAAACCGTACGCAATGGTAATCAAGACTACACATGGGCGTGCCATTGAAATCATTGTTCCCGCGACGAAGTTCCCGTTTCTTCTGACGGGTCAAGTTCCGGCGTCTGCGCTCAAAGATGCCGAGGACCTATTCAAGGCTTGCCGTCGTGGTGGTGCACTTGAAGTGCTCGAGCCCGAAGAGGCCATGGAGATGCTCCAGGACCCGCAGGCCCAGAAGTCGATCGACGCGGCGCTCGCGCGTTTCCGGCGAAAGGCTGATGCGAAGCCGGGGCTCAAGGCCGAAATCAAGTCCGGGGACTCGTCTGAGCGCCGGCACATTTCGCGCACGGCTGACGCCGATGAGACCGAGAAGGTTCCGCGGCCCGTCATCGCCAAGCAAGATGTCGACCCGTCGATCAAGCAGCTTTGCGTTGACCTTGACAAAGATGATAGTCTAGCCCAGGAAGTCCTGGGCCGTCTAACGGGAATGCCCGAGGACGATATTTCTAAGGCTGACCTCGGTCATATCGTTTCGGCCGTTGACATCGAGCGCTTTCCCAGGATTGTCAAGTGGGCGCGTAATGAGCTGGCGAAGCGCAGCGGCGCAGAGTCGCAAGAGCTGACCGACGATGATGAGCGCCCCCGCCGTCGCCGTGGTCGCCCCGTCGGTTCCTAATTCTTTCTGTCCGCCTTCCTCAAAAACTCGGTTTAGTCTCGGCACGGTGGTGTAGCATGCCTGACATCAAGAATCTACGCACGAGCATCTCATCGACTAAATCGAGCAGTATCGGTGACATGTACAAGAAGCTCGATACCTCGTCGAGTTCACAAGCACCCAAGAACAGAATTAGTCCACATTACAGAACCCCTTGGGTTGTGACATGCAAGTCCTGGATGTACCAAAATAAGGCAATAGAGCTTTACGCCAACCCGAGTAAGATTAGTTGGTCACACGGGCGCCGTGGTACTTCAGTCAAGACGGCTGCCGGTACTGTGCGCAATGTCTGGTATAACCACTACAGAGGCACGTATTACGACGAAGCCGAATTGAAGGTCACGTTTCAGTCTGGCAACATCATGCCGTTCATGGCGTATCTGGGTGGCAATTACAACTTCAGTGATCCGGCTGTCTACAACAACCTCATCAATCTGAAGGAGGCTGTACCACAGGGACTACTAGATTTCTATCGGTTTAAAGAACTCCTGAATGAGCCAGCATATTTGGGTCCTGCCGAAAACCGGCACATCATGACATACCACAGTCGCGTGTTCCCCAAGATGTATTTGGAAGGTTTCTTCAAAGATGAAGACCCAATTACTTGGGAGGAAAGCGCGGAAGGTGGTGGTACTGCAGGCAATACGTTGAATTGGACCGCTACGTTTGTTGTCTATGATTCCTACCCAAGACTCGATTCAGCCTCGCAGATGATTGCTGCCTATAGTTCCTGGCTAGCACAAGAAGGTATGGTTGAAGCACTGCCGATGAGTTCTGGAACCGCATTTGCTATTGCCGCACTGGAAGCGGCGGCCGGCAAAGAAGACGTGGCGGCGCCAGCACAACAAGGCACCGACACCGGCTGGTACGACAATATTTATGACAAAATTAAAGCTGGTGAAACAACACCCTCGACCACACCAGCTGCGCCGCCCAAGCCACCAGCACCGCCGTCGGCACCTAGCTACGACAAAGCCATGTCAAAGTACAAAGCCATTACGTCAACGACACGTGGTACTTCTGCTGGCCCATCGTCACCTAGTTTTGATCCCGGAATGTCAAAGCACAGGGCGGTGTGACGTGAAAACTAATAAAGTGTCAGTAGCTCTTCCAGGTGACCTTTACGATCAAATCACCGGTTTGGCTCACGGCTACGACGTCTCCGCCGCGACGTTAATTCGTGCAGCTATCTATGCTTACTTGTGTCGAAATCCTGAATATAGCGAAGCGCAGTGGCGGGAAGTCTGGCAGGCCGCACAGCAAGACAAAGTCGTCGCGACAAAATCACGACTGCGCAAGGTGAAGTAGATAGAGTGGTGACAGCTTTTCAGCACCGTCGGTAAGCTGTCAGAACCGACAAGTTGCTAGGTGCTTTTTGGCGTCCGCTTTCGCGTCCGCTTAGGTTTTGCGACTCCAGAAATGATCTTGTGTGCTGCTTCAGCCAGTTGTACAAATTGCTCCCGCGTTAAATTCCAGCCTTCGACCACGTCTCGGTTCTCGAATGCCTGCTTCAACTCCGCTAATTGATTCTTTACCTCAGCCAGCTGCGTCTCCAGACCAACAATCAGCCTGAGCAACGCGATGTACTGATCGCTGTGGTCGGTGACAGGCACAGGCGGAGTCCACGGCGTCTGGTAGTAGCCGCCATCGTCAGGCATTGGCGCGGCATACAGGGCTACCACGTAGCCACTGCCAGAGGTCCCCGTAGTCCCTGTAGTGGTCGTTTCGGCGCCTAGTGCGGTACGCATTTCGGCTTCCAAATCTTTGGCACTATGCTTTTTTGCGTCTTTGTTAAATGTCATTGCTAATAATTCCTCGGTTGCCGGCGCTTCGCCGGAGTCTCGGCGGCTGACTGATGCACATTGTAGCTAAAGCCGTCGCCAACGGCATACCCAACCTCCGCCGATACGTTCAGATACCGGCCTGACTTCAGTAGCAACGTCCACGCCCACGCCTCCGCATTG
>JBAYMG010000081.1:0-3486 GCA_041663665.1 Candidatus Omnitrophota bacterium | reverse complement strand
ATTAGCTCCGTTGTAGGTCTATCTTCTGATGATGTGACGGGCGTTCAAGATTCAAGAGAGAAATTGGAAAAAGCCAAGCAGACTGTTACTTTGATGATTAAGGGAGATTAAGATGACTAACCATAAAGGTGTAACACTAGAAAAGGGCAAATGGTACTGGATTGACTACAGTAACTATCGAGGTCCCGCTAAGTTCTATAAGTCCTATGAGCATTGTGAGCCCGCATATGGGGTCTTTGATCCCTATGCTTGTGGAACTCTTGGTCTAGATCTCGAATCCAGAGATGTTCACGAAATGATCGAAACCCCTGATATAAAAGAGCTTATGAGGCGTTTCGTGGCAAATCCAACACCAAATCTGATTTCAGCTATGCAGGTTTGGTGTGAGTTTGCGCTTACACACAAAATGACCCGTAAGCAGCATAAGGAATTATGTGAATTGGCGATGCCGGAATCTGAGACTTGACACGTCGCCTCCACTTGTGATATGATGTATGAAGTGGAGACGAATTGTGAAGGTACGCCTAACTGCTGATCTAACCGCGTATCGTACCGGACTTGTTGCAGGTACGGAAGGTGTTACTATTGGTCCAGGAAGTAATGATAGATGTAGTCTAGTTAAGTTTCCTGGCATGAATCCCTTGGATGTCTATCATCAAAGTCTCGAATGCATTGACGAAGGCGTTTTGGCTCGTCGTCAAAGAGAACAAGAAGACGCAGCAGTAAAGAAAGAACTGCATCTTCAGGAAATTCTCTCAGCTAAGAACGTGGTTAAGTATATCTTCCCTAAGGGCAAGGGGGAGCTTTCAGAAATTAGCTTTGAATTCACTACTTCAGTAGGTGAGCAAGCTCACATTAGTATGGGGGCTCACTCTTCGAGTTCTTCTAATAACTTCTATAACTCCAATATGTGTATGGAGGCTTATCTGAAATTCTTCGAGGACCATAGCATTCCTGTGCAAGAATGCATTGTTGCTATGAAGGATGCTGAGATTAGCTCTTTTCTTAATAGAATTGGTAGTGATTTCTATCTCGGGTGTAATTTCGATACGTTCTTCCACAAGGAGGGGCAATTGTTCTTGATGGAAATTATGGTGAGACTAGGCTTGAGTCGCCAGGGCTATACTATCCGAAAGAGCGATAAGCATATTGAGGCTCAAAGCAACAGCCTGCATATATCTCTTGATGTGGAAAAAGAAACGCTCTATAGATCGAGCCGCGATAAACGTACTGCTGTTCTGTCATATTGCAAGTGTGAAGATCGCCAGAGCCTGTATTCTTCGCCATATCGTCTCGCACCGAAGGTAACGATGCATAAGGTACCAATGGCTAGACTCAAGAATGAATTGGCGGTGGTTATTGAGGAGCTTAAGGCTTTTATGGCGGGATAACATGGCTCGTTTTAGGGCTTGACACGCGCGGCCCACCATGCTATAATAAGGGTATGGGAGTGAGGCACATCATGTAGCTGTCTTACTCGTGAGTATAAGAGGTAATAAGGGCAAAACACGTTGATTATTGACATTGGAGGTGGGAGTCCTCGTTCTAAGAACAAATTCAAGGCCAAGTCAATAGGAGTGATTCTATGGCCCTTAAGTAATCCTAAAAGATAACTCTAATAGGATAGGAGCGTTGCCGCAACGCCAGTGCTAATAAACCCGCTCCGCGCTTTTATTAGCCAAACATAGATTCCACTAGATTTCTATGAGCGGTATGAGGTGAGGGAAGGGCGATGGCTCCTTCCCTTCCTCTGTACTCAGGTACCTAGATAACAAAATAGAGAAAATGCGATACAATACGCCCCTGTAGCTTAGCCCGGTTTCAAAGCAATCGGCTCATTCAGAAGAGTGCTACTAGATACGAAAGTTCTAGTTAGAAGAGGGTGAATTCGGGGAAACCTTAACTGGTTATGCTGAAGGCAATCCCGAGCCAAGGCGAAAGTACACTTTCGCAAGGTGTAGAGACTACTGGAGAGGTAAAGTCCTCTTAATTACCAGCTAGAGCGCCCTCCACCTAAAGGTAGAAATATTCATGGTGATGAGATAGTCCGAAGAGTTGGGAAACCAACACAAATTCGAACCGATGGATCGTTCGTTCAAATCGAACCGGGGGCATCTAAAGCACGTTAGATAAACAAGTTTGAAAGATAGAAGGCCCACTTAAGAGCCCGCTCTTTCAAAAAGGACGAGAGTAGCTTATTGGACAGAGCTTCTTCCGAGTAGTTGCAAATACAAGGAGGAATAATGCAAGCGGGCCGAAAGCGCGCAAGTAGGCTGAATTTTTGCTTGCAAAAGGCGAATGCCCATTCGCCGGTGGGAGTTCGAATCTCCCCTCTCGTTATAGGTTGAATAAGGAAAGAAACACCATGGGTCAATTAGTTACCGAAAGTCTAGCTAAACTCATCGACACTGTTCAAGAGAATGTTCCCTGGGAATCTCTGGACCAGAAAACGCGCGCCATAATTGACGAAGCAATAGTACGTGGTGAAAAGGCGCTTGAAGCGGAAGGGCTTGAAGAGGAAGCACTTAAGGACACTAGCGGGAAGAAAGTTGGCCCTTGGGAACTTGGTCCTCGGGAGCTTGCTTTCGATGTTAATGCCTTTATGGGTAAGCTACTCAACGGGATTGCTCGCGATACAATGCGGACCCTAAAGGCTTTTGGTGGTGATCTTACTGAAGATAATTTGATCTGTCATTGTGATGGCCCCGAACACTTAGTGCATGGTGTGCTTGAAGTTCTAGAAGACTACGGGCTGGTTGAATTTGTTAGTGATGATGCCATTATGTGGATCAATATCACTCGTGAAGGCTATGCCTGGATTGAAGAGTATTGCTGATGAGGCTCATTAATCTTCACATTGCTCAAGTTATGCGTGCGCCCCAAAGCTTGGGCTATCTTAAAGTGTTGACGGATATCTCCGACGAAGAGTTGGGGAGGATGTTTAAGCCGCTATATGCTACTTGGCGAACCAAGAAAGGTATATACCAGCATCCATCCGAGTTTCTTGATCATATGGTGGCACTTCACCCTGAACTGTTTGTTAAGGTCGCCGAGCCTAAATCCTTCTGTTGTCATTATAGGGATATTGGCGAGTAAAAGTTTGGTTGGCTAGGTGCGAGGGCTCATTCATGGCTGAGCATTTCTTTAGTATAAGCGCGCCCATAGATGATTCCCAAATCATCTGCGTTTCATGACTAAAGAAGTAGTGTGGTGCTAATTTAGCCTCCTTGCTATGCACCTATAATGGCTCTAGTGATATCCATGCCTAGCTAACCGATATTTGAATAGATAAGGAATGACCATGATGCGCTTGACTCAACTTGAGATGAAAAAGCTCGTTCAGAATTACATGATGTGGTATAAAGAGTACAGTTTCGAGTGTAGGAGCGATCTTGATCTTCGTGATCAATTGATGGCTGCCCATCGTGTTAGTATGATGCACTCGCTCTCTATTTTGTCTGTACATAAAGACGACATGGAAAATGT
>JBAYMG010000080.1:0-3563 GCA_041663665.1 Candidatus Omnitrophota bacterium | reverse complement strand
ATTAAACAATTATGCAATGCATACAAAAAGCCATTATTACCAGTTATTGCTCCTGATATTGATAATTATCAAAAAACACTTCAGGATTCGCTAAATATGGTAACATATAGCGATGATTGTCAAATAACCAATATAACAATCAAAAAGAGATTCATAAAAAAAGGCGAACAACCAAGAATAGAGTTTTCATTAGAGGAAGATATTGATATATAAATCATTATAAGGAGGATATCAATGGCGTTACCTGCACCGTTCTTTTCAGAGTCCGCTGGTCAGCTTTATAACTATGACTGTGTTGATGGTATGTTAAGTTTACCAGAATCAATTTGCGATGGTTTATTTACCAGCCCACCATACGGAGTTGGTAAAGAATATGAATCAGAGCAGTCGTTTGGACAATACCTAAAACTTCTTGCAGATTTTACCCGGGCGGCGTATCATTGTATTAAGCCAGGCGGTTATATGATTATCAACTATGCAGACTATTACATGTTTGATGGTGTAAATACAAAGATTCAACCAATGACATATTTATACCACATTATTGCAGAGCGTGTTGGATGGAATCATTATTGTGATCGTATTTGGCAAAAGGATTATGCAAGTCTAACAGACCCATATACAATAGCACATCTATTACCTAAACTTGAATATGAGCATATATCAACATTTATTAAACCAGGTTCAGATAAAAAGGAAATCGTAAGGGAACAGACACTTCATCCGAGAGCTATTTGGTCTACTGTTGGAATTAAGCAAGCTAAGTCTACATTGAAAGATCATACTGCCGCATTTCCAGAAGCACTTGTCCAGATGGCATTAAAAGTACATGCAGACCCTGGTCAATTATGGGTAGAACCATTTTGCGGAAGTGGGACAACTCCATATGTCTGTAAAAAGATGGGAATAAAATACGTGGCATTTGAGTTGAGTTCTAAACATGCTGAAACAAGCAAGAAACGTCTCCAACAAATGGTTATGGATTTTGATGGCACACTTGGAGAAGAAAAGCAATCTACGATAGATGAAGTATTGCAAGATCAATATATTGAAAATGGAAATAAACCATCTGTAAAGATAGAAATGCCGGAGGACTTTTAAAATGGTAGATCATTCATGGATGGAATGGGTGTTTGGACTTCTTTGTATGATTGCAATGGGTTTAATTATATGGATAATTATTTAAAATAATAAGGAGTGAATATTATGGAAAATAAAATAGATTTACAATATAGTCCAGATATAGAGTACAAGTATTTTCTCTATGACCCAGAAGGCGATGGTATGACATTTTATAAATCAATCGAAGATCGTGATAAAGCCGCAGAATCAGCGATTGACAATATGCTTGATGATGGAGCATGGAGTGAATCTGTAGATCAAATTCTATCAGGTGAAGTAACACATAAAGCAACTATGGTTGATAAACAAGTACCAGATGGTAAAATAGACCCAGAAACACAAGAAGATGAAGCTGGAACATATTGGCCAGGAGATATTGATTATATGTGTAGATACAAAATGTTACCATTAAAAGGCGGTGAATAAAATGTCATTAAAGGATTCAATGTCAAAATGGTTATCCAGTAACAAGATAGATATCAACCCTGATCTTATTCGTAAAACATGCAATGCTATTGGTGTAACTGGCGAGAAGATGGATGCATGTGTTTTGTTAGCCACAGAATATGAACAAGGAGATATAGATGATGCCCATTTTCTAACATGGATGGGTGATCTATGTGGTAAGAAACCTGAAGAAGTTGATGATTTATTGAGGTCTAACTCAAATCAACCAAAGTTGTCAAGTCAAAAAATTCTTAGATATAGGATATATCTTGGTGAAGAATTGGATAATAGTTTATGGTCAATGGTTCATAATCCACAACCACTTGAAGAATATAAATTCGGTATTACAATTAAGGATAGTCCAATATTATATGTTCCAAATAACCAAGATGATGATAGATGGGTTGACATATTGAAGAAATTGGAAAATCAACAATGAAAACAGTTATACAACGTTTCTGGTTTCACGTTGATAAGAACGGCCCGATAATTACACAAGAATTGGGTAATTGTTGGGTATGGATTGGGTGCAAACATGAATGCTATGGTCAATTTAGAATAAATAATGAAAGAATACAGGCGCATCGTATGTCATGGATACTAGATGGTTTTGAGTTGCCAGATGGTGCATTAGTTTGTCATAAATGTGATAATCCACCATGTGTTAGACCATCACACTTATTTTTAGGAACTGAATTAATAAATACACTTGATAAGATTAATAAAGGAAGATATTATAATGGCAATCATAATGGAGAACATGGGTCAAATAAATTAACAGAAATACAGGTATTAGAAATAAGAAAATTAATAAGTGGTGCTGTACCAGCTAAAAATTGCATAGAGTTAGGTAAAATATATGGTGTTACTTCTAATACAATACAAAAGATTAAAGATCGTATAACATGGAGATATTTATTATAAAGGAGTTAAAATGTCAAGAAAATCTAAACCAACTATTATTACGCCCGAGATACAAGCAAAGCTAAATGAATGGCAAAAGTATGCAGACGAACACGGAATAGCGTTGTCAACCATAACGAACATACCATTTTGTGCAAAGACCACAGTTGAAACAGGGCATTGTAATTGTCACTCTAACAGGAAGTGTCCGTGCGATCAGTTGTTTGATGAAATAAAAGGAACCGGACATTGCTTTTGCAAAGTGTTTTGGAGTAATCAAGCATTAGCAGATGAAGTTGCGAAGATTAGTAAATAATTTATTCCAGTGTAAAGCCGTCGAGTGGGGCGCACCACCGACGGCTTTACTTTTAACAAGGAGGATAACTACAATGGCAGAAACTCAAATACGCTTATTTGGCGTACTGTTTCTTTCCTTTCATGCAGGTGATCTGATTCTTCATTCTTTCAATCGGGCCACCAGATTTGTTGGAAGCGGCACAAGCCTGTGCATCTGAAACGGCTTGCTGATGTTTACTTTTGTTCCAACCAGGGGCAATTCCATCCAAAGCACTGTAATAATCACCTAATCTAGACATTTGATACCTCCGTATAAATATTTATTTCTTAACTGTATTTATATATTACATTATAACCAATTAATCGTCAATGTATTTTAGGATAAATTAAAGCTATCAGCTTGACTTTGAATTGCACTTGAGATTAGACTGAATATATGAAACGAACAACAATCACAGTCCATGATGAAACTCTCCAGAAATTATTAATGTCATTAAGGTCACTTAGTGGTATAGTTGGCCATGAATTAACTTGGGATGAGTTCTTTAATCAGTCAGTATTATTGGCAATGCTTTATAATCATAAACCAGTACAGGCTACTGGTATTAGAAAGCATACATGGAAAGTAGAGTGTCCTGCATGTCATAAAATAATAGCCCCTCTTGATTCAAGAAGGGCTATCGTATGGCAAATAGATTGTGATTGCGGAAATACGTTTATTGCGACCGCATAGCAGTTTGTTTAATTATTTCGTTTGGTAAATCAGCAAAATCTTCTTCACTTAATCCTGATTT
>JBAYMG010000079.1:0-3568 GCA_041663665.1 Candidatus Omnitrophota bacterium | reverse complement strand
TTTCTTTTAATTCTTTTCTCTTATCCTCAAAAACAAATTCTAATTCATCATATTTAAAAAATTCTTTTAATAATTTTTTACTTTCAAAAGCAGATAAGTCTATTCCAAATTGTTCTTTCCCTTTTTTTCTTTTTATTTTTCTAATATGGGCTAAATAACCTAATTTAACCAACATTATTAATATTTGGTATTGGGCTTCTATAGAGATACCATTAGTTCTTGCTGCTTTTATAAAACAACCATCTCCAAACATATAACCAGCAAGCATAAATAATGTATTTTCTTTATTTAAATTAAAGCAAAAATCTGGAAATCTTTTATTTTCTTCTTTTAAACACTGTTCTAATAAATAATAAATAGGTGTTGAATTTATATTAATTGTTCTTGATTTATAAAATTTACTTTCATTATAAAATATTTTTTTAACATCAAATAAATCAAACACTTTTTTTAATATATAAGTTACATTTTTTTCTCTTATATGTCCAGCAAATTGAACCCCCTTTCTATTACCTTTAGTATTAACATTTCCAGATTTTGATCCCTCTGCAACAAAATATCCTATCATAAAACATATTTCTTTAGATAATAGAATAAATCTATCTATAACAGGGGATTTAACATTAAAAGAATTTTTAATATTTATATTTTTTGCTGCTCCCATTTTACCATTAATTTCTATCCAATTAGAAGGTAAATATTTTTTCATATCTAAAATAAAATCTTCTTCTTGCTTTATTCTTGGTATGTTTGTTAATACTCTATCTTCAGTTTTCTTTTTATTCAATATAATATCTTCCCCTTTAGTAAAGGAAAAATTTTCTTGAATTTTTAATTGACCAGTACATATTTTATTATTTTTATCTTCTCCAAAAAACCTTTTTGCTTTATTTAATAATAAAGGATGATTTTTTGTAATACCTAAAGGCATCCTACCAGAAGAAGAAATATTAAGTATTTTTTCTTCAACATTTCTTATAAATATTTTTTTAACTTTTTTAAAATTTCCTTTATGCGTTAAAACCAAATCATCAGTAGTTATATCTTCTATTTTTTTAATACCTTTATCTGTTATAATAATAGTATTTGGTAAAACACAGGTATGATCATTAAAAGGAATTGGCTCATCTAAAATTAAATTTCTTTTTGTATCCTTTTTATAACTATATGATCTTTTTTCTTTAATCATCTCTAAACTTGATTCTACAATATGTACTTTCATTCTTTTTACAAAATCTATTCCATCTTTAACATCTTTTAATGCTTGTTTACAATTAAAACCTGCTTGTCTTATTTCTTTAATTCTATCTGGTTCTGCACTATCAGCATATATTGGTCTGTTTCTTTTATTTTCTGGAATAACTTTTTTTAATTCTTCAATTAACTGAGAATTTGTTAACCCAGTTTTATATAATAATACTTCTTCCCAAACCTCTCTTTCTTTATATACTCCATGAGTTAAAGCAGAAGGAGAATTAAAACCAAAATCAAGACCATAAATATCATTTGGTAAATCTGGCATTTCTTTACAAGTATCCCAAGAATTTAGATTATAAATTAAATCCTCTAATTTACCCCACTCTCCTAAAGCATAAATTCTATAAAAATTAATATCATAATTTATAGAATCTTCATAAAATTTTATAGCTTCATCTGGAAGAAAAGGATTATCTTTATAAGTAGACCGTATTTCAGTTACATCTTCATGCTTATCTAAAAGTTCTGTTTTAATCCAATGGGCCTCATCAATAGGATTAAAACTTAAAATAACTTGATTTGGATGACCATCAAATGTAGGTGCTCTTGTATATGATCTAATTAATTGGAAATCTTCATATTTAAACTCAGTAGCTTCTTCCATCCAAGCATAATTCCACTCGCTTGAATTTCCTGTCCATATAGTTTTACCATTGAGTCTGGTTAGAATAGTATGATAAGGCTCTACTTCAACACAATACACTTTCCCTTTATATTTTTTGGTTACTGGCTTTTTAATTGCTATTTCATTTTGTTTTGAAATAGATATTTGCCAAAACTTTCTTGCATTAGCATAATTAGATTTATAATTTGTTTTTGGTTCCATTACAGTTGGAGTTAATCCCAATTTAAGTGATAATTCACATACATCTTCTTTTAGTCCTTCAGATGTAGTTCCATAAACGTATCTTCCAGATTTATGTTTTGTGCCATCACCTGCCATTAAAGAATTAAATAAATGTATAAGTAAAGAAGGGTGTAAATCTAATATTTCTCTTGGTATTCTTTTTTCATGACAATATTTACCAAACCCCTTTAAATAATCAGCAATACTTCTACCTTGCAATCTAAAAGAATGTGAAGTATAATTAATATTATACTCTTTAGGAAAATCTTTCATATCCTCTTTAAAAGTTTTTATACCTTCTGGTTTAGTCTGACTTATCTGTATTGATGTTCCTGCAACATTTCCTTCTGAAATATACCATCCAAGAAATTTAAGCCAAGGTACTATAGGAAAAGTGGTTGTTTTGTCAAAATTCTTATTTATTGATGTATTAGGAATTGAATATGACTCAATTAATTCTCCTGTCCATTTTCCTCCTCGTGGTATATAAAATCTTGTTGGAAGATTTTTAGCTTCAACAAAAGATGGATCATTAAACTCAAAATAATATTTTTTTCTTGTTCCTTTATGTACTCTACTTTTCCCTATAAATTTATGTTCAGGAGTGAACCCAAAATCAACATGACAACCTATTTTGTTTCTATCTGGAACATAAATGTCACCATCATAGTCATACTCAAAATATTTAGTTATAGGATAATAACCTACTTCTTTAGTTAGTGGATTCATTGAAGCTACTAATTCTCCAACCTCCACTTTACTTAAATCTTTAAACCCTTTGGAAGTTAATACCTCTGTTCCAGCAATTCCGCACTTTATCTTCTGTGGATCATCTACAGAACCTAAATGAATTAAATTTGTACCAAATCTATAATTCATCATTACTTTTTCTTCTTTAATTCTATTTCTAACACCAAAGTCATCAAATACTCTCTCTAAATAAGTTTGTACTGATAATCTTAAAGAAGGTAAAGCTTTTCTAACTATTAATATTTTTTTATTCTGTTCAGTGAGAAATTTATATATAAAAAATTGTGATAAGGAATGAGTTTTACTACTTCCAGCACCACCTCTATTTACTATTACAGGTGCTTTACATTCCATATTTTTTATAAATACAGGTGTAACTTGTGGTGTAACTAAATCATATTTTTCACTCTTTTTTTTTGTCATAAATTAATTTAAAATCTCTCCTTCAATAATATCTTCTTCTTTAGTTCTAATATTTACTTCATTTTTATTATTTTTTTCTGGTAAAATTTTTATTTCCCCAAATTCCTTTTTAGGTCTTCCTACTTTTTTTTCTTCACTTATACCTACAGGCATTAATTTAATATAAAGTGGTTTATCAATACTACTTCCGGGTTTCTTTTGTGGAGAATCTATATAACCTCTTTCTTGACCATGACATTTAAGTTTGAACATTATAGCAAGTAAATTGCCTTCTTTTATTTTGTGCATTAA
>JBAYMG010000078.1:0-3645 GCA_041663665.1 Candidatus Omnitrophota bacterium | reverse complement strand
TAGACCATGCCAAACCCACTAATTGAGAACTGTCCGAAGACTCCAACTGAGGCTCAGTGGTACTGTCGAGGGGTCTCTGAGGCCCTCAAAGAGGTGATCGGTGCCAGTAACGCCTGGGTACTATCAGGTTGGTTGAACGAGCTCGTAGAGCACACATTCGAATTGTCTGGCGTTAGAATACCAAGGTAACCCATGGGATACACAATATCCATACCAGTCCAGGACCTCGAACTTAGAACCAAGTTCTTCCAGTTCATGGAGAAGAACTTCCGCCACTGGTCCATAGTCACCGGCAAGACTCCTGATGAGTGGCGTGGATCGGGAGGCCCACCCACCGATGATGTATTCGAACGCCCTACCTCGATTGGGTTCAACTATCAATCAGGAATGGGTGGGTTCGAACGTGACTACCTCTACAGTGTGATCCGATGGATGGCCATCAAAGTAGGTGACCGCCTATCCGAGATGACAATTGATGAGACGGATACTGGCCCTAAGATGGCAGTTACCTTCCCTCAGCCGACTCCCTACTACCACTATGACTGTGAGCCCTTTGAGAATCCGGTTCTAGTGGTCACCGAAAATCAAATACCCACCCTTGACAAGGATTCCCGCCACTGGGCCGTCGATGAATTGGGGATCCGAATAGGCCCGACAGCCATAAACCATCAGCTCATGTCGGCTTCGGAAGCAAGGCTCTTCAACGAAGGCCCTATCAACGAGATGATCGAAGAGGTTAGAGCTCTGGGTCAGAAACCAAAGAACCCTGACGAGGAAGAAGCTTGGTGGGAACGACGTAAGGAAATCCAGCTCAAGTACCTCAAGCCCACTATCGACGAGAACCTAACCCTCATCCGAAAAGAGATCCAACGACTGGACCAGCTATGGATGAGTGAGGTATAACTACACCCCAAAGAGGAACCCGCCCAAACCTGGACGGGTTCATAGAAAGCCACCTACATGCCCACTGAAGAGAACCCGATCCGTATTGTATTGTTCGAAAACCGCCCTACGGCCATGCTCATTCATGCCCACGAAGGCTCGAAGTTTCAACTCCCTCAGTTCAAAGCCCCCTTCGAAAAGAATGCCGTCTCCCAAGCCCTCGGTCTCGCAGGCTTCACCGTTCGGGTCTCAGTAGAGATCGGGACAGGACGTTGGACTCAATCAATAGGTCGAAAGATGCGTGAGGAGAAGCAAGAACGAGCTCAGAACCAGAAGCTCAAGGAGGCTCAGCAGGCTACCATTCTCAAGCATGCCAATGACCCACTAGAACGTGACCGGGCTCGATTGATGCTCCACAAGCATGAGGTCGATGAAGCCCTTCGGGCCGCCAAAGTCAAACTAGGTGCCGCCAAAGCCAACTTCGTCAAGTTCCGAACTTACATGGACCCAGTGGCCTATCGGAAGCTCGAAGCCAAAGTCGAAGAACTCAAACAAGAGTCCCAAGGCATCCAAGTCACCCTCGGTCAACTTCGTAAACAAGAGGGTGAAAAGAAGGGATCAAACTACGAGATCCATAACAGACGGTTCCGATCCTTCGCCCAAAAGGTCCTCAGTGATGACCTGTTCGAGGAACTCGAAGCCCTGGCCGATAGTGACATCGAACCAGCTACCTTCGAACCAGACTTACTCGAAGAAGAGGAAGTCTAACTCTCATCTGGCCAAGCGTCCCATTCGAGGTCTTCTACCTCAACTTTCGTTCCAGGAATGGGCCCTAAACCCAAACAATCCCGGATTGCATTGATGAAATACATGTAAGATTTTGCATATCGGCATGCCACGCGGGTAGCTACACCGAAGTCCTTGCTTTCCAGACACTAATAAAGGTAGTCTCCAATCAATATGGGAAGTTTCAATCAGGTATGTATGCTATCGGGCCTCCCCATCGTCTACAATGACCCAGTCCGATCTATTCTCGTGTCAGAGCACTACCGGGCCTCTCTAGGAGAAGCCACGATGGACTACCCCTCAAAGTACATCCCGAGAACCTTCCCCATATGTGGTCTCTACAACGACTATGGAGGGTTAAAAAGTGTCAAGGATGATGTATTCAAGCACCTCTGGGTTCAGGGGTTGCAGACTGATTTATTCGAATTGAGTGTCGGTGAAAACGAATGCCATGACATTGCAGTGACAAGGGACATGGACTTCGATCAACTCTGGGAAGCCATCTGGGAAGAGCGTCTCATTGTCCCCGGTTACTGGTGCTATGGTGAGAAGCAAGAGGAAACCATCAAGAAGGTACCCAAGCCCGAAGACCTCCCAAGTAGGCTTGGAATGCGTAATGTGCGGGTCCAAGTGGCCATGATCCGAGAGGATGTTTGGCAATCAGTCATGGCCAGCCCCTTCAAGTCATGGAGAGACGACTTCCCAACAATACTGGGAAGTATGAGAAGCCTCGTGTACAACTATTGGGCCGAATGCCAGAGCTCGCTGGCTTCAGCAAAGCACCTCGAGAACCTCACCACCCAAGAGGAGCGATCCTCAATAATGCTCAAGGGAGAGGATATCTTCTCGATCCGAGGGGTGATCCAAGGGAATAGGTCTTCGATTTGTAGGTTTGATCACTACTTGTCTAGTCTCATCAAAGATGAGTGTGGCCTCGGACTAGGATCCCACTGGCTAATGGCCCTAGAAGGAACTGTAAAGCCTGAACAACTCGAATACTTCCTTGCAGGGGTTGCTGAGATGATCTGGTTCAAACTGGTGAATGAGTACAGAGGACCAGGTAACCTTTGGAAGCCATCCTACGCGGGTGGTCAAGACAGACCCTGGGGGGAGTGGTTGAGTTACCACTTGAATATGGCGGTCATCCTCAACGGAATCATCAAGAGAGAAGAGTAAAAGATAATGCCTAAAGTGTATGTCTATGATGATGAAACTCCAGTGTACATTGTCAGAACCGAGAAGCCGACTTTTTCGACTGATGAGATCGACTTGACTGACGAGGAGCTGAAGTCCATCGAAGACGCTGAGGAAGCGATGGCCGATGCTCAAGCACTACTGAAGACTAAGTTGAGTGAAGCTTTTGCAGAGCACAAGATTCTGGAGATCAGACCCATAGTCCAAGAAGCCTTGAACCGAGTAGCTTCCCAGGTGGGTATCTCGTACCAACGAGGTAGTGTTCAAGGTGGAGCCACACGAATGTACGAGCACTGTACTTTCAGTGTCTTTGATGTTCCTGAGGTTGATCCTGTGGTTCTCGGGGTGACCCTCATTCTAGTGAACAATATGTTCAACCTTTCTGTTGATATCACTGGAGAGAATTCCGGGACCATCCATTGGAGCCTTGACAAAGTGATAGTAGAAGGGTTCCGTCTACGTCAAGCAGTGGATAAAGCGCTCCTGAGTCTTCCAGCACCGAGTGTTATTCAGGGTATCCTTAAGTTACCCCCAATGTGATTACAACATGACGTATTGGCAGCACTTGAGAGCTAATTGGTTAGTAGCTGGTCACTCGCTCTGTGACTTTATCGAGCACTTTCTACATGGGCTGATCCCATTTATCATGTGGAAGCACCAGCAACCAGATCGGCCCGGTCATAATCAACGGAATCATCAAGAGGGAAGAGTGTCTTCACCCCAGAGGGTCAAATCAAGACCTGTCCAGGATGCGATGGAACAGGGGTACCCGTCCGCCTTCAT
>JBAYMG010000077.1:0-3673 GCA_041663665.1 Candidatus Omnitrophota bacterium | reverse complement strand
GGGTTGAGCTCATCCCAGGTTGAACTAACTGGGATACCAACCGTTGTAACCCTATAGAAGATACGTTGGGATAGGTCTGTCTTCAGAAAGTCCTTAGTATACCGATAGGAACACGTTACACGACTAGTTCTCGTTGGTATTACTGGGTCAATACTTCTCTGGTGAGCTGTATCTGTATAGACATTGGCGTCAATCTCAACCTCGCCCGTTTGTCCGTTTACAGCTAAGACTCTCGCTTGTACCCCATCCACGAAGACTTGAACATCTTGTTGGTTCTTGGTTGGGATCCCTCGAGACGCTTCCCCTACAATCGGAAAGTTCAGAGTCTTGAACACATACCTAGGACCATCGAATCCAGTGCTGGCACTTCCGAATAAGATGAACTGATTGGTGACATCCTCATCAGGAATCAGTTCATTGTTTGTCTGATCCCTCCAGAAAGTAGCCCCAACCGGGAGGTCTGTGATTCTGTGGTAAGGTCCAAACTCAGAGTCAAAACTACGATAGACATTGACCCCAAGAATCCTAAATCGACTGTTCAAGGTCAGGTAAGAGGGGTCATCCCAACGAAGGTCTATGACCCCTCGAGTCCCATCAAGCATGAACAGGTTCAAAGGCGGAGCAGGCCAAGGCAGCTTGGTCATTTCAACAAGCTGGGGGTTCCTATCTCGGTTGCTTACGTCCGCCATGGCGAGTCCTCACAAGAGGCGCCTAATAAAGGGAAAACCCCTTTACGGACAAACCTAGGACAAGATCAACTACCGGGGTCTCAAGTGGCTGCTTGAGCCTGATTAGCGGCTGCTTGAGCTTGAAGGGCTGCTTGAGCTTGTGCTGAAGCTTGTTGATTAAAGGCTTCCATAGCCTCTTCAACTGGCTTCATAACTCCAGTCTTCGCATCAATCTCTACCGGATAGTTGGGCGGAAGTCCTCGAGCCAAAAGAACCCCTTCGAACAATCTCTGACGCTCTGTCTCAATGTTGGAAGCTGCTCTAATGAGCCGGATCTTGTCTTGTTCAATATTGAGCAAGTTCTCTGCAACTTGGAGTCTCGATGCTTGAAGTTGTTGAAACTTCCTAAGGGTCTCCGCGTCAACAGGATCTGTTATTGATAGTTTTGGCTGATTTGATTCGGTCTGGTCACTCATTTGAGTTGGTCTCCGTGAAACTGGAACTACACGTACTAAGCTATCGACGATAAAAGGATCAATCAGGGCATCCAGCACAACCTCTTCTAATAACGTAGGAGAGTGGGGGTCCACTGTCAGGTATCAAGTTGAGCATCCCGTGAGAGAAACTAGCCCTAATGATCTTAGCCCCTCTCTTCTCAAATATGTTGGTACCTTCATTGATAGCCGTGAGACACCGACCCATGTCCTCAGGAGACATGACATCGTTGCACTCGAAAGGAACCCCAAACACTTAGGCTGTTACACCGAGGAAGGCCTTGATCCTCTCTTTAGTCTCAACAGGGGTTTTCTTCACCTCTGATTCCCACACCACTAAGCATTCAATCCCGATCTCTGCAAAAGCAGTAACCAATTCTGATTCATGCTCGAAGTTAACTTTACCCGTGAACATACGCGAATGCCAGAAGTCACCGAACAACTCAACTACCTTAGTTACACCTTTCTTGGGGTTCGCTGGGTCGAGCCCAGGTAAGATGAAGTCCGGATTCTTGTGGTGTCCGAGAAGTGGTAACCATCTCCAAAAGCCCCCATCCCCTGTGTATAGGAGCTCTGGAGCCATTGACTGAAGGAGGCGCTCGGGAAAATTGGGTCCAGGACGTGAAGTGGCAGTCAATGACTTAAGGGCTATCTCAGGGTTCTGCATAGCATTAGGGAAACCATATCGAGAAAGATTAGTTTGCTGAGCCTTTCTGAAAACCTTTGCATATACCTCAGGGTCCTGTAGTGGGTTATCTACCCCGTACCTAACCCGACAAGTATTACGCCTTTTCTCAAGGAACTCTTCCAATAAGAATGGATGAGTGACCCTATAGCGACGAACAAATGTTTCAACAACCTTAACCCAAAACCCCTCAATCTGAGAGGGGTGACCTACACCATACTTCTCTTGAAGGGTAGCTTTAATGGCCGCCCTACCTTCTTCAGAAGCAAAGTAATGACTACCATAAGTCTCTAATTGGGTCTTGAGCTGACGATCTTTGATGTCTGGATGCTGACAAGTCCACTCAACACCCCAACGTTCAAGGTTGGTTTGACGAGCCCGCTCTATTACCTCCGGGCAATTAGCTGGGTTTACTACCCCGTAACGCAGAAGGTTGGTTGTCTCACTCTTTTCTCGAATAACTGGTGAGGCCAAAAGCTCAGCCCCATACTTATCAACAAAGGTAGCTCTAGTTCTTTCTCGAATCTCAGGTACTTGTTGAGGATTCTCAGCCCCATATCGCTCCAGGTTAATCCTACGAATCTTCTCTTGAACCTCAGTCCACGCAAACGGGTTATCACTACCACGAAGGACTGGCCTCCTCCCATCCATGGAAGCTTGAACCATATCGAAGATCGAGGACTCCCGGCAGAACACATTTTCAGATCCATAGCGTTCAAGGTTGGTGACCCTTCTCTTCTCCTCGGCTTCTTGGATATCTCTAGGATTAGTTACCTCTACCCCGTGATTCTTCTGGAGGGTATCCGCTAGCCTAGCCATTTGGATCTCACCCCGATCCCGACTCTTCCAAGTAACGCACTGAGATCTATGTCTCTTCATCTGAGTCAGTGAAGTTGACTCATGACCGCACAAACAAGGCAGTGGTTTGTTCGAGACCCCTTCTGCAACCCACCCTGAACAGGTGGCTTTATGCCTGGAGTTGATAGAATCAGATTTTGGAAAGCAGATCCCACAGTGAAAGCAAGTAACGGCCATGAACTTGACTTTATTCCTGTATGTAGTAAAGTCAAGTACTTATGTCAGGCCACACCCATGAATTTTGCAGGGGCGAGAACCCCCCTACCTACGTAGGGTCCAAACGATGAACGGATCCCACTACCATACCTGGGTTGCTGCAAACCTCGAATTATCTTAATAGTTGCCTTCGCCCGCTCCAATTGAGTGGTAAACTGATCAATCAAGCTCTGCTTCATATCCCCATACTTACTGGACTTCTCAAGGTTTAGGGATACCCCACCGATTGAGTAGTCAAATTCATCAGCTATCCAATTGGTTTGCAACATTTGGATAGCCCATGACATAGCTGCTGTGAGTAACAGAGTCTTCCACTCGCTCTTCATCTGCACCATCTGATCGATATCTTGGAAGTAGGTTCTTGGTGGGGCGGCTATGATCATATCAAGGCCCTCATCAAGACACTCAATGAGCTCCTCATCCTCCCAAATATAACCAAACACTCTACTAAACTGATCAACCGTCTGCTCATGTGCGGGTGGCCTAAACTTGTAGTTCTTGTCTGGGTTGTTGTCTCGAAGGAGGATTCTCATTCTCCTGACCAACTCCATCTGTATGTGAGTATGACAACAGGGGGTACTAGCCTCTCTATCTGCAACATTGAATTCTTGTAAAGGTGTTGAGATAGGACCCCCCACTACTTCACGGATGGACCATCTAACTCTGTACTCTCCAAGATTGGCATCCAGAGGTACTACAATGTTGGCGAAGTACTCTCCCACTGAAGCATTTACTGGAATCCGTCGTTGAGG
>JBAYMG010000076.1:0-3711 GCA_041663665.1 Candidatus Omnitrophota bacterium | reverse complement strand
CACCCGGCGTCATGCTCAGGTTCTGGCTCGATAATTTCAACTTCGTCCGGCATTCCGAACCTATCCTGTACCAGCTCCAGGTATCTGTAAGCCGTATCACTGAAGATAACTTGGTCAGCCGTCAATCCTGTTACCGCTTGCGCTAGTTCCACCGCTTTGTGCATCTGCTCAAATTGTGTCATTTCATCCTCCGTAATCTCAATCTTATATACCATAATACACACTTATTATCAGTTTGTCAAGGGGTATTGACTATTTTCTAATAATGTTGTAAACTAGTATTAGTGAGGTAAATATGGAACATAAAGAATCAGAAAAATGGAGAAATACAAAACAGTGGAAGTCGGTGTTGTCACAGTGGTCAAAGGGATTAACTTTTGAACAAACTGGAAGGCTGAATGGAATTACCAGGCAGCGGTGTCATCAAATTGTTAGGCAAGCTAAAAAGTATGTCGACAAGTATGACGATGATTTAGCAAAATTCATTAAGGAGAGAATAGATGAACGCATTGACTATGTTTAAATCTGCGAAGGTTCGACGGTTGGAGAAAGAAGTTGAGCAACTAACGGTTGATAATGCAATTTTATTTGAGTATGCCGCAGATTGTGTGAGGACATCACAAAAATTAGCCAATCGCAACCTGAAACTTCGCGACGAGGTGTTGGAGTTGCAAGAGGCCAGGGACGCTGTGGCCGCCGGGGCGAAGTGGCTACGTGGGGAGTTGGATAGCGTGACTAACCGACTTCATCGCAAGCAGGCGGTAGAAGATACGCTGATGAATTACATCGAGACGTTGCAGAACAAGATTGACGAAATGCAGCGGGTACAGGATGCAGAAGTCGAGCAAAGGCGGTAGGGGATGGGCGATTTTGCAATTGGAAGTCTTGCTATGTTTCTTGTCGATTTTGTTCGTGACAACCGAGAGCAAGAATATGAGGATGACCATGAAGAAATATCATATTTACCAGTTGATTATTACGAATACATAAAATCCCCACAATGGAAATCAGTAGCAGACGAGGCAAGAAAACGCGCTGGATATAAATGTCAAATGGATGGTGCCACTGGTAAATTGAGTGTTCATCATAACAATTACAAAAATCTTGGAAACGAGAAAGACACTGACTTGATTGTATTATGCCGAAAATGTCACGCAAAGTTTCACGATATTCTACCGGAGCCGCCTAATGTACGATTTACTGAAATTACGTTCTAGTAACGATTTGGTTCAAATAGCAGAACGCGCCGGGGCAAGTTTTCGCAAGATTAGCGGTGAATGGCGCTCTCATTGTCCTATCCACCAGGGCGATAATACCGGTGCTTTTGCAGTTTATACGGTTGGCAGTGAGCAACATTACAAATGCTTTACGCGTGAAGAATGTGGCACCGGGGATGTGATCGATTTTGTACAAAAGAAATACGGATATAACTTCAACCAGGCTTGTGAATGGTTGGGAGGTGAACAAATAATTGACCCCGTTCAGGTAGCAAGAATGGCAGAGGAACGGGCAAAACGCAATATAGCCGAACTGGAAGCCGCAACAAACAAAGCCTTGAAAGTATTGGAAGAATTACGGGAAACAGAATCATGGTTGCAATATCACTTATCACTTGAAGAAAACAAGGCGGCTCAAAAAATATGGGAACAAAACGGATTGCCCGTCGAGTGGCAAAACTACTGGCAGCTTGGATATTGTAATAATTTTTCGATCACAACGGACGCTGGAAAGTGGACTACACCAACACTAACAATCCCTATATTTACGGGTCCAGCTTGGGATCTGCAAAACATACGACACAGATTATTAAATCCGTATAAGCCGGGTGATAAGTATAGGCCTGAAAAACCTGGATTAGTGGCAACTCCTTATTATTGCGATCCTGAAATGATGCTTGAAGCGAATCAAATATTGATTGTTGAGGGGGAGAAAAAAGCAATGGTTACATACCTGACAATTGAGGATTCATCAATACAGGTTATAGGATTGCCCGGAAAGAATCAATGGAAATCGTTAGTTGATAAATTAGCAACACAGACTATTTATATTTTGTTGGACCCGGACGCATTAGACCAGGCTAAAGAGTTTTCAAAACTCGTCAACGGACGCGTGATTACTTTGGCTATGAAAGTTGACGATGCAATTATTGACGGTGTTTTGGATAAAAATGGTATCAGAAAATTACTTGCAGGGGCAAGGAGAAATTAATGGCAAACAAAAGAATGATAAACGGTGAAACTTGGGAAGATGAATTTTTTACAACACTTACAATATTTGAGCGCTTATTGTGGCTTGGAATTATTACGCAATCAGCCGACGATCAAGGCAGGCTTCGAGATAGTGCGGCGCTTATTAGATCAAACGTGTTTCCGCTCGATGACGTAGCACTAAAAGATATTTTAACCGCGTTAGATAAATATAGTAAAGCTGGCAAAATAGTCAGGTATAAAGCTGACAATAAAGAACTAATACAAATTGTCAATTGGTGGAAACATCAAAAGCCACGTTGGGCTGGTGCTTCTAATTATCCGGCGCCTGATGGTTGGACTGATAGAGAGCGCTATCACGGTGCCAATAATGAAATGATTGTAAAGAATTGGGAATTATCAGGAGGCTATATAGCGGACTATATAGATAACAATATATCTGATAGTTTACACCACGATGTTAAGGATGATGTTAAAGATGATATTAAGGATGATGATGAACAAATTTCTACGCCTAAAATTTCATCATTGCATGCAGCGTTCGTGACTGGATTTCAGAGGGACTATTATTCAAACGAGTGTGATAACTGGATAAATGAATTTTCACTTATGGCACAAGAGGGGGTAACAGGCGAGGATATAACGCAGGCGTTCAAGCAGCTTGGAAAGCGTTATACCATAACATCGCCTAAATCAATTAAGAACGCCGCAATTACGTGTAAGAACAAGCGCCTAGATCCACAAAGCAAGAACGGTGATGGTAAGAAATTATCTGATATTAGGTTCGACAACATCGATGCAATCAAAGAACGGGGTGGAATCAATGGCTAAACCAAAATCAGATATATCAACACTTGTATTTGATCCACAAACAGCATCGATGCTTGCCGTGAATATGGTTGATACTTTGCGAAAAGACTCCGCCGGGGGTATCAAATCCGGTATTGGAGATTTGGATAATATTTTATTGCCGATGCGTCCCGGCGAACTTATCACGGTGTTAGGCTATACATCGAATTATAAATCCGGGTTCATGAATTGGATATCAAAGCAAGCGCTAAAAGAAATCATAAAAGACAAGACAGAAAACGAGTTTGTGGCGCGGGTTACATGGGAACAATCTGTTGAAGAAGATACCTTATCATGGTTAGCTGGCGATGCTGATTTATCTATAACAAAATTAGCGCGTGGCATGGTTGATGAAAAAGAATGGAAAATCTTGGAACGTTCGAGTGTAAAACGGGCGATTACTCCAATGTGGATTATAGGACACAGCCAACAGGAAAACGAGGAACGCCGCCGATCACGACCACGAATGACCATGAGTGACGTTGCTCTTGCACTAGAGTTTATCTGCAACGATGCAACAGACAAGAAACTAAAGCCAAAGTTGATTGTCCTGGATTACCTACAACGGATTAGACCTGACCCACAAGACGGGTCCACAAAACGCGAGCAAATGCTTGAAGCGGTGAACCGGGCGAAAGATGCCGCTATTGCTTTT
>JBAYMG010000075.1:0-3729 GCA_041663665.1 Candidatus Omnitrophota bacterium | reverse complement strand
TACGCAAGCTCGTCGAGGAAGCGCAGGACCGGCACACAGGGCTGGGCAAGCAACTGCTCACGCAGCTTGAAGCCGACGAAGTGACGAAGATGGCGACGGGGCAGCCGGGTGCAGCGATGTGGTTGCTCAGGCAGAACGAGTTTGACCGGACCAACACCTTTGCCCGGCGTAGCCGCATCATCCAAGCCGCGAAGGCCAACGGAGATACCGCAGCGTGGGAAGCGGCGATGCGCCAGGTGGCAGGTGAGTTTGAATACTTCTGGGCCAACGAGGACCGCCGCATTGAGCTTATTTCCAAGTATCTCAATGCCAAGCAGATTCAGCTTCCGTCGTTTGCGGCGCTGCGTAAGTCGGTTCTGGACACCCGCAAGCAGGTAGGCGAATGGCGTGCCTCAGCGGTAGAGGGCAAGCTAGAGCCGGGGCAGCTCTCGCAGTGGACGAACGAGGCGTGGACAAAGCACTTCGACCTTGCCGACCAGATGCACGACGAGCTGTACCGTGCCATTCTGGGCAACGTGGCGAGGGACAACCTAGACGCGGCGGCGTCCGTCGATGAAATCCTGAAACTGCGCCAGGGTCTACGCGTCAAAGACCGCGAGATACTCGAAAAGCTGGCGGCGCTCAACAAAGTAGGTAAGCGCGGCGCGGATTGGGACACCATCGACAAGATGCGTCGCGACCTGTGGGCCAACGGCATGAACGCCGAGAACGACCTGCTCAAGCGTTTCCTGAATGACTTTGGGCAGCCGGGACGGGCCGTGGACGAAGCGCCGGCGATACGCGCCGCGGATGACATGACCATCCCCCCTGTGGAGAACGCGCCGAAGGTAGGCGTAGTGCCGAAGGTGGCTGACGAAGCAGCGCCGGCCATGTCCGAAGCCCCTACCGCTGAACCGCTGGTAGACTTCACCGACCCGATGCCTGACAACTACGACCTTGACTCGAATACCGTGTCGCTAATGTCGGATGGGCTGGCGGCGACGGCCAACGCTTATGACAGCCTGATGCCGACGAACCTGCAAGGGCTGACGCCGGAAGCGGGGACCGCGGTGCGCGACTGGCTACAGACTGTCTTTGGCGAGATGGCCGAAGCGCAGTTCGCTGCCTACAAGGGCGGCGAGTGGCTAAGAGACTTGGCCCTTCTGAACTACAATCAACGCTACGGGCTGAACACCTTTCTGGGCTTCATCTTCCCCTACGAGTTCTGGTTCACGTCGAGCCTTCGCAACTGGTCGCTGAAGTTCGTGGAGCGGCCGAACCTGGCGGCGATGTACTCCCGTGCGCGCTCCATGCTACAGACGAAAGAGGAGGAGCCGGGCTACCCCGCACGGCTACGGGGCATGGTGAAGTTCGCTATGCCGTTCATGCCAGAGTGGGCCGGCGACTTCTTCATTGACCCGCTGAGTTCGTTCGGACTGCCACTCGAAAACTTCCCGATGGGCCTGAGCCAACTGGAATATGCCACCAAGCGGGAAGACTTGCAGAAGCAGCTTGAGGACGCCGTAGCACGCGGTGCGACGGAAGAAGAAATCGCAGAGCTTAAGAACGCGCTAGAGCAAGCCCCCGACCGCGGCGCAATGGACTACGCCGGCATCTTCGCCAATCCCGGACTCCATCTAACTCTACCCTACCAACTGTTGTTTGGCAAGGGCACCGAAGGCATCGAGCCTATCATGCCCGGCTCACGGTTCGTCAAGGGCGCTACGTCGCTCTTGGGAATCAACGAGGGTAAGGGTATCGACGTGGAAGGCGGGATGCGTAAGTGGGCCAATGAGCGGCTTGGCACCAACTTCCCCGAAGGCGACGAGTGGGATTTGTATCGCGTTGAGCGGATGCTGTCGGATATGGCTGGCGACGGGACTGTAACCGAGGACGAAGCACGCCGAGCGATGATAGAGCGCAAAGGGCCGGTGTGGGAGCAAGCCGTTGCACAGTCTAATCAAGAAGCCTCGCGTGGGCCGGCGGGTATGGTACTGCCGGGTAGACAAGGGTTGTACCCGACGGGCGAGCGCCAGCAAAAGCTATTGGGCGCCGAGATGAGCGAGACGTATGACCTGCCCGACGATGCAAAGAAGGCCGCGCAATCGAAGTTGTACGATGAACACCCCGAAATCTCAGTGAAGCAAGCCGTGGGCGACTTACCCGGCTCGCAGTACCGCGACTACCTGAACGATGCACTGTGGGACTTGTCAGACCTCGACCGCAAGCGATTGAAGGAACAATACCCCGATGAGGTGCAACGCTTCTACGACGAACAAGCAACCACACAAGACCTCGCACGGCTCGCGTCCGCGATAGGCATGAGTCTACCGGAGATGGCAAAGCCCAAGCCGGGTGAGCCGGATGCGCCGTTTGTGGGCAAGCCGCCGTTTGAAGTGGGACCGACCGTAGCACGAGTAACGCCACAACAGGCAAGTGCATACGCAGACTACCTGGCCCAAAGTGAAAAACGCTTCGGCCAGCAAGTCTACGCCTTGCAAGACCAATACTTTGACCTGCCAAAAGCACAACGACAGACATTCTTGAAGCAGAACCCACTGCTCAGGGAGTATTGGGACGCAAGGGACACGTTCAAGATTCAGCACCCGGACGTGGCGAAACTGGCATGGCCGACATCAGCAGCACCGAGCGCCTTCAAAGCCAGCAACGACATCTATGCACAGGCCGTGGAGATATTGAAAAAGAAAAATTGGAGGCGACCGAAAGGCTAATGGACCCTATCAAAGAGTTTGACCTCTACCCTGAGGCAGAGAAGTGGCGGATTATCGACGAGTTGATTCTTCGTACCACGAAGATTCGATATGGCAACGTGTTCTTCCGCATTGTTCCTGACCTGCACACCGGCGAACGCAAGGTGGACACCAGGGAGATGCGCGAGACCTTCAAGGATTGGCAGGAGTAAAGAACGATGGAAGAGGAAATGGTAGTTCCCGAAGCCGTCGAGGAGGTTATCGAGACCCCCGACGTTGGCGGAGTTTCTGAGGAGACGCCCGCTGCCGAGCCTTCGGTGGATGCACCAAAACCCGTAGCGACCGACGTTGACAAGCTGCGCTCGGTTTATGACCGCAAGCTCGCGGAGATGCAGCAGCGCGAATCGCAGTTTCAAGCCTACCTGGACCAGTTGCGGCAGGCTGACGTTGCGAAAGAGCAGAAGCTGTTTGAACTCGAAACGCGGGACATGGACGAGCAGCAGAAGCAGCTTTACGCCTATCAGCGTGAAGCGGAGTCTGTCAAGCAGCAACTCGCGGCAATCCAGCAGGAACGCGAGCAGGAGCGTATGACGGCACAGGCGTATGCTGCCCGCGAGCAGAAGATTCGGGCGTTTAGCGAGAAGTCGGGCATTCCGTTCGACAAGCTCGACGCTCAGATTCAGACGCCACAAGACCTAACGAAAGCATTCTGGGACCATTACGAATCACTTCAAACAGCAGCGAGACAGGCTCCCGCAGCGGCACCGAAGGTGTCCGTAGCAAAGCCGGGTTCGCCGGCGCGGGGACTGGCAAGTAAAATCAACATCCACGACCCTTCGAGCTATCAGGACATCATCAGCCGTGCACTAGCAGGAGACCTCTCGCCTGACGAACTCTAGGCGGAGGCTTTTAGATGGCTACGGTTCAGCAGACGTTTGCTAGCCTGACGGCAGAACAGCAGACGTTCTACACTAAGGCGCTTCTGATTCGTGCGCTGCCCAACCTCGTGCACGCGCAGTTCGGTCAGAAGTCCCTCGGC
>JBAYMG010000074.1:0-3754 GCA_041663665.1 Candidatus Omnitrophota bacterium | reverse complement strand
TTCGTTTTCGCCGTCGTCCTCTTCTTCGTCATCATCTACGTCCGCTTCATCATCCCAGTAGTCATCGTCTTCTTCTTCATCTTCTTGAACAGTGTCAATGAGAACGTGCCCAAATAAGAGCTTACCGCCACAATCACTGGTGCCGAAGTCTTCTGCGAATTCAAAGATATGCCCACCATCTATATGATTTTCGGGATCAGAAGCGATATCTTCTACTCGGATACAACCAATCAGTCCAGCATCTACACCATATTCATTATTGAACTGATCAAAGTAACAGCCATCACCATATGCTGTGTAGTAAAAGGCGATTTCTGTCTCGCCTATGGTCATTTCACCTGGATATTCAAGATTACGACAAAATTCATCCCAGCGTTCATGCATAACATAGCACAAATCGCCAATCCAGTACTTACCGGCCTTCATCATGTCTTTTTCCTTTTATTGTAGAGCATTAGGTGTTGGGGTAACAATCCCAACGGGTTCTGTAGAGCTTGTTGTTACTTGACATTCATCCATTAGTACGCCATCTTCACGATTAGCAACAATGATTGTGTTCGTTCCTTTGGTGAATGTTAGCTTATTCGGTAATTTGCGCCATTTCCAAACATCATAGGTGCCGTCTTCCCCTAAGAGTTGGTTAGGACGTTCAGCTAAGCGGATCCAAAAGCTATTACCACAACCATTGGGCCATAGTGTTCTCGCCCAGAATGTGTATTGCCCAGCAGCAGGAACATTAACTTTGAAGATAGCCTTACCGGGATTGTCGCCGTCCTTTTTGTCACCATTAGCTTTATTGGGGATTTCAATCCAACCTTCCCCACTATTCTTGCTGGGTTTACTAGGCTTCTTGTCGGCCCTGGTTCCTGTCTTCTTAATGATAGGAGACTCTAGAGTCCCTTTTTCAGCTTCCCATGTAAGGGTCGTCGGAGTCTGCGCTTCCACTTTATGTATCGTAGCACAGAAGGCTGCAAGTGTCAATAACACGAGTAGGCATAGCTTTTTCATAGTTGATTCATTTCATGCGAGAAGCAATGCGTTCCTTGTCTGAGCGTTAAATCTTGGCAACAGAGATTTTGGTTTCGACTTGAACCACATATTGTTCGTAGGATAGATCACTCAGATCGTAGCTCCAAGCAATATCTCCATTAACCACAACAGCGTCAAATGGATGATAGTTTTTCTTCAAGTCGTTTGCAAGTGTCTCGCTATCTCCATCAGCGATAGTGAAAACCTCATACTCGTGATCGCCATCTCTATTTAGCCAACCAACTTGTGCAATACCAAGTCTTTTGAGTTGTGCGAGCCGCTTGATGTTCGGGAGCCCACCTGAGAAAAGAAGGCTGTTGATGGCATTGCAGTAATCAACTAGATCTTTAGCCATACCCGCGACATGGGCCACAACCTCGTCGGGATCGAAGTCGTCAGTTGTGCCAACTGTCTTCAAGACATCCATCAAGGCGTAGTAATTAGCGATGCGTGTTTTAGATGGGTGGTCGAGATTCTGCCAATATGTTAAAATGGCGTTATGCTCGGCAAGCATTAGTTCGGTATCAATTCTACCCTTTGCCTGTCTTAGCGATTTGTGATGTTCTTCATCTAAGTCAGTGAGATAATACTTGTTGTCCTCTTCGTCTAGTTTGCAAGTGATTGTGTGCTCGCGATAAAGCATGGTTTCGTTTGATTTCATTCTAGAAATCCTTTCCTGTATACGGTCATAGCATCGCGTCGGCGAAGAGTGGCCTCAAAGAGTTCTTCCCGCGTGAATTCACCGAAGAGTTTTGCGCATTCCATGAATAGCGTCATAGGTGTTGTTGTTGGATCAAAATCCTCATGGAAGTCTTCACCTAGACCATATTCGGAATCAAATCCAAAATTCTCATAACGTTCAATTAGAGCATCCCACTCATATATGGTTGCTGCACTTGAAGAGTGACTAACAACTAGATACATTCGGGACTTCACATCATCAAACACATACCCCCTCTTTTCATCAGCGGGCATACTAAGTTGGTGTTCGGTCACTAATTCCCACTTGTAGGTTTTGCCCTTATGGGAGAAGTTTGCTCGGCATTTGTGGAGATGAATATCGCCGCCGTTCAAGTATTCTTGTTTGAGTTCGTTTTGCTCTAGTGCTCGTATAAACTTATCGTTGAAGTCCATGTTCTACTCCTCAAAGGTCCTCGGCCCCATAGGTTCCTCGTCAATGTTCCAGTCGGGATCGAATCCATCCCCGGTTGTGGTATACATATCACCCCGGCCCGCGATATGACTCATGATATCATAGTCATGACATTCATTAGCGAAGAAGACCCTAGAATCAGGAGCGAAAGCACTACCCTCGATGATGGCTTTAATACCCAGTCTTTCTAGGAATAGATTACCCAAATGCTCTGTCATCACTACTATTTTGCGACAATCACCATGATCGCAAATCTTGGCATGTTGGGCGTAAATGAAGCTATTGTCTTCCAAGAATATACAATAGTCTTGCGGCGGGCATTCTTTATTGAACCAGTGTTCTTCTTGCTCTTTCATCCAATTGTAAACATCTTGGGGTAGAGAAACGGATGTTTGCCAATCTTTCATTACTGTGGGTGCATATTTGGGGGTGTTCTCATGCATGGGGCGGCTCCTATAAGCAAGTATAGCATCCCCGGTCAGAAGCTACAAGGTGAATTGGGGCTTGACGCCAGCGGCTTCAGTGTGCTATGATGATAATAGTGAGGAATTGTGATGGATCTGTCGGATAGGATGAAATATTATGAGAACCTGTACTGTGGCCCGCAAGCGCGACTCATGCCGCTCGCGCCCGCCATGGCACGTCTAGATGGTAAGGCATTTCACTCATTCTGTCGCGGTCTTGCGCGCCCGTTCGATGATGATTTGCGGCAATTGATGCATGAAACCGCTAAGTATCTTGTGAAAGAAACTCATGCCGTTATTTCTTACACGCAATCCGATGAAATTACGTTAATTTGGCAACAGGATGATTTTGAGAGCAAGATCTTCTTCGATGGTCGTGTTGCCAAGATGACTTCTTTGTTAGCAAGTATGGCGTCGGTTTTCTTTAACAAGCAACTGCCGACCTATCTTCCCAAGAAAGCACATCTGAACCCTCTGTTTGATTGCCGTGTATGGAGCGTCCCAACTGAATACGAAGCCACTAACGCTTTGATCTGGCGCGAAGTCGATGCGGTTCGCAACAGTATCTTGATGGTTGCACAGAGTCTCTATAGTCACTCTGCGTTGCAGGGCAAGAAATGCGATGCTCTTCAGGAGATGATCTTTCAGAAGGGTATTAACTGGAATGACTATGCGGATCACTTGAAGCGTGGTGCGTATTTCAAGAAGGTCTCTGTTTTTCATACTAAAGCTGACACTGGGGAAACATATCAACGCTCAGAATATCATCAACTATCAATTCCTATCATGACTCGTATCGCGAATAGGGAAGATGTTGTGTTTCGTGGCGCGGAGCCAATTCTGAAGGCAGAAGTATAATGAATGCATCTACACTAGCCTATTACATGATGCAAGAAGTAGGATCGATGGGAACTCGTTCCCTTTACAAGATAGGTGAAACCGAGTTAAAGGATTGTGGTGCTTCAGTCCTACACAAACATCGTGAAGAAGCGACCGATGAGGTTGTTGCCGAAGCAATTGAGAGATGCAAGGCAGCAATTAAAGTCTTAATAGGAGTGCCATAATGAGTGAAAATCCATTTGAAACCATAATACCAAAGGTTAATCCC
>JBAYMG010000073.1:0-3782 GCA_041663665.1 Candidatus Omnitrophota bacterium | reverse complement strand
TTGGAAGCCGCTCCAGGATCTGATTAACCGTAATCCAGCCGTCCATCCACTGAAAAACCCACAATGACCATGCTTGAGGCAAAATGATTTTCAGGCAGGCTGCAATTGTTGAAGGATAACCTTACCTGCGTAAAAAATACACAGCAACGATACATGCGGAGAAAATACTCCAAGGCAAAGCCGTAACACCCACGCAAACGAAAGACCACGCTAAAAGAATAAAGTCCGGCCAGGAGGCGTGCCGTGAATGCTCAGCAGTCTTCCAAACCTCTGGAGGAATCCAACGCAACATCTGCACCCAAAGATAATAGCCTGCCGCAATGGAAGCTACTTGAAGAAAAGCAAAAGTAATAATTTCCTTTTCGCACAAAGTCAGCTTCCATGTCTTAACAAGATAACCAAAATAACTATTTAAGCCTTCGGTTTTTTCCGGCTGCGCTTGAGATTGGCCGATGTCTTTAATACTTTGTTTCGTAGTATTAAATTCTTTAACGATGTCCTTAAGGGACCAGGATTCTTTGGGTTCAAGGGTACCTAATTTAACAAACTGCGGTTGGGATAATTTCGGCTGCAGCTGTTCTTGGCTTATTGATTGTTTACTACCGTAGACAATTAAATAATAAATCGCGTAACCGATTAAAACTACTCCTAGAGGCACAACTACCCAAGAATACCCCATACTTCCTCCTTAATTTAGTAGTCTTCTCTTAAATTGTTCCGCGGATAGAGAAAATAAATTAATGCTATTTGCTAAAATAAAAAGGGCATAATTCTTTAAAAGCCCGTCTTGGACTATGCCTATTAACCTGATTCGCATTGTTAACATCTCCTATCAACGCACCATTCACTAATTCATAAGCCAGTATAAACAGATTGCTAAAATATTATACCACTTACAGTTATGAATGATAAGCAGATTTAGAGCATAAGCACAAAATTAGAACCATTTTTCTAAAGATAGTTTAAATTTGGACACTGAAAATTTTTATTTAATTTATAAAATGATTACGCTTAAGATAACTAACCAGAGATTTGAAGCGGAGGTGATTTTTCCTTACCTGCTAAAAAAGAAATAAGTGGTTCCAGATAAGCAGAATTATTATCTAGCTGATACCCCTAATGTCAATAACCTAAGCAGTCCGGATGTTTAGTACTACTTAGTTTTGCTTAGCGTTGTTTCTGGATAACTTGAGCCAAGGAACTATATAAAATTAATTATTGGTCTTGAAAATACTTATAGATCAGCAATGTAACATCCGAAATTAATTTCTTTGTATTTCTTGCAAATCTATCTTCGTGTTTGACCAAAACACAAATTAAAAAATTACCCTTATTAGTAAATACAATTCCTACGTCATGACAGACATGTCTTTCCAAACCGGTTTTATGAACAACATAAGTTCCTTTTGGCAGCTTCCTAGGAATACGGTCATTAATCTTCTGCTGCCCTAATAATTCCAGGCACTTTTCAGATACATCTTTATTTAAGAACTTCTTATAATATAGCTGTTCCAATAAATAAGACATGTCTGCAGATGTGGTATAATTCTCTCCGCCTTCCCGTCTTTTCTTAAAATCCATCATATTACGCGTGATATTGGTATTTCTTAAACCCATTTTCTTAAAATAAGTATTAAGGGTATCGAAACCCATAAAATCTATAAGTATATTTGCGGCAGTATTATCACTCCGGGTAATCATAGGATTAAAAAGTTCCTCAACTATAAAAACTGATCCGACAGGCTCTCTTCCTAGTATCTTTGACCCCCCTACTTTTTCAGAAGATTTAAAGCGTATGGAATCTTTTAGGCTTATTTTCCCTTCCTGTGCTGCATAAAAACAGGAAAGCATAATTGGAACTTTTACTAAACTCGCGGAAGGGATTAGCGTATCTTCGTTAAAAGCTATCTCCCATTTCATATCTAAATCTTTAACCACTAAACTAACTGTGCCGTTAAAATGCCTAACTTTGCCTTCCAAAACCCGGCTCAAACGTTGCCACTTTTCTTTCCTTCTATCTAATGAAACCTGACTTTTTATAATATTTTGGTACTTTTTATATGCCTTATATGAAAAAAATAGACCTGCACCAACAAAAATAATTAAAATTATCAAGAATGTTATCTTTATCTTCATAGTTCCTAATAGCTAAGGATAATAATAAACAACAGAGTTTTTAACTGATTAAATTTTGTGTTTCTAGCCACCAACTCGTTCAAAATCAATAAAACCTTTATCGGGATCCACTGAAATCAAGCGAACACGAACTTTCCTCCCAACAACTATCCCCTCTCCGCCGCGTATAACCCGGCCTTCAACCGGCGGTAAAATAAGCCGGACGTAATTCCCTTTTTCTGAAACTCCTATAACAATAGCCTCGAAAATTCCCCCCAGCCGATCTCCAAATAAAACCGCTGGATAATCACATCGACATAGCGCCTATTAGGAACTGTCCCATGAATATACTCCATAACCGCAAGGCCAAAATGCCCGACAGAAGGTGCCTGCGGTTCGAGCATCATATATTCTCCCGGCCCCATAATTTGACGATGGTCAACGGAAGATCAGAAAACCACGGAGATCTTTAATCCTATCCTGCGCGACATCGAAAATCTTTTTTGAATCAAAGGCATTAATTTCATCTAGCACAGGTTTTGTAAGGACAAAATCAAAACAACATTTGATTATGGCTGAACGCGCAATTTTGTGAAGATCAATGTTATGATAATTAGACATGTGGACGTCTTTATTTTTTAAAGCTGCAAACAACACACATCCGCAGAATATAACAAAATATACCTGTTTATGTATTAGAAGAAACATGAAAGAATTAAATCAGCGGGAATGAGAGAATCAATTCCGGGAGGCAAGAATAAATACTTTTCTGTTCTTAAAATGCCTCTTTACCACCAATTTCACCATCAAAAACCGAGTACAATATCTAAACTATGCGCACATTCTAACATTTTTTCTAATGCATGCTATAAGTTCTCCTACAGAGACTGTCTTTGCTAAAAGCGAATATCCCCTGGTAAAACTTGATTGGGAACCGGCCTCTTCTTCTCTTACTAGTGAAGTTAAAAATACAACAGGAGTACCTTCTATGCGCTTATCATTCTTTATCAGGGAAACAACATCCCCGCCATCTAACCCCGGCATTATTATATCGAGTAATATCAAATCCGGTTTTATCTCTATAGCTAACCTAATACCATCATCCCCATTTGTCGCTATATGTACCTCAAACTCACCTGTCTTTTCTATATTTTTCTTAACCAGGTTACAAAAATCCTCCTCGTCATCAATAATTAATATCCTCTTTTTATCCATTAGCTCCCTCCTCATTATAAATCTTTAAAGTAATAATTATCCTGGTCCCCTTTCCTACTTGGCTTTTTATCTCTATCCGCCCTTTGTGTAAAGTAATAATATTTTGACTTACCGATAACCCCAGGCCAGTCCCTTTACCCGGGCCTTTTGTGGTAAAAAAAGGATCAAAGATTTTTTTTAGGTTTTCTTCAGAAATCCCGGTTCCTGTATCCTCAATTTCAACAATAAGGACCTTCTCTCCGGCTTTAAAAAAATCACTGGATTTCTCATCTACGCTATTTTCTGTTTCTTCCACTTGCTTGACAAAACTCCGGATAGTAAGTTTTCCCGCCTCAGGCATTACGTAGATTGCATTTACAAACAGATTAATAAATACCTGCATTAACTTATCTTTATCCACTAAAACCCTTGGCAGGCCTTCTTGGATTTCCTTTACTACAACCATATTCTTT
>JBAYMG010000072.1:0-3798 GCA_041663665.1 Candidatus Omnitrophota bacterium | reverse complement strand
TACTTTATGGGGACTTCATACCCTATCGGTAACAAAATGGCGACCGAGAGCTGTGTTTTTACAACGCGCAGGTTGTTTTTTATGGGTATATTACACCATAAAAGTAGTAAAAAATTTTTTTTTAGACGGGTTCTTTTTCCCAGGGCCGGGGATCATGGTCCTTGGGGCGGGGACCGGGGATCGCGGATCCCATAAAAAGATGGGCTTTAATGCGCGGGTACCGGATCATAATAGAACGATACTGGTCTCTCGACCCGTTGTCCTCATGCCGGGTACCCCACCCCTGGTTCCCCACCACTATCACCCACGAAGGCGTCACGCGGGCCACAGCACACGCAACGCAGGCCGCGTGACACTGTACGCGCATCGTGCACCTATGCACGCCTACGGGGCATCTTACCGCAAACTGGCGTGGTAATGCACGTGTGGGCGTGCCCCTACACCCGGGCGTGCGGGGCAACGGGGCCCACATAAAGCACGCAGCGCGCGGCGCGCTGCGCATACACAAAGCACGGCGCGCAACGCGCCGCATAAGATTACTAGCATTGTATGTAATTATGCATATAATGCTCATTAGGAGTTACGAGTTATGAATGGTTCCTTCAAAGACGCGGTAGGTCGCATCGGCTTCGTCCGTCCAAACAAGGACGGCACGCAGGACGTGGGAGTCTTTATCACGATCGACGCCGCAAATACCGGAATGCTAGTCAAGACGTACCCGGGTTCGGTCAACTTGACAAGTTTGGCCGGCGCCAGCACCAAATTGACGGGCACCTACGCGACCGACGATTCTCGCCAGCCCAAGATCAGCGTCTTCCAGGGCAAGATCATCAACACGCACGCCATCACATTCACAGGCACGATGAGTAAGGCCGTGGCACGCGCACCGCGCACGATCAGCGATCCGTCAGAATTGGTGTAACAACAAGCGTCAATCCCCGGTTCGCGTCCCCAAAGACGCGGATCGGGGGTTGTTATCCTCCTCCTCCTCCTCTTCCGTATGATAAGCGATAAAGGATTACCTTGGAGCCCCTAAGTGGGTGCCTATTTTCGCAGCTTTGAGAATCGCAATCCGCGGACCGCAGTTCACATTCTGGGATTCCAACCAATGGACCCCCAGACTGGGAAAAAGTCAGACAGTCCGCGGATTGCAACCTTTATCCCCAAGGCCTGGGACTACGGTAAAACCCGTATCTTTTACCCTAAACCAGGCTTGGGGAACGATTTATGACAGCAGCAGTCGGTAGCAGTCCCCGACAAAGCGGCTTTTAAGGCCGAATGTCGGGGACTGTCGTGTCGGGTGTCACCCGGTGTCAAGCTGGGACCATGTAAGGTTGACGCGGGTTTCAGACAATGGGGCCGGGGGCCGTGTCAAGGTTCCAAGCTCTCTAGTCTCTTTTTTATTTCTAAATATAATAGGAGGTACTTGGCATGGCATCCTTCTCATCTTTGAGAATATGAGAAGTACCAGAGTCTTACCCCCCTATTCTAGGGTACCAGGGTTTTAGGGGGGTAGGAGCTTGGCACCTTGACACCGAAGGCACAGGCATTGTAAAAAACGACCTCAACCTTACATGGTCCCAGCTTGACACCGGGTGAAACATGGCATAGCAGCGGACCGCGCACCTAGCACCTCACACCATAACCCAGCAATCCGACCCTCGATCCTCGATCCACGACCCCATTTTTTCACTATCAAAAACAGGCCATAGCAGTCGATAGCAGTCGATAACAATAGGAGGAAACGCAAATGAAAGAACGACCGATCCTTTTCAGTGGCGAGATGGTGCGGGGGTGCGGGGGTGATGGAATTTTTGGAGATAAAAAAAAATGAACGCATTAATGTATTTGTTCGGTAATGTTACTCGGCTTGAGAATGGGGACTACCATTATTTGAGGTATGCCCCGTGGAGGCGGATCAAGCGCTTCTTCTTCAAGACACCCCCGTGGGGGTGCTACGTCTGGTATTCCGACTTCGGATACACTCCTGAAGACGCAAAAAACAGGGCGGAGGGTCGGCCTTGCGTGTTTTCCGAACCGCCTATTAGGCCGAACACTGCCCGATTCGTAATACCAAGGCCGTGGCCTCTCGTTCGGAAATGACGAGGACGGAAAATAATCGAGTTATGCCGGGGTGCCCGCGGCCCCGGCGGGGACATATAAACAATAGTAGGAGGAGTTTGTTGAATATGAGTACTACTAAATGGGTGACCAAAGTTCTGCGGCGCCATACCGTATGGCTGCACGGTAAGCCACACGGAAAACAGGCCAACCTGATGGGGGCCAACCTGACGGGGGCCACCCTTATGCAGGCTAACCTTACAAAGGCCTACCTGATGGGGGCCACCCTTATGCAGGCTAACCTTACAAAGGCCTACCTGATGGGGGCCAACCTGACGGGGGCCAACCTTACGCAGGCTAACCTGATGGGGGCCAGCCTTACGCAGGCTAACCTGACGTGGGCCAACCTGACGGGGGCCAACCTTACGCAGACTAACCTGACGCAGGCTAACCTGACGGGGGTAAGAACCGACTATCTAACTGTCGGAACCCACGCCGCGCCAGAAGGTGATTTAATAGGGTGGAAAAAACTCAATAATGGGACAATAGCCAAGCTCCGTATCCCTGCAGCAGCCCGTAGGTCATGTGCCACGACTCGCAAACATCGCGCTGAGTGGGTTGTGGTATTAGAGGGCGAGGGCGATACAGAAGCCATAGGTCGTATAACACACTACGCCCCCGGCCTGACAGTCACGCCGGATAAGTGGGATAACAACCGCTGGCGCGAGTGTTCTAACGGAATTCATTTCTTCCTGACTCGCGAGGAAGCGGAGGCGTGGAACTAAAAGCAAATAAGAACGACGATCGGTATGCCCTAATCCACAATGGGGCTTGTTTTTCCTAACTTTCAATAACTAATAATAACATAACCCAGCAGCATACGAGGAGCCCTCATAACCAATGATTATCACACTACAGAAGAACACTAAGGACCTTTTAGCCGTCGTCAAACGGATGGTTTTTTTAGCCTATAACGCCTCCGGTGGACCGGTTGGTATGGGCATATTCCAGGCGTTGAGATTAAACAACACAACACCCAACGAAGAACAGGTGTGGAAATGCGCCTATAACGCTGAAGACTATCCGCTGAAACACACCGGCGAAAACGAAGTGTATTGCGATTATGTATTTGGTAATATGATGAAGTGGGGCTGTAGCTGGGACACTAAAACCAACACTATCACCGTACCAAACAGAACCTTTCGGCATGACTATCAGGCGTTCTGCGGTATCTACCCCGACAACGCCGCACTTGCCAGAGCCGCATTATCTTCCCTGGGAATAACAGAGTTCTACCTTTCTTCCTATGTATAACACAACAGTCTCCTCCTCCTAGAAACAGCGCCGTCCAAGAGGATCCCCTTGGTTTTGTGTAGCAGGGATACTACGCTTTGCCAAGCCTCTTGGACGGTTTTTTTTTACTTGTAACAACACCACTACTTACTCCCCCTCTCTTACTGATACTGGTGTTTCTTGCCCCAAATGTATTCCCGCATGAAAGAGTCAAAAGGAGAAAAATGATGCGACACGAAATAATAAACACCAACGGACTTCTCGATAAGTGCCACTGCGGTGCGAACGCGAAGATTATCTTCGACGGAGACGATCCTCTAAAGCGATGGCGGATCGACTGCGCGGAATGCGCTGAAACCACCGGATGGCAGACTTACCCTGACGACGCTTTCACGTCGTGGAATAAGCAGATTAGGAAGGAGGGCGAATGAAAGAACGCCCAAT
>JBAYMG010000071.1:0-3897 GCA_041663665.1 Candidatus Omnitrophota bacterium | reverse complement strand
TGTTGACACATTATTCACCGGTGGACGATCCGGTATAGTTGGCGATAAAGAAAAGGGTATATTTAAGAAAATCCTCATGGGCGCTTTCCAAGAAGGTATATTGGAAGAGTTACCCCAATCCATGCAGGAACAAATTGCTCAAAACTTATCCCTCAACAAACCAATTGGTGATGATGTATTTGAAGCAGGTGCTATGGGTATGTTGGCCGGATTTGCCCAATCCACAGGTGCCCAAATTGCCGGTTCAACCATGCAGAAGATAAAGAATGAGTTGGACCCGATTAACCAGACGATAAAGAAAACAGCAGAGGAAACTTTGGCTGGGGAATTGAATGCGATTGGTGGATGGGATAATGGAAAACCGGTTGAGGTGATTGCTCCTGCACCCATTACTCCTGAACCTATCATAGCTACACCTCCAATACAAGAAACAGTCCAGCCTCCGGTAGTTGAACCTTCCCCTGTGCAGGAAATGGTTGTACCTGAAGAGAAACTAACAGAGTTAACTCCAACTGAGGAAGTTAAACCTGAAGTACCTGTGGCAACCCAACCAGAGGGGAAGCAACCATTATCCTTTGAAGAATTTGCCAATTCCAAAAAAGAAGGACGTTTTGATATTGTCGGCAGTCGATTACGAGGGGACAATAAGCCAACATCCGACTATGATGTTATTACCACATTAACTAAAGATGAACAAACACGGTTAAACAGTAATGAACGTAACGGTTATCCAGTATTGCCGAAAGATGTTATTGACCGAGTTAACTCAGGCAAAGATGATGTATTTATTCAGGACGGTAATAAACTATATAAAGTAGAAAAACATCCCGAAGAGAAAGGCGAGTTTTGGTTAGAGCGAGTTAGTCAGAAAGAATCAAACATTTTGGCCGGTGGGAAGAAAGATCAGAATCTTCCTTTTATATCAAGAGAAGAAACATTAAAAAGGAATTATGATAATTATTTAAAAGAGAAGGCAACCAAAACTCCTATCACTAACCAAGAACAACTCAAGCAACGTCTGGCCGAAGGAAAACGTAAGGTCGCTGAAGAACGTGCCCGAGTCGCATCCCAACCAGTAATCCCCATCCAGACCACAGCAAAAACATTCGGTGAGTTTGTCCGGGAACAAGGTTATAACTTTCCAACCGAAGTTGAGAAAACCAGCGGAACTCCGTTTGAAACTTTCAAGACTCTTAACAAAAAGTTATTGAAGTCCAATAACACAACTGCTGAGACATTGCGTTCTCAGTTTCGTGCGGCCAAAGAAAATAAAAACATTCCAGCCAAGGAGGTGCCCAATGAAAAAACCCAAACCTTGTTAGCCAAAGAAGGTGAAGTTAAAGTAACTCCTCCGGTGGAAGCCAAATCAGTCATAACCTCCGAAGCGCATACGGTGGAAGACATCAATGGTAAAAAAGTAAACCTCAAAGCCAACGACCCATTGTTAATTGAAAACAATAAAGATGGTACCTACCAAGTCCATGATGGTAAAGACTTCACCGTTACCCTTAAAGGTCTCGACCAAATCAAAGGTAAATTTTCCACTGAGATAAATATAGCTGCCGGAGGAGTTACGCCTCAGATGAGGGATAAGTTATCTGAGTATATTCCAGACTCTTTATCCTCTTGGCTTAAACAAACAGCCACCAACTCCAAACCGACAAGAGACATATCCAGTTCCAATGGTTCATGGGAATCCCCAACTTCCTCAACTATGAACACACTCAACTATGTCTTGGCTGACAGGAACATCGATCTCCGAGATGTAACCAAGGCCATTGAAAAAGCCCATGGGATACTAACCGACCAAAAGAACGCCAGCCTCAAAGAAACCTTATTCTCAGGCCGTCTTAGCTCCCGTATTGATGATTTTGTAAACAATGAACTCCGTAATGTAACCTCATCAATGGCGAAGAACAACATAACTCTTCCCCAGATTGAAGAGTACATGCACGCGCGTCATGCAGAAGAGGCCAATGATTACCTTGATTCCTTACCTGAAGATGAACGCAAGGGTAATGCCGGTATTTCAACTGATGATGCCAAGAATTATCTCGATTCCCTTGACCTAGCATTAAAAGAAAAGTATGAAAAAGTTGCTTTAATGTTGGATAAGATAACCCACAAAAATGCCCAACTCCTTGTCGATTACGGTCTGGAATCCCAAGAAACCATCGACAAATGGTTTTCTAAATACAAACATTACGTTCCTCTCTTCCGTGAGGATATAGAAGATCGTCCTGGAACCGGCCAAGGATTTACAATAGCAGGTGCAGCATCCAAAGGTCGTACTGGATCAGAACGTAAGGTTGTCCATATTCTATCCAATATCGCCATGCAGAGAGAAAGGACATTAACCCGCGGTGAGAAGAATAGGGTGTCTCAATCCTTGGTATCCTTGGCAGAAAACTTTCCCAATGAGGATTTCTGGAAGGTAATTAAGATCCCAAGACTCAGCACCTATATCGCTCCCGGAGTAGAAGCCAGAATAAAAGATAATGTTGTTGTTGCCAGAATCAAAGATGAGAAAACAGGAGAGATAAAACATATCGGCATCCAGTTTAATGAAAAGAATGACCGCGCTATCCGAATGGCACATGCCCTTAAAAATTTAGATATGGACACCATGGGAGAGGTTCTGGGTACCGTATCTAAAATAACCAGATATGTGGCATCTATCAATACTCAATATAATCCTGTGTTTGGTCTTACAAACTTCTTTAGAGATTTGGGCACTGGTATTCTCAACCTATCCTCAACACCTCTGGCTGGCAAGCAGAAACAAATAGTCCAGCGGGTTGTCCCCAATATCAAGGGTATCTGGTCAGCCACAAGGGGGGATTACTCATCTCAAGAAGCCAAGGACTTTAAAGATTTCCAAGAGAATGGTGGACAGACCGGGTACAAAAACCTATTTGTCGCAAGCGAAGAGCGTGCCAAATCCATCGAAAGTGAACTAAAATCTCTTCAAGCCGGTAAACCCAGAAGATTTTTAAGTAACATGGCTAAGGTTTTATCCGACTATAACACCACAATGGAGAATTCGGTCAGATTATCGGCATACCAAGAAGGCATCAAGTCTGGCATGACCAAGGAGCAATCTGCTGCCCTAGCCAAGAACCTTACCGTGAACTTCAACAAAAAAGGTCAAATTGCTGGTCAGGCTGGTGCTCTCTACGCTTTCTTTAATGCCTCAGTCCAAGGCGCTGTGAGAATGTATGAAACCCTATCCGGACCAACAGGCAAAAAGATAATAGCCGGAGGGATAATCTTAGGAGCAGTTCAGGCTATGATGTTGGCCGCTGCTGGATTTAAGGACAATGAACCTCCGGAATTTGTAAAAGAACGTAACATAATCATACCCATAGGTGGTAAAAAATACATCACTTTCCCCATGCCGTTGGGATTTAATGCCATCCCCAATGTTGGCAGATTCCTTGCAGAAGTAACTCTTAGTGGTGGTAAAGATGCTGGCCAAAAGATGTCAAATTTACTAGGCATGATTGCTGAAACCTTCAATCCAATGGGATCTTCAGGATTGTCCATGCAGACCGTGGCACCTACCTTCTTAGACCCATTTGCAGCCTTAGCCGAAAATAAAGACTGGACTGGCAGACCAATTTACAAGGAGGACTTTAATGCCCTCAACCCGACTCCGGGAACCAGTAGGGTTAAGGATTCTGCAACGATCTTTGGTCGCGGTCTTGCATGGGCATTTAATATTCTGACAGGTGGGGACAAGTACACTCCAGGATTGTTCAGTCCTACCCCAGACCAGATAGATTATTTAAGTGGTCAGATTACCGGTGGGCTGGGCAGAGAGATCGGCAAAACTTCTATGATGTTTGAATCATTATATACCGGCGAGGAATTGCCAACATATAGATTACCTTTAAC
>JBAYMG010000070.1:0-3953 GCA_041663665.1 Candidatus Omnitrophota bacterium | reverse complement strand
TTAATTTTAGAGAGCGTTTCATTACTCTCAATCATTGCTATCAGTCTCTTAGCAGCTACCTGGGCGCCTTCTTCTGTCGTCCCTGGCAAGATAATTGCAAATTCATCTCCGCCAATTCTGGCAGCCATACCTAACCTAGTTATACCGATTCTGGCAGCTATATCACCAGGCCTAATCTGCTTCTTTAAAGTATCTGCTACTGCCTTAATAACCTTATCGCCAACTTTATGCCCTAAAGTATCATTAATTACCTTTAGGAAATTAGCATCGATCAATAGTAATGAAAATTCCTGGCGAGGTTCTCTATTGGCTACTTTTACTGCTTTATCTAATTCTTTATTAAAACCGGATTTGTCTAATAAGCCGGTAAACCTGTCTGTAGCCACAAGCTTCTTGGTTACATTTATCCTATGTACAAGATAGATAGCAACACCCAAACCAATAATACTGGCAATAACTGATATTGGTAACCAATTAGCTGCCAATAAGACAAGTAATGGAATAACAGAGGAATAAAGTTTAGTCCCGGAAGAACCATTTTTTGATAAATCACCTGTTGATGACTGTCCTAATGTATTTTCCTCAAGCTGTTTATCTGACCTATCAAGAATAATGCGCAATCTCTCAAGGCTGGCCGGCTTTAAATCTTTAAAATCACAAAGCACTCGATCTTGTTCTTTGGTTTTGCCGAGCTTTGCATATAGGCTCAAGTCACCGGTAACTCCTTCAAAATACCAATAACCATCACGATACCTTAAATAGAATGGTAAGCTTTTTTCTTTAAGTATAGTTCTTACTGCTTCTGCATTATAAAGATGCCGCATCGGACTGTAATCGGCATTATTTGCACCATTGATTTGCCCCATAATAGAACTATTACCTTTAACCGCAATGGTCTCAAATGTACCCTCATTATCATTATAGGCAAAGAGGTTGCCACCCTTTTGGTTATCTGGATTAGCTACAAATTCAACCACCATCTGAGCGCCTTCTTCATTAATCTGACGGATCTCTTCTCCAACCAAAGGTAAGTTAACTACGCTTTCAGGTGACAATTTATTTAAATCATTGATACGATGTACGCCAATATATTTACCACCTTTTGTTATGACATAATCAAGAGCATCTGTTCCTATAATATTTCTTGTTCCATCTCTATTTAAAGTATAAGCTTCTCCTGCCATAGCAAGCTGTATGGTTGCATAACCATGCCCGGCAGGGAATTTTTTGCTATCTTCTGCTAAAACCACCTTCATACTGCCATCTTCGTTAACTGTTACAACATAGCCCTGGACTGTATGCTGTAAGATAAATACGAAATTCTCAGGATTAAGTCCGTAAAAATTATTCTCTAATACATTTTTCTCTACTGAAGCCTGATTATCATCATTGATATGAGTAATGGCCTTCTGGGCAGCCATACGTTCTGCTACATATGCATCAAATTTTTCCTTGTTACCACTAAAATGTTTGCTAATTATTGTTTCGATTAATTTTTGATAAGCCAAATACTGTCTTGGGCCCATAGGAATATCTAATTTGTTACTGCCATCCTTTAGAACTTCAGCATGAAGTTTGATATCAAACATCGGGCCTAACCCTAGGCGGGTTGCTGCTCCGGCAAAGAAAAATTCCGGAACGTATTCACCCTCTAAAATAGCTAGTTCTGCAATTACAGCAAGCTTTTCGCGGGATACTTCATCATTGGGTATCGCTGGGACTTGAATTACTAGCTTTGCCTGAGAAACATTTTCTTTTCCTACTGTATTCTCAAGCACATCTAAGTTTACTGCATTTTCAACATCGGCGTTACCTTCAAGTACCCCTGGTTTTGCATTTAGGGCCCTACTGGCATTAGTTAATGTCTTTTGCATTAAAGCAGCACCATCTCCAAAGACTGAATCAACAGAGTTATCTGTCGGCGGCCTCGAATAAGCTTCAGGATTAATCAACATCTGTAAATATTCAGGATGGCTAATAATATATTGATAGCCTAAATAAGGCAAATAGGATAACCCCTCTAGCTTCTTCACATCTACACCCTTATTAGCAAGCCCCCTCAAAGCATCTCTTATGGCCGTAGAAGAAGATGCTCCCACCGGAGGAAGAATCTTTAAGTTTTTTAATTTGTGTTCAACTGTTTTCTTCTCTTCCCCCGGGCGCTCAGCAAATAATACAGAAATAGAATGTTTTAGAGTATTCATATTAAGCTTATCCGAATTATCCTCTAGCTTTTGAATAGTATCCGGACTAGGCTCTCTACCATTTGCCTGCACCCAAGCATTATACTCTTCCGTACCTCTTAATAAATTATCCGGGGCTTCACCTTTAGCCCACCGGTTATAATGATCACTGCCTACTATATAAAAAGCGTCAATCTTCTGATTTGGATTAAGTTTAAGAATTCTAAAAATATCAGTCTCGCCATCTTCGGAGATATTCTCGGAGAATCCAAAAAGTGGAGCAAATAACCCTAATTCCTGCTTACAAAGTTCATAACGATATTTTTCGGTTGCAGCTAAAATTGGCTTTCGGACATCTTTACCAGATTGAATATCAAAAATTACACCATCCAAGCCTTCTTGAGCAATGGCTTCTAGGGCAACTAACAAATGATCCCAATGCAATGGATTACCAGCTACAGGATAAACACCAATCCTTATAGTTCTATTATTAGGAACAATTTCTGGCTGATCTTCATTAGTGCGGATATCGGCCAGCTCAGGATGAATGGCAATATTTTCATCTTGAGAAATTAAACGCTCAGAAATCTTAGCTAAAAATCCTTTCACCTTTAGCATGCGAGCATTCAATTCTGGAATATCCTTATAAGTTGCATTATCATCACCAGTGAGCAGAACAGCAGTCGAATCAAATTGGTCTTGAGCATTATTTACTATAGTAGCTACTGCCAAAGCGATAAGTTGCGCCTTTTTATCAGCAGCCTTTTTAGCTTCCTTAGCTGTTTTAGCTTCTTGAATTTTTAATTTAATATTAGTTTTTGTCTTGTCCCAAGAATGGGGTTTTATTGTCATCCAGATTGCAAAAGGAAGCATCCAGAACATATTAAGAGTTTTCATGCCATAAAGCTTTCCATCCTTATGAACAAAAGTTTTAAGAACAGAAGGCCCGGAAAGGAAGGTTATTGATGCAAATAAATACGGTAAAAGAATTGCCGCAGCGGTAAAATTCATCAAAAGCAATGTACTCACCCAGGCAACAATACCTAAAACACCAAATGTGCCCTGCATTCTAAATCCTTGCTTAGACCATTTATTAACCGTCATAGTTTCATCATAACGCTGATTATCTCTCCAGGCGCTCAACAAAGCCTCTTTCACTGAACGAATAAATTTGAATATTTCGCTAGAGGCATAAATAATACCTTTAGTCATTTGCGGCAGAAGAGAAACATAAAAAGGTAAAGCCTGAACAATATCTTTAACCATGAAAAGCCCGGCTATCCAGAAATTTCCTACCTGACGCCAATGACGCAAGAAGTTATTAGTGTTAATCGCTTCCATTAAAATAATACTAGCGCTTACAAAAGCAGTCATTGGCGCCAAGAAAGCAAAAGCACTAAAAGCCAAAAATGGAGTAGCCAATAATAAACCTAAAGCAATCGGAGTAATAAAATAATGCATAAAGAAAAATACATGCGAAAGCTTCTTATCAAAACCTAAATCTTTATTATAGAAGAGCTCAAACTGGCTGCGTTCCATCATAAATCGAGTGACATTGTAAGCATAACGCATCTCAGTGCCAACCAAACCTTCAGCTAAAAGTGCCGGCCTACCCCATTCAAAAGCATACCAATCTATCTGTGTTGAACGCCAATTTGGATTTGAACGTTGTTGCATTAAGAACGCAGCAGAATCTTCTCCTGGAGGAGTAAATACTGTTACCCCCGCCTCTGGCCTAGTTAACCCTTTGCCATAGAAAGTAAGCATATT
>JBAYMG010000069.1:0-3961 GCA_041663665.1 Candidatus Omnitrophota bacterium | reverse complement strand
GTGCCGTAAACACGTTTGGCATCAATGTAACCAGTTTTGTTTTTTACTGACATTTTTATATCCTTTTAGCTAACTTCCCGACTTTACGGGCATACTCATTGCGCTATCGCAAAATGGTTGGTTGTTAGCCGACCTACTTTCTTATTTATGAACCCTTAGAATCAGTGTACCAAATTGTTACTGTTCCTGCGCCAACTGTTGTTGCAAGTCTAAACAAAGATGTTGATGGAGGAACTGTAGCAGTCTGTCCACGACTTGGGCCACCTCTGATAACGTATAATGGAGCTGAATCTTCGTGCAATTCTTCAGGGTCTTGCTGTTGACCAGGAACTCTTGCATCCAATGTATCAATATTAGTTGTAGCACCGGCACCATTTTCTCGCCTGCCAACTAATAATTGCTCTGCACCAAGATTACTAATCCAGCGAATACGCCAAATATAACGAGTTACATCTACTGGAATCGCACTACCAAAAGTTGCATCAGCAGCCGCAACTGCACCGGTAAATGATAAAATCTCATCTCTTTCCATTTAATTATCTCTCCCCTGCCATAACAGCTAAAGTATACTTTAAAGTACCTTCACCGATAAGATTTTGCAACCAGAGAGGCATTTTCTGCGGCTGAGGATTTATTGTACCCATAGTGTATTTTTTGATTCTTGCTTGACCTATAAGTAGGGTCTTAATTAACGACTCATCCTTAATAACAGAATATGAATACTGTCTTTGGTCAATATTTAACATTACATTTGGCATAACATCACCGGTTGGGTTTAAAATGTTAATTGCCGGGTAAGTTTCGTTGACTGTGAATAATTCGGTAGATTCAGAGAACGGACCAAAGAATGGGGATTTATTTCCATCAATAAAACCGACATTATCAGTTAATGTACGGTTAATGGCCAACATGCTACCGATATCATTTCTTACTGGAAATTGAACTTTAACGCGTGCAGGAGTTGGTGTAACACCCCAGAATGTATGGTATATAAGCTCACGTTCTGTCTTAGGTGGTTCAAGATAATGCTGTGAATTAGTATCTTGAATTTCATCGTAAGCTAACAGGTTGGCACCTGCATTTACAGAACCAAGAGACCAAGGCTGTAAGTTTGCCCATGTCTTTCCAGTTACTCTGCCAACAAACCAGCCTTCATAAAAGTTTAGTGCGAAATAATAACCAGGTTCGAGGAAATATTTTTCGTGAGACTCCATAAGTACGGTTTTCTTCATTACCCGCCTCCATTTCTATTTCGGATTTTGGGCTTAAAACAACCCATAAAGAACCTAAATTTCTTTAGATTCTTTAGGGGTTGGGCGATGACTGTACACAGCTTCATCGCCCGATGTTAATTTTTATATCTTTAAAATTGTTTTAATTATTACGGCAACCAGGTCGGAATTTCCTCACGTAGTGCTCGACCAAGGCCGAATAAGATTCCACCGAGGGGAACATTATCAATACCGCCAGAGTCAGCTTTTGCCCGGGCATAAAACGATGCTTTGGGAATTGAATACATGGTCGGTAAAGGAATGATTGATACGTTATTTTCAGTATCAGCCATTTGTAATGCTCTCACATCAGCAGGAAGCATGATACCGGTTCTACCGACAACGAATCTTATTTCAGAGAAAAATGGCACAGGGGCGGTAAGACTTTTAAGGTGGGTTACAACCCATCCAAAATCTCTACCTAGTAACATTGGCTGACCAGCACCATCAAAAATCCAGTCAGTCCATGTGTTGGCAACAAGGGTTTGGTTCCAGTTAGCCCTATAAGCGGCAAGATTGGCAATTGCATTATTCCTGGTGAATTGAGGTCTGATTAAACTCATACCCAATTCAGTGTCTCCTGCATTAACACCGGTGAATAATGTTCCATTAAGAGATGATTTGATTGCTCTTAATCCAAGAATATACTGTTCAACCCTGGCCAGCATGATTTTACGCTCATCAGAGCCTACCATGCTCATTAGATCGGCAAATTGGGCTTTGAATAATTCGAGTTCATCCTGGGTTAATGGTGCAAGGGTAAATTTCTCACCATACGCTACCATGTCAACTCTTGTTACTGAACGAGAGTTCATATTGATCGCATCAATTATTGCATTACTTGGCATTTCTTCCTCCATTAACGCTACGGCTCTACCGTAATACGTTTACTTAATATAAAAGATACCGGCATTTAATTAGACAAGAATTTCAGTGGCATTCTGAACTTCATATTTGGAAGCATCACGACTGGCCGCAGACCTGGCCGCAGAATCACGAGCCGCACGGCTCCACTGGGAAGCAGTCTTAACCATAGTCATGTGGGTCATTTTTTGAGTTATTTTACGACCGGCAACAGCACCACCAACAGTAACAAGCCTTGTAGCCATATCGCCTCTAACCCATCCAGCACCAGCGGCAACAACTGCAAGAATAGGAAGTCCATAGTTAAAATACGTTCCGATTTGCTTACCGAAACCGATCGGAGTAGGTGACGTTGCATCACGATTGGCATCATAATTAGATATAATCTGATCTAACACACCAACAGGAGCACCTACCAATATGTCGGTACCAACTTTCTTAAAATCCATTTTTAGCCTCCGTTATATAATAAAAATTTTATCTCAAATATCACGCGAATAACTACTATGGTTATAGATTACTATAATATACAAGATGTGTCAATAGATTCCTATTTTGTTCATTGCCACCTCCTGCAATCACTATTTCTTATTTTTACTATAAATATATAACCCAGCTCCTGTGACAGCTACAACACCGGCAACAATCAAAAGCGTTGTTATTGTTGTAGCAACTGGATTTTTCCTTATTGAATCAGTAATTGACTTTATTGATATTGCCCCTGCTATTGCTATTGCAATGGCGGCCAAACAAATTGATATTATTGCTATCAATACTGGTATACCTATCTGTATTAGTGCAACTGATTCTGGTGGAGGCTGAGGTAATACATATGTAGCCTCAATTATAAAATTAGTATATAAAGTTGGCGCAGTATCGGCATAAAGTTTAAGTTCAAGAATGTCCATTCCGTTTTTCTTGAAATTATCCTCAAATGCTTGAACTGTTTTATCTGCTAACCACCATGCACCCAACTGTTCAGGTAAATTAATAGTAAATGGATTAGTAACACACATTTCAACTGGGCCTGAATACGTATCATTCAGCTTGGATTTATAATGCTTAACTAATTCATAATTTTCTGGCAAATCAGGTTCTGGTTCACCAACTTGCATTTGAATAGTTGATATATCCAACTCTGACCAATATCCAATTTCCTCTAATTCTACTGAAACAGATAGTGTATAAACTTCTGACCAATAACCTACTTCCTCAAGACTAATCGAAGTATTAACGGTTGCTATCTGAGACCAGTATGCTATCTCCTCAATACCTACGTTAATATTTGAAGTTGCTATTTGAGACCAATAACCTACTTCCTCAAGACTAATCGAAGTATTAACGGTTGCTATCTGAGACCAGTATGCAGGTGCCGCTGTAACAGTGAAAGACCTCGTTACTCGATAAGTATCATCATCTGCCTCAAGTGTATATGTACCGGCTGATTCGTTAATTACAAATGACCCAGAGCCTGAACCTGAGCTATTAGTTGTGATGTATTTACCACCGCCGCCAACTACTCCAACCCATACGGAATCATAACCCGGAAATCCACTAACACTAAAACTTAATGAACTACCGGATTGAACACTAGATGAACATGACAGACTTGGGTTATAAACCGTTTGTCCTACTACTGTTTGTGTTTCTTCCGTATCATAATACCATGAGCCGTATGTTTCATCATAATAATAACTATATGCATGAACAACAACATTTCCACTTGGCATAGTAAATCTACCAGATATAGTTAAATATGAACCAGCATTTACTATGCCATTATCTGACGTTGTAAGTTGTGCATCGTAATTATTTCCACCGTAACT
>JBAYMG010000068.1:0-4003 GCA_041663665.1 Candidatus Omnitrophota bacterium | reverse complement strand
GAGGGACTGCCGATGGTCGCAACTGAGTTCCTGCCCCAGACTGCCGGTAGCGGGTGTGTCATACTCATTGATACTGCCATGCTCGCCCGCAGATCGCTCTGGCAGGACATGTACGAAGATCTCGCAAAGATCAACCTGTCCCAGAAAGGCGTGATCTCGGCAGCCGAGACGTTCATCGATAAGACGGACGTTGACGGTTCGACGTCATATCAGGGCGGGGTATTCGCTATCGCGTGAGGGGGGGGAAAGAAACATGACAGCAGCAGATTTATCCGCAGTTCTCTACAAAAGCAAGAATCAGGGAGTAATGCCTCTGAATCTGATGGTTACGAAAGTGACCCAGAACGACTGGATCGCAATTGCCGGAGTGCGTGGCGTGTGGTTCCCGGTAGGGGTGGTGGCGACAACTGCCGCCAATACTGCCGAAACATTCACATACGGAACGCTGGCAATCAACAATGCAGGAACGGCGTATTCAGCAACCGACACATCAATTGTGGTCGGAACCGTCAAAGCGACCAGGAAAGTCCCGTACTATGTGTTGACGGGCGGCGGGGAGATCATGGAAGTCACGGCAGACTCCGCACCGACAACTACAGCAGCAACGCTCACGGTGCGCCGGGGCGTGCTGGGGACTACAGCATCCGCTACAGGGCTGGCAAACACCAACGTCTGCCATATCCTGAACCAGTTGATTCTGACCAGCTCGGCAGTGGGCACGCTCTTGATCAGGGCTTCGCCTATGGTGGGAGAACCGACACCAAGCGACACGTTCTCGACCCTGTCGGGATGAGGGGGGCTGAACAATGCCCTTTGAATCCTTTTTCGAGAACATTCCCTCAACCAATGAGTGCCGGTTACGGTCGGGAGTAAAACTCACCTTGAATGGTGCGAATCAGGGACTTACGTCTGGGTATATCAGCAATTCGGTAACGGTTTCCCCTACGGGAACGCTTGTTCCGATCCAGGTTTACCTAAAAGCAAATACAGACGGCGCGAGTACTGTAGGGGCAGCCTATTTCAAGACTGAGAATATTACTATCGACCAACCAACCCAGCAACTTGCTACGGTAATGGTCCGGACAACGCTGAACTTTAACATCTTTGACGCATACGGTCTTCAGAGCCATCTGCTCGTTGCGGATGACATGGAAACTGCCGATGCAAACGCCCACTTAACCGCAATTAGCGGGAAAGTGACGTTTACCAGCGGGAAGACTGTAGCAAAAGGATGGGTTACAGCCGGTCTGTTCATCATCGAAGGCGATGGTACGGTTACCCAGATGTGTCACGGGGTCTCAATTGTTGAAGAGGCAGCAAGCACAGGTGCACAGTCTCTTCTTCACTTAAACACTGATGTTGGCACAACCCCGTACTTCTCCTTTGCTGGAGCGGATGGTACCGGGAAGAGCATCTACACGCATACAGCGGCAGGTACTCAACACGGAACAATCAAAGTTCTCATCAATGGAACAGCAAAGTGGATCCCGTTCATGCAGGCGGAATGATAATTTCACAACCTTTTTTAATTTTTATAAGCTATTATTGAACATGAAACTGGAACCGTATCAGCTTACACTCCCAAACCGTCTGTTAATCCTGAGCAATATTCCGAAAGAGGGAAATATTATCACGCTCCGGATTGTGCGCGAACTCATAAATGAGTTGGCACTTACGGCAGAAGAGATCTCAGAGTTTGAAGTGATCCAACTTGAAAATGCCGTTCAATATAACGAGAAGGCAAAAATTCCAAAAAGTTTCCCACTTGATGATGTCAAAGTTGATGTCATTAAGAAAGCATTCAAGGAACTGAATGATAAGAACAAACTCACGTTGGACCTGGTAGAAGTCTACGATAAGTTCCTGCCGTGATTTCTTCTATGATGTCCCATAAGATCATAGACGAATCTCATTTTAATTTTCATGCGGTGGCGAAAGCCAAGATTATTGCACTTCTGGCGAAACTCAATCTGCCAAAAGATCCGCGATGGTTACAGAACGATGCCAACGATCCGGCTATTGCAGCGTTGCTGGATATCCTAAAAGATTACAAATCGCTGGAACCGCGAGAGAGCCGGGCGCACGTATTCGTTCCAATTATCGAATACGCTATTGCGCTGATGGTCAACAGCCTGTTCTTCAAGAAACGGGGGTATTGGTGGATCGCGCAAATCCTGAAACGACACAAAGAATTTCGGTACTGCATTTTCTACACGATGGATGAACAGCCGGAACCCGAATACAAAACAATTGAACAGGAATACAAAGATTGGTACCATATCGATATTCAGGCAGATCTCGATACGATCCCGGACGAGATCAAACAGAAATGCATCGATGAAGGTGTTGAATGGATGAAAAACAACCAGAAACCATAGGCATACTCTTATAAACCCTCTCTCTGAAATAATCCGTATGACTGCTTCAACACTCACCTCCCAAACCCTGATCGAAGAGATGTCGGGGTTTTCCTATAACGACTTCAAGAAAGCCGGAGTGAAAATGACTTCGGGCGAATGGGCAACGTTTATCGCCCGGATCATTCCTCAGGTCGAACAATGGATATACAAACATTGTAACGTCGTAACATTCGATCCGACCAGCGCCTTAAACCCCATAACCGAATACCAGTCCGGCTCCGGAGCAACGAATTTTGATAGTTCTATCACAGATTACAATGCTACAGATATTGTCTACTATCTGCGAAACCTATATCTGGACGACAGTTCTCTGGTGATTTACGAAGATATGGTTGCCAAATCCATGCCGCCAACGTGGGTGCGGAGATATCCCCGCCCGACCGGACCGCTCGCAGAAGTTGACACGTTGCTGATCCTGAGTATGCCGACAGTCAGCGGCAACCTCACGATCACGCTGAACGGCTCGTATTCTTATAATGTGGCGGTAACTGCCGGGCAGACTATTGCCCAAGTGTGCGCCGCGATTGTGGCAGCCGACGCGCAGACGGATTTGTCGGGGATCGTCTGGACACCAGCAACCACGTCACCGTACGTCACGTTCACTGCCGGCACTGTTGGGACCAGAACGGTAATGACTATCAACCCGAACCTAACCGGCGTATCAACCTATGTCGCGCAGACCGTAGCCGGCACATCTTCCTACACAGGAGATTATGAAATTGATACTGTCAATGGATTAACCAAAGTGATATTTAACGCGCACATTCCGTTGTGTGGAAACCGGAACCTGAAGTTCACGTATAACACGGGGTACGCAGCAACGAGCCAGCAATATGCAGAGTTACAGATGCTTGCTACTCGCGCCTGCATCAACTTCCTGAACTGGAAGAAACTGGAACAGGCAGCTCAGGTTATCCAGATTTCCGGGGTTGAAGATATGGTTCAGCTCTGGAAGGGATTGAATGACCGGACTCTGGGCAGTAATGGCGTGATGGAAGATCTTGACAAATACGTGAGGTTCCCGATTGAAGGCAGTATGTTCCACGACCTCACATTTTCAGGAGCGCCGTTAAGCGGCGGGATCTGATGGAATGCTGAAAGTCCGAGTCTCTGTTAAGTCTGGAGCGTTCAAAGGAGATCCGGATCTTCTCCTTAACGCTTTCACAAAAAAGAATATGCCGAAACTGTATCGGTACATCGAAGTGGCAACGAAAGCAGCGCTGAAAGACAAACAAAATCTCCCTCGCAATTACGGGAAGATCTCATTTTATGATGATGACCGAGAACTGACCGGGAAGACCGGTGCCCAATTAGTTACGCAATACCAGACACGCACAGAAACTACAGGAGATGGTGAGAACCTGGTCGTCAGCAACAAGAAAACCGTCAAAGGCGGATGGAACGTGTTTTGGATGCTGAACGAAGGCACCGGGTTCTATTCTTCAGCTCCAAAGTTCATGCGGTTCTTTGACCGGTACGGGAATCTATCAGGAGCCGGACCCGGTTTCCGTTCCGTCCAGTTCAGGCGCGGGAATATGCAGTTCGTCCCGAAATTCAATTCGTATATTGAGAAATGCGTTGAT
>JBAYMG010000067.1:0-4039 GCA_041663665.1 Candidatus Omnitrophota bacterium | reverse complement strand
TCACGTGACGAACGGCATCAAGACTACACGAAAGTAGTCGAAAACGCTTCGTTGTACCGCAAGTTATTGACAGGCGAGAACATGGACACGTTGATGCACCAATTCAATATGCGTGAAAGTAAAGAACTTTTTGACCAAAGAGTAGCAATAACACAGCATATCACAAAGACGGTATCGCAGAACGTGAAAGATGTTTACCATAAGATTCCACGTTCAAATTCAGTACAACGGTTCGTAGGTTATGAGGACAACGACATTGAACGTCAAAAGAAACTCAATGACAAGTTGCGTACCTTTTGGGGCAAGTCGTCATTGGATGACTTTATGAACACACGTTGGATTGATTTGAATTTCCTTGACCCTAATGCGTTTATCGTATTGGAATGGGGTTTATTCGACAATAGAACGGAACTTGCAAAGCCATATCCATATGAGGTTTATAGCGAAAATGCAATCATGTACGAATACAAGGAAAACGTATTGCAGTACCTTGTATCGTTGAATAAAAAATCAAAGTGGGTGCTTACACGTGATGGTGTTTGGGAATCTAAAGTTTACGATGTGTTCACCATGTATGGCATAAATGAAACGATACAGTTCGTTCAGATCATTGACGATGCAGAAGCAAAAGAGGCTAAAAAGGCTTATTCACGCAACAACAAGGATTTGGTCATTGACTTGTATTTCAGACCTTCGATTTATTCAGAAACCTTTTATCGAATTGTCTTGATCACACCGCACAACTTAGGATTCGTTCCTGCCGATAGAGTTGGTGTTATTTCGGATATGTCAACAGATGGTCGTACCTTTATTTCACCAATGGACAAAGGCGTACCGATATTGATGAAAATGGTTAAGGCGAATAGCGAATTTGACCTTACAATGGCATTGCATACGTTCCCACAGAAAATACAGTACATGGGGCGTTGTTCACAGTCGGATTGCCGTAATGGACATTTGATTGGTGATGATTCCCCATGTCCTAAATGTCATGGTACTGGTTTCGATATTATCACATCGGCACAAGAGGCTATCACGTTGGCAATGCCTAAAGACCCGAATGATATGTTTGACTTGGCGCAGATGATTCACTACCATTACCCACCTGCTGAATTGGTTAAATTCCAAAAGGATTACATTGATGCGTTGACGTATCAGGTTAAAGAATCTATTTTCAATACCGAAATATTCTCACGCCAACAGGTAGCAGAAACGGCAACAGGCAAGAACATATCATTACAGAACGTATATGATGCGTTGTACCCTATTGCAATAGGCTATTCAACAGATTGGGAATTTTTCGTACATTCGATTGCAAAGATTATTGAATTGGACAAAGGTTTGATTGCTTTTTATAAATTCTCAAAGGACTTCAAGTTGAAATCATTGACAGACTTGTATTTGGACTTAAAGGCGGTTGGCGATGCAAAGGCAAGTGAGTTTATCAAGAGTTCAATCGAGGATGATATTGCAGGGGTAATATATTCCGAATCAGAACGTGACTTGTTGAAATATAATGTCAAGAAATCATGGTTTCCGTTCAATGGAAAGTCGCCAGAGCAGATTGCACAGATTATTGCAACTAACTTAGTACCAAAGGAAACTAAGGTCTTTTGGGCTAACTTTTCCTATATCTTTGACTTGATTGAATTGGAACAAAGCAAACTTAAACTTGATTTTTTCAATGCGCCACGTGACAAGCAATGGGAAATCATACAGGCGAAAATCAAGGAGATTGACGGTAATTTGGAAGTGATTGAAGAACCTACATTGCCAGACGAAACGATGGAATAAATTAACCACAACGAAACAAACCAAAAAAATGAGTATTAAAGAAAAGTATGTTGTTAAGTCAATAGACAAGTATTTAACTAAGGATTGGTTATTGCACAAACACTATGCAAAGCGTATGCCTAACATAATGTTTGCTTTCGGATTATTTGATTCAAGTAATATAATGCAAGGCGTTTGTACTTATGGTATGCCACCTTGCCATTTTAATTATGGACAAGGTATTTTTAATGATTATAGCGTAGATACATACGAACTAACAAGGCTTGTGATAAACGAAAATCTTGAAAAAAATATATTAAGTTTTTTCGTATCTGCCACAATTAAAATGATAAAAAAACCTTGTTGTTTACTTTCCTTTGCTGACCCAAATAACGGACATCACGGTTATATTTATCAAGCTACGAATTGGCTTTATACTGGTTTAAGCCAAAAAGGTGGTAAAGATAAACAATGGATTCTTAATAATAGAGAATATCATGCAAAAACAATTACAATAGAATGGATAAAAAGCCATTATAAGACGTATGACGATTCAAAAAATATGACTGAAAATTGGCAAAATATGGGTGGCACAGTTGAGGAAAATGATTTAAGAAAATACAGATATATTTTCCTTAGTGGTAGTAAAGCAGATATAATAAGAATGAAAAGCAAACTTGCATTACCTATTTTACAATATCCTAAAGGTCAAAATATAAGATACGATTCAAGCTATAAACCTATGGTTCAAACTGAATTATTTTAATGCCATGACCGAAACAGACAGATTCATTGACGAAACCTATAAGGAATTAGAAAATAAAATCAAGGAACAGGAAACCTTGTTCTTGGATATGTTCCTTACCGAATACCTATCCGAATTATTTATTGACGATACTACCATCAAGCCTACAAGTGGCAATTACGCTAAGGTCAATGAAATCAATGACAAGTTTGATGAAGCATTTGAAATATTCCTTACCCCTTTCCTTTTGTGGTACGGCAAGAAATTGCTTGAATCACGTGATATGGCTTTTGACTATTTCGCAAAGCAAGGGTTAAGTGTTAATCGTGATTCCACAACCATTGCAAAGACATTAGGTATAGGCAAGAATAAAATCATCAAAGATTCTTTCCTTTGGAACTTAGGCATGATGGGTGAGTTACGCCAACGTGTTCAAGATATGGTTATGAACGCCATTGCATCAAGTCAGAAATTCAGCGTATTGGTCAGCAACATAAAGCCCTTGTTCAAGTCAACCAAAAAGCAACGTAGTGCATTATCGAAATACTACTTGAAATATGCGTACAATCCTATTATGAATATAATGAGCCGTACATCATACGCATTGGCTCAAAAGTACGGATATACTCACTTTGAATATGTAGGTGGCTTGGTTGAAAAATCACGTGCTTTCTGTATTGAACGGGAGGGCAAGACTTTTACAATGGAAGAAGGCAAGAGTTGGAACGAACTTGATTGGTCTGGAAAGATTGATGGATTGGACTTTTTCGTTCAAATTGGAGGCACAAATTGTATCCACCACCTCGAATATAAGCAACTAACGGATGAAGAAAAATAAAGATAAGACCATGATAGAGTTAATGAAAAATTGGGATTGGAGCACCCACACACCTGCAATCAAGTACGTACTTGACAAGTACGACATTGGCATGATATTAGAACACGGGTCTGGCGTTCATTCTACGCCACTATTCATCGAAAGTGGTATAAACTATCAAGGCTATGAAGAAGATGCCTTATTTCGCCTGCAAATGATTGAGGAAGGCGTTTATAATGATACGCAAGTTGAGGTGATGCCAATGCCGAAAGATGTGAATATCATGCAGATGTTCTCGGAATTGACGGACACGCAGATTGAAGAAATAATCTTTGAGTACGACAAACTGTATTACGAAATGCAAGGTGAGTTTTTGTACATTGATAAGTTAAAGTTATTGTTCGTTGACGGCTATACGGCAACACGTAACCTTTGTATCAATATGTGGAACACGTTGTTTGACATTGTTATTGTGCATGATACAGAACCTAATTCATGGGAACACTACCAATACAATTTCAGAAACGAGTATTTCAAGGAACATTTCAACGTCATATCAATCACAACGCCAGTACCTTATACGTCAATATTGATACGCAAGGAACTTGATATTGACTATGACTTGATACGCAAGTACATGAACGAGTATTGTGATTTACAATGTTGGTCATACGATAAAATGGACATAATTTTAGGATAATATG
>JBAYMG010000066.1:0-4043 GCA_041663665.1 Candidatus Omnitrophota bacterium | reverse complement strand
TTGCGCCAGCCGACACGGCCATCGGTGTACTTGGACTTGCCTGGATCAGTAATATACTTAGGTGGATTGTTGCCTAGTCTGCGCTTGTACGTTGGCTCTTCGACTGCGAACCCTTGCTCAAGCATGATCATAATATTGTCCATGACGTCATCGAATGAGCTACTCATATCATCGAAGCAACTATCGACAAACTCAGCGCATTCTCTGTCGTGAGCTTTGTCGCTAGCTGGTCGCATGCGCCTTACTGCTTGCTTGAGCTTAGATTCAATAGCAAAGAATACTGCGCTGATAACTGGATCATTAGTACGCATCTCATGAAATAGCTTAATCCCAGATGAGCCAAGCAACTCAGATAGTTGCTCATTGTAAATTGTACTCTGATCCCAGCGTGTCAGTCCAGTCGTGCCTAGCTCAGCATAGTTGACCTTCTCGGGCGGCTTGTTAGGCGACGTTGTACCACTGAGCGCAGCTTCAATATCAGTGCGCCGATAACGCCGGTGGCCACCGCTAGTCTTCAATGGCTTGAGCTTACCCTGCTCCTCCCAGTGTAGTAATGTACTGCGGGCAAAGCCATACTTATCATGAATCTCGGATGTGGTTAATAGTTCTTCTGCCATTATTGTATCCTTTACTAGAGAAATGGGCAGGCTCACTGAGGAACCTACCCATTCCAAGTTACTGTTATTGCGCTATTTGCCTCCTTTCACTGTCATATTGTGCAGGTTGGCTTGATAAACTAACCGGATTAGATTTACATCACCTCCCGATCAGTGAGATAGCGATTGCATACATTTCTGTCACTTACAACTCAATTATCATACTGCGTATATTATATCACATAAACATTTATTTGTCAATACTATTGTACCACATACTATAATATTGTACAACTCGCTACAAATTGGGCTACGAATCACTTGACAAGCATACTGTCCTTGTGGTAGAATATAAGTAAGAAGTGAGGCTAGCAATCAGTACATATAGGATGATCTATGAGCATATCGATCATTGGTGGTCGCATTAAGTACTCGGCTATTCATTCTAAGCGGCATTCGATTGCCGACATCTCTGAGGAAGGCTTCGATGAGCCTGAGCTTTCGCTAGCAGTAGCATTGATTGGAGAGGTATCACACGATATTCTCAAGGGCGACTATGCTTGGGTCTGCGAATGGCTAGATACTTGGTTCAATATCGCCGGTGCGGGCGCAGCTCTTGCTAGATGCTTTGAAAATCAGAAGAAGAAAACTAGACACAAGGAAAAATCTATGGTATAATCAGGAGTACAGATGGCAAAACATCCACGCAGTGTTAGACAGATACCTAATCGCCTAAAAGATATAAGGAGGATGAAAGCAGTCAAGCAGATTGATCTATCTATTGAAGCAGGGGTATCAGTGAACACGATTAGCTCGATCGAGTCACATGACTACTTCCCTACCGCTCAGGTGCGCAAGCGGATTTGTAAAGCATTAGGCGTAGAGCATGAAGCAATCTGGAGGAATGTGAGCGTTGGCAATGAATGATGTACACGAATTCAGCGAACAGGACGTTGTAGCAGCAGGCGACTTCTCTACTTCATTAGATGAAGCAATTTTGCGTGACCCATACTTTGCAGTACTATTCGATAAGCAGCTAGTAAGCGCTAGCAAGTATCATCAGCGAGCTCGTGAGCTAGCTGGCCTCCCCAAATTCATTATTCAATCAGTCTAGGAGAACAAATAATGGCAGAATATCGTAAGCTAGTTGTCGGTGCAGTACAGGCTATCCCCACTGGTGGCGATCTGGTAAGGGGATTTGTTGCGCCTTGGTCGTCTAAGGTTATGTATACAGTCGGCACAGAATCTGATGACGTCAAGGAGCTAGGTGCAATCAGAGTCAGAGAATATGCAGAATCAACTTGGCGCACGCTGTACTTCTTTGACTACAATGCGGCAGTGGCGGCAGCTAAGGCAATTGGAGCGTACAATCCAGCTACAATCTCGCACTTTGAAGCGCCGCTGAAGGATGCTCTAATTGATAAAGCGGACAAGTTCGATGATCCCCTGGCTATGGAAATCAATTTGCAAACACTGCGGGCCAAGCTGGGCGGATATCGTTATCAGATGATCTTTTTGCCCAGTGCAGTAGCGGCAGCGGCTGATCTGTATGGTATTCCTAATGCGGGCTTTGATCTAAGCGAGCTAACTGATGACTCTACTATTGTGACCGATGAATTCCAGTGGCACATGGTAGGAAATTCAGACTACAAGCCTGATGGTGAATTCCATTGGACTAAATCATTGCTCTGGAAGCAGCGTACCGAGCTATGGGCATCATTGGGAGAATCTGATCCTAAGCGCTATGTAACCGGCCTCACTGTAACTGGCGATAAGAAAGCAATTGTTACATCAGATACGCTCCGTGATTGCTTGTTGGCTGTGCAGTCAGACTGGACCGATCAGTGGGCACGCCTGACTAATGTAGCTGATCCAGTTGTCGATGCTAAGACTAAGGCCGGCAAGCGCTTGCAGGTGCTCACTATCAATAAGTTGTATCAGGACAAGGAAGAGGCGCTAGCAGACAATGGCGATGATGATGGCAGCGTTCCAGTTGTAGCTAATAGTAGCAATACATCTAGTGTACCCACTGCCTGGAAAGGTCTTGAATCAGAGTTTGCTGAAGAGTTGGCTAACTCAGTCAGCAGCGGTATGAATAATCAGCAGATGGCAGAAGCGCTCGGTATTACGATTGCTGAGGCTGTCTACTGGCGCAAGACTGTTAGTTGATCTGATATCTTGATTGATGGTACGCGTGTAGTCATCCTCCGCTATGCGCGTACCATGTTAATATAATGATTGATATTAGGAAAAGCAATGCTCTACTACGATCCCACTGAATCTCGCTCAGGCACACGCTTACCCGATACGGTTATCAGGAGTGGCGTTGCGTTGCCTGGATTAGAGAAAGCTACTGGCGCAGACTTTATTATCTCACCATTGTCTGAGCCAAAGCTAACTGAGATTACTGCTAGTCGCCCATCGCAGATCGGACTGCGCAAGCATACTGAAGCAGGACTGCTCGTGCAACGTAAGTCTGGATTGGATTTGATAAGCAGCATTCCCGATCTATCTAATATATTAGCTAAGATGCTTGACTGGACAATGTACCCGTGGTTGCTAGTTGCTGGTGAGTACAAAATCAATAAGCAAGGCAAAGTAATAGCTGGTGAACGTGAAACGGAATGGGGTTACAATTCATTACTAGGTGCATTGGAGGATTGGCAGCTACGTGGCGGCTACTACACTATACTATGCAAGGATAGCCTAATTGGTCCTTGGGTAGCACGTTGGCATGACAAAGTTGATGTGTTCAAAGATCAATCTGATAAGATAATTCTGCCACGCAAGCCAACGCAGACGATTACTGTAAGCAACAGTAATGGTGATGACATGCCTTGGCGAGCCACGCTAGCTAGCTTTCCTGGTATTGGTATTGAAACAGCTACTGCTGTCGCTAACTACTGTGGCACACTTGCTGATAGCTTAGTTTTCCTCAGCGATCAGAACAATATCAGGCTGAAGGAAGTCGTCAGTGAAGATGGCAAGAATGCCTATCCTAAGAATGTTGGACTAGCTAAGCTAGTAGATGCTAGACAATGGCTAGGGTTAGAGGTGGTTGATGGGCAGCAGGAAGTGCTGACTCGTATCATTGGCGATAAGGTTATCAGTAAGACTAAAGAGAAGAAGTATAAGAAGCCCACTGTCAAGGGTGTCGATGATGTGATTGTTCAATCTGACAAAGCATTAATTAGAGTAGCTAGTGATGATGAGCTAGGATTGCCATACTAATGAGTAATATAACTAATGAAGAAGTACTTGCGAACTCTGAGTATTCAATCAAGTTAGAGCACCCCGCGCTGGTAAAGTGGCTACGTCAAACTTATGATGTAGCAAATCTTGGTACGGGCATTCTTCCGCGCGATGGTATTCGCACGTCATGGTATGACTTCAATCATTGTGGTAGTAGTTGGTATATGTTTCTCGATACTGACGAGCATGTTATTT
>JBAYMG010000065.1:0-4154 GCA_041663665.1 Candidatus Omnitrophota bacterium | reverse complement strand
CGAAGATCTCTTTCAGAAGCCCCAAGCGTTCCGGTTTCGAAAAAGCAAATACGAAGGTTTTGTTCGGGTTGGCTTTGACATCCGCGATTAAATTCCGGATGTCATTCTGATAATCGATGACTCCGTATCCCCGGATCGGGATGATATCATCCAAAGCGACGCCGTTTAAGCTTTTTTTGAATTCGCTCAGATAAACTTTTTGGGGAACTTTATAGAAAAGATTGTGAAAATCATAGAAGAAGAACAAATCGAGTTTCGCGGGTTTTTCCAAATGTTCGAGGTAAGTCCCGAGATCCAGAAGCAAATGTTGATACGACTCTTCCAGCCGCTGATAATCTTCATAAAAAACGGTTTTATCCGAAAGGTATTGCAACAGGGTTTCCGGTTCGGGGGCAAAATACCGGATGTATTTGTTGATGCGTTCGAGATTGTTGTGATTTTCGATGTCGGTCAGATCGTTTTCCAAAAATCTTGGCGGATTCTTCGTGTCTTTTTGGATCTTCTCGATGGCTTGGTCTTTCTCTTGGTCGTCATAGATCAGTTCGCTGATCGGAAAGATCCGGAAAGACTCGATTTTCGAGATGCTCATCTGCGTTTCCGGATCAAAGGACTTCAGGCTTTCGATTTCTTCGTCGAACAGATTGATCCGCACCGGATTGTCCTGATACGGCGAGAAGACGTCGATGACTTCCCCTCGGACACTGAATTCGCCCGCTGCGCTGGTCGTCGGCATCTTTTTGTAACCGAGCGAGACCAAATTCCGAACCGCTTCCGTTGGCTCGATGGTATGACCGACTTGCAGATCGATGATCCCCTTTTCCAGCCTGGTCTTTGGTATCAAAGGTTTTAGCAGGGCCTGGGGATGAGTAACGATGATCTTGGGCCGGTTTTCGAAAATGCTTTTGACGGTGTTGATGCGTTCGAACCGGAAGTCTCCGCTCACGGCCACCAATTCCGAAGAAACGATTTCGTCAACAACATATAAATTCACCTGATCAAACCCGGCCAGAGCGCAAAACTGCTCGTAAGCCTGATTGGCACGGTACAGATTGCTGGCCACGTAAACCACGAATTTCTGGGACCGGCTAAACGTCAAATAGGTTAACAAGAACCCATGGTGAATGGATAACTCGTTAACCAGATAGCTGTACTCATTGACTTGGATTTTCGAAAGGAATTCCCGAACCGGTTTTTCTTTTTCGAACAGTTCGATGATATTGTTCATCTTGGCACCAAATTGTAACGGCTCATGAAATCTTCAAAAGGCATCGACAGATAATCGTCCAGCATCTTCAGGGCGTCTTCGATAATCGGTTTCATGATTTCCTTTCCTTCGGGACTGAATTTCCCGAGCACGTAATCGGCCGCATCGATCCCGTCTTCATGACCGATCCCCAAACGGATCCTTTTGATCTGATCGGTCCCCAAACATTGAATGATGCTGTTCATGCCTTTGTGTCCGCCGGATGATCCGTTCTTTCGGATCCGGATCTTTCCTTCCGGAAGATCCAGATCGTCAAAGACGACCAGAATGTCCTCGGGATCGATCTTATAAAAATGGGCAACGGCCGAAACGGCCTCCCCGGAAAGGTTCATGAAGGTCTGCGGTTTGGCGAAGATCAGTTTTTCGTTTCGGTAAGAAACATTCGCGACTTCCGCTTTCAGTCCTTTGTCCAGGGCCGACTTTTCTTTCAGCCTTTTTAAGACCTCGTCGACGAACATGAATCCGACGTTATGCCGGGTCTTTTTGTATTTAAGCCCGGGGTTCCCGAGGCCGACTATCAATTTCATAAGTTTCTCCTTGCTTTGTAAAGCGCAAAAATCCATAAAAAACTTTATGGATGTTCGCAATTATCCTTTTTTTGATGGTTATTCTTTGGTTTCTTCTTTGACTGCCGCGGTTTGTTTGTGATAACAATCGAGAATGTTTTCCAAAAGCGAAGCAATGGTCATCGGGCCAACGCCTTTCGGGACCGGCGTGATGTACGAAGCGATGTCTTTGACGGCTTCGAAATCAACGTCCCCAACAATGTGGCCTTCGACTTTGTTGATGCCGACGTCAACGACGACCGCATCTTTCTTGACCATGTCCGCGGTAACATATTTCGGAATCCCCACCGCTACAAACAAAAGGTCCGCGCGTTTGGTAATTTCTTTCAGGTTGACGGTTTTGGAATGAGCGACCGTCACGGTCGCGTTCTTGTCCAGAAGCAGAAGCGCCAGCGGTTTTCCGACCAGCTTGCTGCGGCCGATGACCACGGCGTTCTTGCCGGCGATCTCGATGAAATACCTTTGAAGCAGGGTCATGACCCCTTTCGGTGTGGCGGGAACGATGCAGTCCTGATTGTTCATCAGTTTCCCTTGATTGACGATGGTCAGCCCGTCAACATCCTTGATTGGACTGATGGCGTTCAGAACGACGTTGGCGTCGATGTGCGATGGCAAAGGCATCTGCACCAGAATCCCATGGACTTTCGGATCGGCGTTGCACTTCTCGATGATTGCCAAGACTTCTTTCTGAGGAACGTTGGCATCCAGAAAATACCCTTGGAAATTAATCCCGACTTCGATGCAGGCTTTTTGTTTGTTGCGAACGTACACTTGACTGGCCGGGTTCTCCCCCACCAGGATCAAGGCTAAGGTAATGGTGTCTTTGATCAAGGCTACTTCATCGGAAATTTTCTTGGTAATGATCTCCGCTGCCTTTTTGCCGTCTAATATCATTGGATTCCCCCCATTCTTTTTTCTTGTCAATTGCTATTATACACTATGGGAAAACTTTATTCCACGTTTTTTTTGTCATTATTGAGAAAAGCCTAAAAAAAGACCCGAAGGATTGCGGTTTCGGGTTTTAAGTTTATGATTGAATGACAAATTGATCGTTGACCGCGTCGATGGCATACGGAACCTGAGGCAGGATCGTCTGTCTGATGATGGCGCGCGCAATGACGGTTTCGGCTTCTCTTTGGATGAAACGCTTGATCGGCCGGGCGCCGTATTCATGCGAATAGCTAGAGTCAAGAATGAACTGTTTGGCCCGATCGGTGAAGACGATGTTATAGTTGTCCTCATGCAGTTTGTTACAAAGCAAACCAAGCAGTTTCTCAACGATCTTCAGCTGCGTGTCGCGGGACAGCGGTTTGAAGATCACGATTTCATCGATCCGGTTCAGGAATTCCGGCCGGAAGGTCATTTTGAGCAGAGCATCAATCTTCGACGGATCTTCATTGTTCAAAAGCATTTCGCTTCCCAGATTGGAAGTCATGATGATGATGGTATTTTTGAAGTCCACGGTCCGCCCCTGCGAATCGGTCAAACGGCCGTCATCCAGAATCTGAAGCAGAATGTTGAAAACATCGCTGTGGGCTTTTTCTATCTCGTCGAACAAAACGATCGAGTACGGATTTCTTCGGACTTTCTCGGTCAGCTGGCCGCCTTCTTCGTAACCGATGTATCCCGGAGGAGCGCCGATGAGTCTGGTCACCGCGAATTTTTCCATGTATTCGCTCATGTCCAGTCTAACAATGTGATTTTCATCGTCAAAAAGGGCATCGGCCAAACTGCGGGCCACTTCGGTCTTTCCGACTCCGGTCGGCCCTAAAAACAGAAACGATCCGATCGGCCGGTTCTGATCTTTGATTCCCGCCCTTTGGCGGATGATGGCATCGCTGACCAGATCGACGGCTTCATCCTGACCGATGACCCGTTTCTTCAAAGTTTCGTTGAGAAGCAGAACTTTTTCCCGGTCGCCTTTCATGATCCGGGAGACCGGAATGTGCGTGGCTTTGGCCACGATCTCCGCGACCGCGTCCTCGTTCACTTCTTCGGACAGCATGTTGTTTTCGGTTTTGGCTTGCAAAGTTTCCAATTTCTTTTCCAAAGCCGGGATCTCGCCGTACTTCAATTCCGAGGCTCGTTTGTAATCGCCTTGGGTGAAATACTGATCCAAATCAAATTGGGCTTTTTCCAGTTTCTTTTTGGTTTCCTTGGCGGCGCCGATTTTTTCTTTTTCGGCGTTCCATTTTTCGGTCATTTTCTTGGCTTGGTCTTTCAGATTGGACAGTTCTTCATTGATTTTCCCGAGCCGTTCTTTGCTGGCCTGGTCCTTTTCTTTTTCCAAAGCGACTTTTTCGATTTCCAGCTGGCTAATCTTT
>JBAYMG010000064.1:0-4185 GCA_041663665.1 Candidatus Omnitrophota bacterium | reverse complement strand
GTGCGCGCGACACAGCCGCAGCGTATGGAATCGGAGACTCGCGTGCAGCGTTCCTCATTCGCGATGACCTCCTCGACACCATGAACCTCTGCGCCCTCGCGCTGAGCCTGCTGCCGGAGCCCTCCCATGACTGACCTCACCGCCCTACTCGACGCCCTGCCGCCCGAGCTTCGGGAGAGGCTGGGGCCGGTGGAGGAGTACACGAGGACTTTCTCTGTCATCCTCAACGACCCGAAATGGCTGTTTGACGGGCCAACGGCAATGCTCCCCAGGGACTACGCCGACCGCGCCCTCTCCGCCTGCCTGAACCTGCTGGGAGAGCGAGAGCGGATGCTGCGAGAGGCGATGCAGCGGGAATGCGAATGGAAAGTGACCGATGGAGAGTTCGTCCAGTGGCTCGCCGACCTCCGCGCCCGCGCCGAAGCCGAGAAGGGACAGCCCGTGCTCATGGGCGACGGTGACGGCTACCACGGTCACGACTCTAGTTGCGCCTGCGCGGCCTGCCAGACGTCGGCCCTCGAAGAGTACCCGGAGGGATGAGATGGGCGACTATCACCAGCGCGTCTGCGACAACCTCAAGCTGGAGGGATTATGCCATCCGGCCCCCAGTGAGCCCGTCATCCTGAGCCGCGTCGGCTGCCTCGTGTGCCCCGACAAGGATGCCCGCATCGCCGCGCTGGAGGCGGAGCTGGCCGAGGAAAAGTTGTCGAAGAAGTGCGCGGTCAATGTCCTGAAGATAGAACGCCAAGACGCGAGACAGCATGCCGAGCAGGCCGAGACCTTTGCACAAGCAAGTCATCCTGAGGCCTGGAAGCGCGTTGCTCAACTCACAGCATCAGAGAATCGAAAAGACAACGCCCTAAGGCAGGCCAAGTCCGCCCTGGCCCAGGCGAGGGAGGAGACTCTTGGTACGGCACGAGCGGCAGAGCGAGTGATCGAACCTCTTGCGCGTGATCTCGCCGCCGCGAGGGAGGAGATCGAGCGGCTGAAGGTGTGCTTCCTCTGCCAGCATCCTATCGCGTTCGCCGGGAACACCGGGCCATACTGCAACGCCCCGGAGACGGTCGAAGACGAGGGGGCGTTTGCCCACCCCATTGAACTCCGCGACTCCTGCCACTTCACCCCGTCCCGCTGGACACCCCGCACGGAGGGAGGCACCGATGAGTGAGCCGACATGCAAGACGTGCCCGTGGTTCTCCGGAGACAACTGCCGCCGGAACCCACCTCAGACATTCGCCGAGAGTCGCAGTGGCTACGCCGGGGCTAGGTACCGAGAGTATGTGCGCTGTTGGCCCCCAGTGGAGTCGGGCGACTGGTGCGGCGAACACCCCGACCGCGCCATGGGCTGCACCGACGCTCAGGTGAGCAGGATGGAGGATGCGCTTATGGACCCTGACCGGAAGGCACCCGATGCCTGACGCCATATGCAAGACGTGCCCTGACTTCTGCGGCGGCATCATGGAGGGACCGTCGTGCACGAATCCGGCAAGTCCCTACTTCCCGTGGCACATTGACTTCGACGAGTCGTGCAGTTGCGGCGAACACCCCGACCGGAAGGAGCCGTCGTGAGCGTACTGGATGAACTGCGGGAGGCGCTACACGAGTGGGTCTATGTCGGCTATGAGGACCCGTATGCTCGCCTAATCAGCGACGAACTCGGGCACACACTCGACGCCTTCGAGGCCGCGCACCCCGGACTGGTGGACGAGACGGAGCCGTGCTGCAACTGCGGCGGCGGCGTGGACCCCCGCACCGTCTCGGGACTCTATTGGTCCCTGTCGCAGGACAGCATTTGCGAGTCGTATCTCACTGACATGTGGTGGGGAAACCTGCGCCTCTGCCCCGCCTGCGCCAAGGAGGCCACCGATGTGTGACCTGATCGACCGAGCGGCGCTGCTCGAGCGGTTCGCACCTGATGGACTGTACTCCGGTGACGAGGTTGACGAGAGAATCGATGCCGCCCCGGCGCTGCGGTGCGACGGGTGCAAGAAGCGCCTCACTCATGATTGCCACATCTTCATTCAGGGCGAGTGGGCACCGGAGCAGTACGAACCGCCCGCCGACTTCTGCTGCTCAGAGTGGGAGCCCAAGTGAGCGCAACCCCCGCGCAAGTCGCCGCCCTGCAGCGGAAGGCCAAGCGCACCGCATTAGAGGACACGCTCTGCGCGCAACTCATGGCGCGCAATCTCTGGCCTGTGCGCGAGCACAGATTCCACCCCGTGCGGCGCTGGCGTTTCGACTTGGCGTTTCCCGATCGCAAACTGGCAATCGAAGTAGACGGCGGCACATGGTCCAACGGCCGTCACACAAGAGGCGCAGGCTATGCCAAGGACGCGGAAAAGGGTAACGCCGCAATCGTGCTCGGCTGGCGCGTACTGCACTATACCTCAAACGTGATACAATCAGGCGAAGCGGCGCGAGAGATTGCGCGGATACTAGAGGAGGACGGATGCACATCATGAAACGGCAAGAGCGCGACGAACTGCAATTCGCCAAGCTGCCGCCCGCAGTCAAGGCGTACATCGCCGACTTGGAGCGCGAGTACGAACGCGTCACGACTCGGCAGAAGCGGCTGCGGAAGAACATCGTGTCCATGCAGCGCAAGTGTGAGATGCAGAACCTCAAGGTGAAGCTGGCGCAGTTGGCGGGCGAATCGGCGCAGCGAGACTCACTCTCGCAGGTTCGGCGCAAGGCGTTGCAGCGGGCGGGATGAGATGGGCGCGGAGTGCAATCAGATTGTGCGTGACATCGTCGCTGCCGTCTGTGGCGATTCTGTAGACGAGTGGACGATAGCGGACTGCGGCAACTTGACGGTGGACCAGCCCCCTCGCGAGGAAACGCTTGACGAGATGATAGCCGCTGGCCACGTGGACGGATACCGGCACCACCACCCCGGCGACGACAGGTACATCACAGTCGGCACCATTCATCTTCGGCGGGTGGGGACATGAAGCGCAAGTATCTGGCGCAGGCGTTCATCGCGGGTTCATCCTGTGTGAACTGCGACCGGCCCTGTTCTCATGCGGCACGGCGGCGTCTTGACGTGGTCGTGTTTTGCAGCTGGTACCACAGGCAGGCAGACAATGACTGACGACCCGCGAGACATCCTGAAAGAGGCGGGAGTGGAGGTGCCGGAGGTAGAGAGATGGAGCGGCCTGCGCCCCGTAGAGGACCAGCTACCGAAGCACTCAGTTGGTAGCGTACTGCTGCGACAAACCAAGTGCATCGGGGGCGACGCCATCCTCGCCCTGTCGCGGCTGGTGGCAAAGTACAGGTGGCAGCGGGATACGGTGATGGCCGACTGGGAGAGCCAGGAGGGGCCGGGCTGGGGAGACGTCGCCGGCCTTGACCGCCGCTGGGAGGAGCATAATGCCTGACCTGACGCTTGAGCAAGTGCGGAAGGCGGGGCGGTTCGCGTGGCTGGACGAACCGCAAGCCGACGGTGGCATGTGGTTCGCGGGGTTCTTGTTTGTTGGCGGACAGGTATTCATGGCCAATACAAACGGCGGGCGCTTTGACTCGCACGACGCTCCGCCGTCGGTTGACCATGACGGATACGAGCACAACTACGTGTGGCACCACCTCCCCGGCTGTGACTGCGAGTACTGTGCCTGACCCTCAGACAGTCCGAGAGATAGCCGCCGTGGCCCGCGATTGGCTGGATACGGTCGACTCCGTGGTGGCGCTAATCGGCTCGGATGCGTGGCAAGACATGACGATGGACGAGTACACCGAAGCCCTCGAAGACGCTCACCCGCTGACTCGCCTGATTCTGTGGGACGCGATGCAGAAGACGCTCGGGCAGATCACTCGTCTTCCGGAGTCATCTTGATAGTGACCTCGGCAACGTCCTGCTGGGACAGCATGCGGTCCACGAACTCCTCGGCTCGCTTGGGTTCGGCGCGAATCTGTGACTGCGAGCCGTCGGCGTAGGTGACTGTGATTATCATGGTACTCCTATCGGCAGGAACGGTCGGGAACTTGAGCTTGAGGCACGATAGCAGACGGACTGGGCCGGGCGCAACCGGCCCGAAGTCCCGGCCGCGACGGGGTAGCTGGTATCCTCGCAACGCGCGCCGGCCCCGGCGGGATACGTCCCGTCGGCTTACGGGAGCGTACCTGCCCGCCAGCACGGGCGAGTCGTATCAGGGGTACGCGGCGTGTGACTCGGAAATGACGGGGAGC
>JBAYMG010000063.1:0-4213 GCA_041663665.1 Candidatus Omnitrophota bacterium | reverse complement strand
AGTTTATGTGTATCCTGAGTGGCTTCGTGCTGGAATCTACCTAAGGGACCGTTCACCAAGTTCAGATCAAGATAAAGGGTATTGGGTTAAGTCCATAGAAAGTGGAGAGGATGCAGAGACTACTATTGTAAGGGTTCTCAGAATAGGCCTCGGAGATACTTTAAGGCTTACTATACCTGAGTTTTTGGCTAAATTCGAGCCAACCGGGAGGAACTCTAGCCTACCCCCTCGAGTATCCTGATGGGTTTCAAGATCCTTCCCGGGGACTGCAGAGTAGTCCTCAAGGACATTCCTGATTCCTCAATTGACTCAGTGGTCAGCGATCCACCGAGTGGAATCCACATGATGTCCAAGAGTTGGGATCATTTTAAGCCAGACTCAGAAGATGAACTAGCCGCTGAGCGAGCAGAGCTCATGGCTTTCCAGAACTTCCTCGTTGAGGTGTTCATTGAGGTCTACCGGGTCCTCAAGCCAGGGGCTTTTGGACTGGTCTGGGCGCTCCCACGTACGAGTCATCATACAGGAATGGCTCTTGAGAGATCTGGTTTTGAAATCAGAGACCGATTTTCACATGTGTTTTCACAGGGTTACAAGAAGGGTTTGGATATCAAAAAGGCCCTTCTCGCGGAGGGTCTTCCTAAAGAAGCCGAAGATTGGACAGGACACCATACTGGGATCAAGCCGGCGGTAGAAGATTGGTGGCTGATTCGAAAACCAATCAGCGGGAGAGTTCTTGACAACCTCCTCGAATTCAGGACTGGGGCGCTCAACATCGATTCGGCTAGGATCTACACGGACTGGAACGAAGAGGATCGGCCTGAGTCCTGGAAGAATAGTGGACACACCTCCAAGCCCGAAGCGGCTAAGGTGGCTGCCCCACCAGGACAGGGGATTGAATGCCACCCACTCGGGAGGTGGCCCGCTAATCTACTATTGAGTCATTCAAAGTATGATTACTATACCCTCAAAGCAGATACCTCTAGAGAAACCTCTGAAGCAATATACTTATTCTATGGAGCGCACGAAGCCTTGCGTTCACTGCGGGAAAGTAATTCAGGGGATGCCCTCGTTCGTACGAATAAGGAAGTATTGCAGTCAGAAGTGTTGTGCAGACAGCCGAAGAGCGATCAAAAAGAAGGAGTGGGTAAAGATTACTTGCCAAGTATGCGGAAAGGAGTTCGAGGTGACTCCGGCTTGGTTCAAGAACGGAAGGAGGAAGTATTGCAGCAGGAAGTGCCATGGTCGAGCACCCCAGAAAAGGAGAATGGGACCTCATGCGGATCAGACTATAAGAGTCATGTCGGAACTAGCAAAAGGGAAGCACCTTCGGGAGAAGTCCTCCCAGTGGAAGGGTGGAAAGTACCTGGATGGAGCGGGTTATCGTCATGTGATAGTAAGTGCGTTATCAAAGACTGTTCAGAATCTAGTGGCTCCAATGACCATGTCAAATGGGTACCTACTGGAACATCGCTTAGTAATGGCCCTCAAACTAAACAGGCCATTGGAGAAGAACGAAGTAGTTCACCACTTGAACGGTATCAAAAACGACAATCAACCAGAAAACCTTTTCCTATCCAATCGGAAGGAACACAGCATTTCACACCGGGAATTAGAGCGAGAACTTATTCTACTGAGAAAGGAAAACAAGTTCTTGAGGTCATTAGTGAAGCCATCCCATTTGGATGGCTTAGATATTTTGAGTACTCTAGGACAGAAGGTTGTAGAGTAGTTGGCTTCAAGACACTCAAGGGTGACCAGCGGGGGAACCCAGGAGGGAAGCGTCCAGGAGGGTTCTTCAACACAGGCTCTGATTCTGGTAGTGGGAAGCCAAATGCTCAGGTCTACGGAAACGAGAACCTTCCTATTTACGAGTGTTCCCCAGGGTGCCCCGTACGGATACTAGAGGGACAAGAGTCAGGAGCCTCAAGGTTCTTCAAAGTCTTCGAACCAGACTTCGAGGATCCATTCCTCTACCAGGCCAAGCCTTCCACGAAAGAGAAGAATGAGGGTCTCGATGAGGGTCTCGTCAACGAGCATCCAACCGTCAAGTCTGTGAAGTTAATGAAGTATCTTGTGAAGCTCGTGACACCCTCGGGTGGGGTGGTAATCGATCCGTTTGCCGGCTCTGGTACAACCCTCGTTGCGGCCCTCGAAGAGGGTTTCGATTGTATTGGTATCGAGAATGATCCTGAGTCCATTCCCGTCTTACAAAACCGAGTTGGTAATGTCTACGAACGCGAAGAGGAACGAAGGAGCCAAGAAGAGGCTTTCAATATGATCTTCGAGTTAGAGAGCGAGTAACTACGGCTTGGACAATCGGGTCCTCGTGTGCAAGTCTCATCACTGACTTACCATAGAGTCCCGATAGAGATAATGCTCGTTGCATTCTGAACTTGGCTGTCGGAGTCAGCTTCTCTGGGGCTGCCATGAAAACTAAGAAGGTCTCAGCAAAGTCTTCATACTTGTCGACCTTGCCGTATTCAGTGACAATGTCGAGATTCTTGAGCTTCTCATCTCTGTCACTTGGGGCTCGATAGTTTGGGTTGGCAAGAGATCCAAGATCTTGGTCATCCCATGGGGTATCCCAGAATTTTCTGGCGTCATCCGATAGATAGCTTCTATGGATGTAGTGCCCAAGTTCGTGTAGAAGAGTCTCATTCACCCACTTGATGAATCGACCACTCTTTCCCGTAGAGAGTTGATCAACAGATAGTGTTAGCTCTCTTGTTCCACTGTGAAGGAAGGCTGTGGATCCAGAATCCAATACCAGGATGATCCTGGATAAACTCTGGTCCAGGATCTCTTCAACCCCGCGTTTCTTGAATAGTGCTTTTAGGTAGTCAATACCTTCAAGTGTTCTGAGACACTTTCCCTCATCAATATGCTGAGAGTTGAGAACCTTGAAACCACTGTAGTCGAAGGACTCTGGAGCTGCGGTGGATACAGCCTCTTGAGCAACCTCCTTGAACTCATTGATGAGACCTAGCATCTCTGGTTCAGGGGTTACCTTACTCTTTACTGCAGCTGCTATTCTTCTCAGTACTTGCAGTACTGAGCTATACATCTTCGAATCCAGGCACTTCTTAACCCAGATCTGGAAGCCATTGGACTTATCTATCCCAACAAGAGCACCTCGTAGGACCTTAGGATCCTCGGGCTTTCGTTGAACCTTGGCGTAGTTGCTATTGAACCTAGACAGGTCCTCAACGGCCTTACCCCAAATGTCATCGTCTTGAGCTGTCCGATAACGGACAGCAACTCGTAGGATGAGGGGGTCGGTCACATCTGACAGACCCTATAAGTATCTTATGATTAGCTTACCCTCTTGTACCTGAACATTCTATCGAGTGAGATCTTCCTACCATTGTCTTGATAGACAAACTCACCATCTATGTTCACCACTACAAAGGGTAGCGAGGGGCGGCGAGTGTCCTTGCTTTGCCAGACTTGACCAACTTCTACCCGAACCTTTGACTTTGGTAGCTCAATTCTGTACTCACCACTCTCAGAGGTAGGGGTAGCAGCTGAATCTGGGGCGGTGAGAGGCTTCCCATCAATGGACGGTAGCGTCTTCGATGCAAAGACTTGGGAGGGTGGTGGAACAGAGTCTGAGGGCGGCGGGACTGGTACCACTTCTACAATGTCATGCCTGGGTAGTTCAGGGGATAGAGCAGTGAGACTACCGAAGTCAATGTGGTCTACGATGTCAACAGGCTCTTCTAAGGGTAGTTCAATCTCTGCTACGGGTTCCGGCTCTACCATGGTTGGTTCCGTGATAGTCGGTTCGGGAACCGGTTCTGGTTCCACTATGGCTCCCACTGGATCTTCAACGTCCCAATCAGCTTCTTCTGGTTCCGGCTCTTGAACCACCATCGGGGGTGGTGGTGCTTTCAGCAGGCCTTCAGGGATAGGCTCGCCGGGATTCAAGATCAGAGTGTAATTGTCCCCAACAACATTGCCTGCTACGGTCTGATTCATAACCCGCTGTGGGGACATCTTGAAGAAGTAATCACGTATTTTCAGGATGTTACCAGGATCAAATGCACAAGCTATCCGGCTGGCAACACTTTCACTAGACTCAGATTCATCAAACTGAATTCTGGAAACTCTCATCGTTTACTTCCACTTGGAGCCATAAGTAAGCTAAACCTAACCATTTTCTACACAGGTGTCAACCTGAATTTCACATAGCTAGATTTCGTTCAAATTCTTT
>JBAYMG010000062.1:0-4241 GCA_041663665.1 Candidatus Omnitrophota bacterium | reverse complement strand
GCTCACGGCCTGGCTTGCTCGACGCCGAGAAGCAAGGCGAGCTAAGTTGGAGTCTGACTGGCTCATCAAGCGAGATGGTTTCATCTGCTACTGCAGAGAGTGCAGAGCTACTCTGAATAATGTCGGGGTGTTCCTCGACGAAGATCGGTGTCAGTTCAAGTGCCAGTGCGGGATGGTCAGCATTTTTGAGTTCGGAGCCCCAGTTCCAATCCTGCTCTCATGCTCCCCCGATGAACATTTCCCACCCAAGGATGTTGCCCCGATCCTCCCTTGAGTTCAATCATCATCACTAGGGCCATACAACCCCTCAATGGTCTTCTGAACCTGTACTCCATCTTCCGTCCTGGGTATCACGATCAGGATTCGTAAGTTGGTGAACTTGTAGGTGGTGTACTGCTCGAAAGTTGTATCAGACCCTACAAAGTCAGCCTTCGGGTCAAGGTTCACCACGTGGTTCATTTGGTTCAGATGGTCAACTGCTGCATTCATGTCCTTTGCGCTTGCAAACTGGGTGACTGTACCCTCAAACTTACATTGAACAAGTCTCCCCTCATCCGATACCTTGTAGCAACCAAACAACTCTGGCTTGGTTGGGTAGAACCGCCATTGAGAGTCGAACTTCAAGACTTCAAGTGCCCACGGGGCACCTTCTCGACAGTTGGTCGTAACCCCCTTACTTTGAAGAGTAGCACAGACACCCTTCGGGGTGATTCTGGTAGCATTGGAGTACCAGCTAAATCCTAGGTTTGATAGGCCAATCAGGACGACTGCTAGGATACTTAGTGCTTTGTTTGCCATGATACCCAGTATTACGTATCAGTGGATAAGATCTCACTATTTACTATCAGGCCTCCCCGACAACCGGTCCACCTCCAAAGATGTTGTCCCAGTTCTCTCGGTAGGCCCGATTATTTACCATGGCGGGTCTACCAACGGGCTCCGTTGACTTGATGTTGTAGTAGGGGCCAGAAATTCTCTCGAGATTGACCTTCATGTCAACCCCTTCAGGAGCTGAACTCAGGTCAGTGTATAGCTGACCATGACTGATTCCGTCTGGACTGACGTGCGTGGCTTCGAACCCGCCTTCAAATTCCTGACCTAGGACAATGTACCCCTTGTCATCGTCATTTTTCATGAGATCCGCCATTAGTACTCTACACTAAACGAACTGGGTTGTCTAGGGACTCAACCGTGCCCTGTATAATACCCCCAAGCACCTTGCTCCTCATCCCATTCCCAACCAAGATCCTCAAGCTGCTCTACGACAGCGGCGGTAAACTTCTTCCCTTCGCTTTCCTCGTCAGTATCCTCTTCCTCGTCATCATCCCCATCGTCATCCGGGGAAGGTCCGTCACAGTAGACGGCTTTATCAAGGGCTACGAGGGTTGCTTTAGGGTTATACTTCTGAAGTATCTGAACTCCTTCAAGAATATTGGTTGCACTCTCTTCAGCGGGTGACTTGAATTCTGCCATGGGTCTCCACTACACCAGAGGACTCAGTTAGGGTGATTTATTGTCCCTCGAAGGTATGAAGCTTGCCTTCTGGGACATCCCCACAAGGCACCGTAGCCATCGTCTGCATATTAGTACCCCAACTCACAGTAGCAAAGCAGAGGTTGGCACCAGGGTACTTCATGAATACGATGTTGTTCGGAGTTGGGTTCGCTGAGCGGTACTTCATGTAAAGTAGGATGAATCCTACTACCACAGCACTTATCAACAGAACTAGTAAGTTTGCTTTCATATTACGCTTGCAACCTCTCCAACTCGAGTAGTATCTGATGAGGCTCGTGGGTGAGCCTCATAGCAGTAGTCTCTCTAGCTTTGGCACTTTGGAAGTACTCCCAGATTGGACCTGAAGGGGTTTTCCTCGCGTCGGCTATTCCAATTCGAAAGGTTAACCTACACGTGCACCTAAATCCGAGATCCCCCTCCAGACTGGTGAACTCTCCCTTGCATTGACAACCATGGTGCGCAGATGAACTCAGAAACCCATAAACAGTGTTGGATCGAAGCACTGGGTATTCCTCAACAGGAGCCACAGACTCTGCCGGCGGAAGCCTGACAGGACGAATCTCCATCCACATGGAATCAATATCATCGTCAGGGGTCATTGAGTCCTATCGCTTTCTTACACCTTGAATCCAAATGAACTTCTTGCCCACATCGGTTGCAAGAACCCATTGAAAGAACAGCTGCTGTCAGCTCCTCGTTCGAGCTGTCGACGGTTCCGATAGGGTAACAGAATCGGCTCTCACCAGCGACAACGACTCCCTCATGAGTCACCGATGGAACACAGAACCCCGACTTTCCCAAGCACCCACGAACCCTCAAGATCTTGATCGCCTTGGTAATCGATTGCGTGGAATGGATGAGAGATCTGAAGTTGAAACTACTGGGAGCAGCTCGTGGACTCAATCCCTTTGGATCAAACGTGGGTCTTGCAGCCCTTCCAATGGTTGACAAGACTTGAAGCTTGCTGACGTACTTTACCTTCGGGTGCTCAAACTTTGGAGGCTTGCGTGGATAGAACCGATCATCATTGGTGACTTGGACAATGACACTCTTCCAATCATCTCGAAGAAGTTCACCCCTGAGCTCTTTGTTATCAAGCCAGAGGCCATGAGTCAGAATGGTTAGGATCCAACCTCTCTTGACTACTTGAGCAGCCATCTCAACGATGAGCGGGTTATCTGTGCACTCTCCCCCTGAGAGCATTAACATCACCGGTATTCCAGCTTGAATGACCTCACACTCAGCCCTCTCAGTGAAGTCGAGCGCTCGCATGAATGTGTCCATGCTCATGTGCTCATTAGAAGGTACTGAACTCTCCATGCAATGTGAGCAGGACATTTTGCAGCTCAGTGTTGTCTTTATCAGCATTTACCCTCCAAGTAGGAAGCGGCTCGTCTCAGAGAGTCAATATCAAAGTGGCCCAACCCGAGGTTACAGTGATTGCATAGTAGACCACGAATTCTCTTAGTAGTGTGGTCATGATCTACATAAAGATGTTTCCCTGTAGGGGCTTCCTTCAGGCAGATTGCACAAACCTTTTTTTGATACTCGAGTAGCCAATTGAAAGTACCAACAGTGATCCCATACTTGTACTTCAAGTTGTAGGTTCTACTTTTGGTTGCACAAGAGCTTCTAATAACAGGTACCTGTAGATCTCTATCTAAATAGGTGAGTGCTGACCTAACTAATTCCAAACAATCATGAAATAAACCAATACCTCGATTACACTTCCGACAGAGTAGACCCCGAACCTTCCCAGTTTCATGAGCATGATCCACAGCGAGTCTCTTCCCAGATGGGCAAGGGTTCTTACAGATAGCGCAAACACCCCCTTGAAGTTCTGATAGGTGGTCATACTCCTCAACTGTAATACCATAACGATTACGAAGAGTGACCACCCTACTAATGGCCTTTCTCCTTCCTATTCGGATTGGCTCTGGAAGTCTACGACTCTTGTTAGCACGAATAATAGCTTCAATGTTAGGGGGTAATTTTCCACGCCTTGCCACACAACAAGGGCAATCAGGACGGTGCTTACCTAAAGGCTTACCTTTTCGCATAAGGCTGAACATCTTGCGCGTAGCCTCTGAGTGCCTTTTACCTTTATTGGAGGAACTTATCTTAGCTCTAGTTTCAGGTGACTTTATCGTACCTCTTACAGACTCACCTATCTTCTTCTTGTGTTCAGGTGAGAGCTTCTTACCCCGGTGGGCAGCTCGGATCTTTTCCTTGGTTTCTTCGGAGTGAGGTCCAAGCTTTCGGCCAGTACGTCTCTTACTCATATTGAGACGTTCCTCAACTGTAAACACTCTTTTGGAAGCCGCTAGACTCAACTTCCTCCTATGTTCTTCTGAAAATACGCGGGACATTAGTCGCTACAGGATACTCTCCCCCGTTGCTGCAAGCAAGCCCATCGCTTGGTCATGATTTAATGCGGTGATCCAGTCCTTGGGCCTGAGCTGAACGGTGACAAATCCGCTCGGGAGCATGACAAGAGCAGCTGAGAGTAGGCCAGGTACCATCAATCCTCCTCGAGAATCCTCTCAAAGCGGGTTGGTCTAGGTCCGGTATAGGGCTCAGAGGATCTTTTAGCCGGCATGTTATCTATCAGATGTCTAAGGTAACCCAGGGGCGTCCCTGTGAACTGAGTGATCTCTCTACCGTTGAAGCTTGGGGTAAGAGCCATGAGAGAGTAGGCTAGTGAGAGAGTCCACTTTAGGATAATC
>JBAYMG010000061.1:0-4263 GCA_041663665.1 Candidatus Omnitrophota bacterium | reverse complement strand
TAAAGTAGTCTTAGGGGTATCGTTAATAGTTATCAGTGCGTTTTTAATACGTGTGATACCCCAATGGAACAATATATTTACTTCTTATGGTGTCTTATATCATGACGTAGATACATATTTACATCTACGCTTGATAGAAAATATGATAGCGAATTTCCCTATTGCGTTAAGCATAGATAAGTACGCACTATTGGGTGGTATGGATATAGGGTTTCCGCCATTATGGAACTGGCTTGTTGTAATTATCTCAAAGGTAGGAATTGACTATCACTATGTTGATGCATTCTTACCGCCAATATTAGGGGCTTTAACGGCTGTTCCTGTATATCTAATAGGTAGAACATTATTTAATCGCTCAATTGGCATTGTAGCGAGTCTTATTTGTGTATTATTACCTTCGGAGTTTCTCCATAGAACTCTGTTAGGTTTTAGTGATCACCATGCGTTAGAGATATTTTTTATGGCGTGGGTCCTCTTTTTTGTAGTAAAGTTCTGTAAGGTACTAAATTACAAGTGGGCAATATTATCAGGCCTATTTCTAGGCTTATATATGGATAGTTGGCTGGGAGGGATGTTTTTTGTAGCCATTCTACTGACAGGTTTTATGTTTCAGTTTGCTCATCAACCATGTAAGAAAATTATATATGGCTTTAGCCTTATGTTCCTCATTGCCTACATTGCAACATTCTTATACTATGGTGAACCCTATAGAGCTGGAAATATAAATTTCATGCCGGTAGCAATTGCCTTGCCACTCCTATTTATTCCGTATACTCTAATGAATGATAAAAGGATATCTATTATCCTAATTGGTTGTGGGTTACTATTGGGTGGTGGGTTAGCCTATGGTATTTATTCTGAAGAAATAGTATTTGCATTACGTTCAATATTCTGGGGATTCGGTTCAATTATAAGTGAGGCTCAGCCGGCGTATCCGTATGTATTTGTATCCACTTTAGGCGTCAGCGTATTGCTAATGTTTGGTGGATTATATTATGCGACAAAACGGGAATCTCTATCGCCGCTGTTTTTGGTATGGTGGGCGGTTCTATTTATAGCTATGATAGGGCAGAGACGCTGGGGGTATTATTTTACTATGCCAGTCTCCATTTTATCAGCGGTATTATTAGTAAATTTAACAGAATGTGTTAAGCCTAATTTAAAGAAGATAATTCTTGGATTGACAGTATTTTTTGTGCTTATATCTTCTGCTAGAACGATTATAGGAGTAAGTAGTGTTAAGCCTTATGTGAATGAATATTATATTACTGCGTGTGAATGGCTGAGGAATAATACACCGGAACCCTTCAGCCGTGATTACTATTACTCCCTAGACACTAATGGTGAATTGCCAGATTATGTAGTATTAGCATGGTGGGATTATGGGCATTGGATAAATGAGATTGGACATAGAGTTGTTTTATCTAATCCTGCCTCCCAGATTAGTATAGAGATGCGAGAATATCTCTTAGCACAATCTCAGGCAGAAGCTGAAGGGATAATTGCGGATTTACCTGTCAAATATATATTCGCTACAAAAGAACTAACGGGTGCTAATAAGTTCTATGCTGTAGTATTCCAGTTAGGGTTTGTTGATGTAGAGGGTTATATAAAAGATTCAATGGCTGTTAGATTATGGACTGGGGAAGGAATAACTTATAAATTAGTGTATGAGAACAAGGAAGTAAAGATATATGAACGATAGATTATTACTCATTAGTCCAGCCTTTAACAAGCCTGTAAAAAGAGAGATGTATCCAAATGGGGCATTAGCTTTATTAAAAGCGATTGCGATTAATGAAGGTAAGGAAGTTAGAACTATTCAGATGGTATCGGATAAGTTTAGTATTTCGGATATTCAGTTGTTTGTAGCTGATTATAAACCTGATATGGTAGGGTTAACATTCAATACGTTTCAAACTCGCTCTGCCAAAGAAGTAAGCCATGCAATAAAGGCTATTAGGAATGTGCCTATTATAGCCGGTGGTCCGCATATATCGTCCGCTAAAGTTGGAGTGATGCAGGATTTCCCTAATATAGATTGGTTTATATCTGGCGAGGGCGAGAATATATTTAAGGATATTATAAATAGAAGACCAGCACTGCGTTGCTTCATTGAAAACGAAACTACGATTGATTTAGATACATTACCGATACCTGATTATTCGGATATCATATTGTCTAGTTTTGGTGGAGCTCCGCCTCCGTCTGCTAGACCATCTATGTTTATGATGGCCTCACGTGGATGTCCGTATCAATGCATATTTTGTAATAAGTCAATATACGGCTCGTGTGTTAGATATAAAAATCCTGAAACAGTAATAAAAGAGATTAAATCATTAAGGGATTTAGGTGCAAAAGAGATTTTTTTCCAGGACGATACGTTCAATGTAAATGAAGAATGGTTATTTGAGATATTAGGCCGAATGAAAAAGGAAGAATTTAATGGTCTAGTATTTAGGGCGCCGGTTAGGGCTAATCTTGTTAATCCTGTACAACTAAAAAAATTAAAGGATAGCGGATTTTGGTTGCTATTTTACGGTGTGGAAAATGGGAATGCTGAGATTTTAAAATCTATTAAAAAGGGGCTTACTATAGAGCAGATAGTGGACGCATTTAAAATAACTGATGAGGCAGGGATTAAAACAGAGGCATCATTTATTATTGGCTTGCCAGGTGAAACTAATGAAACAATAGAAGAGTCTATTGGACTCTATAAAAAGATAAAACCATATTGGGCAGGCTTTTCTGCCGCTATCCCGTTTCCATGCACTCAATTTACTAAGATAGCTAGTGAAGCGGGGAATATTATTAACTATGATTATGATACTTATTGGTATGATACTCCTATCGTTAAGACGCAGGAATTGGCAGCGGAAGATATTGTGAATATCTCTCAGAGAATTAATAAGTCAATACGTAGGGATAAATTACTTAATACGTTCAGTAGTAAGCGTACTGCGCTTTGGTTTTTGCAGTATCTAAAGGATATATTGAGATGACGTCTCCAAAGATGGTGACAAGGGAGAGTAGTTCGCAGTATCGGATAGTTGATTTGCGTGTCACTGGGTTAGTAGTATCTGAGACATGCCTAGGCATAGGTAAACAAACTAATGGGCATAGTCATCGTAATGAGGAAATTTATTATATAGTATCTGGACAAGGTATGTTGCGTAGGGATACTGAGAGTACTGTATTAATATCTAGGAGTATTATAATAATAAAACCCGATGAATATCATCAGGTGATAAATACCGGTGAGAAGGAGTTAATATTTCTAACTATATGGAAAGAAGAAAAGTGAAAGTTGCGATTGCCGGCGGATTTGATCCTATCCATGCGGGCCATATAGATCATATACGTAAAGCTTCGTTATTAGGGGATTATCTGGTAGTTATTGTAGCTAGAGATATTCAATTAATTAAGAAAAAAGGATACTGTTTTTTACCGCTTGCAGAGAGGTTAGAGATAGTTAGGGCGATTAAGGGCGTTAATGAAGTTGTTGTAAATATTGATAAAGATTTAGGATGTGCGGCGACATTAGAATTAATCAAACCAGATATATTCGCTAAAGGTGGTGACAGAATAGTCGGTAATATACCTTATGCTGAAGTAGATATCTGTAATAAAATAAATTGCAGGTTGGTATATGGTGTTGGAGACAGCCTTAATTCTAGCCAAGCGATTGTGGAAAAGGCCATTCATAATATGGCTAGTTAGTATTGTATTAATATATTCCACGACAGGAATCGGGTTTTTTTTGGTAGGATCCGATATTCATCTGGAGTATTACTTTGCTAATCAGACTCTTTTAAATGGATGGAATAGTAGTTTGCCCCATGCATACAATGGGGCTTTGTCAATCACATTATTAGCACCAGCACTATCAAAATTATTAAATGTTGATCTATACTTTATATTCAAATGGGTGTTCCCGCTCTTTTATAGCTTCGTTCCGGTTGTCATGTATTTTATTTATCGCAAATTCTTAACAGATAAGCAGTCATTTTTTGCTGCGATATTTATGATAATAGTGCCTACGTTTTTTATTGAAGTTACAGGTATTGCCAAAGAACAAATAGGGGAATTATTTTTGGTCTTAGCTATATTATGCATGCTTAATAAAAAATGGATAGGGCTATTTGTTTTTGGTGTACTGACAGTATTAGCTCATTATTCAATGGGATATATGTTAGCGTTTTATTTAGTTACTTTTTGTGGTGTTCTGTTTCTATTTAGAAATAGATTACCTGGGATGAGAAT
>JBAYMG010000060.1:0-4294 GCA_041663665.1 Candidatus Omnitrophota bacterium | reverse complement strand
GTTACAAGAAATTCAGTATGAGGCCACCGTATGGAATTAGCGAAGTATTGAACATTAGAGCCAACCTCAACACGGTTTACATATTCACCATTTTGTACTAAAAATGCACTCATCTATTCTCCACTTTCTCTTGTTTCTGCGGCTTCGGATACGGTTGCTATATTTTCTTCCAATTCTGGAAGTGTTAATGTTCCTTCTTCCCAAATTAGTCGGCATGTGTCGAATAATCTGTTTTTAGGCGTCTCTTTATTAGGTCTAATTCCTGCATGTCTTTCGTAGTTATGTAGTCTATCTAAAAACTCTACGCGCCTATTTTCAAGACTCATACCGTCATTCATTGTGTCAATAGCCGCGTTTATATCATCGGTGCTGTATTTTGCCATAATATCGAATGTTACTTTTAGTTCATTGGCATTATCTCTTGCATTTTTTGCTAATATATTTTTACCTCTCAGGGCATATTCCATGTCATGGACACTTTGTGTTAATTTATTTACATTAGATATTAAATCATTAACATCTGGCGAATACATTATTGTTTTGGCATCAATACTATGGTACCTTGATGCTTTAAGTGACGATTTTGCACTAATTAACGCACTTCTTAGTTGCTTAACCCTATAATCAATCTGGTCTAGTTTAATGCCTGCATTATGGCGTTCCGTGTCTGATTTTGTTTTGTCGCGTATTATATCTCGGTAAAATTGAGCTTGACCACCACTAAAACTTCTTCTAAACTCAGTTCTTTCGCCAACTTTAACAGGATAGCTACGTTCAGCACCTGTTAATATTTCAATGCTTCTTTCCAATCCTTCTATTTCACCGATTAGCTTTGATTCACCAGCTTTAATTTCTTCGGCTCTTGCATCTATCATAGATATGGCTTCTTCTTTTGTTATCTGTATCAAATTTGAAGCGGCACTAATTGATGATAACGGAGCACGATTTTCGTCAACCGTAATTAATTGTATGTATACTTGGGATGTTGATTTAAACGGCTTAGAAATCCATTGTTGTAAGAATAGTTCACCTTGTGTTGTATATAGATCGCTAATTTCATCCCTTAAATTATTAATCTGTGCATCGTTTCCAATCCAGTTTATAGTAGGATTAGAAATACTAAATTCAAATAAAGATACTGGCTGTTGCTTTACAAGATTACCAATCTGATCTCGCATATTTGAAATTTTATTATTAATATCAACCAAGTCATTGGTTGCTTTAATATAATCAGTTTCGCTTCCGTATGAGTAATTAATATATGGAGTTGATGATGGTATAAATGCCTTATCAAGTTTTCCAACTTCATCACGTAATGCCTGTATACCTGACGGGTCATTTATCTTATCTAGTCTATATACCGTTACAAAATCACCTGATTCATTTGCCGCATTTTTCACAGAAGATGCTGAATCCATTGCATCCTTTAATTCTTCAATAACCTTAGTTATTTTTTTATGTTCATCGTTTAATTCTTCTTCAAGTTGTGTCGCATATTTTTCCGCGCCAATCCATGCATTATTAGCCGCATTTTTATCAGCATCAGTATATCGCTTTGTTCCAACAACTGGTCTAGTTGTTATTGGTTGTGGCGCACCTCCAATACTTCTCACAACTTGCACGTCATATGGTAATTTACCTCTGATATATGTTTCGGTTCCAACACTACGTAGTAATTTACGCAGGCTATTTCCCTTAAGTCCATATCTTGAATGAGTTTTCTTATTAAATGTACGAATGTCATTAACCAGATTATTAAGATCATATCTCATTTTTGACCATTCTGGTTCATGCGGTGTAAAACATTGACATTTTGTACCTGAACTTCTTGTAGCGCATATGCATTGAATCTTATCATTATGGTTAAGCATATCAATCATATCGAAATCACCGGGTGATGGATTACCACCTGGATGAGTATGGAATGTTCCAATTATATTATTACCTTTACGCTTTATATTTACTATCTCTTTTGTACCAGTAGTTATATCTCCAAGAATATAATCATCTGTTATTACAGCACCCATCTCTTTTGGTGATCTTTTTATTTCATCCTTTTCACCAGACTTTGGGTCTGCTGGAATTGTAACAAATCTATCCCAACTTTCCATTGATACATCTTGCATTGCATCTCTTGTATCTTTTGGCATACCATCACAAACTGTTGGCTTGCCAGATTTGTGACCTAATTTTACTACTTTAGTATTAGTTGGAATTTCATCTAGTTCGTTATTTAATATATCTCTTGCTATAATGTGATTGCCTTGTCTGCGTAATACTTCATGTGTACGCAATAAGCCCTCGATGGTAAATAAATCACCAGATTCGAGGGTTTTAAGTTCAACTAACTTCTTTTCCAGCTTCTTGCCAACCAATCTTAAATCAGGATAATCAATTAGCACATCATCAGATACTTCTAGATCATGCTTTAATGCATCCTCGATAGATTGGCGATGCTCTTGAATGTATCTATTTACAACCATAGTTTTGTAACCAGGTTGATTTTTAGGTATCATTGTTTCTTGTAACTTACGATTAACATATGAATCCTGGGTATATTCCCAAGGCTCTATTGTAAGTTTAGGTTCTGTTGTAAACATTGGCTGAATTGATATTGGTTGTTCTGCCGTCATTATACTATCGCATGACATACAACCTGAACCCATATGTGAAATATCATTACCAAGCCATTTATTCATAGATTCTTTCATTGATGACATTTTAGACCTCCGGAATTTACATACCAGACATTACACATTCAGAGCCAGCATGTTTCTTTGCATTTGCGTATGCTGTTTGGAATAACATATCATTCCATAGTCGTGCATCAGAAACATCATCTATTGTTCCTCCACCTACTGTAATTCTACAATCCCATGCGGCACGCCTTAATTGGCGAAGTGCATTCATCATTTTCTCTGCTTCCGGTTTAGATTTAGGATTTGAAAGCATTGGTTTTAAATCATCATCTGCACCAGCATGTTCACTTAATGCAGCCATGATCTTTTCTGCAACACCATCAGTTACTTTGTTGTCAGTAACGGCTCTTTCATGTGCCTCACGGAACAAAACTGCGGCTGCGCCTAGATGCTTTGTAAGACATTCCCATCTATAATCTTCATCATCAACAACTGACGGATTGTATAATTTCTGATCACCACCAGATAACATTGCCGCATTAATAGTCGGGTGAATATCTTTTGGTTTATCTTGCTTTGTATTATTTGAATCCGATGTTTCAACTTGTTTATGTTCGGATTCTATGGTTTTAGTTTGTGTTGTTACAGGTGACGATGATTTTAATATTAAACTTCTAAGAAAGCTACCAGCTAACTTACTTCCTTCACGAATTAACTCAGCCGTAAGTTCATTGGCCATATTTTTCTCCACTAAATATACTTTATAATTACATATTAATATATACACCCGTAATAAGTCAATATAATGCCTATAAATCATTGACAGGCACTATTTGAACGTGTTAAGATTACTACCATGATTAAATATTAGTTGATAATAGTCACTTAATATTATATGATAAATTTTATGTCAGAAGGCGCAATATGACTGCATCAGAGGAAATCCGACAAGCACTAATTAATGGTGAAAAGCCATATCCATTAACAAAAAGATATAGCAGAGGTCAGGTATATAGTATATATAACCTGATGGTTGCAAAGGGTGAGTTAAGTCAATATGGCGGTGTGATACCAGACCCAGTTGACAATACACACGTAGATAATCCATCAGATACAGATGAAGATGATGGCTCTGATCAATCTGGTACACAGCAAAAGGTAAAATTACCATATACAGTAAAACGAGCTGCCGCATCTGCATCAGGTAAAACTGCTGATGTAATAAATTTTGCCGGTCAAAATTTACCAGCCAATGCAGTTAGTGCAGTACGCGGTGCTCTTGGTATGGCAGTTGTCCCATCCGTACTAAGAATGCCAATGCCTGAATTATTATATACAGCAATGGTAGTTTCTATCTCAGAGATGGGATGGCCATCATTACAACCTCAGGACTTCATAGATTCAGTTTTATATCAATGGCTTGATGCGTGTGATTTTATTGTTAGGCCAATTCAGAAAAAGTCAGAACTTCAAGCAATACTTGATAAATCCAATGCTATTGATGAAAATTCACCAGCACTAAAAAAATATGTTGCAGAACATAAACTTATGACATGGGAACAGGCTCAGGAAATATTTAAAAATAGTCAAACTATTCAAGCAAATAGTAATATTGATGGAAATGGTAATAATGGCAATGGTCATAATGGTAATGG
>JBAYMG010000059.1:0-4332 GCA_041663665.1 Candidatus Omnitrophota bacterium | reverse complement strand
CCGCCGGACCCGGAAAGCAAGGTCGTGGTGGAGGTTGTGTTCGAGCTACCGAGGGCAACCGCTTTAACCGCTGCCCCATTTCCAATGTCGATTTGCTGATTAGCCGTGCCGCCGATTGTGACTGTACCCGTTGAATTTCCCGTTGCAATGTTGACAGCGAAGTTGCTTGCAGCATTCAAATTGACAACGGCCCCGGTGATCGTTGCGCCGAGTGATCCGGTCAAAAGGCCGTCCATCGTGATTGCACCGATGCCGGTCATCACGCCAGTTGTCGAGATGTCCCAATCCGCCGAATTGATCGCCACGGTTTCATTGTTCGTCCCGATGAGAACCGCCGGAGTGTCGCCATTGGTCAATAGAATCGAACTACGATATGTCGTGTTGTCGTTGTCGTAGGTCTGAATGGCTATCGTTTCCGCCGTAGTCGTGGAGCCCTTGACGGCCTTTCCATTGGCAAGACTCAGGTCGTCCGTCATGGAAATCGTGGTAAAGCCTGAAGCTGCGCCGGTCGTGGCGATATCCCAAACGGAAGAATTGACGGCTACTGTGCCGGTCCCACCGCCGATGGTAACAGCCCCGCTTGAAGTACCCGTGTTTACATTGGTTGCGTTATTGGACGACGCATTGAGATTAACAACACCTCCGGAGATTGAAAGGCCGGCTGTCAAGGGAGAAAATGACGCAAACGTAGCAACGCCCGCCTTAGTGATGTACCAAGTCCCGGCAGTGCCATTGATGTCATATCCATCACCTGCATTCGTGATCTGGATAGCATCGCCGGTCCCGGCTGTTTTATTCACAAAGAACGTGTCGTTTGACGCATGAGAGCCGTTCAACTGAAGCGCTCCAGCGTCAACAGTAATTGTTGCCCCGGAATTGTAGCCGTCATCGAGACTGCCAGACGTGCCGGACGCCCAGGATAGCGCCCCGCTGCCGTTCGTTTGCAGATACGCCGATGCCGCCCCGTCTGCCGATGGCAAAGTATAGGTCACGCCCCGGATGATCATTGTTGTGGCGTCAAATCTCGGTACGCCGTCTACCTCAAGCTGACCTTCGATGAAGACATCATCGCCGTTCTGCGTGATGTTCGGCGTTGATCCTGTACCGACGCGAAGATTGCCTTTTATCAGGGCGTTCCAGTAAGTCGCGTCCCAATTGAGCGCCATGGATGACATGGGAATCAAGAGAAATGCGGCCAGAATCGCAAATAAGAAAAATCGTTTTTTCATTTTGAACCTCCTTTACGATTCTATGTTTAGGCTATCGCGTCATAGATCAAATAAGCGATGTCCGTGCAAATTGCCGCTTCATAAAGCGATGTTTCTACCTCAATATACTGACCACCGCCGCCCTTTTCCTCATTCCGATAACGCCGTACCTTATAACCGACATCCGTTGTGGGTTGCGTCCATCGGAATGTTTTGAATGCGGATAGGTTATCGAGCGTCACGGAGGCGTCGATATAGGCCAGCACAATACTTTTACCCCAAAGGCGCGTGTAAGTTGCCGTTTGGCCCTTTTTTGCGCTGTTGTATTTCGCTTTGCCGATGAGGATGTTGGGGATCTCAAACACTTCCTTCATGACATCCATTGATACCATGGCGGGATTAGCGGATGTCGAACCGCCTTTGACGTGGTCCAGGAGTTGCGGGTGCCTTTTGAGCTTGTTATAGACTTCCTCGCCCATGATCATGGTGTTGGGCGGGTAGAAACAGGCTTCCTTTCCCGTATCGATAACGCCTATCGGGTCCGAATTGGTAAAATCGGAAAACTGCGTTGTCCCGGAAAGCTGCGATTTATATGATCCGCTGTAATTCCCGGACGTAAATACGAGAGTTGAAACCCGGTATTCGAAGCCCAGCATGAGAAGCTGAGTCAGGAAGTTGGTTGTTCTCTGTTCTGGCTTTATCGCCGGATCTGAATTTCCAACTATGTAATCAGTCAGAAAGTCTCTCAACGCCCGATCCTTGCAGGCATACGTACCCGTACCAGTTCCCCATGTGATTTCATTCGCGGCATCTTTCGGACCGCGAAGATCTTCGGGAAGGCTGAATCTGTCGGCCTTGTTAAATGTTATGTACGTATCGCTTTTATTATTCACGGGCACGAAAGGCGCCACAAGCGAAGCGATAAAATCTTGATTTCTGTACTCAACCGCATAATTTGATAACGGTCGGTCTACGTGGACATCTGAATGTTGAGGCATGGTTTATACCCTCCTTTTTAGTTATGCGCCCGCGCTGATGTAAGACGGACCGCAAAGCAGCACTTCGATGATGTCGTTTGCCGCTGAAGATGATTCCAACGCCAAGGCAAAATAATAGGCGTTGTCTGCCGTCACGTTGACACCCTTATAGGCACTGTTGCTGCCGATATAAGAAGCCCCCGCCGTGATTCCGCCGTTTGCCGTTCCGTCAACGATCAATAAGGCCGTTCCCGCTATTGCGAGGGATGCTTCCGCGCCCGTTGCATCGTCTGGCTTATTTGTAATCGGGCCGATTGCCTCCGTGCCCGCCGAAGAGTCGGCATAATCAACGTCTCCGTCCGAATTGATACAGCCCGCATAATATTGATAGGTGCTAAGGTCTCTTGCGGTCGGTCGTGAAATTTCCGCCAATACTTTTGATTGTCCTGTTGCCATGTTAAGCCTCCTTTCGGCCCTGATAGATGGCCGCTAATTTCGGGTTTTCTATGCACACAGCGGCGAAAGCCTCTGAATATGTGCATTTCTTTTCGGCCTGTTTCGCCTTTGCGAGCTTGTCCAGGTTATTGCCCGCCTCCGCGAGCGTCTTCGCGCCCTGATCCGAGTCATGCTTAGACGGGTCATTGTCGAGAGCATTCACGCCGTTCAGGTCCTTTGCGTCTGCGTCGAGTTTCTTCTGAGCGTCTGCCCTAATCTGCTTTTCAGCCGCCAATATTCTGACCGCCGCTTCCGGACCTGTGGTCTTCCCATCCTGTATCATTGCCTCAATCAAGGCTTCGTGACCGGGGATAAATTGAACCTTCACGTCTGCGATTCGCTGACGCTCCGCCAATGCGCCCGCCGTGACACCTTCTGCCTTTCCCGCTTCAATGCCTGCCTGATGCCCGGCAACGGTTCCCTCCGCCTTCCCTGCATCAAAAACCGCTTGATAGATTTGCGGGTGTTTTTCTTTGAGTTCAGTTATATCCATCATTCCCTCCTGTTCTGATTTCGCTAAGTACATACTGCCCGCACTACCGGCGGCCATCCTCTCGATCAAAGCGTCAAATGTGGAAACACCGTCCACGAGTCCCCCATCAATCGCCTGTTTGCCCATATAAATTCTTGCCCCATCCGCCATGGACACGGCCTTCTCTCTCGTTACGCCTCTATTTTTTGCTATCCCCTCGACAAAGACGTTATTGATGTAGTCAACACGCTCCTGTATGTATGCCCGCGCATCTTCTGAAAGGGGCTTATGCGGACTGGCTAAGTCTTTGTATTTGCCCGCCGTGATGTGGGTGTACTTGTCGCCCATCTGCGCATCCCATGCGGATTGGTCGATATGCGTGTAGATCGTGCCGATAGACCCGACTTCTGTTGTGTCGCTGCCGATATAAACCTTGTCTGCCGCCGATCCTATCCAGTAGGCCGCGCTCGTCATCATGCCATCGGTGAACGCGACGACCGGCTTCTTTGCCCTTGCTGAATAGACCGCTTCGGCAAGCTCCTGTGTTCCGTCAACGGTCCCGCCGGGAGAGTCGATATAAAGCAGGATGGATTTCGCGCTAACGTCCTCTGACGCCTGCTTGACGGCCTCTCCTATCTGAGACATTGACGACCCGCCGAAGAGGCGGGAAAAGAAAGACATTCCCTTTGTAAGAACGCCCTGAACATGGATCACGGCAACGCCGTTATTGATGCAGTATGGTTCTTTATCCTCGCCCTCATATCCGAGGATGCGGGCTTCCATGCCGCCCCAATCGATTTTGGGGCCGCGCAAATGGGCGAGATAGATTTCTCGGATCTCGGAAAGTTTAGCCGGGACTATGGCCCATGGACTTGTCAGCACGTCAATCGGCTTCATTGGACGCGCCCTCCTTCATGTCTTCATTTTTCGGCTTAAGTTTTTTATCCCCAGGATTGGTCCCCGGTTGCCAGAGTCCTATCTCTTGCAGGAGCTTTCTTTCCTTGCGGATTCGTGGGAGATTCTTCGTAAAGTCGCCGCCGGTGATGAGGGTCGTCTCTTCGTCGAGGGTTGAGATTGCGCTTTCCATCCGCGTTACTGCCGCATCGATATCCTTTGCCGGATCGATGTAGCCGGGGGCGTCGCCCACCCACAAGGCGCCTGAATAAGCCTTTCGCGTCAT
>JBAYMG010000058.1:0-4405 GCA_041663665.1 Candidatus Omnitrophota bacterium | reverse complement strand
CTCACAGGTACAGGGTTCCGTTCAATTCTTCCGAACCTCACTTCGGTTACTACAACCGGACATGTTGGAACCATTACGGCAGCCAACATCATAGCTGCTAGTGGATCGATTTCAGATACCTCAATCGTCATTCCTACGACAACCACAGGTTACCCTGCTGGTCTGACGACAGGGGATACAGTTGCTGTAAACGCCAACAGTCTTGTTACCTTGGTCCCAGCAACCATCTAATGAGCTCAAGGTGGAGGCACAACCAAACCTAACTCAAGTTCTGGATAGGGAAGTTGATGCCTTCCAAAAACTGGATAATGTCTGGAGACCTAAGAACCTCTTCTTTCAGATTCAAACTCAAGAGCTACTAAGAGACATGAACCGACGCTTTGCAACCATGAAGGCTAATGAGGGAGAGCTCCAAAAGCTCGAACGATCTAGCATTTATCAAACGCAGTTGCGTCGGTTAGAGCTGATCCTTAGGCGTGCAAAGTTTGTTCGCCTGTCTAATCAACTAGCTTTTGGACAGGCTGTATCCGATTTTTACACACATTACGGTCAGATTCTTCGGTTTTTGAGAATTGATCAAGCAAGAGGCAAGTTACAGTCCGCATAAGTTTTCAGGAGGACACTTTTATGTTCATCGCAGTCATTCGTCGGGATCTCGAAAAAGCTATTTTCCTTGCGGACGTGGAGCCCAAATCCACAGCCAATGCAACCACTGAGTCCCCGAGAGGACAGGATAGGTACCTCTCTCCTCCTAACTCGGCTGCGATTCAGAAGTATATCACAGATCAAGGCCTTGCTGGAACAGCTGCTGCTTTGATTACTGCTACAGTACCTGTCTATACAGGTGGAGCTATCACTCTGTCCAACTACAACATCTCCGGCACCCAGATTAAAACGGTGACCGGTGGTGGTACTTCGAATGCTCAGGTGGCAGCACTTCAGGCACTCTTAGCATACCACTTCGTTGAGACAGATGTCCTCAAGAAGAGTTTCCTCAATGGGAACATCAAAGGGTATCTCTCGCCATACGTGGCCCCCCCAAATCTTAGTGGCTTCAATCCGGATCCACGAAGATTCCCAGCTTTCACCCCTGGTCAAGCCATCGTATGTTTGGCTGATGATGGGTCTACTCAGTTCTCAGTGAAGACTCCGATTGTCACTGGTGCAGCTACCAACACTCCTGGTGCTGGTGCCCTTAGGATTACCGGGTCTTCAGGTGGCCTAGCTGGTTATGGTCTCTATGAGACCACCGTAGTTCTCATCGGAAAAGGGGCAAAGAGAATTACTCAGGAACAGATCATTGCCGGTGGTGGTACCATCACTGATACTCAGATTGATATTCCGGCCGCTGTAGTTCTCGGACCAACGGCTTCGAACACCTATGGGGCAATCGCGGCTACTCTGACTAAGGTTCGAGTTCAAGTCAACGACATGGTATCCCCTGAGTTTACTTGTACTTGACCAAAGTCTGTTGTGACTCGGCCCCCTTACCCTAGGGGGCCGCCTAGATGTAGAACCGAACCTAGATTAGCTTCACAGTTGAAATATACCCAGATTAGATGAGGACCGAATGACAACCAAGGGAAATGGAACGAAGGAGTTTAGAACTCCTGACTTGTACTTTGCGGCGTATCTCCAGACTGCGGGGGTGGAGATGCTTCGAACAGACAGAGACAACAACCGAGTCTTCTTTGTCTTCGATACCTCCATCGCCAATGTAGAAGAGTTGAAGGCAGGGTGGTTCAATAACACCTCCAAGGTTCCAGCTCAACCCTACGCGAACAATATCAAGTCATTAAAGAGTGTGTGTCATATGCAAGGATAATCAGGGAACTTTCGTATGACTGCCTTGAAAACTTGCATCAAATGCGGCCCAAGATCAACCTCTGACTTTCACAAAGATAGTAGTCGTCCTGACGGTCTCTATCCTGTGTGTAAGGCTTGTCGGAAGCCTTTGACCACGGCCAGCTACATTAAGAACCATGACTCGGTACGTGAGAGGCGAAAGGCTGACTATCACGCTGACCCTGAGAAGCATCGAGCGGAGTCCAAGGCTTTTCGTGATAAGCAACGGAAACAGGATCCCGAACCCTTGAAGGCCTATCAGGCTGCTTACTACCTAACTCACAAGGATCAATGGGGAGTATATGCTGGTAGGCGTCTTGAAGAGCACAGAGCTTACAATACGGTCTATAGAGAAACTCATCGAGAGCAGATCCGAGCCGGAGTAAAGGATTGGTTCCGACGTCACCCCAATGCTTCTAGACTAGCAGCGAACAAGCGTAGAGCTGCATGGGCCAAGGTAGAGGACACGTTGACACCTGAGCAGTTGGAGGAGACCCTCGAGTACTTCAACTACCGGTGTGGGTACTGTCTCATTGACCTTCGGACCCTTCCAAAGTTCTTCAGGACATTTGATCACTTGGTTGCCATTAAACGAGGCGGGTCTAACACGCAAGACAATGTGATTCCCTGTTGCAAGTATTGCAACTCGAAGAAGAAGGATCGTCCGGTGTTTGTGATGGCTAAGTTCATCAAACCAGTGATCCCAGAAGTGTCTCAAGCAGCTTGATCCTTACTCCAACAATCCATTGATGCGATGAGGTTTGGTGGGTCGATATTGAAGACCACCTAGAAGAATGGATCGGAGACACTACGATGGCCGCAAAAACGACATTTCTTGCTGGCAGGGTTTTAGATCAAGTACTCAAGCACAACGCTGAGCTTTCCTATACCTGGCCTACTACAGTCTACGCTGCTCTGTTTATTTCAGACCCAACAGTAGCAGGACTCTTCACTGGTGAGGTGGCCACGGGTGCTGGTGTCACAGATTACATTCGCCAACCCATAACCTGGGCTACTATCGGGGTTGGTAACTCAGTAGCTAACTCAGCTGCAATTACCTATCCGGTTTCTACCGCAGGTTATGGGTCGACTCCTATTGGTTGGGTTGGTATCTGTGATACAGTAGCTACAGCCTCTGGGATGCTTTATCAAGGGCCACTAATTACCCCTAAGACTATCACTGCAGGTGACCAGGTCTCGTTTGCAATTGGCGCCTTGGTGATGACTGAAGTCTGATCCTGAGTTAATCCTTCAAACTCGTAACCCTGACTGGGTCAGATCAAATGTCAAATCTTGTTGATGTAGCAGCAAGTCTATCGGGATCCTCCTCATTAGGTGGTAGTCTTGCCTATGGTGTTTCTTCAAGTCTATCGGGATCCTCGTCTTTATCCGCTACTGTTACGATTGGATTAGGGGGTTATGCTGCTCCAATTCGTTATCAAGAGCCAGCTCGTATAATTACAGCTGGAAAGATGATCCTTGAAAATGTTGACCTCTTCTTAGGTGATGGAAAAACACGATCCGTAGGGGTGCCTGTTTCAGATCTTCAGTTGATGACTTTTTGTAATAGTAGTGAGGTTAGTTGGCCTATTGTATCTGGTATAGGTATAAATGACATACAAGTGGCTTCTGGTAGTGTCTATTGGACTGAGATTATTAATGGTTTTTACACTATCAGGTTCTTTCCAAGTGTAATTGGTCTTTGGAGGCTATTACTTACCTATCAATCTTATGATCAGGTAATCTCATTTACTTACGATGTGGTACCAAAGGTAGCTACTAACCTATCAATAGGGGTAAAGACATCTTTCTCCAGAATGTAGTTGACTAATAACCATCGGTAAAGCAAGTGACTAAATCAAGCCCCGGAGTATTCAAGTGTGGTTACCTGTTTCAACGTGGTGACCTTCCGATCTATATTGTTGATAGAGTTAACTCTCCTTTTAGCCCCTATAGTGTCAAGTACACACTGATATACCAAACGAGCTCTCAAGAACTTCTCAAGGTTTTTCCTTGTAATCGGATGCCAGTTCAAGCCGATATTGGGGAGTACTACGCGACAGGGTACGCCGGAGAAGGCGGTCAACCAGGTCAATGGTATATTGAATGGACTCTACAAGAGTACTTTCAAGGTCCTATACAGGAAGACAGATTTGGATTCAAGGTTTTCAATCCTGCTGAGTTTCAACAACACCCTTGTGGACCTGATTATGGGCAACTAACTCATGAATGGTTAGAGCGGGAATGGGGTCCCGGGTATCATTGTTGTGGCGGGAGGAGGTTCTAAGCCATGGGGACTCTATTCTATCGTGGGCAGCAGTTAGGTAGAAATGACTTGAACCTATTCCTCACCAATGCTTCTGGGCATCCGATTAACGCTGCCGAGATTAGCTATGCTCTCTATGACAATACAACTGGCCTAGAGGTTCTAATAGGACCTCAACGACGGATTCCAGTAAATGCTTCAGTGGGAGAGTACTTCGCCAACATTGTAGTACCTCTGGATGCCAATCTTGGAGAGTACAGAGTTAGATGGTCCATCCGTGAAGTAGTGGGGGGT
>JBAYMG010000057.1:0-4408 GCA_041663665.1 Candidatus Omnitrophota bacterium | reverse complement strand
GAAAACATTGGGCTTAAATGAGGAACCATCCTCTGCACCTGGCTCAGCAGAAAATGGGACAGACAACGTCAAAGAGTTCGAAGATATTGAAAAGCAAATTGAGGATGCAACGAAAGAAGCAACCGATGTGAAACTAGAAGATATTGCAGAACCTGGAGATGACGATGATACTGTCGTTCTTTCTAAGAAGGATGCAGAAAAGCTTATCAACGATCGAAATAACTACAAGGCTGGCCTATTGGCTCTTAAACCTAAAGTTAAAGGTTTAAAAGAGAAGTCTGGTAAAACTAAGGTTGAAGATAAGAAAGTCGAAAGTAAGAATCTAGATGCACCTGTTACTCAAAAAGATTTGCTTAAAGCTACCGAAAGGACAGCAATTGAGCAAGCTTGTGAGGATGAGGCGATCAATGACAATTGGGCAGAAATTATAAAAAATTACTATCCAAAGCATGGTCGTGATTCTGTCAAAAATATTTTAATCGATATTCAAAGAGCCAAGAAGGAATACTTCGAGGAACATCCTGAAGTCGCTGAAAAATATAAAGACAATAACAAAGAGTCTAATCTTGCTAGAGACAAACACATCCCTTCGGGCGGAAACGCCAAGAAAGAAGGGGAGAACAGGGTTAAGAAAACAATTATCCCTAAAATGACTCCCGTCAAAGATTGGTATAAACCAAAAGAATAGTCGGCAATCTTTGAAATATAATTAACGTAAATTGCCGAAATATGATTACACCATTAAGATATGATTCAGGTAAATTAGTTACCATCAAATCTGGTACAGTTTCTAGTTCTACAATCACTAAGTTCGATGTTTTAGATTGGGCTTCAGGTTACTTACAAAGAGCAACCTCTGGTACAACTGAAGTTAGACTTATGGCTATGGAGGACAAGGTTACTGGTTCTGCTGCACATGAAGATATTGTTTGTTTAGTGTTAGATGGCGTTGAATGCGAAGTTGATACAACTGATGCAACTGCTGTTACACAAAGAGGAACATATGTCGATCTAACAGACCATGACACTATCAATAACGGAGCCTCATCTACTGACGTATTCTACGTAACAGAGATGGTTGGTGCCACTACTGATAAGAAACTAAGAGGTTATTTCGTGCATAATATAGCTTAAGCATATGCCTATTTCCGTAAGTGATTTTATAGATTTAACAGATGATCTACAATCAATCTTTAACGAGGTTGCTAATAGAAAAGTCTCACAAAACGTAGGTTTTGAAATCTTTAAAACATTTGACACAGACAGAAGGACTTATGACCACCTTATTTTGCATGGAGTATCAGGTATCAAAAGAGTAACTCCTGGACAGGATTTACCAAAGATTAACGCAAAGGAGGGTGATACAATCACCTTTACCCAAGAGTACTTTGGAGGTCAGGTTGATATTACTAAGGCTATGAGAAAGTTTGATTTACACAATCAAATTAACTCAATAGTTACTTCAGTAACGGAGGATGCTTTTGATAAAGTAGACCAGAGTTTAGCAGACAGATTGCTATTCGGATGGAGTACTACTTATACTGATGTCTATGGAGATACAGTTGCCGCAGTTGGTCCAGATAGTTTAGCACTATTTAGTGCTTCTCATTCAAACCCAATTACATCAGCAGTATTTTCTAACATCATCAGCGATGGTACTAATACAAACCCACCTTTATCTAGACAAGCAATTGTCTATATGCGAGCACAGGGATTTAAGCACAAAGACCCCAACAATCTAACAAGATCAATAAATTACGATACAGTAGTTTATGGACCAGATTTAGAGGACTTAGCTGACAGAATTTTAAATTCTGAATACTTACCTGGTAGTGCGAACAATGACAGAAACCCATTGAAGGGTAAAGTCAAAGGAAAGATGTGGGCAAGATTAGGTACTGCTTCTGATGGTACAGACACTGGTGCTTATTGGTTCATGTATGACTCTACTGGCGTAGGTGAAAGTTTACAGTGTTTATTCGCTGAAAGACCTTCATTGGATGCTCCAGAAGTTGTATACGAAAATAAGAACTGGGAGTACTCACTTGATTTCTTCTACACTATTGGTGTTGGTTATCCAGCATACGTGTCGGGAAGTAAGGGAAACAAGGAGTAGTAAAGGAGACGTTTCCTAAACTTAAAATACATGTTATAATGTATTTATGAACAAGAAATGTCAACAATGTGGTCGGGAGATTTTAAAACCTTATTACGAATCTAGAAAAAAGTACGAAGAAAGAAAATATTGTTCTCGTAAATGTTTTGGTAAGTCAATGATTGGAAAACCACAAACAAACGAGAACTCTATTAAAGCTCTTGTAAAGGGAGGATTAAAAACTAGATTTATTAAAGGACAAAAAGTTCCTGAAAAAATTAAGAAGATGTGGAAAGGTAGAGTTCCTTGGAATAAAGGTAAAAGTGTACATCTTTCTCCTAAAACAGAATTTAAAAAAGGTTTAATTCCATGGAATAAAGGACTTGGTAATATTAGTGATGTTAATAGAATAAGAAGATCTCTTGAATATAAAGAATGGAGAAAAGAGATTTTAAAAGAAAGAAATTATACTTGTCAAGAATGTAATGAAAGAGGAAAAATATTACATATTCATCATTTAGAAATGATATGTATAGCCCCAGAAAGAATAATGGACAAGAATAATGTCATTGTAGTTTGTAAAAAATGTCATTATAAAATTCATAAGTATGAATTACCAGTTAATCAACATCTTATTAAAAAATATAGGGGATTAAAATCTCCCGATCATTAAACTACTTTTTGTATGTTCTTAGTCTAAATCCAAAATAAAATTGGTAGGTTCGGGATTATCCTCACTTGTAGAAAAATCCCATCTAAAAAGGTCAGAGCAAAAATTAAGATTTAAATTTATGTCTACAAATATAGACTGGGCAAAATTAGTAAGTGAAGGAAGAGCTAAAGCAATGGGAGTACCTTGGACAGAAAGAGATTTACAAGCTATTCACGGAGAAAAAATGAGTGCTGATGATGTCAGAGCAGGATTTTTTACAAAGAAAATGAAAGAAGATTACGAAAAAGAATTAGCAGAAAGAGGAAGTGAAATGCCATTAGAAAAAATGGTAAAAAAAGATTTAATTAAGATAGCAAAAGAATTAAAGATTGATTTCAATGAAAAGATTATCTCAAAAGGTGATCTAATTCTTGAAATAAAGAGTAAGAGAGAGGAATTAAAAATTAAAAATGATGGCAAGGATGCCGAAAATGTTGAGCAAAAAGTCGAATAGCAAGACAATGCTTAATAACCCAATATCATTCTATCTTTTTTCTCCAAGGTAGAAATGTCAGGAAATGAGAAATCAACTTTTAAAACTTAAAACGTGTAATTCTACGAAAGGAGAGAGGAGGATTGCTGAACTCTTAAAGAAGCATAGGATTAAATTCATCGCCAAAGCCAAAATTAAGGGTTTTGAGGTAGATTTCTTGATAGGTAAGACTATCATCGAAGTCGATGGCAAAGTCCACTTAAAATCAAACGTAGGGCGAGATACAGTGCTTTTTAGAGAGGGATATATCCCACTTCATATCTCAACATATAATCGACACACTTTAACAGTTGAAAAAGATTTGTTAAATATTATAAAAAACAATGGCAGGAGAAATTAAATCAACAATCGGTTGGCTAGAGATGGTCAACTATACAACCAATCCTACTGATGGTGATTCTAACTTGAGGGGTTTAGCCTTCGTTGCAGGATCATTGAAGTATTGGAATGGTACAACTTTTGTTGCTGTCGGAGGTTCTGGTGGTGCATCAACTTGGGATGAGCTTTATGATAATGATAAAACTCTAACAATTGACGACACAACCCTTACTTTCCAAGTAACGAAAGCAGGAATCAATGGATTAACTTTAGCTGGAAATGCAACTGCTTCAGGTGCAATTTTGGCATTTAGTAATTCAGGTAGTGGAAATGATGTAACAGGAACAAGTTCTACTTGGTCAGTTACAAAAGCAGGTGCAGCAACTTTTGCAAGTGTTATTGCAGAAAGTATAACTGCAGCCGCAAATTTAGCTATTGATGCAACTGGAACTGGAACAATTACAATCGGAGGTACCTCAACAGGTGCAGTAACGATTGGTCCAGCTTTAACAGCAACCGCATCAGTAACTATTACTGGTGGAGCAGATTCAAATGTTTTCACTATCACAGCAGGTGATATGTTAATGTCAAATGGTAAAATCGCTGTAACAAACGATGATACAGATGCGATATTAACAGCAACAGCAAATTCAGTAACTACAGGTAATGTTATTTTAGTAACAGCTAATGGAGTTACTTCAGGAACAATCTTGAATTTGGTAACTACTTCAGCAGGATTTTCAGGTGGTAGTTTTATCGCTTGTAACGATGGTGGAGTAAGAATGAGTGT
>JBAYMG010000056.1:0-4546 GCA_041663665.1 Candidatus Omnitrophota bacterium | reverse complement strand
CCCCTGCTCAGTCGCGGCGGGGGTGAGGGCGTCGAGGGCGGCGACTGCTAGGATGAGCTTGTATGGCCCGGAGCCTTCTCTGTACCAGCATTCCCGCTGGCCAGCACACCACTCCCGCGCCGACTCCACGACCCGCTCGGCCGAGGCGAGGCGATCAAGCTGCTGCCGCGCGACATGCAGATCGAGCGCGGCACCAAGCGAGCGCTTCTCAGCCTCCCCCAGCTTGGTGCGGAGGGAGTCATTGTTGTGGCCGGCGGCAAGGTATGCGTCGGCGAGCGCCCGGACCATGGTGCTGATTCGCACGCCACCTTGTCCGTAGTCGTTAACCAGCTCCACATTGATGCTCGGCATCGCCATCGCCAGCGCGTCGTCAAGCACTTCGCGGTCACCGACTTCGGAGCGGCGTTCTGCGTCGGCCAGCTTGGCGCGGAGGGAGGCCACCTCGTCCCGCTCGCGCTCGGCCTCGCTCGCGCGCTTCCGTGCCGAGTCGAGTCTGCCGACCAGTTTCCACACGGCGTCCGTGGCGCGGGACTCGTCGGCGGAAACGTTGCTGCAGCACCCTCCGCTGCCGTTGGCGGACGACGCGATGTAGGCGACGAACTCGGCGTGGTGCTGCTCCACCCGCGCGCACCGCGCCAGGGCGGCTTCGTGGCGGGCCTCCGCATCACTCGCGCGCTTGTCCGTTTCGGCCAGATACGTCAGCGACCGGCTCTGATTCTCGCGAGCGCAGTCGGCATCCCGCGTCGCGTTCGCCGCTTTGGCTTCCGCCGCCTCAAGCTGCCCCTCCAGGTCCCTCACGCGCGCCGTGGCGGCATCCTTCGCTTTCACCTCTTCGCGAATCGCTTCGGCCAACGACTCGCTCTCCTTGCCGTGCGACGGGATCTCTTGCCAGGCCGCATCGATGCCATCGGAGAGCTCGGAGGATGGTTCAGTGACATCGGAGGCTGCTAGACCCGCGTGAAGCGCCCCGGTGACGTAGCCGGCGTGGACCAGGACCCACTGGCGCGAGGTGAGCGGATGGTCGTGGTCATCTTCGCGAGGGTCGGGCTCCTCTGCCATCCACGTGGTGACGTGTTCGGAGAGGGAGCGGAGCTGGATCAAGGCTTCATTGACGAATCGGCGCATGGTGGTCCTCCAGGATCAGAAGGGGAGCGAATCAGGATCGTCCAAGTCCGGCGGAGGCCCGTCGTCGTCCACGGGAGCAGGGGCTTGGCGCGGCGGTCTCCTCTGCGCGTCGCGCGGCGGCTCGGCATCGTCCTGGCGATTGCCTCCGTTGCGAGGCCCAACCAGGATGACGTTCGACGCGACGACTTCGGTCTTGTAGACCTTGGTCCCATCGCGATCCCAACTTGTGGTGCGGATAGACCCCTCAACAAGCACGGCGCCACCCTTCTCGACGTACTTGTGCAACGACTCGCCGCGCTTCCCCCAGACAACGACGCTGACGAACTCGGTGCGTTCCTGCCACTGCTCGTTACGGTCCTTGTATCGTTCGTTGCACGCCACACGGAGCTTGAGCACGGAGGTCCCACTGGACGTTTGCTTCAACTCCGGGTCTGCCGCGAGATTGCCCAACAGCGTTACTCTATTCAGTCCGTTCATCTTGCCTCCTATCCCCTCGCCATCGAATCAATCACATTGGCCCCACGCTCGGGTTCCAGCCGAGCCAGCTTCGGGGTGGCATCCCGTGGGGTGCCGGGTTTAGCCGGCGTTGCATGGCGTCCTCCTTGGTTGGGCCGGAGTACCAGCACGCCCCGAAGGCCAGGGAAGCGGTTTGCCGCAACCTCCTGGCCCAAGTAGCGGAGTCGAGCTCTACGACACAACCTCGAGCTTCCCGCCCTTCACCAGGATGCGCGCGTCCGCGAGGTCCTGGACTGCCGTGGAATGGGAGACCAGCAACACGTTCTTCGCGCCAACGTGGTCGGCGGCCCGGCGAAGCATGGCGACGTAGGCCTTGGCGTTCTCGGGGTCGAGGGCTGCCCCTGACTCGTCGCGCACGAGGGTCACGCCATGGGCGCCACTTCGTCGACATGCCAGCATCGACAGGGCCAGGGAGATGGCCTCATTGATGATGACCGCTTGTCCGCCGCTCGCCTTGAATTTTTCAGGCGGGATGGCCTGCTCATTGTCGAGCACGGTCACCCGGCAGGTCTCGATCTGCTTCTTGCCGTCCGCCGATGACCGCGTCGTCTCCAAGCTCACGGTCCAGCGGCTGCCGAAACAGGAGTGCAGCAGGTCGTTGACGATGGCGGTGAGCTCTCCGGCTGCGCCATCGACTTCGAGAGCCTGGAGCCCGTCGACTCCCAGCGACTCGGCGAGCAGGTTCCAGTCGGCGAGTTCTTCCTCGATGCCCTTGCGCTCGATGAGGAGCGCGCCCAATGTCCGCTCTGTCATCTTGGCGCGGTCGAGAGCCTGTTGGGCCAGCGCGAGGGAGGTATGGGCGGATCGGTCCAGGTACTCCGCATCGGCAACGGCTTGGTTCGCTGTGGCCTTCTCGGTCGTCTGCTTCGATGCCTTGCCGCGGGCGATGTCGAGCCCTTCGAGCAAGTCGACGCGGCACGACTTCGCGACCATGGCCCGACGCAGATGCTCGGCCGCTTCCTCCGCTGCCCTCATGGCCTCCGGAGGCTCCGAGAGTGGGGACGCTTCCTCGGTCTCGGCGATGGTGTCGCGCAAGGTGCGGAGCTGCTCCTCGTAGGCGTCGATGCGCTCATGGGCGACCGTGAGCCGCTCGGCCTTGGCGGCCAGGCCGGACAGGGCGGAGCGGGCCTCCAGGGTCGCGCGCATGGCTTCCTGGGCGTCAGCAAGCTGTGCGCGGTGACCGGCAGCGTTGGTGGCGGCTTCCTTGGCGGCACCATCGTTCTCGGCCGCTTCCAGCTCGGCGCTGTCGCGCGACGCCTCCGCCGCCTCCAGGTCGGACCGTAGCGCGTCGAGGCGGTCGGCCCCGGCTGCGCGTCGCTTGGCATCGGCGAGAGCGTCTGCGGCGGCCTGGCGCGCGATGTCGGCGGCCCTAAGCTCGGCACGAGCGGCCTTGACCCGGGCCGGCGCTTCCTTCTGCAGATCGATCTTCACGTCGTCGGATGCGATGGCGCGGCTCGCCACGCTTGACGGGTCGTCGAACGGGTCGAGAGCGCCAATAGCGATGACGCACAGTGCGCCGCGCAGGACCGTGATGCGATCCTCTGTCGTTACGGCAGCGGCGTCCTCGGCTTCGGTAACCGAGGCGCGGCGGAGCTCGACCGCGGTGGCGGCGTCGAACTCGGCAGCCTTGAGTTCCGGGAGCTGGTCCTGCGCATCGCGTACCGCGCGTTCGTCGGCGTCGAGGCGGGTGCACATCGCCATGGCCCGGTTGGACTCGGCAGTGTGTCGCGCTAGGGCAGCCCCGTGAGCCTTCCTCGCGGCGGCTTCCCTCTCGGCCCAACGGCTTGCATCCGCCTTGAGCGCGGAGGATTGGGAGGTCAAGGCCTCGATGGCGGCGGCGAGTTCAGCATCCTTCGCAACGGCTTCCTTGATGGTCTCGGCGTCGTCCAGCAGCTTCTTGTTGTTCGCGAGCCGGGCTTCGATGTCGAGGACCTTGGCGCGAGCATCCTTGAGCTTCGCAGTCGCCTCAGCCTTGGCAGCTTCGGCCCTGACCTTGATGTCTTCGCGGCGCGCGTTGCACTCGGCGGCCATGCGCTCGTGCTCGCCAATCTCCCGGGCGACAGCGTCGGCGTTGGCCTGGAGCGTGGCAAGCTCGGCCTGCGTTTCCGCGAGAGCATCGGCGGCGAGGGTCGCGGCAGTCCTGGCGATGTCGAGGTCGCACGCGCAGCGGTCGGCGGCTTCCTTCGCGGCTTCGAGCGCGGGCCCAGCCGTCTCGACCGAACCGCCTCGCCCCTCCTCATCCCGGATGCGGGTCACGACGATCGCGAGCTTGGAGCTCGATGACGCCGCCAGCTTGCGGCACTTCTCGGCCATGGCTTCCCATCGCTCGACACCAAGGGTCCTGAGTAAGGTGGCCTGGCGCTCGGTCTCGCCCATCTCCAGAAAGCCCTCCGACTTCTGGGCGGAGAACAGCGAGGCGAAGAACACGTCCTCGGCCGGCAAGTGCTTCGCAGCCCAACAGTCGTAATCGCGGACCTTGGCCGACTCGAGTAGCGGCAGGCCGTTCTCGGTGACCATCGACTCGCCCTTGCCGGATACCGCGTCAACCATCTGGCGAATCGTGTAGGTGGAGCCGTTGGTGACGCGCGCCTCGACGTAGGAGTCACGGCCCGATGCGATGCTCGCGAGCGTGCCCTTGCCGCATGTCGGCAGCTTGCGGCGAAGAGCCGCGGCGTAGCACTCCAGGAACGTCGACTTGCCGGTCCCGTTCTCGCCGCACAGGGCGATGATGCCCCGGAGGTTGGACAGGTCCACGTGAGCCTCGCCACGGAACGGGCCCATTCCTTTGACGCCTAGGTATTCAAGAAGCATGGCGAATCTCCTTCCACACCAGGATGCGGCGCTTCTCGCTGATGATTCCTGGGTCGATGTAGTCGTGGTCGGGGGCTTGCCCCGGTATGGCCTG
>JBAYMG010000055.1:0-4619 GCA_041663665.1 Candidatus Omnitrophota bacterium | reverse complement strand
TTGTGTGAGGTAATTAAAAAGACACTTGAAAAATAGTGTCTTTTAGTTACTCCTTACTTATTTATTTCTCCTGCTCTTGGGGGGCTAAATAAATACTACTATCAGAACAATCATTGCGAACAATCCCAATACCATCATAGTTGTTGCCGCCTCTTCGTTAATTTCTATTTTCATATTCTCTTCCCCGCCATCAGCGAGGTGGTTAAGATTAGTTAATTTCTACTGATTATAAGCTCTCTTACTTCTTCGTTAGTCATAAACTCGGTTTCTTCTGATGTAATATTGTGTCCATTAAGTTTATGATTTTTGCAGTCTATACATTTGCATTTATTTTCCATCTTTTTCCCCACCGCCTTATTTTTTCAGCGGATAGGTTGTTAATTTACTTTTTTAATATTTCTATACAAACAGATATACCTGCGTTGAAACCACAACCAAATGGAGTATTATTATAGTCCTCGTTTTTTATATCTTCAAACCCTTCAAAGTATTTCAGTTTTTTCTTCTTCTCCCCCTCCATAAACTCGGACTTAGAGGTGAGAATGGATTTAGAACAAAAATTAAGAAAATCTTGCAAATGACCTGCACTCATTACTCCTAATTCGTCACATTCTGCAAAATCATACATTCCGACTTTTTCCCATTCTTTCCATTGTGGACTTTCCACTATTGATTTCCACATTGAAGCGTGTCCTTCTGGGCAACCTTTACAGGGGCAATTATAGTAATAATGCAAAAAGTCATCATAATGCTTTTTAACTTCTTCCCACTTTTGTTTTACTTCTGGCATTGATTTTTAGGTTAATAATTTTTCTATAAATTCAACTTCAAAATTATCTTGTATTTTCATTACCACGCTACCAAATGCTGGTGATTTTCCTTTTTTTCCAAGTCCGCTCTCAAAGTTTATTCTGCCGTTAGGAATGAATAGTTTACCCCCACCAACTGAATTATAAAATCTTGCTGTTGTTAAAAATTCTATCGGGAATAAAATGTAAATATCATTCTTTGCTTTTTGGAATGTTTCCCACGCCTTTGCTATAAATTCGTGTTTCTTTGTAAAAGGTAGGTTAATCCAAATTCGTTTGTATTTAGTCCAATCTTGAAGCAATCCATCTGTTTCTATTGTGTCATAGTTTTGTATGCCAAATTCTTCTGCTTTTTCTTTAGTGGTTGCTGGGTCATAATCAAAGTTTCCAAACCTTGCCACAAACTCTTTCGGAGTATAATACTCATTATCTTTTGTGAATTGAACGCTTGATTTTGCCATATATGCTAAGTGTCCTGCCATTTTTTATTTAATTTTACTCTCCTCCTCTTTATTCTTTAAGTTTGGCATTGGGGGGTTATTTAATTAAAATTTATTCTCTTTTACATTCCTTATTATTTGTTTGGCGGTTTCTCGCAGTAATTCTTTATATGCTTTCTTGTTTTGACAACCAACACCAGTTAAAAAATGAATATCATACATCGTCCTGCCCAATAATGTTTTAGGAAACTCGTCCATACTCATTGAAAATTCTGCACCTGGAAATTCTATTGTATATTCTTTTTTCATATTTATTGTAAGAATTTAATTAAATCTTCTAAAGCTTGATTATATGCAACCGTAAATTTTATAGTGTCATCTGTTCCGTCATCTGGTAAGTTAGTTATTTTAACTCTCATACTTTCCGCCCATTCCTTTATCTTCCTATTTCTGGCAGAGAGGGCTTCTAAAATAAATTGCTCAACGTGTTCCATATCATAATATCCACACCATACTTTTATATCAAATTCTTCCCTAAACTTCCGTATCACCTCTGGGATTTCTTGCTCAATGGCCCCTTCTGATAAATATTCTTCTTTCTGCAAATCCATAATTTCTTTTGTATAATCTGTTTTTTCCTGCTCAAAAGGTTTTTCTTCGCATCTCTTTCTGGCTTCCCACTCTGGCTCATTGTCTGCCAAAGTGGCACTGGCAATAGCTTCCTCCATCATCATATTTTTTTTAATTTCATCTAATTTCTTATGACTTATTCTGCCTCTTGCGTTTGGAGATAATATATTCTTTTCTTCTAAAGGATAATGTTCACATTCGGTATAATACCCTGTGTTTGGTGCATCTAAAATAGGTTTTCCGCATTTTTCACAATTAAACGATGACATATTATTTAAAGTATTCTAATAATTTTCGTTCTATTTGCAGAGAAAATATTAAAAAATTATGTCTATATCTCCACGAATTGTCCTCCCCATCAATTTGTTCAAACCAACAATCACCAATAATTTTAATTATTTCATCTCTCTGTCTTACTGCTCGCTGAATGTTATTTTCTTTCATAAGTTTTTCTTTTATAGTTGGCTGAATACTTAATTTTACTGACGGATTTATTGTTCCTATTCCTATATTGCACATATTTTTATAAAATACATTTTGTTTGAATATCTATTTGTATATACCCGCATTCGTTGCACTTTCTTTCTTGAATAATACATTCTCCTACGAGACAATTTTCACTATCTTTAAGAATCCTTTTTTCTTGTACTTGCCAATTACTAAAACTATGTCTACTTCCAAACCAATGTTCGCATTTTTTTTTCATATTCTTATTTATTAAAAGTATTAAATTAGGGTTTCGGCTTAACCAACTTACCAGTAATAATCGGCTTTCTACATTCTTGATGCTCTTTATGAAAATTCTCTTGTATACTCCTAATTCTGCTTTGTATTAAGGTGTCTTGAACATTTTCTTCAAATTCCAATACTGCCCCACACGAACAAGTTTCTTTTAATTTTGTATTGCATATTCTTATTTATTAAAAGTATTTAATTAGGAGGTTATTTTCACTATTGGAGGAGGGTCAGGATTATAAGTTGTTCCGCCACTTGTTCCAGGGTTCACGTATCCTTTTGATTTCTCGTCAATTATTTCAAAATTCCATTTATTCATTTTAGCAAATTCTAATAGTTGTTTTTCTTTTGAGAGAATAACCACCTTATATCTAAACTCAGGTTTATCTTTTAATAAAAGAAATATAGTCATTGCTGTCGCCAATTCATCTCCCAGAAGTTTATGTTCGGGGAATGCTTTATTAAACTTTTTAATCCCTGATTGTTTAATTTTATATTTGGTCATATTCTTCTTTTCTCCGCCTTTACACTGGGGGGAGAGGTTAAATTATTTTTGTGTCAAACGCTTGGAATTGAACCAAGTTCAATCTGCCTTATGAGAGCAGTAAGATACCAACCTCCCCGATGACATACTATTTATTATTCTTTAATGCTTGTTCTAACTTAATTTCTTTTTCAATAACTGGGTCTAGAACTTCGGCTATATTTTCAATGCTATCAATGATTGTTTTATAATCAACTTGGCTTAATTGTTCTTCGGTTATAATTTCTAACCTATAATAATTTTTCTTAAAAGTATTATTTTCTTTTGATATTTGTATTTTCATAATTTTATTTCTTAATATTTTTATTTACTTCTTCCCCTGATAACTCTAACTTCTTAACCTTGGGGACTACTAAGATGTAATCACTGTTACGTACTTCTAAGAAGTTATATTTATCGGTGCAGAGCCAGTGGTCGCCTTCTTCTGGCGGAGCTATAAACTGTTTACCGTTGAGAATGAAACCTTGTTGCATAGTTATTTATGTTTAATTAAACCGACCTCGACCTCGACCTCGACCTCGACCCCGACCCCGACCACGACCTCGACCTCGACCCCGACCAATATATGGTATTTACATTACCAATAGTTGCGATATTCATATTATTTCTGGTCAGTTGGTAATTTGTGCTTCCAAGGAGAGAAGTCAACAACGGTGTCCATATTTACAAATGTTTCTCCCATAGGCTCAATTTCAGTATTTGTTTGTAATCCGTTTTTAAGAAAATCCATAAATCTTCCAGTATCAGCCACCCAAGAGGCATTTTTAAGATAAACGAACCTGCCCACAACCTTTTTTACTTCGCCTAAATAATGATAAGTAACTGTTCTGAATAAAAACTTATTTCCTACTAAATCCTCGTAAGAACTTATTTCTTTACACTCGCCACCTTCGCAAAGTTGGTCTTTTAGTTTCTCGTATATTTCGTCTGATATTTCTATTTGTTTGCTCATATTTTTAGTGGTAAGACACTACCTGTTTAATTATTTAGTTAAGTTTAATTCCGTTTAAGAATATATTTTTTAACATATCGTGAGCTACCGCAAAGCTAGACTCGTCATCAATGTAGTCGGGCAAGATGACTTCTCTCTTCTTTGGCTCGTTGTTATCGCACTCAATTATGATGATGATGCGTTTCATAGATTATAATATTTATTGTCCCAAAACGTACTTTTTATACCAGGCCTCAGGATCCTGTTCATGTATTCTATTGGATAGCTCATAAGCCTTTAACATAGCTTCTTTTTTCTTATCTTTGCGTTTTTGCTTTCTTTTCTCTGCATCGGCGCCATCCTTTTCCCATGCAAAGTTTACAAGGGTTGACTTTGCGCCACTTTTTAAGGTGATAGTGTGCTTAAATAGTATGCGCTCCTTTAAGTCTTTGGCCGGGATTGTCATCACTTCCCATTCACATCTTATTTCCACGTCATCGTTTGCTCCTAACCAATCATTAACATCACTC
>JBAYMG010000054.1:0-4700 GCA_041663665.1 Candidatus Omnitrophota bacterium | reverse complement strand
CTAAGTCTATAAATTGTATATCTCCGAACAATAATTTCTTTTTACTAAAATTACCTTTTATCAATATACTTTCTAATAAACTATCATAATAACTAGCTTTAGTAGAACCAAATCTACTTAAACTGGTAGCCATTTCTTCCTTTGCAGTCATAGGCTTTACATAAATTTCAATGTCTGTAGGGTAAGTTCTTCCTCTAGAAGGTAAATCATTTAAGTTAATTTGCTTGCCGTCCATTTAAGTTCTCCTCACATTCTGTTATATTTTAAATATAGGTTGTACTGTAGATTCTATATTAAAAGGATTAGATTCTATAGGTCCTAAAAAATTGTTATTTTCATTTATTTGTTGTTTAGGTTCTGGTATTGGATCTGGTTGGGGTAATACATTAAGAGCATTTTTAACTCTAATATCATCTTTTAATACAACAAAAGAAATTTCCAATATCTTAAATCCATTTGTTTCATAATCTCTAGACATCGTAAGATCTTCAGTTAAAATAACATTAGCTTGATAAGAAAAATTAATATCTCCACTAGTGTCATAGCTCTCGTATGTTAATACTCCTATCATATCATCTAAATAACCTATAGTACCAGAACCTGTAGGTATCATTATTTCATACCATTCTCTTATTTGACTTTCTATTTGTTCCATCCTATCATCTATTAAAGTCAAAGTAATTCTAGGTAATTTTTTACCAGTAGGAATAGGAATATCTTTAAACACACCTATAGGTAAGGACATTGTATCTATACCTGTAACTGTATAAGATATACTTTTAACAGGTAGGCTCTTCATACCATTTACGTTATCTATAGTGTCTAAATTTACAGTAAAAAATCTAGATTGAGCCATATCTGCAGAAAATTGGTTTCCTACAGATACAGTGTTTGCTATACCTCCCTGCAAAACAGTAGGCATATTTATTTTTTTTAGTTGAGATACCATTACTGACCTCGATATATTATACAGAAGTTCCTAAGCTATCTAATTTGAAGTAGTCATATGTTAATGTCATACTTGCTTTTAGTAATTCAGAACCTTCTGAATTTACTGTACCAAATTCTACTGAAGTAGGGAATGCTCTAAACAATGAGAATGTATGAACAGGGTTTCCAGAACCATCTTTCAGTATAATCTGAATATTATCTACTGCATAATTAGCTTTTCCTGTATTAAAACCAGTTGTTAAATCGAAGGTAGTGTGACACCATGCACTCATCATTCTATAAACATCATTAGCAATATCTGAAGCTGCTGGTACAACAAATTCTAATGATATAGGTTCTATAGGTCTCTTACCAGCTTGGTGACTAACTACACCCATAGGTGCATGCCATTCTATAGCATTTTGTATTGCTTTAGGTATTTGTGCGGATGTACAAAATATAGTTATGGAATCATTTAGAGCACCATTAGCTGCTCCTGATGGAAACTTAACTTCATACCTAAAAGTAGTTTGAATATTTACGTTTCCGTTTGCAATCAAATTAAATTGTGACATAGATTAATCCTCTTATTATTACTTAACAAATTAAACTTACCTATGTTTAAAATTTAATTAAATAAAAACACCAAAATAAAGGAAGATTTAAATCTTCCTTTATTCTATTTTACGTGTTATCTATTATAAATTTTGTAATATTTGGAAATCAAAAGTTTGATTTACTATTCTCATTACAAGATATATTTGTTGTGCATAATTAGTAGGTGATAGTGTAAGAACGAATCTTAGTGTATTATTACTAATATCTGCAGAACTACTAATATCTTTAAAACTATATCCACCAACTCTACCTGAAGCTTTTACACCATCCATAAAGTTGTTAACGTCATCAGCTATAGTTCTTCTTAATGAAGTTGTAATAGGAAGTTGTAAATATCTTTTTAAGTATACTGATAAAGTTTTCTTCATATCTAATATATTGAATACAGCACCTAAATTACGTAAAGCTGAGTTAGCTATTTGTAATGTATTCTGTGTCCAAGCTATATAAGCATTTTGTATAGCATCGAAAGCAATAAAGTTTACAGAAGCATCATTAAGTATGGTTGCTTCTCCACTTGAATCACCAATTTTCCAAGCAGTTGTCATATTATTTACTTTACCATATTGATAACCAGCAAATGCGAATGGATAACCTTGAGAATTAATTACTTTCAGCCAACCAGGTATAATCATAGCATCAGCACCAATTGTAATTTGTCTTGAGTTAAATGTATCTGCTATGGTTACATGAGGAGCGTACATTGCAGCGTAGAATGATGTAGAGTTTACAGAAGTTACCCCACCTTTTTTATAATTTACTACTGCTGAAGCTCTGGCAGAATTTGTAGCTAATTTTTCATCCACTAATCTTGAATTTAAGAAAGCTATAATATCTAGTCTTGTTTCTGCTAAATTTACTAAAGCAGCTTGATAAACAGGTGTTTCTATAGAACCATTAGCTATAATATCTATAGGTATTACTTTGTCCTCAAAAAGACTTAAAGCAGCTACTAAGTCAGCATCTGTTAAAGCACCACCATCATAACCTCCAGACATTTGTACGTTACTAGTAGTATTGCTTGGAAGTTCTGTTTCTTCTACGTTAGTGTTATTTATAGCTTGAACGTAAGCTGAGTTAATTAATACATCTTCTATATATAAAGAAGTTCCATCAGTTGCTTTAGAACCTACTTTTCTACTTACTAAATATGGAAGTTCTAGTTGTTCGTTTTGTAATGCATCATAAATAGCTATTTGCATAACATCTGATTCTGTCAATGAATCAGGAGATTCTTTAGAAGATATAATATTTATTTCTATGTTTCCGTTATAAGAACCTTGATCTTTACCTGTTAATATAAATAAATCTTCAGGTTGAAATTCATAGTTATTAGGGTCTACAATACTGTGTCTAAACACATTACCATCTGCTACAATATTTGGTATAGGTTCAGCTACTACTACGTTAGTAACAATTTGAGAGTTTACATAACTTGATGATACAATTTTATATACTCCATTATTACCAGTTGAACCTGCAATTAATATTTTGTCTCCTTCAGGTAAGAAACTTGTTAAATCACCTGCAAGAGTAATTGTTTTTGTAGAAATACTAACAGCAGTTATAGCACCTATTAATTGTTGATTAAAAGGTATTGGTTGTCTTGTTTTAAAAGCTTTAGGTTGTGTTCCTGATGCATATGTAAACGCAGAAGAAATGTCTTCATTAACTGTTATAGTAGTTACATCATTATTTACTAGCACAGAAGATACTGTAAGTCTAGTAGGGAATACATATGTTAACCCATTCATTCTAGTATTAGGTACACCATAAATTCTTATAGTATCTGTGTTATTTATTAAGCTAGAAACATCTCCTGATACTTGTATAGTAGCAAGTGTACTAATGTTACTAGCAGTTATAGCTATAATATTTCCTAATAAATCTTCTTTTTTTACAATTAAACCACCAAAAAGAGGAGGATCTACTTTACTATATGCTCTTGACGTATATAATAAATTTGTTTGCTGAAGTATATTTAAAGCGGTATAAAATGATTTATCATCATTTGGTTTAACTGTTCCTGAATAAGTATTGTTTGTAAGTAAATCTGTAGGTGATGTTTGAAGTACTACTTGATCTAAAGTACCTTTATTAGACTGCAATACAATACCTACTGCAAGTGTTCCAGAATTACCTTGTGGAAGTGTGCTTAAATCTTGTATATTAACAGCAACACCAGGAAGTGCCCTTACCATAATTTTATCTCCTTTTCTTTTATATACAGTATATTTAAATATCTATTTTCTAAATTAAAATTTAATTAAAATGCAAAAATTACCTAAAGTTTAGTGGTGGTGTATATGTGACAAGCATAAATAATCGGGATTATTTAAAAATTTTATTTGTAAATCTATATCTTCTAACAAATATCCTCTTAAAGGTGTATCCATTACATAATAAATTAAGTCAAAGCTAAATCCAGCAGTAGCCAAACTACCTCTTTTTTCTGTATCTAATTTTGTTAAATCTTTTTGAATAATATCTTTAGCCATGCCTACTAAAGGATAAGTTGTTATATGATTATTTGGATATTGTATTCTTTGCTGATAATCATACTGAGTTATTCTATCAAAATAGAAACTTAATTTTTGTAAGTAACTATATAAGTAGTCTATATCATTACTTATAAAAACTAAATTTACAGGTGTTAATACTTTTCTAACACTTACATCATAGAAGTCGTCTGTCCTTTTCTGTATTCTTATCTGTTCATTTATAGTAGATAGTACATTTGTTAAAGGTCTTACCTCTCCAGTATTAAACATAATAGTAACCCAAGGTTGCTTTCTATCTTCGTATTTTATTTTAGCTATTCTTTGATGAAATCTAAAACCAAATGTTAGATTTGGGTCAAAAAGATATTTATACATTGCTCCATTATCAGGAGCTGGAGTTTGATTTTGTTTTTGACGTTGTTGTTGCATTAAAGGTTGGTCAACCACACTACTAGGTGTTTCGTTAACCATGAAATTTGGGAAGTTATATCCAGTAACTTCTTCAAAACTATTAAATAAATATATTAGAGCATTATTTAAGTAAGACATTTAAGTTCCTTTTCTATACTAATGGATTTAAATACATGCGTAAAAAAGCTCCCCCTGGTGTAGAAGTTTTCTTTTCTATAAAGAAATTCATCTTAGCATCAT
>JBAYMG010000053.1:0-4951 GCA_041663665.1 Candidatus Omnitrophota bacterium | reverse complement strand
TAGAGAAACTAGTTCCTCTTCCAAGTTTTCTCTCAGTACAGTGAACTCTTGGGATAGCCTAAACCTCAAAGTTAGCGACGTACGGATGAGTTCCCAAAACGTATCTGTACTGGGCTTTGAAAAGTTGTGCTTCGCTATGTACTCTGCTGATTGACAGGTATCCAAATCCCTTCTAAGGGCGTCAATAAGTTGGAAGTCGTCCTTGGGGAGCTTGCTTGGGCGTTCGGATCCACTGATAATGCGTAGGCAGACCCAGTCGAGTTCTTGGCTCCACATGACTATTCCAAATGGAACCCACTCAGGGATCTCTTTAAGCCTGATTGAGAAGACTGAGTACTTGGCAGACATAGGACATTGATACAACCTCTATAGTGTATAAGTGTCCTAGTTCCCAGAAAGCGCTACCGGCTCCACTTGGAGTGACCACTAACCTAAACCAAGGTTTGCAACTTGCGCAAAGAATTCTCAAACTGCGAAGTTAGGGTATCAAACTACCAGCTGTACTGAATGGGTTTTCCAATCTAATCCCACACCACTTGTTAGGGTTGATTTTGGGTATGCCCCTTGCACCGAGTACAACCTAAGTCCCAAGGGAGATCCATACATGTCACTCATCAGTCTAATCGTAATTTTAGTAGTAGTCGGATTTGCACTTTGGGGTATCAACTCTTACATACCTATGCAATCCGGCATTAAGAGAATGATGAATGTTGTAGTAGTCATTGTAGTAGCGATCTGGTTACTCAGTGTGTTTGGGGTTATCGGTGATCTTACTACAATACACATCGGCCACACTGTGGGAAGTGGTAGAAGGTAAGGTTTAAGTGGGAGGGTTAAAAGCATTACAAAGAGACTTGAATCAAGTTCTAGGGGAGTACTATTTCCAGAATGAGAGTGGGTTTATAACCCCACTTGATCCAGATCTGTATGTTCATGCTAATGCATTGGCTGGACTAGAAGCTAGGAAAGAGGAGTATACTAAGTCTCTATCCCTGTTCGAGGAGGCTTTGTTGAGATCTAATGTACTCAGAGTCAAACCAAGCTATGCACAGCTCGAGGAGTTGCTCCGTTTACACGAATGTGAAAAGAAAGCTCTATTGTGAAGTCAGCTTGCAGAAGTTGGTTCGGTGATATAGCTCAAAAGTATCATTGAATCTCAAGTTCTCTGGTACCTCTCGGGCAGTGCATGAACCACCTTTCTTGTTGGTGCAATCATCAGCGCAGAGGTTTCCACCTCTGGTTCGGATCACAGATATAAGTTGGTGGGTTTCGGTCGGGGGTGCTGTCTTAGGAAGCATGGTGTCAATACTTTACACCGTTCTTCTTCATGACATCAACAATGAGCCCGTATCGGCGATGGCTGATCTCAGCTAGCTCGGTGAGCGGTCGTATCCTTGGGGAGCTTTGAACCCACTCCCCGAGCGTGGTAGGCTTGTCATTAAAGCACAGGGAGTGCGGGTGGCCCGGCAGGACACTCCAAACGAGCTCGCGGTTGTGAGTGACGATGAATGCCGCGACGAGGTTGTCTTTGGACTCCCCAGAGTACTTCAAGAGTTCAGCCCCTATGCTGGCGGCCCAAGTATCACTGAGTCCAAGGTCAGGTTCATCGAAGAACAGGACATGCTTGCCCTCACGGCTCTGACTCGTCCGGATGGCTCCTAGAATAGTATTGACTGAGTTCCTTCCAGTACTCTCATCTGTCTCAGTTCCGTAGACGACGATCCTCTGGAATGCTCCACCCAGGTCCCCGTTGGTTCTCCCCTGCATTGACAGGTGGATGCATTCGACACCAGCCTTGTGGCAAACGGCTTGAACTATGCGGCGGAAGAAGGACTTTCCAGAGGCATTGTCCCCCACAGCTAGGATGATCTTCCCTTCCCTTTCGTTGAAGGTAACGGGGATCGGAACCACACCATCATCGTTCGGATGGAAGTAGTCGAGAGTCAAGCACTCCTGAACAAGGACTGCAGGGCTCACGGCGGTGAAAGGATAGTCCTTATTGTGTACCATTTGTTCTAGTTGTGGCCCATATGAGGGCACAGGCAATTCGATGCTTGCATCTATTTCCGTTCATACTATCAGGGCACGTACAAGTTGAGATCTTTCTGACAGGGTCCACACCGACGAAGTAGGTTTTCCCATGGGACCCAAGAACTTCCCAGGTACCCTCTCCAATATATTGGCACTTGTCGACGAGATTGACGGCCTTCTCGAGTCTGGTTCTCGAGTCAGGGTACATTTGGGCCCACCGCTTTGCTTGCTTTTCAATATCTCGGCATGGGGCCATGATCAGTATTACGGTTGAAAGTCCTGGTTCTCACCACACTACTCGAGAAGTGCCGGGTTAGACAAGCACTCACTATATTGTTCGATTGACCGTTCAGTATTTAGCACCGGTGTATTAGAGGGCATGGGACGCAAGCATCGAGAAACCCGGAAGGCTGTCAAGGCAAGACTCAGATTGATGGGTTGGCGCGAGAATGAGTTTGGAGAGCTCGTAAAGAAGGGTTCTAAAGCTGAGGCTCGTCGAAATCTTCTGACTCAGAAGATCCTCTTTGCTATGGCCGAGCGTGATATCGTTAATACCGTCTGCTCGAGGGCTAGAGAAGACATCTGTGCAATCGAGGATGCCGCTGTCTTCGCTCAAGTAAACGAGAGCCATCACATGGATAGCGCTTATGCCCCTTGAAGAAAACTTTGAGGACTATTGGGTTGATATTAGACCTGGACGAAGTAAGTCAGAGAGCTTAGGTATTGTAGAGTTGCCACCAGGTAGGGACACTGTGTGGGTTGGCTTCTCCTATCGAGGGTCTGAGGTCAGTAGAAGTCGTAAGAGATTTCCGATTCCAGACCCTGAAGATGGTTTCTTTATCTTCAGGGGTGAACTCAACATTGAAGAGGAGATACTGATAGATCGATTTGATCTGTTTCTGACTCCTATTGGTGGGCCTTGGCTTGATGGTAGTGACCGATTACAACTTAGGCACCTACTCCCTGGGAGTGTTCTTCAAATTGATTTGAGAGTTAGAGCGACCGGAGCCCTAAGGTTACTACTTGAGAAACGCGTTACAATTCACTCAGGTTTTGATTATGCCCCTTGAAGATCTTGAAGAGTTCTGGGCTGACATACGCCCAAATCGACTCCCCCAGCCGATACCTAAGGAACCATACTCCGACATTGAGCGAATGGCTAGGAGTGCTTACCAACATGTCCGGGCTAACCCGGATCACATCTTGACCTATGCCGATGATGTTGTAGGAATCGCATACGGATTTGCGTGCAAGACTTGTTGTGAAGCTCATGCGTCGACTATGGGCACAGTCAAGAGGCGTGGCACTCGTGGGGAAGACATCCAGGTGATACCCGAGTTTTCTTGGGAGGTTAGGGCAAGAGATACTAGGTCAACTACTTCAGACAGTAAAGCGGCAGGGTTACTAAAGGGTTACCTGAAGGAGCCGTTTGGTAGAAAGGCACTTTTGGGTTTCTTTCAAAAAGGTCACTACTAAGTAAATGACCAATGCCAGAGTACACTAACTTCCATGAGTTGTTTGAGGCTGTCCGCCAGCATGTGCATGATACTGGACACCCTGTATATTGCTGCGATGATCCGATGGCACGTACTATTGGTTTTGCTTGTTCAGATTGCACAACCTCTGAAACAATTTGGAGCATTGAGCTCAGATTTATTATCCTGATTGATCATAGTAGCACTCTTTGGACAACCCTTAGTAGCCTGGCTGGCAGAGTACAGTTAGCAGAAGAACTGAATAGAGAGGCTCATCAACCACCTCCAGTCTTATACGATAGAAATGACTACAACTATGAAACTGGACAGCTTTCTCCAGAGGAGGAGGTTTCCCAGCTCGAGAACTTGTGGGATTCCGACGGGGCCGCCACGGGTCTGGCTGAGCAGACCCGAAGAAAGATTCGTGACAAGGAAGAGTACGAGGCTCGGGTGCACGCTAAGGTTCCAACTCGATTTGAACGGAAAGACGTGATCTAAATCTACTCACCGAGTAATGTAATGAAACCAATAGATTTCGATGGCCTCTATGAGGCCAACCTGGAACGAATAGCAGCTCGTCATAACCTGAGCTTTCACCTATCAAATGGCTTTGCTCACAAGATCCCAGGTTATGTACCTCAATCATTCACAGTGATCTCTCATTGCTGCGAGGACGAGCAAAGAGAAGCTACTGACGAAGAAGTAGAAATGTGGCGAGCTCTTTGTCCAGAAGATCCTGACACCCTTGAAACTCTTCCAGAGGAGATCAAGTACTCTTGGCAATACAGAAGAGGTCCTTTCACGATTAGTGCAGACGACTACTGGGTTATCGTTCGTAAGTTAGGACGAGAGTATCTTGACCCTTGTACTATGCGAGATGGTTTGTTAGCTGGGTTCTATGGGACCTATCAAGAAAGAGCGCCCATTTATGTATCTCGTGCCATCCCTGTTGGGTTATTCTACGAAGGGGAGCGGATCCCTGAACTCCATTGGCGTCCCCATCATGAAAACAAGAATCGTGAGGTTTATCCTGAGCTCCCTTTCGAAGTAGTTTGCAAGTTACATGTTGAGTTGAGACCCTTTAAGCTTCGAGGTTGAAACGATGCCAAGTCCAAAAGGTTATGATCCGAGCGATGACCTACTCATTAGAGAATTAGGTGAGGTTAAATCCACTGCAGGTAATAGTGTAATTAAAGCTGGACTTTACAGCTATAAGAAGGGACCTCCGAAACTCTCCCTCCGCCGGCACGGAGTTTCTGCTTTGGGAAAGGCTTGGAATTCAGATGCCAAGCGTCTCACGCGCGAGGAGGTCACAGCTCTTTTGCCGATCTTGAACGGATGGATCAATGAGTTGATCCCAGTGGAATAACCTAGTCCACCCATAGGTTATGTTAGTAAGCACCAGGGCTATCCTGGTGTGTTGATGAAGGTACTTGTATTATCTT
>JBAYMG010000052.1:0-5029 GCA_041663665.1 Candidatus Omnitrophota bacterium | reverse complement strand
TCAAAGAAATTAAGCCCAGACAGGAATGGGTTTCTTCGCTTAAAATGCAGATTATGAGCGGTCAAGCAATAAAGCCGGTAGGTCAGGCTGATATTTTTGTTGCAGAGAGATCGGCAAGGATTTGGGACATGGTTTCGGGAGTTATGAGCCAAAGAAGGTTTGCATATGCTTCGGCAACGTTTGTATTTTTGGTAGTTGTGTTTTTAGGTTTTGCCAGATACACAATGCCTGGAGATGTGCTGTATCCTATAAAGAAAGTGGCTGAGCAGCAGATTCAAACGCCTTTGAAAATCGCATATAATAGATCGGAGGAACTGGTGCAGATTGTAAAAGAAAACAAGACGCAGAATTTGGAGCCGGCAATCACGGAGTACAAGTCAAGCGTGTCGGATGCTGCCAAGAATTTAGCAGATGCTCTTACAAACGCGGGCGACAAACAGACGGTGGCGCAGGTTCTAACAGAAGTGAAAAAACTACAAGAAAATCAGCAGCAATTGGAGGTGTTGGGACTTAATATAGAAGATGGCGATGAAATGTCCGAGCTCAACAGCGCGCTGGAAACAATAGTTAAAAATCAGATTACAGATTTGGAAGCAGCAACTTTGACCGAAGAACAGCAGGCAATTTTAACAGAAGCAAAGGACTTATATGCCGAGGAAAATTATTCAGATGCCTTGGAAAAGATTTTGGAAATCAATTAATAATTTAGCAATTTGACTGGCAGGAGAAGTTACGTATCTCTTGCTTTTACAGCATTTATTAACATTGGAAGAGTCGTTGTTCGTGGTTAGTACGTAAAGCCGCGAGCTATTGCAGACTTTGATCTGCGCGGTCGACCGACGAGAAATAAACAACATTATAAACCTAATTATAAAATACACACACAAATGAGTATTAAAAGAACAATTATCGCAACCGTTGCCGCATTGGCATTGGTTGCCGCAATTGCTCCTGTGCAGGCAACTGCCGCTACAGTTGAAGAACTGACAGCACAGTTGACAGCTTTGCAGGCTCAGTTAACAGCCTTGCAAGGAACAAGCACCACAACATCAACAGGATCAACATATACAGCATGCGCTGGAGTCACATTCAGCCGCTATCTGACAGTTGGTTCAACAGGAAATGATGTAAAGTGCATGCAGCAGATCATGAATGGCACAGGATACACAATTGCAACAACAGGAGCAGGATCAGCCGGCAATGAAACAACATATTTTGGTTCATTGACATTGGCAGCCGTAAAGAAATGGCAGGTAGCCCAGGGATGGGTTGCAGCCGATCAAATCGGTCCTAAATCAATCGCATTATTGAATTCAATTGTTGCCGGATCCTCAACAGGAACAACCGGATCAACAGGAGGAACAACAACACCAACAGGCGATGGATTACAGGTAAAAATTTCATCAGACAGCCCAGACTCCGGATCAATCATTGCCGGACAAGCTCAGGCTGAATTGTTGAAATTGAAATTCACAAACAAAGACAGCTCTTCAGTCAAAGTTACAAAAATAAAATTGACAAGAGGGGGAGTTTCAAGCGATTCAGACTTGGACAATGTCTATTTGTTTAACGGAGCAACAAGAATTACAGACGCAGCTTCAGTTTCGTCTGGAATAATCTCTTTCAACGATTCAACAGGATTGTTTACAATCGGAGCAGGAGATTCAGTTGAAATCACAGTTGTTGTTGACGTTGATTCTTCAGCCGATGGAACAGTTTATGTTAAATTGGTTTCAGAAGACAGCATTACAACAAATGCATCTGCAATTTCCGGAGATTTCCCAATCAAGGGAGACACTCAGACAATTGTAGCCGGAGGAAGCTTGGCATCAGCCTATTTCACAAACAGTGGAACATCAGGACACGTAAATCCAGCAGGTTCAACTTTGGATCCACAGTCTGATTACCCAGTTTGGTATACAAACTTGGTGACAAATATCAGCTCTGGAAACATTGAAATGTCAAGATTGGCTTTGAGAGAAGTCGGATCAATTGACTACGAAGATATCCAAAATTTTAGATTGTACATTGACGGCGTACAAGCCGGAGATACAGTTGAGAATTTGGATGACAACGGATATGTCACATTTGACTTGTCCGATGATCCAGCAGTTATGAAGTCTGGAACAAGAGCCATTAAGGTTTTGGCAGACATCGTAAACGGATCAAGCAGAACGTTCAGCTTCCAGTTAAAGACATCTGCCGATGTCACATTGACAGATAGCCAATACGGAGTTGCAATCGTTCCTGGATCAAACACTTTAGGAGGATCATTCACAGCAATGAGAAGCTGTTATGATTCATCAGCAGACACATGGGGATGTACAGTTGGCACAGGAGCCATTACAATTTCCAAGTTAAGCAGCTCTCCATCAGGAGATGTTGTTAACGATGCAACAAACCAAGTTTTGGCAAGCTGGAAATTAAAGTCAAATGGAGAAAGAGTTAAGGTTGAAAACTTAACAGCCTATGTTGCTTTCAACGATGTTGACCCAACAGCTGATCCATCACCAGGAACAAACGATACTATCACATTGAGAAACGCAGCTTTCTATGCTGATGATGTTCAAATCGGAAGCACATTCAATTTGACATCAGCAACAACAGGAACCGAAGTAAGCCTTGGTTCATCTTTGATCATCGATCCAGATGAAACAGTCACTTTGGAATTGAGAGCTGATATCCACGACAATGAAGGAACAAACGAAGTTTCTGCAACAGATACTTTGCAAGCCTACTTGGTCGCAGGATCTGGAAATGGACAAGGTTTGTCTTCATCTGATTCAGTTAACGTTCCAACATCAAACATTGCTGGAAACCAGCTGACAGTTGCTACAGGATCTTTGACATTGTCAAAGTACACAGCATACACATCACAGACAACCACAGCTCCTCAGACAGCCTACAAATTGGCTCACTTCACATTGTCTGGAAGCACAACAGAGGCTACAACATTGACTTCTATCGAAGTTGATTTGACAACTCTTGCAACATACACAACAAACTTGTATGCCAAGATCGGCAGCTACACAACATCAACAAAGGCCAACCCAACTGCTACAAATACTTGGGCAATCAACTACACATTGGCCAAGGGAACAACAGTTGACGTAATCGTTTACGGAGACATTGATTCCACAAAGACCGGAACAGGAGCCGCCAGCGTGTTGGTTGAAGGAACAACCACAGGCTCAGCCACAGCAGTTTCAACAGGCGGAGGCTCAGTTTTGGCAGGTCAAACAATTACCTTTGGTTCAGGTTCAGCAACAGCCACAATCGATGGAGCTACTCCAGAAGAGGCTATATTGGCCGGAAACCAGGATGTTGCAGCAGCTAAGTTTAAGTTCACAGCTTCAAACGACAGTTACACAATCACAGAGGCCAAGTTGACCATCAGTGGCAACGACGCATCTGAGGTTCAGTATGCTACTTTGACAGATGGAACAAACAGCTACACAGCAGCCTTTGATTCAGCTTCAGGACACGACTACTTCAACTTCACAGGCATGAACGTTGCCGTTTCTGCCAACACATCAAAAGTGTTGACAGCCAAGTTGATGTTGTCAACACCGTCAACAGACGGAACAACCATCACAACTGGAAAGAACGTTGCTTTGACAATGTCATACATGAAGGCCTTAAACAGCCAAGGAGAAGTTAAGACATCGTCAAGCGGTATCACTCTGTCATCAGTAACCGGAAACAACTTGTATGTTTACAAGTCAATTCCAACATTCACAGTTGGAACAGTATCCGGAGAAGCCACAAACTTAGCCAATGGTTCACAAACAACCTTGTATAAGTTTACAGTTGGCGCTGATTCCAAGGGAGATGTTGCATTGAAGCAGTTGAAGTTTTATGTAACTATCAACGATGCTAACGTAGCAACAGTCGCAAGATTGGGAACATTCAAGTTCTTCAGAGGTTCAACAGACCTTACAACTTCAACATCTGGAGTAACAATCCAGACAACAGATGGAGATGATCTTGAATCAGCAACCTCTCTCAGCGCAACCGGAACAGTTGTTGTCACATTCAACACCGAGGAAACAATTCCAGCCGGATCGACCTACACATATTACTTGAAGGCCGCACCGGTAGGATTTGCATGGTCATCAACCTACGGAGGAGACTCAGTATCAACCTACTTACAGGGCGATACATCGGCCACCTCTCAGGCATCAAGCCTTTACTACTTGGTTGGTAAGACAACAGCAGGCTCTGAGACACAAATTCAGTACTTGACAGCAGCTGCGGACATCGCATCAGCTGGATCGGGAACATCTTACAATGTCACCTGGTCTGATAATTCAGGTTCTGGAACAGACGCTAATACCTCAGCAGTTGGTCATTCATATTTGGCCTCTCAGTCATCAGCAGACTGGTTCAACGGATACAAGGTTCTTGACCTTCCATTGAATGCAATCGGTATTACTTGTGCACAGTAGTCCGAATTTCTTTTGACGCCTTAAAAGCGCAATAAGAAACAAAAAACCGCCTTCGGGCGGTTTTTTGTTTCTTGTAATCGCAGGGCCAGCAATACCTTGTCATTCCCGCGAAAGCGGGAATCCAGAGTCCATACACAAACTGACTATTCCGAGAACAGTTCTCGGAATATCTCGGAATACTACACGGGAACACTTCCCGTGTAGTTATGTAATTGTGTGATGTCCGACATCGCACAATTACATAACGTACAATTACATAACACAAACCCTACTAAGCAATCTAACTCTTTTAATATTTTTATTCGTATTATATAGTAAAGTAATATGAATATTATTAACCAATAAACATTATGAATAAAAAGTTTTTTGCAGCGGTTTGTTTCTTGGCGGCTTTTGCCGTGTTTGGCATTGCAGGCTCGGCAGACGCTTTAACAATCAGTAGGGATTTGACCATAGGCTCCACAGGAACCGATGTTAAATCTTTGCAGCAATTTTTAAATAATAACGGCTATTCCATATCCGCAAGCGGAGTTGGTTCCAAAGGGCGTGAAACCACAATCTATGGAAACCTTACCGTAGCT
>JBAYMG010000051.1:0-5285 GCA_041663665.1 Candidatus Omnitrophota bacterium | reverse complement strand
TAGGTGTTGCCCAGATCTTCTCACCATCACAGTCAATGCAGCCAGTCATAGCCAGACAAGTAAGGGCCGTGCCAACCTCCTCACTAAGATAGTTGTCGAAGGTTTTTTCAACCTCGTCCCTCTTAGTATTCGTACCGGTTGCAATGAAGTAGAGGACTTCATTGTTGATATCTGATTGTCGTTCACTCATGATATTAGGCAGACTTCTTTCGTGAGTTCTTCTTCACGGGTTTTTGGATGTACTCTATCTCCTTGATCCGAGCAAGAACTGACTTTAACAAGGCCCTCTGAGAAATGGTCGTCTTCATTCGGTTTGACTTGGCATACCTCACAGCTCTCTTGGCGGCCTCGATCCAGTCAGGCTTGATGTTACCTGGGAGGTTGCAAATATTGCTACAACTCCCAAACATATTGTTCATTTTTCTTCCAATGTGACCTAGTCTCATCTGGAAGTAGACACTCCCAAAACCAGTGTACTTAGAGCAGGACTCTCGGTACTCTCTCGACTCAAGACGGGTTGTCCAAGGGTCGGCTCGTCTCTTCTCGAGCCCGGGACTTGGAGGGTACCTCAGATCAGTATCAACCAGCTGGCCTTCTTCCCACTCATATCCGCAACCAACCGTGAAAAACATCTGATCTAAGACATCGTCTTCATTCAAAAATAGGCTTGGCCACTCTATGAGGGCTTGGACTAATGCATCTCGGTAGGTTGCCATGATCAGTACTACGTTCTGGTCCTTTGGATCTCAGAGGTTATTCGCACGGAGGGAGCTCAACCTTGGCCGAACTAAGGGCCTCCAGTATGGCCCTAATCTCTGGGGCGTCTTCGGTCTCGGACTCGAAGTTGAAGGTGAGAGTGCCTTTGGTACCCACACTCAAGAGGGTCTTGTACTCGGGAAACTCCTCCCCGAGCGCTAAGAGGGTAGTTGCCATGGCATCACGGCGGTTCTTGGTCTCTTCCTCCTTCGCGAGGTAATCAAGTTCTGCTTGGTATCGTTCTTTAACCTCACTCACGATTCGATTTACGGTTTTGCGAACGTGTTCTTTTGAGTCTGTCACAAATTCATCGGGGTCTCGGTAGTTGACTACGGACTCCAACCAGATCGCTCCAAACTTGACTGTGAGTACCCCAAGTTCGGTCTCAATGACTGTGAAGCACATCCTGGGTAGATTCGAACGTGGGTCAACTATGCGGACAACGGCCGGGTCCTTTGACACAGTCAGGTATTGGATAGGGTAACCCTCCTCCCTCAACTGTTCAACTGCACTACTAGTATACGACCAAGCCCGCTCACGAGTGTGAGGGCCAGAATACTTAATAAAGGATGGGGTAGAGAACATTGCTTCTGACATAGGTGTTTGATTCAAGTGAGGAGTTTTGCTAGGGTAACTAGAGCTTTGGGAAGAGTGAAGGCTGACACCCAGAAGAACAGGTCAAACGCACGAGCGTTCATCGTAGAGTTCTCGTACCACTCACGGAGAGTGAAGCACCGCTCACGTTGCTTCCAAGGATGAGTCGGTGGTAGATACTTCCAGATCGATACGATGATCAACCATGTCCAAAGGGAGAATAACTTCATGAGACTACTTTTTCTGCCTTCCGAAGTCTGCTCTTGACCTGTCGGCATTGATCTTCGAGACAGTCCAGAACTTCATCGATGGTAGACCCCGAAGCTTCCACTCCAAAGCTCTCGCGGATGATGAGGCGGATCCTCTGATCAACTAGATTCCGTTTGGCTATGTAGTCGTCTTCATTCAACTCATTGGGATCATCCTCGGCTTTATCGTAGGCCTCAAGCTGATTGCGAACCATGGCCTGTACCGCTGAGTCACCACAGAAAACCTCCTCGTTGAATAGACTCCTGAGAAGATCAGTGCAGGTTATTGCGGCTTGAGTCACTTTGGATGTTTTGATGCTTTTGAACATGAGTTAGTCACCTTTCGATTGGAAGTCTAAGGGGCCCCACCATAGGGTCTCAGCATCCATCTCATCCACTGGTCCCCTGCTACTGCTATAACTGACACAGAGGGTACTTGAGTCTTGCTCGACACTGGCAAGTTCTTGTTTCGAAGAATTCTTGCGTTTGATTAGGTACGTCCCAGGCCGAGTCGGACGCTTGCATCGAGGAATCAAAGATACCTCTTCCAGGTTGACTAGAGCGGTACTCGACATGTTCACTGGGTGTTCGCAAGTAGGGCATGGATCCCACTTAACCATAACGATCCCAGGGGCTATACCCTCTGTTACGACTCCAGTCCTTCCATAAGGTACCCCTGGGTTTCCAACTCCAACATAGCGAAATCTTGGTTCTCTCATGATGATTTTTATCCTCGAGATTTGTCTACAATGTACTGGTAGAGACTTGATCCGTAGCACCCATAGTACTTGTCTAGGTAAGCTTGAGCTTCTTCGAGAGTCACTGGCTTCTCAGCAAGCCTCTGCTCGTACAGAGCACTCAGAGTCTCCACCGTTCCCCAAATGTAATCCCGTTGGTCATCATACATCGAGATGAGCTCATGGTAGACTACCCCGCCGTTCTCGAGTTCGATCTTGATGATTGAGACATTGTTCCCGAAGCCGTTCTTGTAAGAACCGACAGGTGTCCGAGTACCTTTGGGTGCTAGGAGACTGTCACTCTTGGTCAGACCTTCCAGAGGAGCCCGTGCCAGGTTCATTGCCGATTCTAAGGCTTGCTTGGCCATTGTAGCCGCGTTGTCCTTGGCTGCCTTCTTGGAGTCTTCCTCTGCTGCCAGGTCCTTGGCTTCTTGCTCAGTAGCATCTCGGTACCACACCTGAGTGTAGTACCCTTCATCCATCGGTAGACCAAATGAGAGCCCATCCTCATTGCAGTAGTCAGTCTCCCAACCCACAACTACCACTGGGATTCGCTTGCCCTGACTCCTGAGGTAACAGACCCGACCAACGGTGCCACCATCATCACCCTCACGAGAAGAGCAATACTTGCCTTCTTTGACACCTTCATGCTTCGATTCTCGTCGACTTCGCCTATGGCTTCCACCTGAAGACGATCTGCGAGTTGTTCTGGTTGGAGCCGAATGGGTAGAGGAATTGGAACTACCATTGGTGGAGGGAACTATCGAAGCATAGCAAAAGCCGTCGGTACCTTTCCATACAATGGCCGTAATCGTCTCTCGCTTGGTCTCCCCAGACTTCTTTCGAACTACGACAGTTTGGCCAACCGATAGGTTGTGTCCAGCAATACCCCAACTTTCATCTCTCAGCTTCTTATAGGTGCATTCGCTTGCCATGCTATCTATTACGCATGAGTCGACTAGATCTCAACAACTTTTCTGAAATTCGGTGTATTCTAGATGGGTATGACCGTCCTAGTAGGAGAACTAAGCATTGAGTTAACGAAAAGCTCTCAACGGGAATAAGGCCAACATCATCTACAGTGACCCACCATGGGGGCCGTCAAACCATGTGCTTTGGTATTCAGGCCCGGGTACCTCTTGTAACCCAGAGGCAGAGCTGTTCAAGAATGCGGAGTATTCTATGGCTTGGGAGATGGAGGAGAGTTAGTCCGCCTGACCTAACTCAACAATTTTGTTGAGATCTGGGGTTCTCGCGCGTATAGTAGGTATCATGAAGTATCTGAGTAATGCACTGTCTCTTGGGATGTTGGACTGTTTAGCTGAGCATCCCGTCAATCTAGTAGTGAGACAGATCACTCTCGAACAGGCCAAAGAGTGGGTGGAGGGTCACTCCCCAGAATCCGTTGTAGGACATGCGGACACTGCGCTCTTGTTAACCACTCTCTTAGGTAAGCTAGTAGAGATGCGTCGAGTCGGAACCACACTTGCACCTGGCGACAAACTGCTTGTGGCCCAGTATAATGGGCCACGACTACCAGAAGGTGCAACCTCACTACCAGAGGGTTCTAGTATCCGATGGATATATGTTTGTGTTGAAACTGGGTGCTAGAGGGCTTAGATTCCCATTCTCCTAAGCAGATCTCCATAGTACTCTTTCTCCCACTCTAATCGGCCGAACCCACGTCCGGGAATATCACCTACCCGAGAGACTCGAAGTTTCTCCCGGGGCCATCGCGGCCCCTTTGGTCGGTGTACTTCTAGGTAACCATGGATGACCTGGATGATGACTTTGAGGATGACGACCTCGAAGATGACGATGACGACTTTGAAGATGACGAAGAGGCGGCGGTTCCCGATGCCTTTACCTTGCAGAGTCAGTGCCGGGAATGCTCCCCGAATTACCCAGAATGGCTAAAGAAGGACATAGTTCGGTACATCGAGGCCTACCGATCAGATCTCAATAAGATTTCGGAATTCTTAGGGATTCACATAGGGAGCCTTGTTACTTGGAAGAGGAAGTTCGGGTCAGCTAGTTAGACTACCCTGCTTTTACCAATCTGAGTGTCGTAGAAGGCTTGAAGCATGCTGAGAAGCAACCAGACTTCTTGTCATTGATCAAGACCCCGTGAGCCATGTCTCTCAGCTTCTTCAAGTTGGCCCGATACACCTTGTTGTCTGGGTCGAGACGAACAGCCTCCTCCCACGCTCCCTGGGCTCTCAGAGGCTCTTCCTTGTACAGGGTTAGTCCTAGCTCGAACAACTCCAAAGCCCTGGCTGTGTCCAACTGAGGGGCTACAGGAACTGGCATCGGAACCGGTCGCAGGGTGGTTCTCTTGGGGGGCTTGATCGAGATCTTTAGATTCTTGCTGAATCCCTCCCAAATGGTCGGTACCTCCCTAATCTTCTTACTGTGCTGAGCATCCGCAACCTTTGCGATGAGCTCTCTAAGGTTGGGCTTGCCTTCGTGAGCAGTATACCCTCGCTCTACCCGGTCAATAACCTGACCTTCGTATAGAACGTAGGTAACAATCAGCTTCTTCGACTTGACCTCTTCCGTTTGGACGTGAATCACGAAGTTACCAACTGTCACGTTGGTATTCAAAATTACCCTCTCTACTCCCTGATCACTCGGAATCGATAAAAGGTTGCCCCCGTTTGACATAATAGGTTCCTCTTGCTTCAATAGTACGCATCAGGGCTACGAACCTCAACTTGAAACTAGAAAAACCTATAATTCAGTATGATACTCTACATAAATGGCATACATATTGAATTCAATGGGGTCCTAGGGCTTACTCTCCTTGTAGGATTCGCTCAAACCGAGTTGGTGACTGGTGGTTCAGCAGGTCCCCCTCTTTCGAGAGGTACTCTTTTGAAGCCTGACAGATCCTGTCCAAGATGGCTGACGAAACTTCAATTTCGGTGACTGACCCGTCAGGTAACTCTAG
>JBAYMG010000050.1:0-5761 GCA_041663665.1 Candidatus Omnitrophota bacterium | reverse complement strand
TATCGTCCCGGAATGTCGCTTGACACATACGTCGCGGATATATTCAAAGAGGCGGCAACATGGGCGGTTGCCGGTTCGCTTAGCGCGGGTAGCGGCACAGTTCGTGTTGCGGGATCTGGCGCGGCTATTGAGCGCGGCTCTACACAGATATTAGGAGCGGTTGGAGAGGGTGTTGCGTTTGGAGCATTCCCCGCGGTATGGGATGGCAGGGTTCCGACTCGTGATGAGATGTTTGGGGCACTTACCCCGATACTTGGATTCCGTTTGGCAAAGCCGGTATCGTCAGCAATCTTCAAGACGGCATTCCATCAGCGATTGACCGTAGAAGAGAAGAACGCGATGGACGCGGTGATGGCGGATAAAGAGCTTGCCGATGGCGTGAAGGTTGCGCTCGCAAAACCAGAAAGCTACTCAAAAGACACACAAGCATCACTCGATCAGAAAGAATACGTTGCGTCTGAAACCGAGCGCAAGGCAAGTGACCCTGAATCATATTTGAATGAGAAGGTCAATCAGAACGTAGCTGTAAAACCGGTTCCCGATAGCGACGTTAAGGTGTATGACGCTACGCAAGGTAATAGGATTATCGAAGATGCCGCAGTGGACGAGGCGGCTACCGGAGGGTCGAATCGCGTATTGCAGGAACAGGCGCAGGCGGTCAAGACGATTCGCAATGCGGTCGAAGACAACAATGCCGCGATGGTGGTTGTCGAACCCGCTCTTTTAATTGCCAAGCCATTGCTCGAACCGGAATCGCCGGAACCCTCCGCCAAGCCGGTCAAGCTGAATACTACCGCCCCTGAAGCCAAGCAGGTCAAGCTGAATACTACCGCCCCACAAGCGACCACCAAACTTGATCCCAAGTCTGCAAAGACCCAAATCGCCGGTACTGTGAACACATATAAGGCTGTATCCCAAAATCTATCTGGACGTGTTCTTGACTATGGGGCGGGGTTGGGTCTTGGGACGGACGCACTACGCGATGCCGGATTGACAGCTGATTCCTACGAGCCGTTCGTTGATAGATGGAAGGGAAAGACTCCACCGAATTATACCGATGCTTCTAAAATACCTTCAGATTCATACGACTCTGTGGTTTCATTCTCAGTTCTCAATGTAGTTAAGCCTGACGTTCGTAGATCAATCGTACTCGACATAGGGCGGGTTCTAAAGGATAACGGCGCGGCTTTTATCACTGCCAGAAATCGCGCAGACGTTGAGGTGGCTAAAAATAAAGTACCGGCAATCGAAGACGGTGGATTTACGATTGGAACCGGAGAAGATGCACGTTATCAAAAGGGATTCACACAGCAAGAACTTGAACAATATATCAGAGACACGCTTGGTGACGGATTCACAGTAACTCGTAATCAGTCTCTTAATGGCGCATCGGTCAAGATCACTAAGCAAGCGTCTGATATGCCGTCAGCGGCAACCCCGCAAGCGACCGCGCCTGAAGCGAAAACTCCCACGTTCACGTCGGATGACGGTTCTGTTATTATCCCCACTCCCAAAGAACTAAGAGAGGCGTTCGACAAGATCGACGGTGCGCTTGGGTTGCTGCTGAAGGGCGAGGCTAACGGGGCAGTCGCATTCCTGTTCATGAACAATCAGCGGTTGCTGGAAGATTCGCTTGTACGTCTTGCACAGAAGGGCGAAGTACGGGTTACAGATCAGCAGGCGTTTAAGAAGGTGCAGGATGAGTACGTTCGGCTACAGGCGGCTAAAGACCCGTATTTGCGCTATGTTTCCCAAGAGCACGAAACTCCGGAACAGACCGCATATCGCATGGAGCGAGCGACTGAACTTGGAAAGATGCGCGGATTCTATGAGACCAACACGGATGGCACGGCTCGGTATGTTGTTGACCGCAACAAAGCCGCACAGATGGAAGAGATTGTCAATAATGTCAAGGCTGATCCGGGTGATGTGACAGGTAAGGTTGACTCGTTCATAGATGGGGTGAAGAACGACACTAAGGATATGTCGGTTGTCGAGGTTGCCTACATCGTTCAGAACGCGGCTTATGCTGAGGGCAGGCTCGGAGTATCTCCCAATGTGAATGCCAACATCGCGGCTTACTCGGTGATCATGTTCCGCAAGGCAACCGAAAAAGTGCAGATCGCTCTTGAATCACTTCCCGATGTGAAGAATATGAGTGAAGAGCAAATGGCGCAGGCGTTAAGTGCGATGATGGAGTATAACTCGTATGTCCAGCTATTCAAAAATATCAAGCGCGAGTGGGGTGTTACTGGAAACACGTTCAGTTCATTTATCACAGAGGGATCAAACAAGCGTGATCGAACCGGACTCCGAAAGGTCATTGTAAAACTACAGATCGGAACCGGGGAAGAAAGGGAAGTCAGAACAATTGACGACTTGATCGCCCTTCTCAAAGATCGCGACGGGGTTCTTGACCTTGCCAAACTTCAGGCACTACTTCAATTACTCAAACAATTAGACCCGGACTCTACCGTATTACCGTCACTACGCAAGCCCTATTGGGGAGAAATTATACAGGCGTCACTGTATTCGTGGATGCTGATGGCTCCCACAAGCCATGTTGTTGACTTTACGAGCATGGTATCAGTCTATAAAGCTGAAAAGTTGATGCGCCATATAGCGACCGTGTTCAAGGGTGGAACTGATGCCGCTGAAGCATGGTCGTATATGAAGAACTTTCAGGGAAGCGACTGGCGTGACGCACTTAGAGGGTGGGGAAAGGCGTTACAGAATGACCTCGAAGCCTATCCTGTTGATGCACGTGAAGCGATACCGGTAAGCGTCCTAATGGCTCATTCGGGAATGAAGGGTGCTAAGCTAATGCGAGCGCAAGAGTCTATTTCTACGAATCTACTGATAGCCGATGCCCGCTTTGGATTTATTCTCAACTTCCAAACAGATGCCCGCAGAACAGCATATCGTCAGGCGATTGCTGAAGGTAAAGATGGGATAGAGGCGCGTACCCAAAGAGCGAACCAGATTTACAAAGAGATGCTCGACTATGCCGCTCATCGTTGGAAAGAAAGCGATAAAAACAATACTGTCAAGCCGGAAGTGCTTGATGACATAACCGATAAGTCTATGGACTTCGCCCGCAAGAACACCTTTGAACTTCGTCACGGTTGGGCATACGGCATGGCTAAGGGGATCACAAACTTCTTCGAGTTCTTTGACGTTGGAACCGTCAACAAGGCTCTCGGAATTGACCCCCACAAGGTAAGGGCTCCGTTCCGTTGGATTGCGCAACTTGAAGGAATAAACCCGTTAAAGTTCTTGATCAATCCGTTTGTCAGGACACCGCTACAACTATTCGCCCGGTCGTTAGACTACGCCCCGCTCGTGGGTATATTCTCAAGTATGATGCAGGGAGACCTGAACGCAAAGCTATTGGGTGACAAGGCAACGTGGAGTCAGAAGGAAGCGTTTCGCGTGGCTATGGCTAAACAGGCGACGGGAATCTTAATCAATGCTACCCTCTGGCTCACGGCAAACATGCTAAACGTAGATGACGACGACATTACTTTTGAGTATCCGGCTGACCCGGCTGTAAGGGCGATGTGGAGAACAGAGGGAAAATTGCCGTATCATTTCCGCTTAGGTGGGCGGTGGTATTCGTATCAGTATTGGTTCGTGTTGCTTTATCCAATGGTTGCCACACTTCGGATGCGTAAACTACTTACCGATCCGAGTGCATCTGACCTAAAGAAAGCGAAACCGGAATATCAGGCTGTGCGCCTCAACACAGGAGACCTTACCAAAGAGGAAAAGACCAGTGATAGCGCAAGTGATAAGATTATATCCTTCTTGTCCTATCAGATGCAGTACGCTTCTGACCAAACCTTTATGCAGGGTATCTCAGATTGGTTCCAAGCGTTTCAAGCACAACAGAGCGGAGACCCTGAATCCATCAAGGAAGCGTGGGCAAAGTTAGAACAGTCTAAGGCGCGTCTGTTGTTCCCCGCAAACTCGCTCCTCAGATGGGCGGGACAGGGAGTGCAAGGGGCAACAGAAGGTGGAATACCGAGTTATCAGGGCGGAAGTAATAGCCAACAGGTGAACGTCCTTCAAATGGCGTTACAGAACACGGCTATTCTGACAACCATGATGCGCCTTGGATTAGTACCGCGTCGAAGTGTTTGGGGAGAACCGATTAAGCGTGAGAACCTTTGGTTCGTAGAATGGCTATTGCCACTCATGTCATCCCGTGGTTCGACAGATCCTCTCACGAATCAACTTGCTAAGTGGCGGGTAAACATCGGTATGCCTCAGCACGTCTATGATGGCGTGACGATGGATCGTAAAGACCAAGACAGGTATGAGGAGCAGACAGGTAAAGAACTTCACGAGTATCTGACGCGGGAGATTATGCGCGATCCGGATGCTTGGTCACAAGCGAACATTGGGGCGGATGGAATGGATAACCGCGAAAAGGCTATCCGTGAAATTGCAAACGATATTCGCCGCGTTTGGAGGGAACAAAACGGATACGCCAAGCCTCGTCGGACAATACCGATAGGCACTTACTACATAAACTTCAAAAAGAAATACGGAAGGTAAAGGATGAAAAAACTACTTATCACGGCGTTTATATTTGCGCTATTCATCGCGGCGTTGTGGACAGACTCACAGGCAAGAGACAAGCCGGACGTGCTTTTGAATACCGTTCAGCAATACACGGGCGGAGAGCGAACCACACGGTCTTGGGCATACACGGGGATACTAACGTCCGCAGCCCCTTGCACTACGGGTTGGATGCAAACGGGCTATGATATGACGGCAACTGTTCAGGATAGCAACCGGATGGCAACACAGGTAGGGGCTAACACCTTCGCTATGTATGTCCGGGCTGATTCTGTTTCCGGTACGGGAACTAAGTCATCCGTCATCATCACTAAGGCTAAGGTTCTGATGGGGATCAATATGGGTGATACCATATTGTATGAGTCCGGTGACCAAAGTTCTTGGATTTTCACAGCTTCTGATTCAACCGTAACCGCCTCCAAGTTTAGGTTCTATCAAATCTACTTACCAAGCGCGAGACCCTTTAAGGTCGTATTCTTTTCAACCTATGCGGATACCGGAAGAGTGTCTGCTGTAATCGACGGAGTGAGACAGTAATGAAACGCATCCTAATATTCATCCTCATCCTGATCCCGATGCTCTCTTGGGCATTTGGGACTAAGCCGGTCACCACTACGGTCACATTCCCGGACAGCATGAAAATCTACACGAATGACACGCTGGTAGTTACCGGCACAGTCACCGCGGAGATTGACTCGGCTGACATGCGGAAAACCATTAGCATCGACGCCATCCCTGATCCGGACAGTTCCAAGACCCGCAAGATGATCTCGATTGACGTACTCCCCGCAATCACCGGCGCGGTCACTACATCTGGCACGGCAACGGTTACGGGGTCAACGAGCACTACCAACTTTGACGACATGCAGCCGGTCATGCGGAACATTGTCGCGGGTGACAGTGCGGTTGTGAACCTCGATACTTTGATAATCACACAATCCGTATTGTTTGGTAATACTACCGGCGTGACGTTCCGCATCGGAGTCAAGGTAAGCACTACCACTGGAGACTCAAACAAGGTTTCGGCTCAATTCTTCTGTGGAGATAGTGCGTACTCGCGTATTTTTCCGCTATACGCCTTCAATGATACAGATTATGCTGTACCAACAATTGTTACCGCTGATGACATTACCCTAACAGCAGGTCGCATTAGGTGGTTTCTTCCCTATTCTCCAAC
>JBAYMG010000049.1:0-6192 GCA_041663665.1 Candidatus Omnitrophota bacterium | reverse complement strand
TGGCTTCTAACTTCTTGCGTAACTCAAAAGAGTTAACCAAATTTCCGTTATGCGCGATACAAATCGAACCATTGGCATAATCAATTAAAAGCGGTTGGGCATTTTTTAATACACTTGAACCGGTGGTTGAATAACGTACATGGCCTACTGCCATATTCCCTTTTAAACGGCTAAGCACCTGTTCACTAAAGACATCACTAACTAACCCCATGTCTTTATGCAAATAAAGCACGCCTTGATTATTGGCCACAATGCCACAAGCTTCCTGGCCGCGATGCTGCTGCGCAAAAAGCCCCAGATAAGTAAGCCATGCCGCCTGCTTATTGCTAGTAATGCCAAACAAACCACAATACTCTTTTGGCTCCAGGTTATCTTTTTTTACAAACATTTTTTGCTCCATTCTTGGTCGCTTTTCCCCGTCCAGTAATATAAACAAATTTTTCCTTAATAAAATCAACGCCATTTCTAAATATCTGCAAGCCATCGCCATCAATTTTTAGCTTTTTATTCCAATTTCGCGGATGCTGTGAAGCAAAAATATGCCTCTCAGGATGAGGCATTAAACCAAAGATCCTCCCGGTCTGATCACAAATACCGGCGATATTTTCAACTGAACCATTAGGGTTATCCGGATACCCGGATAGCCTGCCAGCGGCATTGCAATACTGAAAAACGATTTGCTGGTTAATCTTCAGGCCTTCTAACCCCGCCCTATCCTGAGTTATGAATTTTCCTTCACCGTGAGCTACCGGCAGGTAGATAACCTGTTTTAAACCTTTCGTCCAGATACACTTGCTGCCTGGCTTTAAATACACCCAACGGGCTTCAAATTTACCGGAATCATTAATAATTAAACTAGTATTTTGTTTTAACGTAGTTCCGCCGGGCAATAGCCCGCTTTTAACCAAAATCTGAAAACCATTACAGATGCCGATAATTAATTTGCCATCGGCAATAAATTTACGCAAACTGTCTGAGAGCTTAAATCTCAATTCATTAGCAAATATTTTTCCGGAAGCAATATCGTCCCCGTAGCTAAAGCCGCCGGATAAAGCCAGGATATGAAAATCAGCCAAGCTTCTTTTACCGTTAACCAAATTATTAATATGCAGCGACTCAGTATCTGCTCCGGCTAATTTAAACGCCGCAGCAGTTTCTTTATCGCAATTAGTTCCCGCACTTCTTAAGATGCAGACTTTAGGCTTGATCATAGAATTTTTTTATTGCTGCTGCAACTTCTTTAGGCTCATCAACTAAAACAAATATATCCAGATCTTCTTTGGAGATATTACCGCAGGCCAAGACTGTTTTCTTAAGCCAACCCAATAACGGCTTCCAATATCGGCTGTTAAAAAGAATAACCGGAAATTTAAAAATCCTTTCAGTCTGAATAAGCGTAATTGCCTCAAAGAATTCATCCAATGTCCCATATCCTCCGGGCATAATTACAAATGCCTTAGCATATTTTACGAACATTACTTTACGAACAAAGAAATAACGGAAACCTAAAGCAATATCGACATATTTATTTGGTTTTTGTTCACAAGGCAAATGAATATTTAAACCGATTGATTGCCCGCCGGCACGCCTGGCGCCCTTGTTAGCTGCCTCCATTGTTCCCGGGCCGCTGCCGGTAATCACTGCGTACCCGGCCTTGGCGATGTGATAAGCAACCTCTTCGGCCTGCTTATAAGGCTTGCTGTCGCGTTTAGTCCGGGCTGAACCAAAAATAGATACGGCTTTACCCATCTTCGAAAGAACCTCGAAACCATCGACAAACTCTGACATAATTCTAAAGATTCGCCAGGTATCTTCTTGCGTAAAATCATCCTTGATCAATGAATTCCTAAGACAAGCTTTAGCTTTTACCATTTTAGTGGATCCCCCCAGGCTTTCTTTAAACTATTGATATCCGTATCAATGCAAATTTTCCCGTCTAAACCATATATTTTAAAATTACTCCTGCTAGTCAGGCATCCAGCCAGGCCAAAAGATATGCCTTGCAAATTATTTTCAAATTCTTTTTGCTTAAGCTTTTCGACTTCCACGACAAAACGGGAATTAGATTCTGAAAAAAGAAGCGTATCATTACGCTTAAGAATTGGCACACGAGGAACCTCTGCTAGAAATATATCCATTCCCAGCCCACCGCTAAAAGCAACTTCAGCTAAAGCCACGCCCAAGCCGCCGTCAGAACAATCATGCATTGAGCTGACTAAACCTTTTTCAGCTGCCCGGCTTAATGCGCTAAAAGTTTTCATTGCCTGGTCATGATAAACCTTAGGCACCTGATTACCTAATGCTTTATATAAATCATAATAATGCGAACCGCCCAATTCATCGCGGGTTTGCCCGACGACATAGATTAAATTACCTGCTTCTTTTGCATACATAGAAATTGCCTTATTTACATCCTCCATGACACTAATCGCTGAAATCAATAAAGTACCAGGAATAGGCGTAGATTTGCCATGCACATTAAATTCATTATAGAAACTATCCTTACCGGAAATGAACGGTACGCCGTAGGCTTTTGCTGTATCATAGCAGCCGTAGGCTGCACGCACTAACCCGCCTAAACGATCGGCTTTATCCGGATTTCCCCAGCAGAAATTATCCAGGATTGCTACTTCTTTTAAAGAACCGCCGACACTTATAATCTGACGTAATGCTTCATCGATACAACTGGAAGCCATCCAATAAGGGTCAATAAAACCAAAACGAAAATTAATTCCATTAGAAATAATAATTCCTTTGTTAGAATCATACAACGGCTTAGTCACACTGGCATCGCTGGGCCCGTCATTTTTAATCCCGACAAAAGGCTTGATAACTGAGCCTCCTTGCACTTCATGATCATACTGGCGCACCACCCACTCTTTAGAACAAATATCATAATGCCCTAATAACTTTAATAAATCAACAGTAAGGTTTTTTTTCTCCGGGATCTTTGGCTGGCTATGTTTAGCCTGAATATAAACTGCTTTCTTGGCAATCTGCGGTATGCCTTCATGCATAAAATGCATATCTAAATCACAAACTAAATTATCCTGATAATAAAGCTCTAATCTCTTTGTGCCGGTAAATTCACCAATTACCGCAGCCTCAACATTTTCATTGGCAAATATTTCAATTAATTTATCAATATTTTTAGGAGGAACTGAAAAAACCATTCTCTCCTGCGACTCAGATATCCAGATTTCCATATAGCTTAATCCGGAATATTTCAAAGGTACCCGGTCTAAATAAACTTTAGCCCCTAATTCCGAGCCCATCTCACCGACTGCACTTGATAACCCTCCGGCACCGCAATCAGTAACCGCGCTGTATAAATTCAAATCACGCGCCTTCAGCATTGTGTCTAAAACCTTTTTCTCCTGGATAGGATTACCAATTTGCACAGCCCCGCTTGAAACTGTTTCAGATTCATGAGTTAATTCACCGGATGAGAAAGTTGCCCCGTGGATACCGTCACGGCCGGTTGAACCGCCAACAACCACAACTAAATCGCCCTGATTGGTCTGTTTAAAAGATTTGTTTTTAGGAATAATACCGACAGTCCCGCAATAAACCAAAGGATTACCGGAAAAATGTTCATGGAATAGTATTGCCCCGTTTACCGTAGGAATCCCCATCTTATTCCCATAGTCACGCACTCCGCTGACTACCCCCTTCATTACGCGCTTAGGATGCAACGATCCGGTAGGAACTTTATTAAACGCTAAATCCGGAGGAGCAAAACAAAAAATATCGCTATTTAAAATTGGCTTTGCCCCAAGCCCAGTACCCATTGAATCGCGGATTACTCCTCCGATACCGGTATTGGCTCCGCCAAACGGCTCTAGGGCTGAAGGATGATTATGGGTTTCAACTTTAAAACAAATATTATTTTGATCATCAAACTTAATAATTCCGGAGTTGTCCTTAAAAACCGAAACACACCATTTCTTATCCAACTCCCTAGTTGCTTTCATAATTGTACTTTTAAGTAAATTCTTAATTGACTTGTTGCCTATTTTAGGAACAGCTTTACTTTCTTTATAAGCAATATTCCCGCGAAAAGTCTTATGATAACAATGTTCGGACCAGGTTTGAGCAATTGTTTCTAGTTCGCAGTCAGTAGGATTACGTTTAAGCTTGCGGAAATAAGTTCGAATCTGACGCATCTCATTTAAATTTAAGAAAAGCTGCCCCCTTTTACTGATCTCTAAAAGCCTAGCGCTCGAGGCAGAAAGCAAGTCTACTTTAATAAGATTAAAATTATATCCGGGCAGGCGTTGAGTATCCGCTTCAGGAGTGCGCAGATTAACAATATGCTGGATAAGTTTGTTGTAGAGAAGTTTTTCTGAAATAGTCCTTAATTGGCTTAAAGAAAGCTTACCGAGAATAATATACTTTTTTGCAGTTTTAACTGAAATCGCCTCAGTGATGCCCAGGTCCTGAATACCTTTTAAAACTGAAGCCTCAACCGGATCCATCACTCCGGGGTTATAGGTAACTTCTATAATATGCTGAGCCAAAGCCCCCATTGGCCGGCGGCTTTGGCTATTGAAAGCTAAACCACGAGCCTCTTGACTCGATAATATTTTATAATCTTGGGCAACATTATCGGTTAAAAGTTCCTGGCAAATGCTTATAACCTGACCGATAGCAAGATTACCTTCGAGAATATAAACCTGGATAAATTTTACTTCTTTTACGCCGCTTATCCCAAGATCAAGAATGTCCCGGGTTACACCCTGGCCGACAGCGTCAAAAATACCGGGCTTATCTACTACTTCGATTTTGTACTGCATATTTATTAAAGAAGTCGATTAAAAAGGCAGGGTTAAATTATATTATAAACCAACCTTAGAGAAAATTTTATTTACATTGCGCAGATAAAAATCTAAATCAAAAATCTTATCCAAATCTTGAGCACTTAAATATTTAGCTGCCCCAGGGACAGCCAGAAGATTATCTTTAAAATTACCTGTACCCTTCCAAGTCTGCATTGCAGCTTCCTGTACTAAATCGTAAGCTACCGACCTGGCTAACCCCTTGTTCATCAAGGCAATTAAAACTCTCTGTGAAAAGATCAGCCCGCGGGTTTTGGCAAGGTTTGACCGCATATTATCCGGATAAACCTTCATGCCTGAAACAACTTCAATAAACTTATTCAACATATAATCTAAAGCAAGATTAGAATCCGGAATAATTACTCTTTCAACTGATGAATGCGATATATCTCTTTCATGCCAAAGAGCGACATTTTCTATCGCCGCTATTGCGTTGCCCCGCAATAGCCTGGCTAAACCACAAATCCGCTCGCAGATCACCGGATTACGTTTATGCGGCATAGCGCTTGAACCTTTTTGACCTTTGCCAAATGGCTCTTCAACCTCAAGAACTTCAGTCTTTTGTAAATGCCTGATTTCAGTAGCAAATTTTTCTAAAGATGCGCCGATTACTGCCAATGTTGCCATATATTGTGCATGTACATCCCGTTGTATTACCTGGGTTGCGATGTTTACCGCTTTAAGCCCAAGTTTTTTACAAACATAATCCTCAACATACGGCTCAATATTTGAATATGTACCCACAGCTCCGGAAAGTTTCCCCAGACAAACTCCGTCCCGGGAGAGCTTTAACCTGGCTAAATTACGTTTAGTTTCATCATACCAAAGCGCAAGCTTTAAACCAAATGTAGTCGGCTCGGCGTGCACACCATGCGTACGGCCGATACAAGCCGTGTGCTTATAAATTTTAGCTTTTTGAGCTAAAACTTTGAGCAATTTTTCTAAATCTTCAATTAATATTTCCGAGGCGTCTTTTAACTGAACGCTTAGGGTAGTATCTAAAACATCGGAAGAAGTTAAACCCATATGCAGATACTGGGCATCTTTACCTATATATTGGGACACATTAGCAACAAATGCCACAACATCATGTTGTGTTTTCTCTTCGATTTTTTGAATTTCTTTAAGATTGAATCTGGCTTTTTGCCGGATACGTTTTACTGCTTGGGCAGGAACAATTTCTTTACTGGCATAAGCCTCTAATGCGAGTATCTCGATGGCAAGCATAGTTTTAAACTTAAACTCTTCCTGCCAGATACTCTTCATTTGCGGTAGGCTGTAACGTTCAATCATTGCAGAGCTTCCTCCTGTATTTGAGAGACTAATTATACCAAAAAAACGCCGTTTAGCAAAT
>JBAYMG010000048.1:0-6507 GCA_041663665.1 Candidatus Omnitrophota bacterium | reverse complement strand
GTTGGTGTTGCTATAATACAGTGTGCCAAATAAGCAGAACCACCGACAACTTCAAGTTTATTATCACTTGCAAGATGTTGTGCCACAGTTATTTGGTTTAAACCAATTCCCTGTTTTTTTAGTATTAACATTGAACTATATATTGAGGTATTGCGTGATGAATAAAAGTCAGCGGGCGACAGATTTATTTTATCTATCGCCTCGCTGTCAATTAGAATTGAACCTAGCACGCACTCCTCTGCATCAGTATCATGAGGAAGTATGTTGGGCATTAGTTCTTATCCTTTTATTAAAAATCAATAGGTTTGGTTTTTACTTCCATAAGAGTTTTAACTTCATCAAACATTGAAAGTAATTTATCTTTAGGTATATCTGATGATTTTACAAACCCACGATCTGACAAGAACTTTTTGGCCTGTTCTGACGACATTCCAACAAAGTCTGCGCTGGTTAATTTTGCAAACAAATCCTTTCTTAGCGCATCCTGTTCCTCGATGCTATCAAAGCCGAGTGGTGTTTTTTGAATTGTAGCAGGTTGTTCCACATTAACCGGTTGATCTGCTGTAGGTTTAGAAACCGTAGCAGGTTGCCCAGATTTTGCTTTAATCATAGCATCGGCAACTTCAAGCAAACGGTTAAGCTGATTTTCTGATAAATTGGTTAATGAATCTGGTACAGGGTTTAAATCCTTAAATGTTTCTTTGATTACGTCTTTTCGCTTTTCAGCATTTATACCAAGCTCGTTGTTGAATTTATTATGAACCTGAACTCGTAGCTGAGTTATTTTTGCCTCAGCATCTTTTAAAATTGCCTCAGCACTAGATATGACACTTGCTTGTGGTGTTGATGGTGCAGGAGTTGGTGATGGTGTAACAATTGGTTTAGCAACTGGTGCAGGAGTTGATTTTTGTGCTTGTACTACAGGTGGCACACTCTGTTTTGGAGGTTGTGCTTTTACTTGCTCTCCAGTTGATACAGGTGCGGCTAATAGTTTACCCTTACCAGCTTTTGCCCATGTTTCTATTAATTGGGCAAGCATTCGTTGGTCTGCATGATGCAAGATACCATTTCTTTGCGCCTTAGATATGGCTTTTACAAATGCATGTTCATCTATCCGGCTGTGATCTGGTATATTGCCTCTACCGATCATAAATTTACATTGTCGCCCCATTCCGAGCAATGTGTTATTTGTTGCCAGGTTTTTAACTCTTAACCCAACATAGATATAGTCAGCCTCAGATTCTTTGTCAATCTTGTAGTCATTCAAGACCTCAAGATTACGGATACTATTAGCTATCTCATATCCGCCCTCAACTGAAATACCGATAACTTCTTTTGACCCTTCGCCACTTTTTATTGGAAACCGATAGAATAATGTGTCAGTTCCAACACCGGAAGTCATGTTACCGATTATTTGTTCATCATCTAGGCTGTCAAAGAGAATTAAAGCATCTTTAACATCCTTTTGGTCACCCTTAAATGGTGCAACCAAACCCGTTTTTGGGTCTTGTTCATATATTGCCATTTATTATCCTCCCTATATTATTTTACAATGCAGGCTTTTCATCTTGTTTTATAAACTCAGACATATCAGTCTGTCTTGTGCATGGTGGTAAATCAGGTTTAATAGTTTCTTTATCAGATCGTGGTTTACGAATCTTCTTTCCGCCAGAAATTTGAATTTCCGGATACTCAAGTTCACTTGGCTTGATCTTCTTAATTTTATTAACAAAGTCTGTAATTTCAGCCAATAAACAGTCAGGGCATAATTCGCAATCAATGTTAATACCAGGCCTTGGTATGTTATCATTCCGATCACATAAATACGATGCATCAATTTTAATTACAACCATGTCAGAACTTGCGTAAGGATTATCCTTTACAACTGCTTTTTTACACCGCGCACATACATCAACTGTTAAGCTCATCTTTATTCACCTCCTCGTTATTTATATTTTTTGTGGTTATAGCAAATACAGGCACATAACCATAACATCTTTCATTGGATGTGTCATCTATAAGAATCTTACTTATCATACCTATGCCAATTTTAATCAATACAGGATTATCAAGTGTTAAATGTGAAATTATCAATTCGAGTGAATTATCTACATAGCAAAATGAATCAATCCTACAACCATTAAAGTTTCTTAAGTCATCCACGTTTTTAATATTAATAATTGACGACATTCAATTCTCCATTTTCCGATGCCGAGGAGTTCGGTGCTTCCAGTTTTCTCATGGCCGTCACCACTGTCACCTCGGATACTTGCCAGTCCAGTCAATATATTTATGATCAGACGGATTTACAAGCCCTCGCAACATAACAGCTTACACTTAACCTGAGTAGTGTTCATCGGAAATCTTTTAATCTTCATCACATGCTTTAATGCCTGATAAGTCAATAGGCGCAGGAGATATGATAATGGTGCCATCATCTTTCAAATCCATTGAAACTTGCTTCTTCTCGCCTTCTTTTAGTGCATATTCAACATGTGTTTTAATCCACCAATCTGGTATTGTTACAGCAACACTATTCCCGATTGTGATTAATTTTTTGGTAACTATCATTTTACCATCCCTCTTTTGAATATTAAATTCTAACTTAATTCTAACTTAATTCTAACATAATTCTAACATAATTATATCAGCTTTGCAAGTCTAGTCTCGATCTGGATTATATAGTAAAAGCGGTACATAGTAAATACTTGGTTAGTCTCAAATGACAGGTTTTTAACTGGAGCACGTTTTAGACTATGGAAGCACTTGACAAGTAAAGCTAAGTATAGTATACTAAACTGAGTTACAAATGCGTTACAATTTGAATTAAAACTAGGCGGGGTGAAAATAAAGTTGTCCAAAATAGCAGTTTATAGCAGTTTTGATAAAATTTATTAGTGGAGGTGTATAAACATGCAACCTAATCGTATTGTTTCTTGTTGTGACTGTCACAAAGATTTCCCGACGACTGCAACCGTAGTAAAGTATTGTCCAAAGTGTCGATCTAAGCATTATGCAAAGGCGCACCCAAAACAAACATATTATTGTCAGTATTCAAAATGCGGTAAGTCATTTCCGAGCGCAATGCCTTGGGCTGGATATTGTTGTCCGTCCCATAGAGTATTAGCATTTAAGGAGAGAACATTTGCGGAGGCCGAAAAATGTCAAACCAATCCATAAGTGAAATGCTAAAGATATTTGATGTAGATATATCGAGGAAATCAAAAGATACCCAATCCACTTATCACTATATAGCAAACAAATTTCTTAATGAATCTGGTGATTTTTCAAGGCATGGTATATTATCATGGTTAGATAGCGTTGACTTATCAGATAATTGGCATAGGGTTGCCCATTATGCAATATCAAGATTATGCAAATCACTGGAAATTAAATTCCCATTAGATAGAGATGACTTAACCGCTAAACCAGATGAAGATACGCTTTGTACGCCAACAATGCAATCCGATGATGTTAAATTATTAATCGAATACTGGCGCAATTTTCCAGGCGAATATACTACATCATTAGTTTTTATGGGAACAGTATTTGGTCGTAGATCATCAGAAATGAGTACAACTAAAATGGTTGACATTACAAAAGATAGTGTAGTATTTAGGATTGCAAAGCGTAAGGCAATTACAGTAAGGGAATATAAATTACGGGAACAACACATGAAGTATATTATCGGATATGAAAATCTATCAGAAAATAATGTACGTAGTCATTTTAGGACTGCGCTACATAAGGCTGGTATAAAAGTGATGGAGAATCAAAATTGGCACAGTATTCGCAGGAGACTTGTTACTTCATGTGATGATCTTGGAATACCAGATAAATTATATAAACGATTTATTGGTTGGGCACCTACGATTGATGATATGGCATCAGTTTATAACCATCATTCATTTGACACAGTAACAGGGATAATGCTTGGTCAAATACCAAATCCTGAGACTGGTATTTTTATAAAGCATCCGTTTTTGGAGGGATGGAAATAATGTTCGGTGTAATATGGTTATTTAAGTCGTGTCCAAAATGTGGCGGAGATATGCATATTGATGTTGATATATTTGGCAAATCAATGAGTTGCTTGCAGTGTGGATGTGTAAAAGATTATGGTTACGTAGTAACCCAAAATGAAGCTATGATCGAGGTATCAAAACCAGGGTGTGATGCATACCATCGTTGTATTCACCGTGCAAAGCGTAGATAGTACTCCCGGCATACAAAAAATGGCGGACTAACCGCCACCACAAGTGCTAATTCGGGCGCACTCTGCCCAGTGTGTATTCGATTTTTAATAAAAAATAGGCCCGAGACGGTATACCATCCCGGGCCTATATACTTAAATATTGCAAAGTCTATCCGTTATTACTGCTGGGTTACTTCCTGGGTTACTTCCTGGGCTGGTTCCTGGGTTTCTGTAGTTTGTGCAGGTGCATTGGTTTCTGCGGGCTGGGTTGAACTTCTTGCCGCTTCCATCTCGGCTACTGCATCCTTGACCAACTGTTGCTTACCATCATTATAGATAAGCGTTACGGCATCGGCATGATACCGTGTTACAATATCGCTGGCCGCTAAGCCTTTCTTGCTAATATCCCAACATCTATCGGCCTCTGATGCGCCAGGATTCTTGCTATCCGCCGGTTGCTTTAATTCCTTGACTAATGCTTTGATTTCCTCATATTGTTTTCCGGTTACATTGTCCTGGAAAAATGCAATTCCGCCCTTAGCAACGCCGATTTTATTGATAGTCACCTTCCCAGTATCGGCGGTGCTTGCCGCTCTCTTAGTATCCCCGTCCTTCTTGCTTGTAGTTTTCTTGGACGGTGCAACATAATAAGAGACGGTGTAAACTTTCCCATCGGCATCCGGTGTAAGCATTACGGCCGGAAGTTTGGTCCATGCCATCTTGTCAGTCATAAGTTTGGCCACAGATGCGCCAATCTCTCCGAATACCTCGGACTCCAGTGACTTTTTGATTTCATCGGACCTGGTTTCCACAGTTGATAGTATTCCGGCAAGAGCCGACTTGAATTGGGCAAGTTGCGCCGGGGTTAAATCCGATACTTTGATACCGTTTAATATGTCCGCATTAAATTCTACCATTATAGTCTATTTCCTCCGATTTATTTTATTTAATAATTTAACTATATTGGTAGACTTTGCAATATTAAGTTTTTAATGTACTTGCTTAACTACTATTATTATATCATGCTTAATCGGTAAAATCTCATAAAATCGTTAATTAGTTTTCCGTTTTCGATAAACATAATTTTATGACTCAAGTATTTAAGCATCGTATAATTAAGATGTTAAGCAATTTATTGATTATCTAATAAGTTTTGTTAGTCAATAATCAATTCCAGATAATAATAACACGCTTAATAGTAGTTTTCAATCGAATTTAGGTATTTTTTTAAAAAATTTTTTAAAAAAACGGACACGCGGTACACGTAGTATTAGCTTGTATCTAACTCTAGTTAGATACAAAGATTAATTACCTTTAAAATATAAAAATGCCAATAAAATAGTAAAATAGGATAAAATAAATGGATAAAGAATACCAAATAAGCACGGAAACATTTATATATGATGCGTACTATGGTATTAGTTCAATGCCTACAAAATGGCCAGCGCATAAAGTTGTATTATTTGATTTACCAGATAAAGATGTACTAACATATAAATCTAGATCAGGATGGATAGTTGTTGATAGAGATACTGGCAAAGTGTACCATGAGCGTAAAGCTGGAGTTAGCGGTTATGGATTTAATACGGCAGAATTAGCAGTTGATAATTATATTATAAAATATAATGAGGAGTGGTAGTATGCAACAAAAGTATCCAGACGATTATAACCCAAACTCTATATACTGGCAAAGTTATAGGGTGTATGCTATAACCGCATTAGTCACTGATGGTTATGTCGATTTGGTTGTTCCGAATCGACAATACCATGAGTAACTAATATAATAAGGAGGATTTACATGTTGATTCGTACTAAAAATTCGGTATACGATCTTACAAGGGAAGATGTTACGGATGTAATATCTGGAGTTGGACAGCAAGTTAATATTAGGTTTGTCTTAACCAAACTAGCTGGTCTTAAAGGTAGACCATCATCATACCCAGATCATACAAGATGGATTGGTAACACTGTATCAATTAATCCAGATGGTAGATTATATCTCTGGATGAATAGTGATTCGGTTGTTATTACCTCTGAATTAGATATATAGTGGATGTGAATATATGAAGTAAACGCTAGGCACATGGGTGTGGACTAGCATCAAAGCCACACCCAATCTGTTTATCGTTTAATATGAGGAATATTATGGTAAAAACTACAATCATAAGTAATAAGGCTATAATCCCAGGATGGATGTTTATCCCGTATAAATCAGTCAATGGTAAATTATTATGGGATACAGATAACATCGTGTGGGTAAAGACAAGGCGTGAAGCTAGAAATATACAGGATTTCGGCATACGTGTTCATGT
>JBAYMG010000047.1:0-6577 GCA_041663665.1 Candidatus Omnitrophota bacterium | reverse complement strand
GCCATGAACCCACAGACCACCGACATCGTGAAGGTTGAGGGCGGTTACCTTGGCAGACCCCGGATATATCCCGGCAAGGAATTTAGGCCGGCAGACGTGCCCAAAGCACCCGTAAATCCTTGGAGCATGGAAAACGTGAACAGGGCGAGGGCAGCACAGACATCAGAAAAACAACCGCTAATCGAAGAGGCCCGCAAATATAAGAGCGCGGACGATTTTGAAAACGCAGTTACACAAAACGATTTGATGGATCTATCGAATCCGCAACTGCATAGGATTGGGAGGATTTTTTCAGATAGCGGCAATGGGATACAAGACTTGATAGCGATAAACAAGATTTATAGCAAAGACTTGCCTTCCTACCCTACCGCTAATGTCCCACGGGTTTCAAACCCAGAAACAACGGTCACGGTGTATAGAAGCGCACACGCTGAGGCTAAGGGGATCGAGGCGGGAGATTATGTGTCTTTCTCGAAAGACTATGCAAACAGCCACGACAGGGGACAGTTGATCTCCAAAAAAGTCCCCGCCAAAGACGTTATATGGCAAGGAAACGACTTTAACGAATGGGTCTACTCTCCCAATTCAATTAGAGCGCAATATCCGGAGGGGTTAACTGATATTTGGAAGAAGGCGCAGGAAACACGACCCGCGACTAAACCGAAGGCCCCCGTTAACCCCGACAATATAATTGGGCGAATCAACCAAGGCGGCGGCATGGACCTGGGAGCCGATTATAACGTAAAGATTATGCGAGAGTTCCCCGACACCGCCAGAGTCCATAAAAAAGGAGCCATGCAGCCGGACGACTGGGCTGACATTCTAAGGGACGAAGGATACACAGGATTCACCGATGGGGATTCTTTAGTCGAAGCCTTGAAATCCGGTGAAGGACGTGGTATACTCAACCCAGCAAAACAGGATGACATAATAGCCAGAAATGCAAGGAGGGAAACCGATGAGTGGGCAAGAAGACAAGTTGAAACCCTTGAAGACATTGACGCCAGAGCAATTATTGAAAGTAAGGGAGATATTCAAAGCGGCCTTATCGATGAGATTGCAGCGAATGGGCTTAGCATCCATGACAAAGAAGCCGCACTAAGAGAACTCGAAAACCTTATTGACGCCAGGATGAAACCGGGCAAGGCAACAGCAAGAAAACAAGGCACATCACCCAACCCGAAAGGAACCAGGGCGGATGTGCCTTTTTAATTTAACAGGAGGATCAAATGAAAAAAGGACTTAGGGCAATCTGTATTTTGGCAATCGTGCTGATGCTGGCAGGGGCGGTGTGGGCGGCTCCGTTCTTTGTGAGCTATTCAACCAAAACGGCATCGGGACTTGTGACGACCGGATCAGGGTATTATTATGGGATGAAGGTCAACACGGACGGCACAAACTCAGTGACGACGGTCGTCTATGATAATACCGCCGCTTCGGGAACCGCTATTGATCCTTCCACCGTCTTCACGACTTCGGCAACGCTTAGGGCGGCTGCATCGGGATCAAATCCGCCTCGCAGATATTACAAAGGCCTGTATGTTGCCATAACTTGCGCGGGAACAGCAGGCGTTACCGTTGAATACGTACCGGATTAAGGAGGGGGAAATGAAAAAACGAATCTCACTTTTAATATTAGCGTTACTCTTGTCGGCGGGCATCACTTTTGGTCAACCGACATTCACTCAGAACAACAGCTTTGATCCTGCCAAGCCGGGAGCAATCGGCGGAACCACCCCGGCGGCTGGGACCTTCACCACAATCACCGGTACGACTGGAACGCTGACCACCGCCATCCCCGACAACACCGCGACGACCCAAGCAGCCACCACCGCCTTCGCCAAGTCGCAGGATGCAGTTCTCGCCCGGAGTCCGAATCAAGGGGTCAATCTGACCTATGCCGCTTCGGGCTCCAGCGGGATAACCATACCTAATAACGCAAACCTAAATATAGGAGCGGGGGATTTCTTCTTTAGATGGAAGGGGATTTTAGAAAATTATACGGCTGGCACAACACAGTACTTTTTAACAAAAAGCAAAGCTCTTCCGATCAGGTCGATTTTTACATAGACACAACCAATAAAATACATTTTTACGCGGCTGCTACCGGCGGTACAACTATAACCATAAACGAGAGTTACGCATCTGCAAACTGGGTAAATGGTACAGTAATAGATTTGGTAATGGTAGGCGTGCGTGAGACAGCATCCGTAGCTGGCTCTATTGCGTGTTACAGTAATGGGGTTTTATTCGCAACTATGGTTATACCCGCAGGGACACCCGCTAATTTTACTAACACAGCCGTTGCGCAGATTTTGGGACTGGAGACATTACGTAATGCAGGGACTTGCTTTACGGTGCAATTAGGAAATCGTGCCCTCACCGCGGCAGAAGTCCTTGGCCTGTATCGGAATGGTGTCGCACCCAAGCACCGTAAAGCCTCACAGACTGCCTTGACATCCGGCACTTTGGTTATCGGGCAGGAATACACGATTGACACCTTTGTAGCAGGGGATAATTTTACGAATGTCGGGGGAACGAATGTCACGGGGAACGTCTTTGTCGCTACCGGGGCAACTCCTACAACGTGGGCGAATAGTTCAAGTTTGAGAGCTACAGGTGCAACGCTGATCCTGGAAGAGGAAGGAATTCAGCCTTCTCCTGGTCAGTGGCTTGACTCATCCTCCAACAAACTCCACGCTATGCAACCCGCTACCGGTTCAAGTCTAACTCGCTATAAGAAAGATTTCGAGTTCCGTTGGGTAAATACCTGGGCAGGGACACATGAAGCACAGTACGTGGGGGGAGCGAACCAGAATGTCCTTCCCGACAATGCCTTTATAGACTCCATCATCGTTAGTGTAACAGGAGGCACCATTGAAGATATCGTTCTTGGTGATGGGAGTGATGTTGATAGATTTGTAGCCTTGACGACAGGTCTTGCGGCTGGTTCAGGACAGCCCCTTGTGATAGCGAATCATATGAGTGATGGAACAAACAAGAAACTGGTCGTAGATCCCGATGCTAACTTCACTGGGTCTATCTCATGGCTCATTACTGGCACGATACTGGAGAATTAAGATGAGACGGATACTTGTAGGAAGTAGATACGAGCCGGAGGTAGAGAACTACCAAGACTTATCCCCAGGAAAGACTCCCGTAGAGCTATTGGCCCTCGACGCCAACATCAAGGCCATCAAATACGGCTCCGGCGTAACCCTTTCCTCCCTGACTGCCAATTTTTCAACCGTTGCGCCTACCTTCGTCACGCAGATCAGTCAAGATTTGAGATGGCTGGCGATTCTGAATGCGACTACGCCGATTACGGCAACTTGGAACGACGGCACGAATACGCTGGCAATGTATCCGGTGGCGGCGGGGACGGTAGCAACGTATGGTGATAATCTCATCACAAATGGAGCCTTTGCGACTGATGTATCAAACTGGGGCACGACTGCTCCATCAACCATAACGTGGGCTGCTCCGGGCAAATGCAATATTGCTCGCGGAGGGGGAACTGCTTTTGGACAATGCCTGCAAGCTATTTCAGCAAGGGCGGGGAACATATTATTGTTAAGTGTCCATATAATCTCGCGCAGTAATATGTTTGGAGCCAATTATTACGATATAAATACCCAATTTTTTACGGCCTCGGGCACAGCAACTATCGGAGTAGTATCATCCGCGAAAACAGCTATCGCTGACAATGGATCAATTAGCCTGGGCGGGTTTGGTAGTAGTTCTGCAACAGCGTCAGTTGATGATGTCTCGGTCGTTACGATCACCGCCCCCGACGCAACTGGCTTCACGGCAAGCGATCTTTCCGGTGCGAGTTTCAACCCAAACGCAGCCACCTTTACACTGAATATAGTGAGGCGATAATATGAGATACAAACTTTTCACAGATCAAAAGGAAGCCGAATCCTTCGCAAAGGTAATCGAAAATCTCTGTTCCGACATGGCTCCGAAGCTTGTTAAGTACGCCGTCTGGATCGAGTGGATGCAACGGTGGGCAGTCAGCATGGAACGAGAACCGGACGGGCTGACGGGGGAGATTGTTGATACACTGGCCCCTGCATTTGAGGGAGGTGATTTCGAATGACCTACTCAATCAGGATAAATTAAATACAGCACCGCCAATTTAAGGAAGAGGAGTATGGCAGCATGGAAAAAACTATCGTAGGGGGCGCACTGGCGGCTGTAATTGGCTGGATTGGATTATTGCAGAACAAGAAGGTTGACCGCGCCACCTGTACTGCCACCCATCAGGGCGTGTGCGAAAAGCTGGATCTGCTCCTACAGCGCCAAAAGGAACACGGCGACGACGTATCATATATCAGGCAACGCCTCGACCGGCATATAGACAATTCAAAGTCCAACCTGGTGATGTGATGAAAGTTAAACCCGAACTGCGAAAACTCATCGAATCCAAAGCGGCGGCCTATAAACTTGATCCTGATCTGGTCGAGGCTCATATCCTCACTGAATCATCGGGCAAGCCTGATGCAACCCGCTTTGAGCATCACTTCTATGAGCATTACGTTTTACCGCTCGGCCTCCATGATCAGAACGAAGCAAGGGGCAGGGCAACCTCTTTTGGCCTCCTCCAGATCATGGGGCAAGTTGCGCGGGAATTGGGTTATCAAGGAGCATGGTCGGGGCTGATGGAGCCGTCAACCAACCTTGAATACGGATGCAAGAAACTGGCAAAGTGCTATAAGAAGTACGCTCCAGACCTTGACGCGGGGATTGCGGCCTATAATTCGGGGACGCCCAGAAAGAAGGGCGAGGAGTTCATCAACCAGATTTATGTGGACCGGGTGAAAGGGTTTCTGAAAATGATAAAGGCGGATAAATGAAAAAACTCATCATAGCAATCCTGATCTTAATCTCCCTAGCCGGCTGTTTCCCGTTCCATTCATGGGATTTTGTGAAACATCAGGAGGTGAAAGATCATGGATAAAGCAGGCTTTCGGACGGCGCTTGATGTGAGACTCAGGGATGACTGCGATAATATATGGGTTGTCAGGTCCCCTCTGAAATACTGGAGTGAATTGCTGAATCGGCTCATTATAGTGCCGCCCTGGTTTGAGACCGTGAGCGAAGCCACCACAACAGACTTACCTTGCTTTGAAACCGATCTGGCCTCTGTTCCGAGGCTACCCCTTATTTATGATATGTGGGGGTCGAGAGCCCACCGTGAAGCAATTTTACATGACGCAATGTACCGCACCGACTTTCCGGGAAATATATCGTATAGCCAGGCTAATTCCGTGTTCTTGGAGGCAATGGAATCAACAGGAAAACCTTGGTACATTCGCTATCCCATGTATTGGGGCGTTGTCCTTGGTGGGGCAAGCAGCTATCACAAGAAAGGCATACGGGATAAACTATAGAAACCCCCTGCGCCTTCTGGTGAAATCTCGGAAGAGACAGCCGGACTACATCGCCGGACAGAAATCCATGCGTTAGGGGGTCTTAAATTTCAATCTCTTCTTGCGCTGCACTTCATGTGATACGCTTTGTGGTGTAAAGCGCAAAACCATTTTACGTCCAATGGGCGAGAGTAATCATCATGATGCCCGTGCGATCTTTCAAGCCCACACACTTCACACGGTAATCGTACCATGTCTCCCCGGCGTATGGCGTTTCTTACATCCATTTGCGCTCTTTTCCTTTCTGGATATTTCTCCATATAGCGATTAGTGCGTTCTATTTCTTTTTGGCGATTTTTTTCGCACCATTTTATTTTCATCTTGCGGCAATGATCTTTGTTTTTATCTCTCCACTTCTTCCCGCTATCACGAGAGGATTGTGTGTTGTTTTTCCTGTACCTCCTATTTCTGTCTGCATGGCAAGACTTACATTCCGTTGCTTTCCCGTCTCGTGTTCCATGCCCCGGAGAATATTCATTGAGAAACTTCATCTCTTTGCATAACGTGCATCTTTTCTCTATCCCAATACGGGCTGTGACATTTAGGACAGACTCTGACATCTGGCTTTCTGGGATTCCATTCATAATCACACCTCTTGCATTTAAGTTGTTTAATGATTTCCACTTGCATGTTGCCTCCTGCGTGATTAAAGATATGTTACTTGGAATCATTTGTCAAGAACTATGTTCTCTTGCGCACACAATGCTTTCAATATGGCCTCAGTGGGGGGTCCCGATCCAATAGGTGCGTCATGACCGTCAAGATGGATATATGGATTTTCGTAAATATTGATATTCCCTTCATCATCAGCCATTTCCTGTGTGAATAGTTTCCAGTCTACCATCCCCCACAAATCCCTCCCGGAGTCGTCGATTGTGCGAGGGATGCGGATCAACTCTGCGTCATTATTATTGAACCATATTCTCTGAGCGTTTACGCTGACTCCTAATTCTAAACCTACGTGCTGACCCGTTATACCAGATACAATAGTTTTTAATCCTCGATAAGATACACCATCACCTACCTGCCAATCTCCACACACCCTCTTATACAGCCCACTCTTATTGAGAGTGATGTGCATGGGAAGTAGGGTTGTGGTGAAATAGTTGGCGTCAAACACAATTCGTTTCATCTCATCCTTC
>JBAYMG010000046.1:0-6610 GCA_041663665.1 Candidatus Omnitrophota bacterium | reverse complement strand
TTCTCTTCTCGATGTACTCGAATCTTAGACCTCGACGAAGTTCCTGTAGGCACTTTTCACAGCAAGTATCTTGGTCATGTTGGAGGGCGTAAACCAACCCCTTTACTGTTCGGTAGGCTTTACCGCCACAGTCACAGAGAACTTCCCATTGCCGATCATGTTTTGATCCATCGATGGAGTCTCTGGGCTCCACTTCAGCAACCAGTTCAACAGAACCTACGCGTAGTCCTTGATACAACGGAGTAGACTTACTCGGAGCCATTTATAATCGGACTCCTTAACCAATCGGCTTGTTCTTGTTCATGTCGAGGATCCACTGTCTTGACTCATCATCCCAGCGTTCCCATCGAACCATGCCACCGATGGTACGGAAGAGCTTCTCGATGGTTGAGAAGGTTTGGGGGCCGAACTCCTCTCGAAGCACCCAAGAGTTCAGGGTCAGGCCGACGCTGAAGACAACGAAGACTCTAGGGGTTCCATCGTGATTCTCGTCGGGGAGAGTTCTGAGATGCACCATATTGAGTATTACGTTCGAGGTGACTTGATCTCACTGATCTTCTTGGCTTTGAACAACTTCAAAGCCTCGTCATAGCAGATCGGGGCTATCTTTCGTACCCACTCATCGTGGAGCTGGTAGACGGTTGCCATTGCCTCGAAGAAGGTGAACGAGGTGTTACCGCTGAAACCAAGAGGGGAGGATTCCATCACGTGGAGGAAGTGCTCGATGAGAACCTGCTTGGCTCGAGAGGGGAGCATGTTCTGTAGCTTAGGACATTCAGGCCAACTAGTCGGAAACATCAGTTCATCCTTGGTCATCAGGGAACCTCGAATAAGTATTCTTCCCCGTCTTTGATTACATGTAGGACATCCTTGTACCGATCCCCGACGTACTCGATGGCTGCATATCGGCATATGGTTACTAGTGGGAATAGGATCCTTTCAGCAGGAACAGGAATACTCCTCTCCTTCTTGGAGTCCACATCTACCACTCGTATTCTGGCCGGTTTGGTCAGTGTCGGAGGGCAATAGGTAGTTCGAACCTTCATCTTACACCCTGGGATAGAATTAGCTGAGTCATACTTGAGTATTACGTTCTGAGCCCGTGAATCTCAATAACCTTTCTAAGTTAGGCCTATTGGTCGATATCGATTGGTGTACCAATTGGTATGACACAGCTGACAATCGATCTTGAGCCGGAAGACTTCGAACCCATGGAGCGAAGGGAGGAGCACAAGCATTACCTGGGTCCGGTTTACCCGTTCATGGGCAAGGCTGATGCTGCTCTTGACGTGGCTCAGGTAGTGGTGTCGAAGAGGTGGGCGGAGTTCCGGTTCGAGACGGCTACTGGGGAGCCTTGGGGAGGGTTGGAGCCAGAGTTCTGGGCACAGGTTGAGGCTGATGAGCTGCTCAAGAGGCGAGGGTTTCTGGTGGCTCGGCTTTGGACGAAGCAACAAGTCAAGGTAGCGGGAGACTCACTCAAGAAGGAGGATGCTACGTACGGACTAACGTTCCGATATGGAGCTGAGGTACGGGAGGCCTTCGGGGTCCCGGCTCGAGTGGTGATCAGGTTCTGACATCACCCAACTTCCAACTCTTCTTCCTCGGGGTTCTCTTACTCTCGTCAACGGTGAGAAGGGTAAGGGGAGTGTGTTCTTGATTCGGACTACCTTGGCCCATCGGTACATACCAGGGCTCATGGTGAACTTGGTGGTTCTCAGATTTCCTGGATCTGATTTTGGACACATAGTACTAGAACTTTGGAATTTCTTACACCGGGTGGCTTTCTGGTGTAATGGGACTTCATGGCAGACCCAACAACAATCGCTAAGGCGGCTTCGAGTGCTCAGGTAACCTTTGCTGGAGTAGCCGACAAGGCTCTGGACAAGCTCTCTAATGGGATGGGGGGTCTGGTCGATGGTGCTGAGAAGTTTGCTACGGCGGTTCTGTCTCGTATTGACCAGGTGGCTCCTCAGATGGCAGTGGAGATTAGGAAGGTGTCAGCCTACGCTTGGGAGTGCATGATTCGGCAGAAGAGAGCCGAAGGGCTCTTTTACCTCATTGGAGCCATCATGGTTCCGGCTATGTTCTTCATCTGGTACAAGTACTTCATTGTCAGGAAGTTATGGGCTTCAAAGGAGGATACCGCTCAAGGATGGGGTTGGGCCTTGTGTGTGATCTTTGGTTTATCAGCCACTTGGCTTACCCCTCTCTTTCTCTACTGGGGTTTGACTTACTTGATCTCTCCCGAATATTATGCTGTGATGGACCTCATTGAGAAGGTGTACGCGGCGACTCATCCTAGTACTTCAAGTACGATGTGAAAAGGTGACTGACACTTCGTCTGGATCTGAGTCTGTCTCGAACTCTATGCTTGGTGGCATGTGGAGGGTTAGTCTTGATCCACCTTCAATAGAAGCCTGGATGTTGATTGAGACAGGAGGAAAGCCAAGAGCTCTGAGAGCGTTATTGAGCATGGTCAAAGGGGAGGGTTCACCAGGGTTCTCATGTAACTCTCTGGTTATAGGATCCCAGGCATGACGAACTCGTTCGGTGAAATCTGCTATTGACTCACTAGGTATACCTACCGTTTGCCCATGCTCGTCGACAGGTTCTTCAAGGGAAGAGTAGTTATGTCCTGATGTAGTTGTTGTTTCCTCCAGGCGTAGGTTCATTGGGTCAGAGAAGATTCGGTCAATCAGGCCAGGGTCCCCACGTTCGACGGTGACACTCCCTGAAGGGAGTCCAGCTGCCACGGCTAATCGATCATACTCGGCTTGACGATTCTCAGGGGTTGGAATTCGTTGTCTAAGTTGTTGAACCTCCCTATCCAATTGTCGGAAGGATCCCCCTAACCTTACGAATGAAGTAGCTAGCTCTCTAATTGATGGCTCACGATCCAGTTCAATTAGAAGAGCTTGGCGTACTGGTGCAATTGAGGGTAGCTCTCTAATTAGATCTTGGGCCAGCTGGTTTTCTTCGATCTCTTGGGAAGCATCAAGTAGTGCTTGTTGGCTAGGCTGGTCAAGAATCTGACTTAGATCTCTACTAATCCTAGAGGGTTCTTCTCTGAGGAATCGTAGACCTTCTTCTCTTCCTGCTTGGTAGGCTGAAGCCATACTGGTTCCCATGCTGACCTCGGGGGTAGGTCCTCGGTGAAGGGGTGGGTTCCACTCCCCAAGAGTTGGATCACGTCCTAGTTGGGTTTGAAGTTCATTCCTAACCCTCTGAAGTACCGCTGCATCAAGCTCATCGATAGGGATGATATCGTCTTCCCCTTCATCACTCACTCTGGTTTGGAGTACCTCTAGAATTGAATCAGGAGTTGACGTTCGTGAGTAAGGACCAGTGCTTCGATACCATTGGTTGAGGATTACTTGGTATTCCGGGTTCACGCTAGTGATGTTGTTAGCAAAGTTCTGATTCAAGACCCCTACTTGAACTGGTTGACTATGACTGAAACCCTCCTCGAGGGCTCTTAGAATAGTTCGTCTCTCCTCATTAGTGCAAAAGTTTCTAATTAGGAAATGGATCCTTTCATTCAGGGTTAGTGGGATACCCCCAAACATTCTCAGTTGGTCCATTTCCTCTTCATCGCTCATGGAATCTGATACTTGAGCGGCCTCTCTGAAGCTTCTTTGAGCGGTCTCTAATCTGACACTGGGATCTATGAAGTTGCTATCTGCTCGATAGTCCGGGTGCCAAGGAGGTAGGTTTTGATGAACCTCTCGAAGAGATCTGTCTCGCTGATCTTCGATCGGACGGGTGTCTCTAATTAGGAGTGCTCTCTCGTTTTCACTTAGGTTACCAAACCCAAGAAGTGAGCTAGCCCTTTGCCGATTTTCAATCGGCAAAGATTCAATTAGAGCCCTTCTATCGTCTTCAGTCAGATCTCTCACCCGTTTTGAGTACTTACCCAAACCAGTCTTCTGGGGCGCTCGCTTGGGTCTAATCCCTTCCCAGTAGGATTCGATGTCATTAGGATCGTCTGGCATGTGATTCTCTAATAGGGTGGGAGCTCGTGTAAATCTCGGATCTCTTTAGAGTCCTGCCTGCTGGCTCGTATGGATCGCATCGCTTCCATGAACCGCTCTAATGGAAGGTGCCTGAAGTCGTAGGCGTCCTCCCCGAGCTCTTCGGCTATGGCCTTGCGAGCTCGCTCTTCTGCCCTCAACTGGATGATTGGGTCGACTGGCTCCGGCGGGTAGAACCGGATGTCCTCCCAGTAGGATTCTATGTCATCTTCAGCCATTGGGCTTGAGTTTCTTTCGAGTAAACCAACCAGCTGCAAAACCGATTCCGAGTACAAATAGTGTCCACATGATGAGGGACTTTACACCAAGACGGTCCTTTGTGGTAGTCTTCTTTGGGTGACTGAGCCCCGCTCTTGCAACAATTGCTACCGGTACCGGACGAAAGAGTCTGTTGCCATCCCTGTCCAGGATGGCAAGCGAACGGTCCTGTCCCAAGTCAAGGACTCCTGTTGGAAGTCACACGAGATGGACGGATGCTCAGAACACTTCTTCGAGCGGCCCACCCGCTTTGAACGAATAATGAAAGATGAAAATGATGATGCCTAAATTGAGACCTTGTGACCGGTGCCAACGATGGAAGGATGAGGCTTGTAAATTGGGGCTAGTCGCTCCAAGGACTGATTCTCTTATCATACGAGAGTGCCCTTACATTCTCGAGTATGAGCAAGCTATTGAGGGTCCTCGACAGAAGCCGATCCCTCAGGATGATGGTAAGAGTGCCTGATAGGCCCTTCCCTTGCGATACCTGTCAGCATTGGGTGTTGGAGACTAGCACCACACCGAAGGGTAGGCAGTTCAGGCATCGAGTGTGTTCTGAGGGACAGAACCCATTAGGGCTTGTAAATATCAGCAGTTGCTTCAAACAACTACCCTACCCTCGGCAAGTCTACCCTACTCGATTTGAGAGGATCCTCTCGGAAGAGGGTGATGCCTGACAACAAGAATCTTTGTGTGAGTTGTACCTATTGCATCCCTGATGGCAAGGCCTTTGATGGTTTGGGTTGGAAGTGCAGCAGGGGGATCCCTCTATCCCACCCTCCTGCTACGGTGTGTGGAACCGTAGTAACGAGTACAGGAGTCATCACTTGTATTCGCTACCAGCGAGTCAAGTACAAGACCCGTCTCGAAAGAGTTACTCAAGACGATGCCTGATTGTAGTTGTCCCGTCTGCAAGCATGGGATCACCCCTGAACGCCTTCAGGATCCGTCTCCTTGCAACTCTTGTGTGAACTGGAAGGGTCCCCCCGTAAAGTATCCACTTCCAGCTCAAAGTTGTTCAGTGGGTCTTCTCAGTTGGGAAGGTCTTAGACACTGCTCTAAGTTTAGTCCAATCCTATACACGACCCGCTTCGAACGTATCCTTCTCTTAGAGGACTAGACTCTACTTCCCGTTGCGGGTATTGGCATCATCCTGAGCATCTTCCTTGGAGGCCCAGGATGAGAAGGCAAAGTCATCCGTCTCTTCATTGAATACACAGTAGAGCTCTGTGTCCTCATCCAACTCAGCGAAGTACTTGCCTTTTACCGGAGTCTTTGATGATTTGCTTGCCATGCTCAATACTACGTATGAGGGTCTCAGATCTCAACTTATTAGCTCAGCTTCGTAGTAATCTTTGCTGGCGGTGGAGATCACATGTAGGATAATGAGACCCTTGCGTTCGAGGACCTTGGCAGTAGCTAACTCTTTCCGCTGTACCCCAGCGTGTCTACGAAGATCTCCCTCTATGGCTTCCTTGATGGAGTTCAGAAGTTTCTGTTGTCCGGAGCTGAGGGTGGCTTCTTCGATTATCTTGGAGGGGACTGACCACCCGGTAGCATCAGTGAGGCGTCCTTTTACTACATTTTTCACCAGCCAACCCATATCTTTAGCGTAGAAAGCGTGGTGTTGTTCACTGGTCTCCTTGGTCATCTGGTTGGCAGTCCCTATAGCAGCCCTTCGGTTATTAAAGAACTTCACTCGAGGAGGTTCCGAGGCCAGGCACCCGCACATGAACCGAGGTTTCTTGTGCATCTCGCATACACCGCACTGTTGGTGCCCAACCGTTCCAATTGTAGTGCAATTGACCCGCTCGAGATCATCCTTCTCAGGGTCAACCCCGAACTGCTCTTTGAACTGCTGGCCTGTGATGGTTTGGGTCATGCCTAGTATTACGGATTAGGGGCCCGGATCTCACCAAGATCCTCTCTTGAGTAAGTCTGGTGTAGATCTCTTTTCACTCGCCTGAGCCCTCGGGTCATCGGAACGGGTGGAAAGGATAGTTATGTTATCACCAGAAGCTAGTGCAGATCTACGTAAACAGTTAGAGGAACGACATGCTGCGAAGGTTACCCCTAGGCATCATCTCGATGTCCTTGCTTGGCCCGGGGAGACTGTTCTTAGCCACATTCATGAAGAGGATCCAGCGAAGAAGGGGTTTGAGTTCGTTGTCAAAAAGGTCATTGCTGGCGTAGATACAGTCATTGATCCTAAGGAGGCTCACCTACTCCCTCATGGGAAGGTGCACTTCGCTGCTATGGCCCCCTATCGGAGTTGTGTTTGGACGGGTGAGACTCCGGAAGAAGCTATTGGAGGTATGATC
>JBAYMG010000045.1:0-6693 GCA_041663665.1 Candidatus Omnitrophota bacterium | reverse complement strand
TGATTCTCCTTCAGACCTGAACTCCGATTCGTTGAGAGAACATGGAAGATCTCATGGAACAGGATCTCGTACTGTTTTTCCCCTGGCATGGTCTCATCTAACCAGATCTCACAGGTTCGATAAGTGACCCTACCATAGTCTTCGTTGACAGTCGAAGGCAACAACCCTATCTTATAGTCCAGACCGTCAATCCGTATTTGCTTGAGCATCAGATATTCCCCTCCACTGGAAAGATCGTTGGGTTTAGACGACGCACCGCCGCCTGGCGCTCTGGATTTCGGACCGCCATCTGCACTGAGTTCGAACCTGCATGGACCCGCAGAAAGTACAGAGGCTCCGGCACTAGGATGAAGTCCCATCCCGCCTTCGCTAGCCGCAGGTTGAGATCCCAGTCTTCAAGCCCGCATCCTCGGGGCCTGCCCTCTATCGGTATCGGTCGCATCCCCCCCATAGCATCCCAGGCGGAGCGTCGGAGCACCCCGTTGATGTAGTTGTAGTTGTGCTTCAGAAGGTCGAAGTCGAAACGAGGGCATCGATGTAGCCAATGCTCATCACCAAAGGCTTGAATCCAGGTGTAGACCGTGCTTACCTTGGGGTCGCTGTCCGCCAGAATAGGCACCGTTTTCTCCAGGTAGTGGGAGTCCAGGATGTCATCGGTAGACATAGGCATCACGAACTCGCCTGTGGTAGAGGCCACGGCGTTGTTGGTGGCCTCTACCCCCCCTAGGTTCTCCTGTTGGCGTAGTCTCACCGGGTACTCACGGATGATATCTGCCGACCCGTCGGTGGAACCGTCATCCACGACGACGATCTCGACGTTCCGATAGGTCTGGTTCAGGACAGACTCGATGGATTCCCGGATGTACTTCTCTTCGTTGTAGCAGGGCATGGCAACGCTGACTAGAGGCTCAGTCATCATCATTCTCCCCTTAAATCCCTCAATTGGATTCGGTACAATTCGTCGTTCAGAGCCTTAGATATCAGGTCCAACTGGTCTTGCATCAAACGGACATCCTCCCCCTCAGCCTCCCCGTTCTTCGCCATAGATAAGAGTAGGCACCTGGCCCCATCGTAGGAGTCCTTCCACCGCCTGACGTGGACGAAGTATTCGAATATCGGGTCATCAGGCATCACGCCTTCCCCCTCACCTGGTAGAACGGGCAGTCCAGGCAGCAGTTAGGCGTCCACTTGCGAAACCTCTCGCGCCACTCTTCCTCTAGGTAACTATGGAAGGCCGCATCGAAAGTTCTCTCCAGCACGTTCTCAAAGCCGCTGAGTCTCAGTCGACAGCATGGATCCAAGCCACCACGGACGTTGATGAAGGGCGCTTCCCATGGGGCATGGCAGACCTCAAGTGAAGGTATGAAGTCCTCGGCCACCAGGTTGAGACAAGGAAACTGCCGCTGGAGGCCCGATAAGCCGGCATAGAAAAACGCTTTCTTGTCCAGGTTCAGACACCATCTACCGTCTCCCATGTCATCAAATGGGTGCATGGCTACCATGAAGTGGCCTATCTCCTGCAACTGGGACAGTGTCTCCTCAACGTGAAGCCAGTTGAGAGCCCCCACGACCATCCCTATCACGATCTTACCCGGGTGATGCTGGACGAGATAGGACAGCGCCTCCTTCAACTTAGCAACGTCCGTCCCCGCGCGCAGCTTGCTGGCCATCTCTTGGTCTAGTGAGTCTACCGATACTCCCAGGCCAGTCAGGCCATTGTCAAAGAGGGCATCGTAGTATGATGGTTCCTTGGCCAGCGCGTTCGTCACAAAGCTGATGCGCTGGAACTTGCCAGAGTCCCTGGCGATCTTGATCATCTCCAGCAGGTCAGGGTGCAGGGTCGGCTCTCCTACCCCCTGCGGCATCAACTCTTCCATCGCCGGAAGGTCATCGATGATGCGGGCGTAGTCCTCGACCGACATGTGCTGGTTCTTCCAGCCCGCACTCTGGGTCCTCAGGCACCCCGCACATCTAAGGTTGCAGTACGTCGTGGTCTCGATCATGATTCTTCGGATTCGCAACTTTTCAATCTCCTTCCTAATTAGCCAGCGCAGAAAAACATCCAGCATTACCACGGCATTACCTCCTTGCATGTCAGGAATAGCGTCCCCTCATGGTAGGACGTGGGCATGTCCTCCAGGCTGCGGACCTCCCGCCAGTTCGTCTTCTGGCTGAACAGTCGCACCTTCGGCCACTTGAAGTGCCCGAACACCAGGGCCGCATTCTCTGGGCTCTGTATCTCGATCAGGGCATCGGTGCCCTGCCAGTCCTCGGCCGTGGTGCTCAACAGGATCTCGGCCTCTGCCCCCTCGACGTCCATCTTGACCAGATTGGCCCAGGGAAGTAGCGGCCCGAATGCCTCTACCGGCACTGGAAATCGCTCCAGTTCCCCATAAGGCTGTTTGCACCCTGCCAAGTGGCTGCTCATGGTATTGCCGATGACACGGACAAACTCACGCTCTCCAGACTCAGCGCCCACGGCGTTCTGGAAGGTGTGGTAATGGCGGCAACGGTTAAGTCGCATGTTTCGGACCAGGCTCTTATAATGCTGTGGGTCTGGCTCAAACGCCCGTACATCATATCCGCACCTGTCCAGGACGATGCTGTGCAGACCGACGTTGGCCCCCAGGTCCATCACCCTGTGGTATCTGCCCCTGTTGGCCCAGTAGAAGGCAAAGATGATCAACTCGTCCAGGTCGAAGAGATTTGTTGTGTCGGTTGACCCCATTTGCCGATACGGGAGGATGATTTTCCGGAAAGGGCCAAGTTCTGCCCCCTGTCTATCCTGCTTTAGTCCAAACAGCCCCGATACTTCTCCACGTGCCATTTTCTTGAGCAACTCATACAGCGGCGTCCCCGGCGCATGGTGATCAGGAATGGTAGGCAGCGCCGCCATCAGGTTAAAGAGGACTGAACTTTGATACATCACTTCCCCCTTACCAGTAGGTCGTTGCCGTGTCGCCGCAATTTGTACATGTCTTTCGCACCCCTTAGCACATCCTCCAAGAGCACTGAGCCCCAGGCATCATGCACCACGCTGAAGTTCCTTCCGGACACGACATCCCTGGATGCCTTTACCGCCCAATCAATGCAGTCCAGAACAGTCTCCATCGGCGTGCATTCGTCTGAAGCCAGCTTGTCCAGAGTCCGCTGGTAGTTGTCGCCGGCCAGGTCTGGCCCAGCGGCCAGCGTCGTCTCGTGAATCTTCGTCTTCACCCAACCGGGGCCGAGGATGCAGAAGCGCGTATCGGGGATCTCGGCGTCCAACAACTCACACATCTTGATCAAGGCGATCTTACTCACGGTGTAGGCAGAGTAGTTGACGGTGGCGTTGTTGGTGCCGCCGCCGGCGAAGAAGAGCACTAGAGGCTCAGGGTCGGTATCCATGCACCGGAATGGTAGCAACTTGTGGACTACCTGCATTTGGGCCACGAAGTTGACCCTGATGGATCCTTCCCAGTCCATGAACTCGACATCCTCGAATGGTCCTACGGGCTCTTGGGCGCCTGCAGCCAGGACTAGAACGTCCCAGTGCCTACTCTCTAGCCCAAGCCGATGGCAGGCACCACCTGTTGACTCAGCGTCACCCAGATTACAGTATGATGGACACGACCCCATCATCGCTAGTTCACCCATCATCGGAGACCAGTTTCGGTACGTCCCAAATACCCGCCACCCTGCCTCTAGCCACCTACGGGCCAGAGCCAAGCCGATATCCGACGAGACGCCGACGATGATCGCAGTTCTAGGTTCCACGGATTCTCCTTTCCTTGCCCACTTCCCATTCAGCATTGCCTGCCCCCTCATTCACATATCGGTACTTCCCGCAGTCGCACAGGCCAGACCTAGGAACATCTCGCTCTGGCCCAGGATATTCGTTCGGAAAGCAGCGCACCTTGTAGCCCGGAGGAATGGAATCCGGGATAAAGAACAGATTGCTGCATTGATAACAGGATGCCTCCTTCTCTCTCATCTTTGCCTATTTCAACTCTACCAATTGACCGGGTCGCCAGGTTCTTGTCTTCGGCGCCACTCCAACTGGCCCGCCGTCAATCGCTCGCACCAGTAGAAGCAAGCCTTCTGACATGGCGTAACCGGAGACTTGCCAACGCCTGCTGTACAGGCATGAAGTCGTGGGTAGTCTTTAGCAGTGGCCTCTCCGTAGTGGTGGCAACTCCGGCACTGGTGACGCTTAGGCATCGGGCACCTCCTTAGTCAGATCCTGGATTACCCTTAGCTGCAGACTGATTATGTCCTCCAGATCGTCAATGTGCACCGCCAGTTTATAAACGGCCTGTCGTGCCCTTTCCCTTTCCTGCTCATACTCGTACAGCAAATGCCCCACTATGTTGTGCCTATCTGCCGCCAGTTCTTCGGGTATCAATTCAGTTATGGCCATCGCTCCCCTCCCGGCAGATGCCCTCGACCAGGCAGTCGGCCAGATGCTTGCCGTCAGACGGCATCCCATTGTCAGTGCCAGTCGATGTTGTCTATCTGCTCTTGGGTAATAACCTTAGCCTCCTGGCAGGGCTGCGCCCATTTTGCCAACTCAAACCTATCCACATCGCAGAGTCCGTCAACGGGACAGACCCTTGGCTTGGGACTAGCCGTACACGCGCAGTCGCCGTAGTAATATGACTGGCATACCCAGCATCTCTTCTTCAACCGCTTGACCTCGTTCACAAGGTCATCAATCCAGTCTAGCTTGAACTCGCCCCACGTCTGAGAATACTGACTCCCCTCGTTTGCTCGATAGACCTCGATCATTGCCAGCCGCTTGTCACTCAGCGCCATTCCCCACCTCCAGTTCTACCAGGGCATCATGCAAAGCCATCGTCTTGGCATATCCGTTCCAGTAAGCACGCATCCAATCACCACCGTTATCTGGCATGTCTGGGCCCATCAGCCACCACTCTCGCTGGCGCTCCTCGGCAATGCCCAAAAGCCGCAGCAACTCCTGCCTGTACCGCTCCACCTGCTCGCCGGGGAAGGTATGGTCAGAACATACCCTGTCCCACCGCTTGAACACGAGTCTCCTCCTGCGCTTCGGATGAATGCAATCTGCCCATCCTAGAGCCGATGTCCTATTCCAGCAGGTGCAATTCCCGCACCGTCTCTCTTCAGTCATCCTGCGCCTCCCCCCAATGAGCTAGGCTCTCCATCCTGCTCTTTCCGCCCCGGTGACAGGACCGGGGCGGTGTTGTTGCTTCAGTAGGAAACCGCCTCTGCGCCCTTTGCAGAACTATGACACTTTGCCTTGGGCGGCGGAGCGTATTCGATTGTGGTTCGCCTCTCCTGCCAGAGTGGGGGCTTCCCTCCCTCTTTCATTTATTCACCCAGGCGAGCTAGCGCTTTGGCCCGCCATTGGCGTCGTCACGCAACAGATCCTCGAGGTTTTCCCGGAGCAAATCTGCATTGGAGTTGCGCTCTGCCTCATTTCTCAGCTCCAAGCCTTGCAACCGCATGGCATGCCCAATCTCAATCTCTTCATCCCCAACCACGGCAACGGTGAAGATCCCGGACTCTATGATCTTGCTTGCGATTAGCATCTCTATAGCTCCTTGCCATTCCCCTATCCCGCCTGAGCGTTCCGTAGGCATTCGATCTCAGCAATGCCGCTCACGTCCCGCACCGACGGCCCCAGGCACCGCTGGCCGGGCACGTAGAACGACTCGGTATGGTATCGACAGCATTTCACTGCCCAGCCCAGGGCCGTCAGCGCCCCGCAGGCGCAGTCAGCGCAGTCGGGGTGGTCAGATTCAGTCTGCATTCCACCCATCCCAACCCGGACACGTCCGCTCCTGCTCGCTCATCGTTTCGTTGCCTCCGGCAGCCTGATGGCGGCCCAGAGATCTGGTTCCCCGAATGGGGCCTCTTTGGCCTCATAACTACTCTCCCAATATCCCGGAACATACGGACCATCAGGGGTGGGATTCCAATACACAACTATTAGTTGGCTATCCCACAGGCACAATATTTTGCTCCCATCCTTCGGCGCCGTACTCCCCGACTGCCAGGTTTCGGCGGCTGGAACCCGCACGGCCCTGTGCCAGCACTCAGTCATGGCCTCACGTGGCCTATCCCTGGCATATGGCTCTCCGCATATAGCGCTTTTCCGCATGTCATGCATACAGCCTTCACAAACGCTTACCCCACTCATGCCCTCTCCCCCTTCGGCACCACACCGCTTACTACCCAGCCGGCCCGGTCGGCCCAGCGGACTACCCCCCGGCACGCCTCGCACGTCCGCTCCTGCTCAGTCATCCTTTTCTCCCCTAAGCCACTTTCCGTCATCGTCGAACTCATCTGACCGATCCTCTTCCCAGTGCTCACAGCCAGGATGATTGGCATCGGTCTCTATCGCAATGGTCAGTCCCGGACACTCACAGGCCACGCCCATAGTGCTAAAGTATGCCACAAGCCACCTACAGTTAGCGCACAGGCGCTTGACCTTAATCGGATCGTCAGTCACGCCCCATCTTCTTCTACTCGCAGGTTTGCACCTTTCAGGTCGGCACCTTTCAGGATTGCACCACGTAGGTCGGCACCTTTCAGGATTGCACCACGTAGGTAGGCACCGACCAGGTCGGCACCTTGCAGGTAGGCATATCCCAGGTCGGCAACTTGCAGGTTTGCATATCCCAGGTCGGCACCTTGCAGGTAGGCATATCCCAGGTCGGCACCTTGCAGGTT
>JBAYMG010000044.1:0-6930 GCA_041663665.1 Candidatus Omnitrophota bacterium | reverse complement strand
ACTAAAAAAACAGGGAATTGGTTTAAACCAAATAACTGTGGCACAACATCTTGCAAGTGATAATAAACTTGAAGTTGTCGGTGGTTCTGCTTATTTGGCACACTGTATTATAGCAACACCAACGTCTTTGGATGTTGAATATTATGCTGAAATCGTTGGGCGATTATCCGTATGCAGAAAATTATCTTCAACACTTGGTAATTTACAACAAAAAGCATTATCCGCACCACAAAACTTAAATCAATTATTTGATGACTGTGATCATAGTTTAGGCGGATTAAGAACAAAAATGATAGCAGTCCCGAGGAAAATGGAAATAACTAGACCTCGTTTAATTCAGACAAAACCTGTTAGATATATTTGGAATGTTAATGGTATGGATGTATATCTAAAAGTAGAAGATATTATTGACCAAGGTCGTTTTAAAAAGTTAATTATTTCAGAGTTGAATTTTGTACCTATTATACCCAAAAACTGGGAGGATGTTGTTAATAATCTCCTAAATTCATCTATAAAAATTGAAGCACCAAGAGATGCAAGTGACGACTTCCAATTAAAATTACTTATACAAAAGTGGATAGAACAAACTATGGTTGCAAGTTCAAATATAGACCTTAAATCTGGTGCTCATTTAATAAAAGAGTTTGGTACGATAACATATGTATGCTTTCAAAGTACGCCATTAATGGATAGGCTTAAAAAGCAATATAACAGAGTTATGAAAGCTGGTGATATTTGGGGTTCACATGTTAGTAGATGGGGTGGAATACAAAAATCCATACGAATGAGAACACCAGATGGTGGTAGCACCGTTGTTACAGATATGTGGTGCATACCTATAACATTCTTGGAAGAGAATTTATCTAAACAACAACCTATGAAATTAATCGAGACACAAAATAATACTGATATGCCGGAGGACTTTTAAAATGGCAAAGTCTAAAAAACAATCCATTAAAATACCAATTGGTTGTCCTAAATTTAATGAACTACTTAGAATTTGCAGTCTACTCGGTAGACCATGCGAAGCAATAGACTCAAATAAATGTGATTTAAGAGGCGATAATGCACAAATTACGACACCAAAAACCACTAACAAAGATAGACAAATTCCTACTAATAACACTTGTGCTAAGATTGCATCAAAGGACATTTCATCGCATCCAAAATATTTCACTATTGAGGAGCAACTTAAAGAGCTTGGAGTTGAGCCATCGGTCATCGAGATGGCGATTGATGCGAATAAGATACAAGCCGAGGTTTTAGATATTAATATTAAGTCGCAAGATGAAATTGATGCCATATATAATTCAAGGTATGAAAAGATAAAAAGGGAAATTGCACTTTGTGGTGATATGATACAGGTAGCAGAACGATCAAGATGTTGCAAATGTAATGGTTTTTACTATTATAGGTATAAATATAATAATAAATGGTCTGCATGGATATGCAGAACTTGCTATCCATATATTGAGAATAGAGTAACAATTTATCCAAATGATAGCCCTGTTACTATTGAAATTAAACCACCGCCATTTATGCCAAATGGTATACGTGGATTTGAGGATTTTTAAATGAATAATTGGGTGAAAATGATCACAGCAATAAAAGATTACCAACGTAATAGTTATCCATCTACATGGATAAACACATTTTCATTGTGCATTCAATATAGATATAAATCAATGGTGATAAAAATGCCGGAGGATTTCTAATGATTAATAAGTTTACTGTACCAAGACAATATGTTAGATTATCTGGGAGTACATTATTTGCAGTACCAATGTGTTATGGTATTGCAATGCGAGATGCTGAATGTAAAATATGTCCTGTATATAATCAATGTATGATTAACCAGCCATTGGAAACTAAACTTGTGGAGGTTTATGATAATGGCAAATCTTAAATCATATTCTTATTCTGCAATGTCTGCTTATTTACGATGCGGTGTAGCATTTAAATTTCGTTATGTTGATGGACTACCTGGAAAGCTAACTGGTGATCTAATTCGTGGAAATGCATACCATAATGCAGTTGGTTCAGTACTGGCAGAGAAGTTGGTATTTAACACTATGCCAACATTAGAAAGTGCCATTAAATGCTACAATGACACATGGAATAACTCTGTTAATAAAAAAGTTGTTGACGAAGATGGTAGAATGATTCAACGCACCGAAATAGATTTTCGTGGTGATACACCGGAATCAGTTAGAGCTGGTGGTCAATCTGTACTTGAATTATACTATAAAGATTATATACCGAAGTTAAAACCTCGTGAAATTGAGGTATGGAAACGGATAAACTTTCATGGTATTAATCTAAATGGTAAAATTGACGTTATTGAACAGGATTATACCATTATAGATCATAAAACAGCGGAAAGATCACTTAATATTGATTCAATGGATACTGAATACCAATCATGTTGGTATGCAATACTAACAGGTATGGAAGAATGTAATTTTCAACTCCATCAGGCTGTAATTAAGAAAGTACCTGAAATAAATATATTGCCAGTTAAGCGCACAAAAGAAGATGTTAAATGGGTTGGTGATTTAATTTGTAAAACATGGGCCGCTATACAATCTGATATCTTCTTACCAACTGGTCTACATAGTTATTTTTGTGGACCAAAATCATGTGCATATTGGAATGAGTGCCATCATAAAACTGTTAAACCGGAAATTATAATGCCGGATGATTTTTAAGGAGGATAAAATGGATTCATTGTCATGGGATAATTATTTTATGGGAATTGCTGATGCGGTATCACTTAAAAGCCATTGTCTGTCACATAAATATGGTGCGATTGCAGTAAATAGTGATATGCAAATTATTTCAACTGGATATAATGGGCCACCAAGAGGTTATCCACATTGTCAACCTGATGATTTATATCCAATGGCTGGATTGGAAAAATCCGAATTAAGTAGACGAATTGCTGGATGCCCGAGACATATGCTTGATATGAAATCAGGTGAAGGACTTGAATATTGCCCCGCCGCCCATGCAGAACGAAATGTTCTAATTAATGCCGCAAGATACGGTATTGCAATGAAAGGTTGTAAATTATATATTACAAGTCCTCCACCATGTCGTGAATGTGCAAAAGAAATAGTAAATGCAGGTATAACAAGTATTGTATATATTATGCAACCAGATTATCCTGAAAAAGGTATAACAGGAATTGACATATTGCGTAAGTGTAATATCGAATTAATTGGAATGCTATAATATGCCAGACACTAGACCAAAAGTAGTACAATCAAAAACCAAGAGAATAAAACTAGGATGCGGTAATTTATATGTTACCGTATCCCATAAAGATGGAAAACTATACGAGGTATTCTGTAATATGGGAAAATCTGGTGGTTGTCTTATGTCTAATGTTGATGCATTGTCAATAGCAATAACTATGGGCCTGCGTGATAATGTACCTCAGGATGTTTATATTGAAAAACTATATGGTATTAAATGCCAGGTCTATTCTCTTGATGATGGTGAAGAATATTTTAGTTGTGCAGATGCCATCGCTAAATTCATGAAAGAGGTTGAAACTTGGCTACATGGTAAAAGTTTGTAACAAAATTCGATTTTTTTGCATTACATAGGATATATTTATCTATTATTTATATACGACCAAGGTCTACTAAGGATGCTACGCAGAATAAACCTAACTGGTTAGGTATATAAGAGAGAGTGAAATGAAGCTAAGGACTATTAAATACCAATCACCTTATAACATAAATAATTATAAACAACAACACAACACTATAAACAACAAAAATGAAGCTATGTAGTGCGTTGTGCGTGTAGTGCTCTGCTATTTAATATTGTTCGTTGCAACAAAATAAAATAGTACGCTCAATAAAAAACTATATACAACGTAAGCATTCGAGACTGGGGTATAATGATTTGAGCGTAAAGTTGTTGTACGACAAAATTTACAACTTAATTACAACATGAACAACAAAACAACAAAGGAGATAATATTATGGGTAGACACAAAGCAAATGACTCTGATGATGGATTAATTGCAAACCAAGAACCATTACAATCATCAAGGCGAGTTACGACAACTCAAAGGATTTATGATGATACATTTGATATTATTACAAATGCAATAGAGAATGGATTGGTTAAAGATCAAAATGGTAACGAAGTTAAGAAATTGGCAGATATTGTTGAAATTGCGGTTGCAAAATTACTAAACATACGAATGGTAAATAATAGTGAAAGGCAATACATGAGAGACTATGATTTTACGGACATATCGCAATTGGATGAATATTTTAGGTTGATAGAATTAATACCAAAAGAATCACGTTGGCCTGTAACAATGAAGGGTTTAAGACATGCCATTATTAATAACTATACCAGTGAATTTATGTCGAACGGATATATTAAAAGACATGAACCAGAACAAGATATAGTTGCGATGCCGGAGGACTTTTAATGCCAGAAACAAGGAAGATAATAGGTCCACCTGGAACTGGAAAAACAACATATTTAATCAATATAGTTGCAAATGAATTAAGTAATGGTGTATCGCCATCTGAAATAATATATACGTCATTTACAAGAGTTGCCGCACATGAGGCAAGAGATCGTGCTCTTGCAAAATTCCCAACATATGTCAAATCTGATTTTCCTTGGTTTTCAACAATTCATTCAATATGTTTCAGGTTATTACAAGCTAACAGAGATGATATATTTTCAGGTCGTCAAACAAGAGATTTTTGTTCTGCATATGGATATGAATTAAGTAATCCGAATCAGGATATTAATGATTTAATAGAATCAGATATACCAAATACAATACTATCAACAACTTCGGATTACTTTGAGCACTTTATAAGTTGGATGAGGAATCTTAATATCCCATTTCGCACAGCATTAGAGCGTTTTATGAATCAACCAGGAATACCTAATGACTTTAATGAACCAGCGTTAAGACAGTATATTGAGCGCAGGAATGATTATAAGGCTCAAAAGCATTTGGTGGATTTTAATGATCTAATTGATTTAACTATCCAGCATGGTTTATATCCACCAAAAACTAAAGTGTTATTTTCTGATGAATGCCAAGATAATAGTCCATTATTAGCAAGGTTGATAAACTCATGGTCTGATAGAATGGAACGTGTATATCAAGCTGGTGACCCATATCAAGCTGTATATACATTTATGGGTGCAGAGCCATCTATATTCATTAAATCAAAGGCTGATAACTCAATAGTCCTTAAACAATCATATAGATGCTCAAAGCCCATACACGATGTAAGTAGAATATTAGTTGAACGGTTTAAGACAAGATATACGGATGACGATTTCATACCAACTAATGGACAAGGATTTATATCTCGTCAAATTCCAGAATCAATAAATTGGCAATCATTTAAAGGCACAGTCTTTTATTTACATAGAACAAATTGGTTAATAAGTCAGGCATTTACACAAATGGTTGAAAGTGGCGTTCCATTTGCTACTGCTAGAGGTCGTCAATCACCAATGCAAACATCAAGAGCAAAAGTTGTATATAATACCATGAGGCTATCTGATGGTAAAGAAATAATTATAGCTGATCTTGTAAAGATGATTGATTTGGTACCAACGCAATCATATCTAAAGATTGGCGTAAAGACTGATTTAAAGCAGTTGTCAAAGGATAAGTTTGATTTGATGGTTAAACTTGGTGATTTACCAGAACTTGGGTTTATGCCAAAATTTATTAATAGTATGGGTAAAAATGATGCATTATCTGTATTAAAACTGGAAGAAACTGAAAGAAATTACTTTAAGAAATTAATTACAAACTTTGGTTATGGTATATTAAATTCGATACCAAAAATAACATTAGCAACTATTCATGGGGTAAAAGGTCGAGAGGCTGACACAGTTATTATTAACCAGAATTTAACACATAAAACTTATGACGCAATGATGTGCGATTCAGAACCTGAACACAGGTTGTTTTATGTTGGTGTTACAAGAGCTAAGACACAATTAATGCTAATAGAGCCTGAGGATTATGAATGTTACCGTGTATGATTTTAATTTATAGAATATAGGAGGATTTATAATGATCAGTGGTGAACTTACAAATGGTGTTGATAAAAATGAAATACGTAAACGAATCAGGAAAGGTCACATGATACTATTTGATACAGCGAGGGCTATTGATAGTTTACCTGACAGTGACGCTAAAGTTGAAATGATATCAAAGCATAATACTGTATTGGCAAGGCTTAATGAATTATGCAATCTGGTTGATGATATAGATCGTGGTTCATGCTGGTATGGATTTGCAATTACATGCCCTGGATGTAGTTGTGATATGTGTCCTCCATTGGTAACAATGGTTAAAGAAAACCATATTGAATATGTCGATGATTTTGACCGTAACAGGGAACAGAAATCAAGAGAGTACTATAAAAATATGGGAGAGCCACAATAATGAAATCGTTATCCGAACGCTTCTGGTCACATGTTGATAAAAATGGCCCAATAATAAGACCAGAACTTGGTAATTGCTGGATTTGGGTTGGCTCTTTGTGTAACGGTTATGGACAAATTAGGATTAATGGTAAAACAATAAAAACACACCGTCTAGCTTGGATACTTGATGGACATGAATTACCAGAAGATGCAGATGTTTTACATGAATGTGATAATCCACCGTGTGTTAGACAATCGCATTTGTTTTTGGGTAATCAAAGTATTAATAATATTGACATGTATAGTAAACATCGTGAAAATCATGGAGGTTGCCATAATAGTCATGCAAAATTAACAGAATCAAAAGTATTGGAAATAAAATATGCACTGGATAAATATTGTGCAAGTTGTAAAGAATTGGCAGAAATATATAATATACCGGCAAGTACAATATCGCATATTAATTGTGGTTATACATGGAAATATTTATGT
>JBAYMG010000043.1:0-7176 GCA_041663665.1 Candidatus Omnitrophota bacterium | reverse complement strand
GTTCTGACAAGTAAATTTTTGGTGGATACTTGAACGAGCGTAATGCCCCGACAAGGGGCGTAGCGAGTGAAAGTATCTCTGCGAGTTCTGACAAGTAAATTTTTGGTGGATACTTAAATGAGCTCAAAAGTTTTTATTTAGCGAAATACTTGCGAGCTTTAGCGAGCAAGTACGAGCGTTAAACGGATGCAGCACCGCAAAATTCGCGGTGTAATTAGCTGGATGTGATACAGGGCTAATTAACAAGGGGCGTAGCGAGTGAAAGTATCTCTTAATATAATTATGAAAACTAACAATTATTTGAAATTATTCTTTATTTGTATTGCTCTGATTTTTTTGATCAGCGGCTGTGCGACTATTCCAGCTGTAGACAATATCCCGACATATTCTATCTCCGGGGTAACCTATTATTCTTTAGCCAGCCTTTGTGATCTACACGGGGTTACAATGCAATATGATACTTTTTTGCGTACCGCTTATTTAAGCAAAGACGCTAAGAGCGCGAGTTTAAGATTAGGCGATAGTTTGATTCTGGTAAATAACAATATAATGCATTTAAATTCCTGCATTGATATTTATCAGGGGGCAATCGTGGTCCCCCGGCAATTTAAGGAGCAGGTTTTTGATATTTTATTTAAACAGCCTACTAGTGTTACCCGTCAGCTAAGCGGGGGTAAAATCAGGCTGAATAAGGTTGTGATCGACGCCGGCCATGGCGGCAATGATCCCGGGGCTATAGGCAAAAACGGTTTAAGGGAAAAAGATGTGAATTTGGATATTGCTAAAAGATTAAGCAGCCTTTTAAGATCAGAAGGCGTACAGACAATTCTTACCCGCTCAAAAGACAACTTTATTCCTTTATCCACTCGGGTTAGTATTGCTAATCGTTCAGGAGCAGATTTATTTATTAGCATTCATTCTAATGCTAATCGCTCGCGTTCTCTAAGCGGTTTTGAGGTTTATTATGTAGCTCCGAGTGTCAGTGATTCCAAACGTGCCGCTTTCACAGCTAGGAATGCTTCGTTAAATTTAAAAGAAGCTGTTTTTGCCAGCAATTCCCTGGATTTAAAAGCGATTGTTTGGGACATGATTTATACTAACAGCCGGGCGGAGTCAATAGAGTTATCCCGTTCTTTATGCAAGGTCATGGATTCCAATATTGATGCCGCTATTCTTGGTATCAAAAGCGCGCGCTTTCAAGTATTAAAAGGAGTCAGGACTCCGGGTGTCTTAGTTGAAGTGGGTTTTGTTTCAAATTTAAATGAGGAAAGATTGTTGAGAACCGGAGCGTATCGCGAGAAATTAGCCGAAGGAATACTGGAGGGTTTAAGGAGTTATTCCCAGGAAATGGCATTGGTGGAGGCAGCTTTAAGATGAAGTCTATCGGGGTTTTTGATTCTGGTGTAGGCGGGCTTACGGTAGCCCGGGAAATAATCCGCCAGCTGCCGAATGAAAACATAGTTTATTTTGGTGATACTGCCCGTGTGCCTTATGGGATTAAGTCGCGCGAAACAGTAATCCGTTTTTCTATTGAGAATATTTTATTTTTATTAAAGCATGACGTTAAACTTATCTGCGTTGCCTGTAATACCGCATCAAGTTTTGCTCTACCGGTAATAAAGAATAATTTTCGCGTTCCAATTATCGGCGTAATTACTCCTGGAGTGAGAGAGGCAGTTTATGCTTCGCAGGGTAAGCGTATAGGAGTGATTGGGACCAAGGGGACAATTAAAAGCCGTACTTATGAGGCTGAGATCAAACAGCTTGATCCTAAAGTAAAAGTTACCATGGTTGCTTGCCCGTTGTTTGTTCCTTTTGTCGAAGAGGGCTGGTTAAGCGGGGATGTTGTTTTAAGCGTAGCTAAAAAATACTTAAAACCGCTAACCGATGCCGGAGTGGATACGGTAATTTTAGGCTGTACGCATTATCCTTTGCTTCGGCCTGTAATTCAGGAGGTTTTAGGGCCTCAAGTTACTTTAATTGATTCTGCCAAGCAAGTGGCTTTTGAGGTAAAGAAGATTTTAGCCAGCGAAGATATGCTTAACCGCGGCAGCGGAGGAAAGCATAGGTTCTTTGTTTCCGATAATCCGGAGTGGTTTAGTTCTTTGGCCCAAAGATTTATGGGTAAAAGATTGGCCAATGTAAGAAAGGTCGATAATGTATAGTTTGCAGGTTGAGGGTACTTTTAGTTCTGCGCATAATTTAAGAGGTTATAAGGGCAAGTGTGAAGATCTGCACGGCCATAATTGGCGGGTTGAGTTAACCGTTAAATCTGCGCAGCTTGATGAAATAGGCATGGTGTTAGATTTTAAATTTTTGAAGAGAAAATTAAATGCAGTTTTAGAGCAGATGGACCACAAGTATTTAAATAAACTGCCTTATTTTAAAAAAGTTAATCCTACCTCTGAAAATATTGCAAAATATATTTACGATAAATTAATCGCGGGAATTCCTTTGCTTGATTGCGTAACTGTCTGGGAAAATAATACCAGCCGCGCTACTTATGAAAAATAAATTGCCTAAACAGGCGGTGGTTCTTTTATCCGGCGGGTTAGATTCAGCTACAGTGTTATATTTGGCAAAAGCTAAAGGTTATCGATGCCACTGTTTGATTTTTGATTACGGCCAGTTACATAAAAAAGAAATTACTCAAGCGGTAAAGATTGCCCGTGCCGGGAAATGTACGTATAAGATTTTAAAAATAGATTTTCCCTGGAAAGGGTCGGCTCTTTTAGATAGAAAGATAAAAATCGTTGAGGATGTTTCTTCAGGCGTCCCGGCTACTTATGTGCCATCCCGTAATATTATTTTTTTAAGTTTTGCTTTATCTTTTGCCGAGGTTATCAGGGCGCAGGCAATTTTCATCGGAGCGCATGCCCAGGATTACTCAGGTTATCCTGATTGCCGGCCGGTTTTTTTTAAAGCTTTTATTAAAATGGCCGAGGCGGGTACTTTGTATGGCAAAAAGATCAAGATCATAGTTCCATTGTTAAATAAAAGTAAGGCTCAAATTATTAGTTTAGGCACTAAGCTTGGCGTGCCGTTTAATTTAACTTGGTCGTGTTACCGCGGGAAGGATTATCCTTGCGGGAAATGCGATAGCTGCCATTATCGTTTGAAAGGTTTTAAGGAAGCGGGTTTAGTCGACCCCTTAGTAAAAATATGAAAGTAAAAATTGCCGAAATATTTGAAAGTGTGCAGGGCGAGGGCTTGTATTTAGGAGAAAAGCAGATCTTTGTGCGCTTTTTTAACTGTAATTTAAGCTGTACTTATTGTGATACCAAGCCTGACCGATTTATGGAGTATGATCCGCTTGAATTATTTGAGGAGATTAAACTTTATCGCGACAAGTATCATTCTCTTTCGTTTACCGGTGGTGAGCCGCTTTTATATAAAGATTTTTTAAAAGAAGTTTTGAAGTTAACTTCCAAACATGGGCATAAACATTATTTGGAAACAAATGGTACATTATTTTTTGAATTGGAAGAGATCATCGATTTTATTGATATTGTGGCTATGGATTTAAAATTTCCCAGCTCAAGCGGGATGGGTAATCTTTGGAGTATGCATAAAAAGTTTTTAAAGGTGGCGATAAAAAAAGAGGTGTTTCTTAAAGCAATTATTTGTCAGGCGACGCTGGAAGAAGACTTAAGGGAGGCAATCGGGTTAATTAGAGAAGTAAGCCCGGCAAGTGTTTTAGTTTTGCAGCCAAACAGTTATGAGAACCAGGCAGTTTTAAGTGAAAAATTAGCTAAGTTTAGAGAGATTGCCTGCCAAGAGAGAGTTACAACTTGCGTTATACCGCAGATTCATAAAACAGTGGGGATAAGATGAAAAAAGTAAAATCTGATTATGAAGGTTTACAGGAACAGGTAAGAAAATTAAAAACCCCCCAGATTGAGGTTTGGCTTAATCAATATGCCGATAAATCCTATGTGATTAATCTTGATATCCCAGAGTTTACTTGTATCTGCCCAAAAACAGCTTTACCTGATTTTGCAAATATTCGTATAGAGTATTCTCCGAAAAAATTCTGCGTGGAGCTAAAATCATTTAAAATGTATACAATATATTTTCGTAATGTCGGAATCTTCCACGAGCATTTAATTAATAAAATGCTTGAAGATTTTGTTGCGGCGGTTAAACCGCGCTGGGTAAGCATCAGCGGAGTTTTTAATCCCCGTGGTGGCATTACTACAACTGTGTCGGCAGAATATAAGGCAAGATGAAAGAAATTAAAACAGCAGTAATAAGCAGGGCGGTTACGGAATTAGTCCGGCAGGCTAACTTTTCCTTAAGGCCTGATGTTTTATCTCTTCTGCTTAAGGCTTATAGCCGGGAAAATAACCGGAGAGCCAAAAAAATTATCAAGGCGATAATAGATAATGCCGCCTTTGCCTTAAAAAATAACTTAGCGATTTGCCAGGATACCGGACTGCCGATTGTTTTTGTCGAGATTGGCCAGGATGTAAAAATTATCGGAGATTTAAAAGCAGCAATTAATCAAGGTGTAGTGCAGGGGTATAAGAAATATTCTTTAAGAAATTCCATTGTTGGCGATCCATTACTTAGGGGGACGCCAAAATTTTCTCCCTGTATAATTCATTTTGATATTGTCAAAGGGGCTAAACTAAAAATTATTCTTTTACCTAAAGGTTTTGGCTGTGAAAATAAATCGCAATTAAAGATGTTTAAGCCTACGGCAACAATCGAAGAGATTAAGGAATTTATTGTTGATGCCGTTAAAAGTGCCGGGTGTGATGCTTGCCCGCCGTATCTTATTGGAGTCGGAATCGGCGGTACGGCGGATTACGCAAGTTTAATGGCTAAGCAGGCCTTGTTAATTAAGATGCAAAAAAATTCAAAGCTAGAAGAAGGTTTATTAAAGCAGATAAATAAACTTAAACTCGGCCCCATGGGTTTAGGCGGGAAAACTACAGCATTAGCGGTAAAAGTTAAGAAGTATCCCACGCATATCGCTGGCCTGCCGGTTAGCGTGAATATTAACTGCCATGCTTTAAGAAGCGCAGAAGTAGTTTTATGAAAAATATAAATACTTTAAAAGTCGGGGATGAAATATTTTTAACCGGGACAATTTATACTGCCCGGGATCAGGCGCATAAGAGATTGACCGAGGCAATTAAAAATGGCCGGCGCCTGCCTTTTGAATTAAAAGAAGCAATTATTTATTATTGCGGCCCGACAAAAACTCCTCAGGGTAAAGTGATTGGTTCATGCGGTCCGACGACCAGCTCGCGGATGGATAAATTTACTCCGCTATTACTTGCCAAGGGATTACGGGGAACAATTGGTAAGGGGATTCGTTCTCAGGAAGTAAGGAAAGCGATTAAAAAATATAAAGGAGCATATTTTATTACTTATGCCGGGTGTGGTGCGCTTTTAAGTAAGTATGTTGAAAGCGCAAAAATAGTTGCTTATCCTGATTTGGGCCCGGAAGCAATCTATAGATTAGAAGTAAAAGATTTCCCCCTGATAGTTGCAATTGATTCTTCAGGAAATGGCATTTATAATAAACAAGCACCTAAATAAACAAATCTAGCGAAGTCCTTCGTAGCCTTGTCGGATATGTAGGATGGGGGAGGAGAGTATTTATGATTAGAATTGATGGGCGCACAGTTGACAAAATAAGAAAAGTTACGATAACCAGGAATTATATCAAATATCCTGAAGGCTCATGTTTAATAGAGCTGGGTAATACTAAAGTAATTTGTACGGCATCGGTTGAAGAAAGCGTTCCGCCATTTTTGAGAGGTTCAGGTACGGGTTGGGTTACTGCGGAGTATGGGATGCTCCCTCGTTCATGCGGGACGCGTATTGCCCGCGGTAAAGATTCCGGGCGCACCTATGAGATCCAGCGTTTAATCGGCCGGTCACTTAGGTCGATTACGGATATGAAAAAAATTGGTGAACGTACTATTTGGATGGATTGTGATGTAATTCAAGGTGATGGCGGTACACGTACCGCTGCGATTACCGGAAGCTTTATTGCTTTGGTAGATGCATTGCAAAAGCTTAAAAAAGACGGGAAGATTTCCCAGGTTCCTGTCCAGGATTATATTGCGGCAACCAGTGTTGGGATCTTAGGCGGTAATTTGATTTTAGATTTATGTTATGAAGAAGATTCTAAGGCCGAAGTAGATATGAATGTGGTTATGACCGGCAGCGGTGAATTTATTGAAGTACAGGGTACTGCTGAGCGTAAACCTTTTTCAAAAGATAAAATGGATACGATGCTGGATTTTGCCAAAAAAGGCATTGAAGAGCTTTTTAGCATTCAGAGAAAGTTAGTCGGGGATATATTATTATAATGCTGCAGTTAGTCGTCGCAACCAGAAATAAGAAAAAGCTGCTAGAAATTAAAGAAATTTTAAAAGATATAGGCTTAGATCTGTATTCTTTAGATTTTTATAAAAATCCCCCCAAGGTAATTGAGAATGGTAAAACTTTCCAAGAAAATGCGATCAAGAAGGCGTTGAAATTAGCGCGTTTTACAGGCAAGCTCTGTTTGGGGGAAGATTCAGGATTGTGCGTTGATGCCCTAAATGGGGCTCCGGGAATTTATTCAGCGCGTTTTTCCGGTAAAGCTAAGAGCGATACGCAGAATAATCTTAAGCTATTGAAATTACTTAAAGATTTACCAAGCTTAAAAAGGAAAGCGCATTATGTTTGCGCTGTAGCCTTAGCTGATCGGTCTGGTTTGGTGGGGGTAGTAGAAGGAAAATGTAATGGTTTAATCGCTTCTAACCTTTGCGGGAACTCAGGTTTTGGATATGATCCGTTATTTTATATTCCTAAATATAAGAAAACATTTGCTCAGTTAGGGGAGAAGATCAAGCATAAGATGAGCCATCGTTACTATGCTTTAGAAAAAGCTAAGCGGATAATCCAGAAATATGTTGTTAAGAAGGCAGGTAGTTGATATAATAAAAAATTGCGTAAAAATGTTATACGGGGCGTGGCTCAGTTTGGCTAGAGCGCCTGCTTTGGGAGCAGGAGGTCACAGGTTCAAGTCCTGTCGCCCCGACTTAAATGAGCGGACACTTTATGGAGCGTTAGCGACATAAAGTGTAGGCAAAGCCGTCCGCGAATTTAATACTTACGCGTTCCATGCGTAAGTATATGAATAAACTTGCGAGTAACACGAGCAAGGACACT
>JBAYMG010000042.1:0-7256 GCA_041663665.1 Candidatus Omnitrophota bacterium | reverse complement strand
GATTGCATAAAGCCTTGTTCCGGGGAAAGCAAAATTACTGCTTGCCCAAATTTTCATCATTGGGTTTATAATTGCAATATCTGAATTGCGGCCCTGCAAGGTTGCCCAATTTAAACGCCAAACATTCTGGCCAGGATAAGCACGTACATGGGCATCAAAGTTAGAAGAATGCGGATACATCAACCAAAGATTAGTACCTATACCACCGTTTTTATTCCGATTAACAATATCATCTGTTTTAGGATCATAGAGGCCAAACATAACATTATTTTCATTTGCAGTAGAAACGATACTGGCATATTGAGTCGTTTCTTCCCAATTTTTAGCAATTCCCCTAAAAAGATTCAAATCATTAAATACATCTTTTACCAGCTTTTCCGGAGCTAAGACATCAAAACATTTGTCAATAAACTCTGCAGCGCTAAAAATACTAGTTGACTTCCCTTCGCCCAAAGGAGTTTCTTTGCTTGAATACTGATCGAAAATATTATTTAACCTACTCGCATCTTTATCCTTACTAGCTTGATCAGCTTCTTTATAGCCTCTAAGCGCCTTTTGTAAAAGTATTTTTGTCTCTTCAGGGAAAGTAGGATCTGAAATAATTGCTTCAAGCATAGAAACTATCTTCTTTTCCCTGGCAGCAGCATAATAATTTAAAACGCGGGCAACTGCAGCGGCATCAACCTTACTTGTAAATTCCTCTGCCCAATCATCTAAAACCATACCTGAAGGACTGCTTACTGCAGCAGTATTTAAAATCTTATCAATATCTCTCTTAATGTCCTCGGGAAGATTTTCATCCTTCTTTAAGATATTCAACCCGGCGACAAAATTTTTCAATGAATTTATTTCGGCAATCTTACGTGTAGCTGGATCAATCTTATTTTTTGACCATAAGAAACCATCATTAAATATTTCACGTAGCTTTGAATCAACCAGCGATTGATAACGTTTATAATTTGCATAAAAAATCTTCTCACTTTCAGTAAGATTCTCCCCTAGCTTCTTGGAAATTTTCTCAAAAGCATCTTTCAAAGAAATAAAATTGTTAGCTAAAGCGATTTCTTTAATTGCAGCATTATAAACAAAATCACCTAGCTGGCTGCTAGTATAAAGATGATATTCGACAAAATCTTTACCCATAGACTTAACCACGGCCCGATTTGATGGGCGCATCTCATTGAGCCAATCCAAAATCATATTAATAATCGCATTGCTCTGGTCGTTTTCTAATCCAGAACCATAGATTAAACCAATAAAATCAGTATAGTGGTTAGCTTGACGTAACCCTTCAATTACATTTTTAATCGCCTCATTGTCCCCTTTGGAATTTAAGGTAGCCGCAATAAGATCTAGGATATTATTCCACTCAACCTTATTATATACAGCCATATGGCCCAAAAGTGAAGTTGCCCGTCCGTCTTTAGGATTATAGTTAAATGTTCCAGATAACATAGAATTGGCAATTGTATGGGTAAAAAGCTCGCCAGCTGCCTGCACATGGGTATTTGTAGGAGCAAGTAACATTAAGGAGTCGACAGAAGCTTTCTTTTGGCTGGCAGCAAAGAAAATATTATAAAGCATCTCATGGCCTTTCCCAGATTTAGGATCAACAAATCTTCCACCTTGCTGGCCATTTAATGCCTTTATCCAACTATTAAATTCATTATCATCTAAAAGCCCTGTGGAGTGCATATAGCTGAGATTGCGCTCAAGATACTGGGCAAAAGTTTCACCAGTCCCAATTATTGAACCATACTCTTCTTCAGTAGTCTTAATCTCTTCAGTCCAAGCCCCAAATTTCTTCTCCCAGAAATTAAATCTAAAAGGCAGGAATGACTGCACGCCAGTTAACGAACGAGCTGTTTTGCTCCAAAGCTCATTCTGCAATTCCAGATAACTACGGCCGGTAACAAATAGATGATACACGGATATTATTGTCGGGATGAAACAAAGCGCCATAATCCCTATAGTAACAAACAAGCCTGGACTCAAAACAAGAACAGAAGCTTTCCAGAAAAGATGATGTGCCATCAACCCTAGAGTATAACCAGAAGCAACTGTAAATATTCCACCCCAGAAAAGTTTTTCGGAAGGCCGCGTTGCTTTGCCAAACATAATCGGTAAGACCATAACTACAAATCCTACAGCAAAAAGCAATACGCCAAGCGGAAAACCGGGATTAAGAATCGTTAAAACAACTGCCCCGGCAACAGCTAAGATATCTGCAACAACCAAAGCTTTCCTGGCTACAGAACTATCAATACCCCAGAAATTCTTTAAAGATAAGAACATTTTAGCCATCCGGCCATAAAGAGAGAATATCCCATACTTTTTACCGGTTGCTTTATCCGCAGCCACTGCTTCAGGGCTGACCTTATCACGTAACTCAAGAGTAATTGCCTTAAGCACGCTGCAAAGCGACGCCAAATCTTTCGAGTTACTTTCAATCACTTTCTTGCCTTCAGGAGTCTTACTATTCTCTTTATCATTGGCATCAAAGATATATTTTTGCTCAGCAAGGAATCTAATAAGGTCATTATCATTCTCAAGCTTGTTTTGCCCCTGCAATACTTCAAAGATATCTTTCACCTTGTCGTTTATTGCTTCGCTGTGAGAATTAAAAACTCCCAGAAGAGTCTCATTATTGTTAGAAAGAGATTCAAAGAAATCATACATGTCTTCATCGAAGAAAATATCCAAAAGACGTTTTTCTACAATTTTTTTACCTTTAGCTTCTGCCTCTTTTATTTCCTTGGTATTCATCTCCGATACGCTCTTCACCCAAGGATCGCGGGTACTAATAGCTGCATGCCTAGCTCTCTCTACAACAATAATCTTAGTAAACACCTTCACATACGCTTCTGCTATAGCTTGAATCTCTTGTACGGATTTACCCTCAGAAACAGCTTTATTTATTTGACGCGCAGCATAAACAACGGCTGGTAAAATAAGGCTACCGTTACCAAAAGAATGCCCTTTTGTCTGAGATGGATTCACCATTAACATTTTTAGAAGGACAAGATCCCGCAACGTGGTAGGCTCTGTTGCCTTATTCATAGGATAGGGATTATAAACTACATCGCCATTTTTAAATAAATCAATCAATAGTTTAGGATTTAAAGAAATTGCACGGTCAAGCGCCCCACAAACAGAGCCTAACAATAAATCCTTATCTTTTTGAGATATTAAAGTTCCAAGAGTAGCATTAAAAACGGAGTTAAAAGCTGGGGTAATGAAATGTTCAACTCTAATTTCTCTTACAAATGAAATAAAATCGGTAGAATTATTGGCAAAATGAGATAATTCATCAGAAGTAATTAAATTATTGGTAATGGTAATTTGCAATTCTCTGGCTTCAGCGGTAGGTAAGAGATCATTTACTCGGCTTAAATCACCTTTTTTGATCTGTTCAAAAACACGATTTTGAACTCGTTGAATAAGCGCTATTTTAAGAGCATCCCAACGCATCGCCCTTCTAACTTTAGCTTTAGTTACTTCTAAAGCCCAATCCATATCGCTTTGATCAATTAACTTTTTATCAATTAGCGACTGTATAACCAAGGCCTTGGAATAACCTTTAGCAACAGCATTAGACAAATCATCATTGAATTTTTCAGTTGTAAGCGGAGGAGCACGAGGACGAGCCTTAGGATTAACTTCTTCTTCCATTACTTTATAATCACGGCTTTCATAATACTTAATTAACGCATCAATCTCATCATTAGTATACCCCTGTCCGGAAAGATAATACTTTACATAATCCTTGCGCGCATCAGAAGATAACTTAGTAATATATTCTGTTGATGGTAGAGCTGGGCCTAATAATTCAACACTTATGTTATGCTTAACAAATAACTCATCAGTTAAATCAGTATCATTAGAAGTAAATTCCTTAGAACGATTTTTCTTAAAACGTAACCGGCCAAAGATGCTTGTTAATAAAGTCATCAAAAATGGTAAGATCCCAATAAAAATGTACGTCCATTTATTAGATAACACAGAACGCTCAGAATCAACAAATTTATCTTTAGAAGCAACCTCATTAGTAATACTTGCTTTGATTTCAGTACCATATTTTTCAATATTTTCAATAACTAACCTAATATCTTCTCCATCTTTTGTGAATGACAAAAATCTTCCAGCCGGAGCATTATGGATCTTATCTGACATAACACTAAGGAATCCTGCGCCATAAACATCACGTTTTATAAAATCACCTTTGATCATAATCCACAATTTACCATCCCGAATAATACTAACATTGCGATCCGCTAAAGGCGTTGTAGAATTAATATTCTCAGAACTCATTATATAGGTATGCATCTGGCCATCCGCACCCATTTGATGATAGACTTTATTTACAAAACTACTGTAACTAAATTCTTGAGCACCTTTAACTAGATCAGTATAAAGAGTACTGGAATCAACATTGAATTTATCTTGGACCCCTGTGAAACGAGAAATATAAAAAGGAATGCCATCTTTAGTATATATTTTCATCCCATCATTAATATAATGCTCCCAAACTTCGTCTGTCTTGAAATTATACCCTATATAAATAGGCTTATTCTTATACTCTACGCCTTCACGAAGTTCATAGATGACGCGATAAATATACACATCGCCATCTTTTTCGGTATATTCAGTTTCACGGATTACTTTATTAATTTCCGGAGAAACCACCACCTCTCCCACAGATATACCAAATGGCGCATTGCTGGTTTGACTGGCTAATTTCATAAAGCGCAAAGCTCCACGGTCATAGCGCGCATAGTCACGTCTAAGGGGATCTCCAACTGCTATATACCGAACCAACTGTGGAGTTTCAATAATTTTACCATCTTCGTCCTGAGTAATTAAAAACTCTGTAACTTTAACTAAAGATAAATTACCATTCACATTAACGCCTTTATCGCTCAACTCCTTAATCAACTCTGGTGATAAATTATATGACGATAGAACCTGGCTGGGCTGCATAGTATCGCCAAGTCCTTCCATGGTAGGCGCGAGCCTGAAAATATAACCCATGTGAGAAAAACGGTAACCAGCTGTTGAATTACCTTTATCAAAAGTAGTATTAATAATAGTATCCGCGCTGGTATCACTAGTCTTATACATGATTACACGTGCCCAAGGATCTTCCAAAATCCGATAATTAAACTTTACCCCATCATCTGTAATCCTAACCTCTTCCTTAACTATATGAACTGTTGTTCCGGTCAAACCCAAATCTTTAATTATATTATTCAAACCTTCCTGTAATAATTGAGCGGGATCCATAATCTGCTGACCAGTTGGCAACTCATTTAACAACTCTTGAGGAATTTGCGCATTACCGGCATCATCAATCTGCATATCAATAGATGTCCGATCATATGAACGCAAATACACCTCATTCGAATTAATCTTGTAAGTTCCGGATTCAAAGGTAGCCCGATAAATAATTCTATTCGGAGAATTAGCTCCAACTGTAGAATCTTCGTTAGACATAAAAAGATACTCATTATTATATGTAGTAATTGTCCCTCGCTCTACTCCAGTCTTATCAAATACACGCATAATACTTAAATTACCAGCAGCATCAAATTCCTTAACAATCTTCCAACCAGAAGTATCTGCAGCAGGAAGACCGGAAATATTCTCAGCTGTATCAATAACCCATCCAGCTACTGGATTATTCATATTATTAACTAAGGAAGCATTGTTATCATAAAGCTGATCTCCGGAATAATAATATTTTCGCTTCATGGAAAGCCCATCTTTAAGTTCACCGAGATCCACAACTACTTCTCCATCAATTTTTACACCATTTAACACCTGTGGTTTAGCAAAATACTGAACGGTCAAAGCTCCGGTTGTAGGATTAACCGCAAAAATATGTGCATCCTTGCCAGTACGCTGTAAAATTGTTGAAATAGAACCATCTGGAAGTTCAATAGTCCCGATCACCTTAACATGGGCAATTGGCTCAGAACTTAAAACATACTTTGAATTAACTACTGTATAACTATAAATATCAGTTTCTGTTTCAGAGATAGCAATTTCTGCTTCACCTTCTCCGTTGTACGTTATCTTCTCATAAGTTCCGTAATCTTCTACAAAACCATCCTTATCCGGATGCTCTGAATATCTAAATTCTTCTACCTTTCCTGAAGCCCAAGTAATCCTTATAGCCCACCATTCTTGATTAATAGTCTCAGGTAAAGCCTTTAAGATCTCAGGTAAAGCTTTTAAGATCTCAGGTAAAGCTTTTAAGATCTCAGGATTAGCCCTTAGAATCTCAGGTAAAGCCTTTAAGATCTCAGGTAAAGCTTTTAAGATCTCAGGTAAAGCTTTTAATGTTTCAGGATTAGCCCTTAGAATCTCAGGTAAAGCTTTTAAGATCTCAGGTAAAGCTTTTAAGATCTCAGGATTAGCCCTTAGAATCTCAGGTAAAGCCTTTAAGATCTCAGGCATGACTTTTAATGTTTCAGGATTAGCCCTTAAGATCTCAGGTAAAGCTTTTAAGATCTCAGGCATGACTTTTAATGTTTCAGGATTAGCCCTTAGAATCTCAGGTAAAGCTTTTAAGATCTCAGGCATGACTTTTAATGTTTCAGGATTAGCCCTTAAGATCTCAGGTAAAGCCTTTAAGATCTCAGGCATGACTTTTAATGTTTCAGGATTAGCCCTTAAGATCTCAGGTAAAGCCTTTAAGATCTCAGGCATGACTTTTAAAAGCTCAGGATTAGCCTTTAAAAGTTCAGGTAAAGCTTTTAAGATCTCAGGCATGACTTTTAATGTTTCAGGATTAGCCTTTAAAAGTTCAGGTAAAGCTTTTAAGATCTCAGGCATGACTTTTAATGTTTCAGCCACAGCAATATATTTAATTTCGCCTTCTACTAATTTTGCTAACCGGCTAATTTCACTACTTAAATCATTTAATATTTTTTCTTTATCAAGCATGTTCTGTTTAGCAGCAGCAATTTCAGCATCAGTAGGAGCAGTAACCGTAGGAGTAGCCGGAGTAACTGTAGGGATAACCGGAGCGTCCGTAGGAGTAGCAGAAGCGGCATTTTCTTTTTGCTTCAAGAGTTGCTCATATGCTGTCTTAGCATCCTGATAAGCAGATTCTAAGCTAGAGCTCTTTGCAGCAGCTAATTCATTATTAATTTCAACGATTTTTGCTTCTAAACCACTGATGCTGGACTTTGCTTGATCCAAAGCGGCTAGCTTAGTATCCATATCTGCTTTAGCAGCAGCAATTTCAGCAT
>JBAYMG010000041.1:0-7838 GCA_041663665.1 Candidatus Omnitrophota bacterium | reverse complement strand
GCTATCGTGCCTGACTTTCCGTTCGTATGGACCAAGCTAGTATTGGTGCTGTTTTGTGTATTAGAGGCCGCGCAGAACGAACCGGACTGCTAAGGAGACAGCCAAATGGATATCAAATTTATTGGCGAGAACTGGCAGGTCGTAATCTCGTTTGGTGTGGCTTTGGTATCGCTCCTATTAGGCATTAGAGCCAATGCAAAACGCTCATTGCTGCCAGAAACTAAGGAGGAGCAATTGTCTAAACAGGTTGATGACTTGCGTAAAGCCGTCAATACATTGGTGGCCGAGTTGGACTTGGCTAGAAAACGTATACAGGAATTAGAAACACAGTTAGTATCAGCACGCGATCGCATCAATATGCTGGAGAGTAGCCAGTCTACGGACAGCATCAGGCGCTCTACGGTTCTAGTTGGTATTGGCCCTGGCATAGATGCAGACATTGAGATTGCCGCTATGCGCGGTATTCGGGATCGAGTCAACCTTTCACCGATGTTTATGCAGCCGATACAGTACAAGCGTATGCGGAGCTTGCTTGATACGCGACGGGCCGCTAAGGACCCAGTGCGTTACGTGCATCTGATTGTAAGCTTGGAAAATGGCAAGCTGATATTCAAAGACGCATCTGTTGCGCCAGTTGATCTTAGTGCGAGCCTTACTGATGTAGACGTGCTAGTTCTTACTGGCGACAATACGTCAGAGATTGCAGAGTACCTCAGCAGCGTGCCTTATGTAGTCACTGCTCATGGCAGCGTGCCAGCCGAGGCAACTGCACTGTTTTCCAGGATATTCTGGACGGCAATTGGTAATGGCAGTGAGCCTGGTGTAGCATTCTACGAAGCTATTGAGCGCTCACCGATACTGGTAATGGATTCATTTGAATTGCATACCTAATGTGAATATATTCACGTACCTTAATTGCGTGGCGCACGTAACCAATCGTGGCTGGGAGTGAATTATGTCTAGATTGTATGGTCAAGCAGTTATAGAAATCTTACGTAGCTCAGGATCGCTAGCTGCTGGTGGTAATATATCTGGCAGTGTAATATCAATGGGCTGCCGCAGTATCGTAGGCATTGTGTTTAGTAGCGCCTCATCTAAAGCCGCGTCTGGATTGAGTATCTATCAATCTGCCGACTATGGCGCTAGCTGGGACTATGTATCCGCGTCTGTTGTTGCTGCTGATTCAGGCTCAGGCTTCTCAATTGAAGTGGTTGGTAATGCGGCTAAAGTTACATATATCAATGGTGATGATGACGCCAGTGCGCTGCGAGCGTGCTGGTATCTAAGGCCGGTGTAATATGGGACGTTTAGTCAAAGCGGTTACAGTTATCAGTGGCAGTGTCATAGCTAGTGGTGCCAATACTATAGCTACCAGCCCTGGAGTGGGCGCGCAGATATGCTTATCAACTGTTGTATTGCAGAACTATGTAGCCGCATCGCAGTTGGCGCTGCTAAAATCTGGTAGCTCCAGTACGAAATTGAATGTATTATGCAAGGATCAGGGCGATGGAGTGGCGCTTGCTTTTACTGAGGGACGCGAGATTCGCCTTGATCCGAACGATGCATTGGTACTGGATATCAGTACGGGTTCGCCATTTGGCTATACAATTGGCTACTTTGTGGAGTCATAATATGAATGACATTTTGCTTGGTATATCATTGTTCATGTCTACTGTGGCAATTGTAATGGGCGTATTGACCATTCTGCGATTAGGCAAGAAGCATAAGTTTACTAAGGCTGTAGTAGAGAAGGCAAAGCTAGAAAAGATAGATCGCATCTTCAGTCCAATTGATACAGGCGATACTCGTATTCTGGTACGCGACCAGAGTATGCTACTTAGTGAATTATTGAACGATCCAACTAATCTAGACTATCGCCAATACGGTCGTGACTACGAGTCGATTGCTGGCTTACTCAATTATCGAGCTGAGACAATCAATCCAGATAGCATTACATCTATTCCTAAGCATGTATCTATATATGATTTACTGGACGCTATGGAGCCTGCTGAGGCGCTAGATATTTATCGCATTTCTGGACTCAAGGCCGATATTGAAGTAGCTATTAGTATGGACAATCGCGATGCGTTGGTATCTATACTACAAGTAGCCGCAAGTATACTCTCTGATAATACTATTAGAAAAATCCAAGCTATTCTAGCCGAAAAGGAAGACGATCCTAGTTATAGTAATACTGTCAAGCTATCTAGTCGAGCAGAGCAGATTGGTTTAGCACCAGTCAATCCAAGTGATGTGCAAACCGCATTACATAATGTGAGATGGTAATATGACTGGATTATTGCGCGGTGGCATGAGTGGAATAATGAGAAGGCGTGATGCTAACAATGCTTGGTACCTCGCGGGCGGCGCGCCGATGCCGATTGCGGCGTATCAGGCGATTGGCGCAGCCAGCCTCGCCGCAAGCAAAATCAATTTGGTGTCACCCGGCACGTACGACGCATTCGCTGGCACCAATCCAACGCATGCCAGCGCAACGGGTTGGACATTTGACGGTACAACCCAGTATCTCCGCACCGGAATTGTGCCGACCGCCGCATTTGCGTGCCTAGTAAGACTCATAGATCATGAAAACACCAACTACACGTATTTTTTTGGCGAGTCGACCACGGGAGCACATTTCGCCATGAGCGGGTGTGAGCACTTTGATTATAGTTCGTGGTATATGGGTAACCTGCTTGAGGCAATTCCTAAGACGCTGAGCGGAGTCATGGGGATGGCAGGCTATACCGCATACCGTAATGGTGTAGCCGTCCCCGGCTCCATTCCAGCGTGGACCGCTACGACAACTAAAGAGCTCTACATTGGCGGATGCAATGGACTTGCGGCCATAAACTGGCCATCGATTGTCATCCAGGCTGTGGTGCTTTGGTCCACATCAGCCGGCCACGCTACATGGATGCCGGCTGTTTCCGCCGCGATGGCCGCGCTGACGGGGTGAGAGTATGACTATTATTATTGATCCAATTACTGTGCAACCAATAGCTAATGGTGTTATTAGAGTCAACCCAATTATAGTTGGTAATCAGTTATTTGTACGTTCAACGCTCGCGCAATCAGCAACTACCGATCCGTCTGCATTTGATCCGCTACTATGGTTGAAAGCGGACGCTATTACAGGGTTATCCGATAGCGATCCTGTTGCGCTATGGAGCGACAGTGGCAATGACGGCAATAACGCGACGCAGGCAGTTGTTGCTAATAAGCCTATTTATAAAACCAATATAGTTAATGGAAAACCAGCGATTTTGTTTGGCGGTGCAACCGGCGCTACCATATCATATCTTAATTTGTCTGGCGTATCTATGGGTAGCGCTTTTACGGTACTGTTAGTAGCTAAGATACTTGGTTTTCCAGAAACGTTGCTTTACGGCGAGTTTATAGTAGACGCTGAAAATAATTATGGCATAACTACGGGCAAAGCGCCCAGCGCGCCGATTTATGGCATAAGCAGTCCGTTTACCTATTGCGTTGGCGGTGAGGCGGTTGCTGATACTTGGCAAATAATAGAATTTGATATGACGCACACTTATGTTAACGGAGTAGATGTCACAATTGAACATGGCGGCACAGTAGATTTTACCGGCACCCCTATCGTTACCATCGGCAGTGACTCGCCACACGTGCGCTCTCCGTATATACTTGTACCTGAAATTATTATATTTGGCAGTGCATTATCAGATAGTAATCGCTTATCAATTGAGCAACACTTAGCGACTAAATATGCGCTTACTCTAGGAGTATAAAATATGACCTACGCATCAGCATCTAATGTAGTCGGTTATTGCAAGAGTCTACTTGGCTCAGCTTCAACATTCGATTCTACTACCTCTCCAGCTTCATCGCACGTGGAGGGATGGCTAGCTGCTGGATATAGCCGTATCAATGCCTACCTATCTGGCAGTGGCTATACTATTCCGGTGGCCTCTACTGCGTCTATCTACAATGAGCTAGTAGACCTGAATGCTCTTTATGCAGCAGCCAGAGCAGAGATGTCACGTGTCGGTATAGTAATTAATGCGGGCGAGCGCTTACGTGGCAAAATCTTCATGGACATGTTCTATGAAGGCATCAATAGCCTTGGCCAAATGGATCTCACTGCTATGGGCGTAACGCGCTCTTCTACTATGGTGCCATATGCGGGTGGCATATCTATCTCAGATAAGGACACTTATGAATCCAATACTGACCGAGTCAAGCCGCGCTTCTATCGTGGTATGCATGACTTTCCAGGCACACTAGCCAATGCGCATGCAGACGACGATGATGATTATGATGATTGGTAATAGCTATTGCAATTAGTGTTGCTTTGTGATATAATTATACAGGTGCATTACATAATCATCATAAGGAGAAACAATATTGAACGTAGTCTATGTATATGCCGATAGCGCACTAGAATGGAATACATCTGAATGGCGCTGCTTAGCCTTTGCTGACGCGATGAATAAAGCTGCCGCTGAAAAGAAGGCTGACTGGCATGCTAAGCTCATTCATGTATCCGGTTTCGAGCATTACATGTCACCAGATGTACAGAAATGGATCAGTGATGCGGACATAGTAATCTTTCAGCGCAATCTACTCAGCGATCAGATGGTTGATGGCGTGCGCTATTGGCAAGGCAGAGGCAAGCCAACTGTAGTGGATTTAGATGACGCTTATCAAATGCTGCCCTCGTCTAATCCAGCACACAACTTCTGGCATCGCAATTCAGCTAAGCTACCAACGCCACCGTTGCAGATGCTTTGTAGAGGATTATCAGTTAGCGATGGACTGATTTCTCCTAATCGGTTACTGTTAGCTGACTGGAAGTATATCACAAACGGGTACTATGTGCCAAATTACGCTAGGCGTGAATGGTGGCAGGAGATGCCTGATCGTACTGCTCGTAAGGCTGAGTTAGGCTTGAGCGATCGCATTCTAATCGGCTGGGGCGGCTCCGTCAGTCATTATGACTCTTGGTGGGGATCGGGGCTACGTGATGCCGCTACAATTATCAGTCGCAATCATCCTGAAGTGATCTGGGTAATCTGTGGTAATGATCCGAGGATATTCGAGCAATTACCTGTGCCGATTGATCAGAAGCGCATGCAACCGGGCGTATCGCCTAACGAGTGGCCTAAAGTAGTCGGTATGTTTGATATTGGTGTAGCGCCATTGTACGGTCCATACGATCAGCGCAGGTCATGGATCAAGGGGTTGGAGTATGGACTGGCTGGTATTCCTTGGATTGGCTCCTACGGTGAGCCGGATGAAGAGTTCTCTAAATTCGGCAAGCTAGTCCGTGACGGTACCGACAATTGGGCCAAGGCGATCATGGATACTTTGGACAATCTAGTCAGTGAGAACGAGCTAGCAACACGTGGCGTGCCATATTTTCAAAGCCTATTCATTGATAATCAACTAGATTATGTCAAGTCTGTGTATAGTCAGATTATCAATGATTTTCGTGCTGATCATGGCGTGCTGCCTGGATTATACTTTATCAATTGGGATGCTAAGCCTACTGTTGAAGCGAGCAAGTCTACAGAGATGATTGAATCAGATGAGCCTATTGAGGTGAGTGAGTAATGAGTGAAGATAATATGTTGCAGGAATTCTCTGATACCAATCAGATACACTTAATGCTAATCATGGACAAGCTCCCGCGCTTATTCGGTGAAGCTACCATCATTGATGGCGTCAATCTGATTGAGTGCGCGGCTTACGACATCATTCAACATATCAATCATGCCTTCCTCAATGAGCGCTTGGCTGGAGAGTTGAATAATGCATAATATCTTTGTCTCGCCTGACCAGAGATTTCTGCCCATCATGCGCATTGTCAATGATGCTTTACATAATGATGTAGTATTCTGGACGCTAACGCAAGATTTCTGCGAAGTAATCAAGAATGTAGACTTGAAATCAGAGTGTATTGCTAGCTTGATTGACGCACCGGCTCGCAACGATGCTACACGTATGGCCTCTGCAATTGTATCTAATATAAGCAAGGCTAGCCAACGTAATGATATCTATAATGTGGCCAAAAACTCGGGAGCAACTATCGCAGTAGCAAGATGGCTAAATGATAATCTGGACACGTTTATGTATAATTCCGTGCCCAACATCGCGGCAATTATTGTATCCTTGAATAAGATCAAGCCTGAGCTTATCATTGTTCACAATGATGTTGATACAGTGATGAAGCCAATCTGTCAGTGGGGTAGGACACATAGTATTCCTACGTTACATGTTCCGCACGCGATCTATTTGCCTAACGCTGGTCGCGGTCCAGTTATGTCGGACATACACGACTTTGCTATGGCGACACATGTGGCTGCGGGCGGGCCATTTCAAGCTAACTGGTATAAGGAGCGCTATGATTTACTCAAGCTCGGTGCGCAGATTCGGATCACCGGCTTACCGCAATATGATCGCTTAGCCAATGTACACCCTGATCGCGAGCGCTCATGCAAGCTGCTCAGCCTTGATACGCGTAAGCCAATTGTGGTATATTTCCCAAGCTGGTCACAGGATACTAATATCCTTGGCTGCCATAATGGGTTAGAAGAAGCATTTGCCGCGTTCCTAGAAACTACGAAGCGTCTACCTGAATGTCAGTTTATATTCTCAGCGCATCCGAATGATCGCAATGAGGGACTCATCAAGCAGCGCATCGAGCAAGCCAAGGCAACTGGTATGCCAATACTATTCTGCCCAGGTCATCTAGACGTCATGCTTAGCTGCGCGGATGTAGCGATCAGTTATGGCAATAGTAATGTGCTACTTGAGGCAGCTTGTGTACGCACAGCGCGCTTGATCGAAATTGGTGATCCACCGATTGCGCCTGAAGTAATTGCGCTAGGGGCTAATCCAGATGAGATTGAAGCCGCGATCAGGACATCTCTTAGGCAATCGCCACCGAATTACAATGGACTAATCAATAAGTATCTTGTTCAAAATGGCGGTACGGCAACACGTAAGATATCCGACTGGATATTGTCATTGCTGCCAAAGGTAGAGTAATTCTATGAATCCAGTATTTCAAACCGATATCAGTAATCTAAGAGCCAACTTCGATCATATTATGAAGGCGCTGCCCACCACTGGTGGCAATGTGCTCAATGCTATAGCATTAGAGGTAGCTAGGAGCTTCTACAATTATGCAGTAGCTCATAGCCCGATTGGTGAAGCCCGCGACAAGCGTTATGGTGGCTCGCATCTGAAGGACTCATTCAGCATTGAATCTGGAGTAGGTACATATTCAGTATGGACATCGCAGCCAGAGAAGCTAGGTTATGTTACTAGCAAGACCGCGGCACACTACATGATCTTTCCTGGTGCAATAACCGGCAAAGGCTCAGCTAGAGCATTGTCCTGGCCCGGTCTAGAGCATCCTGTCAAATGGGTTGGTGAACCATACACTATGCGCCATCCAGGATCAGCAGCTAATCCATTTATAGATGAGGCGTATGTGGAAGCCGAGCGCACCGCAGGACAACTAATGGCGCAATACATTGCTGCATTCGAGAATCCAGCATTCTATTCTAAAGCTGGACAGTTTACATATACACCGAGCGGACGTGGTTCTAAATGGCGAGGCGCTGGCGGGCGCTTTGTAAGCATAAGGAAGATGACATAATGACAAGTAGCGGCTCGGCAATTGCGGATCAGTTAGTCAGTATCTTCAGTGCGTCTACATTATTCGGCAGCCACGTATCGAAGAATTCCTATGCCATTATGGAATCCTCCAATGATGTTGCAATGAAAATCTCATTCACTGGCTACAGTGGTGCATTTACTGTATTTGGCGATGGTGAGCCACTCGATAACTGGCG
>JBAYMG010000040.1:0-7896 GCA_041663665.1 Candidatus Omnitrophota bacterium | reverse complement strand
GGGCGTCCATGCCCGCGGTGACACGTCGTTCACTACTGCCCGCTCGCTGACGTTCCGGCATTCATCGTGTCACGCTCTGCCTGTTTGTTGCGGGCATCGTGGATCACGTCCAGGATGCGGTCAATGACCAAGTCCGCGGCGAGCCGGCGGGCAACAACTTCGCGGTAGCGGTCGCGTAACTCGCCAATTTCCTTGTTGGCCGCGCGGACTATCCTATCCCAATTGGCTTCCGCTTGCGTTGCCCTCTTCTCCGCTTTGCTCACCTGGTACTTGCGGAAGTCGCAGCCCAGGTAAAAGCCGATCATACAGCACACCAGACCGCAGATACCGCACACAATCGCCTCCTTCATCACGCCTCCCCTTCCCCGACCCTGATACACGGACGCTTCGATAGCTGGGCTGCCAATGACGACAACTCGGCGCATAGCTTTTCCATCTGCGCATCGCGCCTCGCCATGGTCGCATCGTCGTGGGCACGTTGAGCAGCCAACTCTTCGCGAAATTCCTGCCTCGCCCTTGGATTCGAGAACGACGTGGTGTAGTACAAGTACCACACCAGCACACCAGTCACGCCGGCAGTGCCGAGAATCCCCTGCCAGTCCATGGTCACCGGACCAACCGGCGCGGCTTCGGCGGCGAACGTAGGCAATGGATTGTGTGTTGCGGCTGGCATCAAGCCCGGTCCAAACGCGATGAAGGACGCCAGCAGAACGACAGGCAAGAGTCGTAGTATTCCCATCGGGGCCCCCTACAAAATCAACAGGATTGAAATCACGGATAGGATTATCCGCAAGAATGTCATTTCGGCCATGTGCTCTTTCAGCCACGCACGGAACGCCTGCCAGTCGATTGGCCCCTTGGCTTGCGTCTCCCTGCGGTAGCGCTTCAGTAACCGCCGCCCAACGAGTCGGCGTTGTTTCTCTGGTGCCGCCCGAATCTTCTCTGCCGCGTATCGTCCAGTCACCTCGTCACCGTGAGCGTTGAGCCGGATTGCCTTGACCGTCGCAAGCTGCTCGCAGAACAGCCGCGCGGCTTCGTCGATGTCGGCGTTGGTGTCGGAGCGGCGTCTGGTCATGGTGCCCACCAAAACAGTTTCGCAAGGCCCAGCAAGCCGGCCGCGTACAACAGCCCGGCGCCGATCGCTACACCGAGGATAGTCAGGAACAGTTTCATTCCATTGGCCTGCAATACGGTTCGCCGTGCGGCGGGTCAACAGCATCGGACGGGAACGGAGGATCGTATTCGGGTGGAAGGATTACCGGCACGCCTTCTCGGACAAGCCGTTTCCCGTCGCGGGTGACTATCTCCAGGTCAACTCGACCGGCCGGGCCAGTGGCGCTGCGAGCAATGCACACGGCATGACACCCGCCGCGGTTGCGCTCGGCCACGACGCCTTGGTCGCATTCTCTGCCAGGGTAGTAGGTAGCGTGGTCGCCGATGTTCATGAGTTATCTCCGCCTCCCAAAACTGCTGCCGCCTTGACTGGGCCAAGGAACGGTCCCCGTCGGATCCGGGTCAGCAACCCAGACCCTTGTAGATGGGCACGTGGGACACGGGCCGGGCCGCGTCTCCCAGTGGCCCTTGGGTTTCTCGGCGTCGGGCTTCGCTGGCACCGTCTCTGTGATCCACCCGCCACCGTGCGCCATGCAACCCAGCATCCCGCAGGAACCCGGCGTCAATCGTTGCTGAAGGTACTCGCGGTCGATTGGCTTCAGCGAGTCTTGGGCTTCACACTTCTTGAAGCGACTGCCTGGATCTGACGGCAGCTTCTGCTCCAGCCGACCGAGCCAGCCCAAGACCTCCTCTAGCGACATTGCGCCTTCGGTGACCTCCAGAGCTTCATGGCCGCGGTACGTCACGCAGTACGGGACCGCCTGGATGGAATAGACCTCCATCCACTGCTTCATCTTGGGGTCGTCGAAATCGACGTACTTGATCGCCCACTTGCCGCCGACCCGGTCGAGAATCGGCTTCATCTTCTGACATGGCGTGCAGGACTTGGAAGTCACCATCACCAGGGAGAGGCCGGTGTCGGCTTTGGGCGTAGGGATGGGGATGTCGGGCGATTCCTTGGCTTGCTTGACCAAGACAGCGGGTCCGGGAGGTGTGGCCGCGTCCGGCAAGGCGTCAGGGAATGCGTCGGGGAAGGCGGCCAGCAGCAGTGTCACGAGAACTGGGTACATCATGCTCCCTTCGCGTCGGGGTAATTGGGTACGTCGATCAGCCGCAATTCCACCTCGCGAATGAGGATGGCGCCGTAGGCGGAAAGCTCGATTTTATCGACATCGAATAGATGCCAGTTCGCGCCGCCCAGATCCTGGTGATGGCTGTTGACCATCTGCACTTGCGGGCGACCGCCGGACATATCGAGCCCCACCACGCATTCGGCATGGACATCGTGGCAGGCAACGCCCGTGCAGCCCCGTTGCAGCCCGGACGCGAAGGCGTCCACGCTCGGCGAATCCCACGCCTCAACGAGCTTGATGACGCCAGAGCCGTCGGCCAGCGGCAGCCCTTTTTCCATCGCGTAGGCAAGGGCGTAATCGACGGCCGCTCCGCCACGCCCGCCCGTGATGTCCTTCCAGGCCTTGAGCCAGTCGAGCTTCGTGCGAGCCCTGCCGTTCTTGGAAAAAGCAAACTCAACAGCGCCGCACAATGCAGCCAGACAACAGGCTGGATAGCCGTTCTGATAGCGATTGGACCACTCCCAAGGCTTCATGTCCTCGGTGCTTCGCCACTCGGATCGTAGGATGACCGGACAGTCCTGCAACTCGTCGGACTTCCACTGCGGGACAGCGCACGGGATGCCGTCCTTCAGGTACGTGATACCGCCGATCGGCGTCGTGCGCTCTTCCAGTCCGCACATCCGCTCGATACCGTCATCGCACATCTGCATGTACTTGTCATAGTCGCCCATTACTTGGCACCTCCCAGCCGCTTGACGGCTGCGGTCAACGCCTCGGGGGTCTCGGGTTGCTTCTCGGCCACAGCAACGCCCGCTTTGTCCAACGCTACCAGGGCCGGAAGCCCGGTCTCGATGGCCTTCTTCGTGGCAACAGGGAATTGCTTCAGGGCCTGGTCCTTGTCAACGACCAGCCACTTCATGCCCAACCCGTCGGCCGCGTCCTTCCAGACTTTGGCGTCCCTTACCTTGGCTTGCGGCGACGTGCTGTCTCCCGACTCATGGATCAGGTAGATGAACGCCACCTTCGGCGTCGGGGGTGTCGGCGGGGTCGGTGTTGGGATCGGCGTTGGTGTGGGCGTCGGATTCGGTGTAGGCCCCGGCAGTGTGCCGCCAATCACCAACGAAATCGAGTGCAACACCGGAGGTTGGCCGCTCTCTCCGGGTACCGCCACAACGATCTGGTACGTTGTCGCCGTGACCTGGATTCGCGCGATAGAGTACGGCGTGGTCACGTCGGGGACGATGCGTACAACATGCTTGCCGTCTTGGACGACGGCTTCGACCTTCAGGGCGGGCGCCGTCACCTGGGCGACGGCTTCCATGCCGAACGCCCAGACGAGGAGAAGACCCGCAGTCACGAACAAACGAAAGCGGTTCATGGGTGGCCTCAAGAGTTGACGGGGCCGGGGGTGGGAGTGGGCGCCGGTGTCGGGGCGGGAGCCGGTTCCAGCACCGCCAAAATCAACGGCAGAATCTGCAAGATGATCGGCATCCACTTCGCGAACACCGCCTTCCAGTCGATCGCAGCCACCTTGGCACGATCTTCGGCACTCAGGCCCTTCAGTAGATCGACTTGAGCTCCACCCACAACAAGATTCAGTTCGTCCTGCATAACGCTCTCCCTATGTGAAACTGAGAAACAACACAGTCCTATCAGCACACCGCAGACAATCTAGGATCTGCCGCCACGTCATCCGGGATCTTCCACTTTGGATCTTCGCCGATCGCGTCCATCACGGCCCGCCGCGCAACCGTCACGCAGTTCTCGCCACGCCGCTCCCCTCGCTTCAGCCGGTTGAACCGCGACACGAGAGCCTTATAGGGCCTACCCACAAGCCTCGACGACGCGGAGGCAACAGCCACACCGGAGCCCGGTTTCTGCCCGACAAGCCGCAGCACCTGGATCTCGGGATACCGCCCTAGGAATTCGTCCAGGTCGGAGATGATCACCTTGGCTGGGCCGGACTGGGCCTCGACGACCTGGACGCCGCCAGCGTAGACGGCGCAATGATTCCAGTTCCCCGGCGTCGGGTTGGCTTCTTCCCCTCCTGCGTTGCGCGTCAAGAAGAGGTCGCCAGACTGGAGCTTGCTCTTGATCTTCGCTGCGTCTGCCATGTGTTAACTTAGGTAATCCAAGAAACGCACATAGCCGCGGTCCCGACGTGTCGGTGCGGCTACGGATTCCCCAATCCAGCGAACACCTTAACGATTCCGCGCGGCAGTTCAATACCCCCGCGAAAGAATTTCCCAAGAAATAAAACCGGCCGGGGTCGGGAATGGATTGGGGTTCCGTTCGCCTGCGCCGCCGGCCGGAAGTTCACGCTCTCGACTGATTCTGCTTCTTGAACTTCTCCCACGTTTCCATCGGCTCACCACTCAGAAGTGAGGCTTTATCCGATATGGGCCATTCGATCAAGTCCAGCAGCGAGAACATAAGGATTTCCGGGGGGCGAACGCGGTAGCATTGCACGCGACGGCGCCGCTCCGTTCTCGCGTCCCACGGAGGATGCCATATTTCCCGGACCGTCCTCGCGCCGTTAGCTGCGACGTCGTATCGCTTTTCCACATGCCCATCCTCGCGGATCGCTCGCGCGGCTCTTTCGATGGCTGAGTCAAAGTCTAAATCGTCACTGTCTTTTTTTGGTGGCATCCGTTCTCCGATCCTCCGCGTCGTGCGGGCTGCGATCTACTTGGCTTCGATTCGCCTCAGCGCCTCCGGGTAGTACTCTTGTTCCCATTCGCGGCGGCCGAACTCTGTCCCACGTTCACCGCCAATACTATGAGTCCGTAGCCGCTCCCTCGGCCAGCGGCCCCCACCAAGACAAGCGTACGCAGGATGTACCGGAAGACTCTGCTGAGCCAGATAGGCAAAAACGTACTTCAGCCGCCAGTGACCGAGGGGGCGAAACGATCGGCCGGTGTCCAGTCCTAGGCATGCGATACTCATTCGTCGATTCGTCGATTCGTCTGACCGCAAACCGGTGGCACGTCGGTCTCCAAATTCATCTTGAATCGCCCGCCAGTGTTCTCCGTTTCTGCATTCCTCCGGCGCGAACCACCGCTCGTGATAATCCAGCGAGAATCGCGAAAGGAAAATGTCACGCACCAAGTCGCAGTCCGGGTTGTCGCAATGGCCCCTCAGTCTCATATAGACAGTGGGCAACGACACGCCGGACATGATGAATAAGTGAAGCATTACCACAGAATCCTTCCCCCAACTCGTTCCCGCGTAGCACCGACCGCCGCTCGACCATGCCTGAATTGCCTCGGTCGTTTCCGAAATAAGAGTCTCTGGAACGGCGACAGACAGATCAGCATCCTCCAGCTCCCGCCACAACGCCAGATCAGCTCGCCGGTGCCTCGTGCTTGTGATTAGCATGGCTCAACGATCTCCATGTATCGCTCTGGATGCCAATACGGTGGCGCAACGGCCCCAAAACTCTCACGGTAACCCTGCAATCGTTCGGGAAGCTCGATCAGTCTACGCGGCAAGGCTCGCATCAGCACCGGCCCGGCATCCGACGGTGCGAACCAAGACCAATCAGCATGAAACGGCTCCACTTCCCACTTAGCCACTCGGCCGTAGCCGTAGGCCACTTTTTTTCCTAGACCCGCGATTTCCCGGAGAACCTTCCGCAAACATCCCTGCGGGCTGCGCTTCGTCCCACCACTCTGGCTTCCGTGAGCCACACAGAACCAAACGACTCGCTCGACCACGCGAACGCGCAATGGTCGGAACATGGCTTTTGTAGCCGTCGATCCATGCTGAATCGTCTGCGGTCCCGTCTCGGCCATCAGTGGTCCTACGTTTCCGGCGTCAATCCGCATCGCGAAATGGTCCACGTACTCGTAGTCAGTGCGGAATAAGGGCGACGAACAGCGGGACACGATCACGTCATCCGACAGTTTTACGCGATCGATGGGAATCGGCATCGCACCACAGCGAGGCGCACGTTGGCTGCGGTGCGGGCAATCCGCAATCTCCTGATGCCGGAGAGGGTCTCCGCTTCCGGATAATGTACGCTCTATACTGACGGCGTACTGGGAGACAACCCACTCGCACAAAGCGTCTAAATGCGGTGGGTCGCCTACCAGTGGAGCAGCCAGCCAAGCGGTAACCTTGAGTGGCGTGCTCATGCCTTGACCTTTCCTTTCTTCTTCGGTTCCCTGGGCGCACCAAATTCCGAGTGAAGCCACGCGATTGCCTCATCCTTCACGGATTCCACATGCGCCGCGTAAGCTTTTACCAATTCAGTTTGATCTGCATCCGGCGTAACGCGGGCTAACATTTCCAGCCGACCATGGCCCTTGGCTGCCATGCCGCCGATCGTGCCGTTCTCTTTCTCCCATAACCCAAGAGAAAGCAGAAGGCACCCGAGGTCCAGCGGCGTAGCACTACGCAAGCGAAATCCGTGGACGAAAGCCGCGCCGGAATTGACGCATTGCCCCGAGTAGATCATCTGCCCCGACTTTTCGTCCAAGGCCATCAGCTTGGTTTCTGCCATGTCCGGAACCGTTCGTCCGGCGTCCTGCCTTACGTACTGATAGCGCCCCATCATTCGATCGGCAGGCAGCAAGTGTCCTTCGGGCATCCAATCGGCCGGGACCATCGTCCGAAGTCGGTTCTCGTTTTCGCGACAAACCATGATGCCGCGCCAAGCGTGGATCGATCCGCCGACAATCAGGTTAGGCAACGCCCCGCCGATTACCCGAATCAACGGAAACAACCTCCACCACGTCTTGAGCCTGGCCACCGATTCGTTGCTGTCACCCGAGTCGAGTGATCCACCGTGGAAAAGAAATTGCAAGGTGCGTAACTCCATCTTGCCCATCAGGCCCCAACGGTCAACGAGAAACCGCGCCCCGGGCTCGCGTATCATGCGGTGTCGGATGGCGTTGCCTGAGAGCACTGGAACCCAGCGGATACCATGCGGTGTAGCCACAGCCTCCTGGGATACAATCGTCTCGTTCCCTTCGCTGCCACGATTGTGAGTGATCGGCGACGTCGCTTTGGAAACACAAAGGATGTCATAGGTTCGGTTGATACTCATTGAATTTCTTTCTCCTCTCCAAGAGAAAACGAGCTGATTGTATCGTCACTTTTCCGCCTTGCCCGTTCCACCTGCCTCTCGTCGCGAGCGGCGACGTGCTTTGTCCGGGCGAAAACCAGCACGGCGTAGAGGGTCGTCTGCAAATAGTTCACCAGGCCCTCTCGCCAAGTTGGAGTTTTCTCCCGCAACTCCGTGAGCAGTGCAGAAAACTCGGGGTTTGCGGCAACGGACAACTCGGCCTTAACGTGCTCGAGGGCAGCCGATAGCAGCAAATCCGGGTCGCCCTGCGGAGATTTCGCGCACGCTGAAGTGATGGCCGTGCCGATGCGATCCCACTTGGTAAGCGCATCGAGACTTGGGCCGAAATGGCGAGCCAGCAACCCGGCGATCCGCACACCGAAGGATCGGTACTCCTCGATTGCCCCCTGATCTTCACAAGGAGAAAAGAGTCCGGCTAGCATCAGGCGGAACGACTGGGAATCCAGTGGCGCCACTGCCGGCAACACGCTCTCTTGGGTAGCACTCACAACATGCCTCCTTAGCTCTGGCGACAAACGCCGCCAATCGGGAAAGTGGCTCGAACTGCACGCGGCCCCACGCCTCAGCCAGTTCGACGCCGGAAAGAAAATACTCCACACACGAACGGTAAACACGAAAGCC
>JBAYMG010000039.1:0-8474 GCA_041663665.1 Candidatus Omnitrophota bacterium | reverse complement strand
TACCACACCTTTATTTGCAGGGGTTATTCAGACTATCGTGCGGGACATAAAAGGCGGTAATAATTATATTAGGATAGACAATACAGGCGGTGAGACTATCGGTGAGAATCCGTTCTTCCTATACGTCAAAAATTCGGTCGCTGAATCCAGAGGAATGTTAGGTAAATTTATGATATTTACATTAACCAATGATGACACTGAAAGAGTTGAATTAGTCAGTGTTGGAAGTGAGGTAATGCAAAGCAAACCTTAAAAAATTGTATATTTGTAATGTTTAAGACTAAAGTTCTTTGTGATAATGATTATGACCTTTTATGTTCGTGGTTCAGAAATTGGGGATGGCAAGAAGTTCCTGCGAGGAATTTTCTTCCCAATAACGGCAAAGGAGGGCTTATGGTTCTTGATGATGACAGACCGATTATGGCAGGATTCTTTTACATAACTAATTCCTGTGTAGGGTGGCTTGCATGGGTCATATCAGACAAAAAATACGAAGGATTAAGATTAAAAGCGATAAATATGCTTATTGAGAATCTTACAGAAGTATGCAGAAATGCAGGATGTAAATATGTATATACCATAACTAACCATAAGGTGCTGAAAAAAGTATTCAGTAACTTGGGTTACATACAAGGGGGAGAAGTAGTTGAAATGATAAAAACATTATAGATATGCCAGCCGAAACAGTGTTAGCAGCAACAGGAATAGCCAGTCAAGGGGCAGGTACGGTAATGTCTTTCATCCAGAGTGGAAAAGAACGGCAAATGCGTATTCAAGCCGAAAAAGATGCTGAAGAATACTATCAGAAAGCACGAAAGGAACTTGGTACTAATTATTATGAAGGGCTTTCACTACCTAAAGAACCTTACGAACTTGAACGTGAAGCATTAATTGCTTCCGGTGCACAAGCATTGGAAGCAGGCAGGGAAGCAGGTGCAAGAGGGGTAGCGTCAACAGCAGGACGTGTTCAGATGGCTCATAATGAAGGTCAGGGACAGATCAGGAGTGCAATGGCAAAAGATGAACAGCAACTTGATATTCTAAAAGCGCAAGGTGCAGAAAAAGTAGCACGCACTCTTGGAAATCTTGATGTAGAACAGTCTGTCGGTGCACAAGCCAAAGCACGTGAGGCATGGATGGGTGAACAACAAGCTATTAATTCAGGTGTTAAAGGTATTTCAAATCTTGTAGGCTCGGCAGCCTCATTTATCCCTCTTTATCAGAAAGGTCAATCAGGGAAATTACTTGATGAGATGAAAAATGAATTTTCAGTCTCAGGGACAGAAAAGGTGGGGGATTTTCTTGCCGGGAAAGATCCAAATCTCTCTTTTCTGAAAGGTAAAGGAGAAGAAGCATGGGATTATATCGGAAACAAAGATTACAACTGGATGAAATCTTTTTATGATTCTGCATTTAAGAAAAAACCATTTGACTTGTATAGCGAAGGATATGACCCTATGGGAGAATCTGCAAATATAAAAGTTGCAGGTGTTGAAAATGATATTTTGCCTTCTGAATATTATTAATCAATAAGTTATGGGAAGTTATTTAGGATACAGAGAGAAACCTGTTAATTACCTGCCTGATTGGACGGAGGCAGGAGAAAATCTTGCAGGTCAACTTTACGGTGAAATAGAAAGAAGGGAAAAGACAAAAGCCGAAATAGAACAATCAAGCCGTAATCTTCAAAAAGCACTTGATAATGTCCCTGTCGGGGAACATTCCAATCTTAACCAGATAGGTCATAACTTTGCTGATAATATTAAGCAGACCCTTTTAAGTGCCAAAAGAGAACTGACAAATGGAAGGATGAAACCGAAAGATTACAAGATACTTTTTCAGAATCTTGCTGACGGTACAGATAAATCTATTAACCTCATTAAGAACTACAATAAAATCTTTGACGAAGCCAGTAAGAGAAGGCAGTTAGACGAAAATGGTAATCCTACATCCCAATATATTGAACAATACAATATGGGAAGACTTGAACAATTTGGCGACTTATCGAAAAGCATACTGTTAATTGACAAGAGGGACGGAACGGTAAATCTTGCATTAAAAGACGAAAAAGGGAATATCCTGCCTACAAGCGTGACAAGCCTTAACGGTGCACTTGCTATGGCTTCCAGGCAGTACAATTTCGTTGATGAAAAAAAGAATATTGCCGAAGCGATAAAAAAGAATATCGCTGATAAGATAAAGGTTATAGCCAAAGGACGTATTGCCACATGGGAAGATGCAATGGATGAAAAAAGATTCCCGGAAGTCAAACGGTTCATTGATGATTATAAACGTTCAATATTAGGCAACTGGCACAGAACAGCTAATATTCTTACAGAGTTTGTCAAATCGGACAAATTAAGTGGAAAACCTTACGACTATACCGATAACGAAGAAGAAGCGAAAAAAGATGGTAGCAAACTATTCTTAGGTCAAGACCCGAATAATGCTTCTTCTCCTGAAAAAGTGCTAAAAGCCTCTGATGCTCAGAAAAAAGCCGTTGAAGATTGGATTGATAATACATTCAAGACAGGGTTGAAAAATGCCCAGACAATGGAACCTTATCATGCCCCTACGGGTTCGGGGGTGGCAAATGAAAAAAAGAAAAAAGATGCTGAGGTGCTTACTGTTATAATGAAAGGATTAACAGGAAACATAAATGATAGAAACGTATTGGCTTCAAAAATACAGAATCTATATGGTTTTTATGAAGTAGATGTAAATGAAACTGGTTTGTCTTATACGGACAAGGACATAACAAATACTATTGAATTTGCAGGGAAAACGCCAGCACAAATTCTTCACGAAATGACTATTCTTACAGGTATTGATAATCCTGAACAGGTTGCAAAAGAATTTGGTATTAATTTAGAAGGAACAATATCTAAAGGCAAGGCTCAAAGTAGGGCGCAAATAGCCGAATATACCCCTGAATCCTTTACTGAAGGAGCGATAAAACCTGATGGTTCGGAAACTCCAAGTCCTGAAAGTATATTCGATAATACTGTTTCTGATGGAGGTATGCTTACAAATAGAAACAATGCCAACTTTAAGAAAAGCTATATTAATGGTTCAACACAGGTACTCTCACAACTTCCGAGAAAAGTAAGGAAAGGATTAAGTGTGTTCATAAATAAAGAAGGTGAGAATCCTGTGCTTAAAATAAATCTTCCTTCTATTTCTGATAAACCGATTTCAATACCAATAACTGAAGCAACTGATGAAATGAAACAAAAGGTAAAAGCCAAGATTGAGGAAATTTATGATATTGCGGCATCTGGTGGACAGTATAACGGTGAAGAACCTACGGGAACAACCGAAAAGTCAAATTTAGGTAAATGGGGTAAATATGCCAGATAATATTAGATCATTTGAAGTTGAGGGAAAGGTATTGGATATACCTGAAAGTGAGGTCAGTGCTTTTCTTTCCGATGTTCCTACTGCAAAAGAAGTCAAATCTTTCATAGTTGGCAGAGATACGCTTGATATACCTGAAACAGAGGTCAGTGATTTCTTGAAAGATATTCCTGATGCCAAGCCATTAAAAAATTACGTTATCGAACAACCTGAAAAAAAAAATGGTTCAGGCGAATCTTCTCCGCCTGTTTCGGAAAATCTCAGACCTGATGGAACACAAAAAGGAACAGGATATTTTGGTGAACTAAAAAGACCTGATGGAAGGGTATCGACTGAATTATCAATAGGTGTTAATATAGGTGGCAAGGATATTGAAATTCCTTCACTTGTACCTACCCTTGACGAAAAAGAAAAACAATATCTTCTAAATACTCCCGAAGATAAAATTTTTACTGCCAATCCTGAAATTTATAAAGGAATAGAACAAAAAGCCATTGACCACGCTAAAAAAAGAATAGCGGAAGGTAAAAGTCCGTTTGCCGATAATAGTGAATCACCGCAACAAGTAAGCGAGAAATCACAGCCTAATATTACTGCCCCACCCGAATATTCCATTAACGGCACTAAATACACTGATAAAGACACTTTTCTTAAAGAAGTAGTCAAGTATCAGGGTAAAGACACAACTCCTGAATTTACCGTATCTAATGACGAAGAAACGTTAAATAAGGCAAAGGAGATAGTTCAGCCTAAACCTAAGACTGTATTGCCCAACAAATTTGCCAATGCTTTCGGAGATAACGGAAAAGAAGCGTCTGCAAAAGGCGTTACTGACGCTTATGAAGGACTTAAAGCAACAGGTAAATCATTGGCAGGTGCGGTAGGAGTTGCTTCATTAGACCTTATTAACCTTATCAATGAAGGTGCATCAAAACTTGACACAAGCGAAGAAGGACAAAAAGTTTATCAGGAAACAGAAAAGAAAATAGCCGAAACTACTGATAAGATAACTAAATGGGCAGAAGATGTACCTGACCCTGTGGATAGTTGGGGATACAAGATGGGCGGTATGCTTCCGTTCTTAGGCTCAGCCGTTTTAGCAACTGTTACAAGAAGTCCTGCAATAGCCAGAGCAACGACAGGAATGTTTGGGGTAATGGGTTTTGGTGAAGGACTTATGAAAGCCGATAAGAAAGCAGAAGAAACAGGCGATGTGAGTGATGCACAGCGTTATGGTACAGCCTTGATATATACTGCCGCTTATACAGCACCTATGGCTGAATGGATGGGTAAGTTATTGCCTAAGAAATTAATTGGAAATGTCATAACAGGAATAATGAAGAAGAATCCTGAAATGGCAAATAAGACCGCAACGGCGGTATGGGATGGTTTTCTGAAACAGAATCCTGAAAAGGCTAAAATGATACTCGATTACGGCAAGAAGATGGGTATTGGTGCTGTTCATTCAACTGCCGCTTTAACTGCTATGGAAGGTGGTAAAATACTTGCCAATAGTCTTGTCTTAGGCGAAGAATGGAGAAGTCCTATCAGCCTTGAAACGACAGGTACAGGGATAGTTTTTGGATTCGTTACAAAACCTTTCGTTATTCACGCACAGAGTAAGACAATAATAGAAAGGCGAAGGGCGCAAGGTCAGGTTCAGTTAAGCGTCAGCGATAATGGTGTTTCCTTTGAAGTGGTGAAAGATGCCGAAGGAAATTATGTAGGTGTCTTACCTAATGAAACGACTATTAAGATTAAACCTGAAAAAGTACAGGAAGTATTGAATAACTCAATAACTATTCCTACGCCTATATTTGAGCAAAGTCTTAAACAGGGAATGGAGAAGGTTAATGAAACAGTAAAAATAACTTCCGATAAACTAACCGACCTTAACGAACTCGTTAAAGCTAAAACACCTGATGCTGATATTCTTGCTTGGGCAACCCAGATGAAAGACTTAGGCAGGATTGACGAGGGGACTTTTGAAGAGATTAATAAGAATATCATAGCCAAAAGAAACGCTGAAAAGGACTTGAATATTGCTGAATGGGATGCTCCGCCAGAAATAAGATCAAGGTTAGCACAACTACATTCTGACAGGGTTAAATATGAAGGTTCAAAGAGTTTCAGAAAGCAATTAAAGGCTGTTAATGATGAAATAGCTTATATTTTAGAGAATAAAAAACTATTAGAAGTTGAACCATTAAAAACAGAAAATCATGCCATTAAAGAAAGGATCAAGCCAGAATTAAACAATATTTCTGATATTGGTGCAAATAATATTAGCAATCTCAACATCAAGGGTTCTGTGAGCACTCCTTCCCCAATGTTCAATATTATGACAATTAGCACAGAGAGTAATGAGGTTGTCAAAACTATTGTTCCATCGATTCCCGTCAATATGATGTATGACAAGAGCAAATTTATTGTCAATCCCACATTTTTCGCAAGCGATTTTTCCAGTGCGATTAAACGTGGAAATAAATCCCCTAACAGTATATTTCTTAGTCCCCTTGAGAGAAGTGTTATAGATAGTCGCACACCTTCTGGAACAGAATTTTCTTTGTACTCCCCCGCAAGTTTTGCGACCAGTAATGATATTTCCGCACAATTTGCAAGCATCTCTGGGGATACAGGCGAGAGAACAGTAGTTCTTATTCCTACTGAGTTTATGGGTGATGTAAGTAACTCCGCAATTCTTGCATACACATTTGATGGCAGAATCTTTAAACCTACAGGTTCTGGAACAATAGATTTTTCTTTGACCACCCCTCGGGTACTTCCTTTTGAATTGCTTTCCGCAAACTTTGCAACTATCCATGATTATTTAAATAAAATACCACTAAATATATACAACAAATATAATAAAAAAATTAATAATATGCCGTTATTAAGTGGCATAAGTTATGAACAATTTAATAACAATCAAGATGTTAGCGAAGGGAAAATCACAGAAAGTAATCAGCCAGAACATCAGGGAACTCTACAAGGACAACCAGAAGTCGGGCAAGGAGAGGGGACAGAACGGCAAGCCGAGATCACGGGAGCAGATAATAGCAATCGCAATGAGCCAAGCCAAGAAAAAGAAGTAGGTCCCGTTGAAGAAAAAGGGAAAGAAAAAGCCGAACCCGAAGTTGTGTCTCTCCCCTCAGAAGTAAAATGGCAGAAGAAAGAACCGTACCAAATGACGGGTGATGAATTTGCGTCAATGGTTGGAAGTCCTAAACCCACAATAGAAATAGCGTCAGATGTTTCTTTTCATCAACTAAGTAAGATGTCAGAAGCAGAAAAGTCTCGTAGATTTAAAGAAAAACAAAAAACAAGATTAACTGAGACTAATAAATATAATGATGCTATCAATGAATGGAAGCATTCTGTTTGGCAATCATATTTGGATGGTAAATATAATGCTAAGGATGTATTTGATACTGATTCGTTTTATGTATTAAGCGAAAATTTACCATCAATAGGTTTGGATATTAAGTCGCCGTTCAGGATAAGTCAAATGGGCGAAACGGAACGGTTAAAATATTTGGATGCAATAGATAAAGCGAAGCAAGCCATTGTCAATGGAGAAAGTGTACCCCAATCCGTTTTAGCCGATTATCCTGAACTTTCTAAAGAGGAGAAGAAAACCGAAAATAAACTTTCAATCGAAGATTCAAAGAAAATTTCAATTGTTGCACCTAAAAGTATCCGTGACGTTTATAAGGCAGGTCGGGAAATATTCAAGTTAAATAAAGTTCAGGCTTTGGCACAGGCTATCGTTGTAGATAGAGTAATTGGAACTATTGCAAGACGCAGGGGAATAACGAAAGCGGAAGTTTACAAAGAAGTAAAATTTACCAACGAAACATTATTAACAAAGAAAGGTGTATTATTTCAACAGCAATCCAAAATAGGCTTCTATTCCACTATAGATAAGGCATTAGAAGGCATTAAACAGGAAAAGGGTACATTCGATCAGTTCAAAGCCATGCTCCTTAAAAATGGTGCAAAACAGGCAGAAATGGACTGGATGGGATTTGATGAACAGTTCAAAGATTCAAAGTCGGTTACTAAGAAAGATATTCAGGACTGGATTGATCAGAATAATATCAAGGTTGAGGAAGTTCAGAAAGGTGATTATGAAGATTTCTCATGGGATGAACAAGGATTGGATCGGATACAGATTGGAAGTCAAAGAACAATAGGAAATGTTGACGTTAAAAGAATCAGTGAAGATGAATATGAGTGGTATGAAAACGGTGGGTATATTGATAATGGCGATTACGAGAGTTTGATCAATGACTTAGACCGAAATTATTCATCAAAACAGGCAGGAACTACCAAGTTTTCCCAATACGTCCTTCCCGGAGGTCCACTATCGAGAGATGCAGAAATTCTAACAAATATTGGTTGGGTTAGAATGGACGAAATAAAAATTGGGGACGTTGTTCTTTCGAGAAAAGATGAGGGTGGATTGATTGAGTACGTTCCAGTAGAAGCCGTTCCAACCGTATTTGCAGAAAAACTATACCACTTCAAAAGTCAATCAGTCGACATGATGGTTACAGAACATCATCAAATGGTTGTGGAAAAACGATTTGGTACAATCGGGAATAGACGCAGAGAGTTGGTAAGAATGACCGCATCAGAACTATGGAAAACATGGGATTGTAGGATTCCTTTAACTGGCAAATGGAATGGTTTAAATCCAGAAACGATATTTGGATTAGATGCTGGTGACGTAATGGAATTTATTGGATGGTTTTTATCTGAAGGTTGGTCTGTTAAGAGCAAGCAATATCAAACTAAAACAACCATTGGAATAGGTCAATCAAAGGAAAACAATCCTCAGAAATCAGAAAGGCTTGAAAATTTATTTAATAGGCTTGGATTTACATGGAATTACGTACCGAGTGGTATGGCTTATTATGTCGGAATTAAAAGTATGCCCAAAGAATTGGTTAACCTTTGCCACTTACAGGGAACGGCTTGTATTAAAAGCATTCCAAATGAATTATTTCAGTATAGTATTCCATTGCTGAAACGGTTACAAGAAGCGATGATTTTGGGTGATGGATGTATTACTGTCGATAAGACAGGTGTAAGAAAAGACAGAAAAAATTACT
>JBAYMG010000038.1:0-8778 GCA_041663665.1 Candidatus Omnitrophota bacterium | reverse complement strand
TCTTCCGCAATGGTAGAGAAGTTAAAGGAGACTGATCAGGAAATTCGGGATACTATTGGCCTGCAGAAAGCTGCTCTTGGTATGCAGGGAAATGAAAGATCTGGAGAAGCTATTCGTGAGAGAAAGAAGGAAGGTGATGTAGGAACTTTTGCCTTCATTGATAATCTTTCTAGGTCTATTGAACAACTTGGTAGAGTTCTTATTGATGTTGCGCCAGGAATTTTAGATACAGAACGTATTATTCGACTTGGTCTTGATGATGGAGGGTATGAATTTGCTACTGTTAACATGCCATTGTCAGATGGACAGGTACTTAATGATCTTTCAGTTGGAACATATGATGTATCTGTAGATGTGGGACCCTCGTTTACTACACAGCGTACAGAAGCTCGACAGTCAATGCAGGAATTTATGCAGTACTATCCACAAGCTGCTACAATTATTGGAGACTTGTATGCAAAAGCTATGGATTGGCAGGGCGCAGATAAGGTGGCCGAACGACTTGAATTTCTCCTGCCTCCGGAGATCAAGCAAAAGATAGAAGCTGAGAAATTAGCTAAATCAGGTGAGCCGACTCCGCCTCCGGTTAGCTCGCCTGAGCCACCCCCTGATCCAGAACAAGCTTTGAAAGTTCAGGAAGCTCAGATCAGGATTAAAGAAGCACAACTTAAACTTCAGCAAGAGAAGGTTAAACTTCGAGGGTTGGAGATTAAGAATGATATATTGGTTCGTAAAGGTGAGTTGGATTTAGCTGGTACGGCTAAAAGTCTACTTGCAGAAAGAGAAGAGTCGGAAGTAGAGACTGGTGGCATGAATGAGGAACTAGGTTCTGCTCCTCCAGAAGAAAGTTACATGTCACCAGAAAGGTCAAATATTGAACCATTGCCTGAGCAGATGTCTGAACAAATGCCTATAGAAGCTCCTGAGGAAATGTTTGGTGGAGTACCTGAAGAAATGACTAATACTGGTATTGAGTAAAGGAGGATGAAATAATGGAACTTGTGGATGTAAAACTTCCTAAAAGAACAAAGGCAGAATTAAAGAAAGACTGCGCGCCATATTCTATAGATGATGGGGATAAATGGCCGTATGGATTACAGTTAAGATTTGATAAAGATCAATTAGATAAGATTCCATCTTTAACCTTATACAAAGTTGGTGATAGAATTATTATTCAAGCTGAGGCGCGAGTTACAGAAGTGCGATCTACTGAACGACAGAATGGGGAAGATAGTCGTTCAATGGAGATGCAAATAGAAAAGATTAACTGTGAACCTTTTGTAAAGAAGCCACTTGATAAAATGAACCCAAAAGAATATAGAGAAGCACGAAAGAGTTCTTAATTTAACCCTTAACAACAGTCTTTAGACTGCATAGAACTGAGGAGGTTCGCGTGTTACAGACAATAGAAGAGATTAAAGCAGCAGAAATTGAGATCGGGCAGGTTATTAATGGAGTTGATAATCCAGGTTTACTATCTGTAGATTCTACAACTCCGATTCAGACTAAGGTCGAAGTAAAAGACCCGCCTGCGGAAGAGGTAAAGGAAGTAAAAAAGGAACCTTCTGAGGAAAAACCTGAGAAGAAGGTCGAAGGTGAACCTGAAAAGGCTGCGCTAAAGGAAGAGCAGGAACCAGTCGTAAAGACTAGCATTGAAAAACGTATCGGTGATCTTACTAAGAAGTGGCGAACTACAGAACGTGAGCGTGACTTTGAAAAAGGGAAGCGACTTGCGCTGGAAGAAGAGAATCGAAAGTTGAAAGCGCAGGTTCCTATCACTACTAAACCAGTTAGGAGCGACTTTGAGGATGATGAAGCATACATTGAAGCACTGACTGATTGGAGGGTCGATGAAAAACTACGTGTGCATGGGAATGATGAAGCTGTACGAACAGCTGATATGCAAGAGCAAGAACGCATGGCTGTGGTTAGTCAGGCAATTTCAGATGTTACGGACAAGGGTAGGGAAAAGTATGAAGACTTTGACGAACTTGTTTACAACGAAGAGTTAGCATTAACATCTGCAGTGTTAGAGATTGTTATGCTGTCGGAAATAGCAGAAGATGTTCTCTATTATCTTGGCCAGCATCCAGAGGAATCTGCAACTATCAGTGGGTTATCAGCTTTGAAAGCTGCGAGGGAAATTGGCAAGATAGAGAATTTGATAAGTACTAAACCTGTAGAGTCTGTAAAAGAAGAGGCTCCGCCAAAGAATGTATTGTCAGGTAAAGAGGAAAATCAAGTACTCCCTAAGAAATTAACCAACGCGCCAGAACCTATTAAGCCGGTGCAGTCTAATGGGGTAAGTGAGAAAGACCCAAATGATATGTCACCAGCTGAGTATAGAGCTTGGCGTAATAGAAAGAAAGATTAAGGAGTCAAGATTATGGCAGCGACAAATGTTCTATTAACACCGACTATTATTGCTAAGGAAGCGTTGATGCAGTTGGTCAATAAACTTGCAATGTCGGCACATGTTTATAAGGCGTATAAACAAGAATTTGTGAAGGTTGGTCAGACCATCACTGTTCGTAAACCTAATAAGTTTAGGGCTACTAATACGCAGGCTCGAGCGAACTCGAATATTGTTGAGCCTAGTACCTCGATTACGATGTCGACTCAGTCACATGTATCGTGGGCCTTTAGCTCAGTCGAACTGACCACAACGATTGAAGATTATAGCAAGCGATATATTGCTCCGGCTTGCGAGGCTTTGTCTAATGCAGTTGATGTAGCTTTGACTGCAAGGTACTCGAGTATTTATAATTACGCTGGAACTCCTGGAACTACCCCGGCGACTTTTAAGTCTCTTGGTGATTGCCAGACTATTCTTGATTTGGAGTCTGCTCCGCAGGAAGGTAGAGTTGCGATTGTTAATCCTACTGCTAACTGGGCGTTGGCTGATGGATTGAAAGGTACCTTTGCTTCGAAAGTTGCAGATGATATTATTACGAAAGGGTATCTTGGTACGATTGCAAATCTGTCCATTTATATGGATCAGAATATTGCCAGTCATACCTGCGGGCATTTCACTTCTGGCGCTACGCCAGTGATGAATGGGTCTACTGTTACTGGTGCGACCTCTCTTGTTACGACTGGCTGGGGCGGAAGTAATACTGTAAAGGCTGGTGATATCTTTACTGTTGCGGCTACCAATCAGGTTAATTCAATGTCGGGTGTAAGTACCGGTGTTTTGCGTAGGTTTGCTGCTACGGCTGATGGGGCAGATGATGGTGCTGCACTGACTATTGCTGTTACGCCGACGCTTACTTATGGCGCTACTAATGCGTATAGTAATATTGATGCACTCCCTCTTACTTCGGCTGGTCTTACGTTTGTTGGAACTGAGGATGGTGTTTATCCACAGAATTTGGTATTTCATCCTAACGCTTTTGCTCTGGTTACTGTTCCGATTGAGCTTCCGTCTAATGTCTGGGGTGCAAGAGAGACTGACACTGACGCTGGTATGTCTATTCGTGTTGTTAAACAGTACGATATTGATGCAGATGAAGAGATTATTCGTCTTGATATTCTGTATGGTACTCAGACTCTTTATCCTGAACTTGCCGTTAGACTTTGGGGTTAAGGAAGGGAGGTAATTTGTTATGGGCTTAATTGATGAATTTCGACTAAACACAAATGCTACAGAAACTATTACTATTCCTAATCCATTGGTACTTAATGGAGCTACGGATTTTAATGGTGTAGTGGATTTTACTGGTGCGACTGTCACTGGAATGACATTGACAGGTTCAGTTGTAGCACCAGACGCGGATGATGGAGCTGCTCTTGGTTCTACGTCATTGAAGTGGAGTGATTTGTTCTTAGCTAGTGGCGGAGTTATTAACTTTGCCAGTGGTGATGTGACTATTACTCATGCAAGTAATACACTGGCAGTTGCGGGTGGAACAAGTTATACATTCGATGCTGCTGTATTGCCAGCAACTACTGATGGTGCAGCGCTTGGTAGTGGTACAGTAATGTGGTCAGACTTGTTCTTGGCGTCTGGTGGTGTTGTTAACTTTAACAATGGTAATATGACCCTTACTCATTCAACTGGAGTTGTTACTCTTGGGGGTGGTGGTCTTGTTATTACTGGTGCTGAAGCAGAAGGTATTGTGATTTCTACTTCGACTCCAACTGATGGTATTTTGGTTTCATCAGCTTGTGCAGATGGTATTGAGCTTTCCGGTGCGAATACAGCTAATGCAATTAATATTTCAGGAGCTCAGACTGGTGCTGGAATAACAATTGCAGGTACTTGTGGAACTTACGGATTGAATATTGCAGGTGCTTGTACTACAGCTGCTATTAAGTTTGGTGTAGGTGGTGGCTCAGTTGTTGATGCTGCGACTTCATTAACAATCTGCGGTGGAGATACTGCTAGAGATGATTTAGTTTTGTATGGTAGTTCAGTTGTTACGAGTAGAGGAACAGTTATGGTAGGAGATTTTTCTAGCTCCTATACTACTCCTGGGCAGGCGGGTTTGGGTATTCCGCTTGGAAATGCTACTAATGCAGATATAAGAGCATTTATTGTTGCAGCTACTGATGGCACAATTCAGCCTACTAAGAGAATTGAATCTTCTTGTCATTCGTTAGTTCAGTCTATGGATTGGGCTACAACTACACTTAGTGCTACTGCTCTTGAAGGTGTATTTTATGGTGGGTTTGATTTAATTTCAACTTCAGATAATATCAATATCTCGGCTGCTGGTGGTTGGTTGTATCTTGATGGTGAGTCTGGTTTGAGTAGTGGAGCAACTTGTACGATTGGATCAGCTGCTGGGATGAGAACTTATGCAGCTGGTCTTGAGTCATTTGTTGCGTTGCCAGCTAGTTACAATATTGATGCTATGGGATACGTCTGTGGATTGAAATTGTCTAATAAGTTTCTTGCTCCTGGTACAAATACAGGGGCTGGTCATACTTATGCGATCTTTTGCGAGACAGTAGATGCTGTTGGATATGACTTTGTTTATGGTACTAATGCTATGGGCAATGGATTTACTGCTACTTGTGCTGTTGTTCCAGCTGTTGGGCAGCAGCCTATTGCAGCAATGAAAGTTGAAATTGCTGGAGTAGATGGATTTATTCAAGTCTTTGCAAACGCAAATTGGACTAACGCGTAATAAGTTGTAATTAAGATTAACTCGGAGAGGGGCTTCGGCTCCTCTCCCACAACAAAGGAGGAGGAAGAAATGACAGTGCTTTTAGGAAAAGGTTTGGTCACATTGGATGGAGAGGTAATCTTGGATCAGAAGAGCGAGCCTGCAACTGTACGTGGAGTAGCTATTGAAGCCTTGTTTGCTACTTTCAAAGATGAGGAGAATCTTTCCGGGGAAGAAAAACTGAAACGATGGGAATTGGCAAGTAAGATCAAAGCTAGTTCAGATCCTGTTGAGTTGGCTGTAGAAGAAGTTGCTTTGCTGAAGAAACTTATTGGTAAGGCTTATGGTGCTTTGATTGTTGGGCAGGCATGGAAAGTACTAGAGGGAGAATAATGGCATCAAAGAATAAGTTATTGGGGTCAGGACTTTCAGAGAAGGTAGAAGAAGTTGTAGAGACTATTGTACCTTCTGACGTAAAGCATACTGTCCCTTGCTTTATGTACAGTAAGAATTGTCCTGAAGGAAAGGTGTTTAAGATTCAGGCTGATCTTGATGCACTTGGACCTGAGTGGAAAGACCATCCTGGTAAGGTGAGATTACTTCCTGGGCACGAGAAGCTTTTCGAGGGTGAGGAAGAAGATGATCCCTTAGACATGAGTGTCTTTGATGAGACTGAATCTGATACTTAATATAAATATTCATCCAGACAAAGATTCATTTTTTGACCTTTCTGGGTATATGATAGAGGATCTGAAATGCTAGTATCGACTTTAATTAGTTCTAGTCTTAGAAAAATTGGTGCGCTTAGCAGTGGCGAAGTGCTAGGTACTACGCGTCAAGCAGAAGCTTTACAAGCATTGCAGAGTATGCTTCGATCCTGGGGAGCGATGGGTAATGTTGTCTTTGCTACAATCAAAGAAAGTACAACTCTTGTAGCTGTACAAAGTCTATATACTTGGGGAGTCGGAGGTAATATTACTTCGACTCGTCCAAATAAAGTCTTGGGTGCGTATATTGTGGATGCAGGTGGAACTACTCATCCTGTAAGTATTATGTCGGAACAACAGTATAGTGGGCTGACTGCAAAGACTACGGTGAGTAGACCTAATAGCTTACTGTTTCATGCGAGCTACCCTCTTGCTAATATTTATCTTTATCCTGTTCCTGATACTGCTGAGACTTTATGGATTGATTCTATTAAACCATTCGCAGAGACAAGTTCCTTTGGACTTAGTACAGATACGATTGCATTTCCAGGGTTCTATGAAGAAGCTATTATTTATAATCTTGCTATTCGTTTAGCTCCTGAGTATGGTAGAGCAGTATCAGCAGAAGTAGCTACGGTAGCAGAGAAGGCTCTTAATATTCTAAGCATCTTTAACGCGTCTAATAAAGTCTCCCCTGTGTTTATTCATATTCCTGCAAATGGGGCAAACGGAGCAAGGTATTCTATTAATTCTGACTCTTATGTGTAAGGAGTGTAAAGTGATTACTGAAGAAGAAAAGAATGAGATAATTAACAAAGCGGTTGAGAAGACGTTGCTGAGTTTGCCTGAAGTAATTGGTAATCTGATTACAAATCATGTAACCTTGCATAAGATTAATTCTGAGTTTTATAAAGAGCATCCTGAATTTACTGGGAAGAAAGATGTTGTGCAGAGTGTTGTGGAAATGATTGAAGGAGAGAATCCTTTGCTTGACTATAAAGAAATACTTGATAAGGCTGTACCTGAAATTAAAAAGAGAATTGTAATTATGCAAGATGTTGATATGACTAATATTCCTAAAGTTGTTAAGAGAGATTTTAGTAATGTAGATTTCTCTGGAAATGGTAATGGAGTTCTATAATGTCTACTGCCTTTACATTAGATATTACTTCTGAGCAGTTGAAGAAAGGTCTTAGGCCTTCTTCAAGAGTTCAAAGAGATAGTAAGTTTCTTGTGATAGCACAAAGTGTTGTTGGAAGAGATGGCGTACTGGAAGTAATAGATGAACTTACAAGGATTGATACCTCAGTTATTACTGATGCGTTCCCTTTTCCACAGTTGTTTGTGTTCACTAATCTGGTAATTATTTGTAGCGCTAAGGTAGTGTACGAGTATACTGGTGGGGAGTTGGTTGTTAAGTACACAGCATCTGCAGCAAGTGGGACTTGGTCTGCTGTAGACTTTTATGACTTTGTATATTTGAGTAATGGTAGTGTTGCTGTAGTTAGGGATGCATTGACTAAGGTGTATTCAACATCTTCTACACTTCCTTCTGCTACAGCTATCTTAAATTATAATGGGCAGGTTATTGTTGGTGCTCCTGACCAGAGTGGTCTTGGAGCGAGTTTGTGTGTTGATGCAGATAGTATTGAAGTAACAACTACACAGATTGGTGATTTAAGTTAATGAGTTGGTTAACAGGTTGGACATATAGAAAGTCAGTTCCCTTGAGCAGGGCATCTGGTGCTGTATCTAATTACCAGATGAAACTGCTATTGGGTGAGTCTTCTGGAGCAACTGGCGAAGATGTAGATTGCGGAGGATTATGTCTATCCACCTTCAATGATATCCGCTTCACTACTTCAGACGACGAGACACTTCTTGATTATCATATTGAATCCATTACTGGCACCACCCCGAACCAACTTGCCACCATCTGGATCGAATTTAATTCAATCGGGACCGGCGATACGACTTTCTATATGTACTACGGAAAAGCCGACGCAACGGCGGTAAGTAATGGGGCGAGTACCTTTATAAAATATGACGACTTTGAGCGCGGATCTAATGGCGATGAAGTTGGTGGCGCTTGGACCGTAGAATTTGACCATGCACATATATCAACAGACTTCGATATTGGAGATGTGGCGGGGTATTTTGGGACTCGCGCATTAAAAATGCAGGGGTTAACTGGTGCTACTTCTGCATCGGCAACGATTCCACTTACGGCAGCGTCAGGCGAGTATGCTATTTCTGCACGTGTTTATAAAGAGAACGCTGCTATTGTCGGCCCATTAACTCATGGCAATGGAACTAAAAGATTGGCAGTGCAGTTCTACAGCGATGAAAAGATTAAATATTACAATGGATCATGGACTGATACCGGGGCGACAATTACCGCAGCAGATACATGGGGGAAATTAGAGGTTAAGAATATCGACTTTTCCGCAGGTACTTTCGATATTTATTATAACGATGCTTTAGTTAAGAGTGGGGCAGAAATGCACACATCTGCTGCCCAGGAAAATATTGTTAGGGTCCAGGGGCAAAATGCTACTGACTACGATTCCTGGGTAGATAACTTCATCGTCCGTAACTGGCGAGCAGTTGAACCAGCCTGGGGTGCATGGGGAGAGGAAGAAGAGGAGGTAGTTGTAGTTGAAATTACTATTACTGCAGATCCTATTGAGGTTAGTTTGTCTATTCCAGCGTCTACTTGCCTCAATATAGGTAGTGTAGTAGATGGTCTAATTACCTGTAGTCTTTCTATTCCAGCATCTACTTACCTAACTGTGGGTCTTGTAGTAGATGGTTTAATCACTTATAGTGTATCTATTACAGCTAAAATTGTTATACCTCTTCCAGCTGTTCGACCTCCTAGTACATGGATAACTGAGAGTAAGGATCAATTACCATGGACAGTAGATCAAGATTCTATAAACTGGTTAGCAGATAAAGGT
>JBAYMG010000037.1:0-8997 GCA_041663665.1 Candidatus Omnitrophota bacterium | reverse complement strand
GTTGTCCGACTGGCCGACTCTCGCCGACCAACACTCGCTATCCCCAATCGCTGCCAGTCATGGGCTTTTGGTCGCCGAAGGGGAACTTACGACACAACCGTCTGCCTCTTGTTCAACTTCCGAAACTTCTTGTGGTGCCGGCTCTTGTGGCATTGTCTGCATAGTGAGACTAGCTTGCTGTCATCATTGCCAGCCAACACGCCTGGAGCGTAGGACAGGTGGTGTACTTGCGTTGCTCGCCCGTCACAATCCTTGCACGTACTGTTATCACGCATGAGGATGCGTGACCGAATCTATTTCCATAGCTCAGTTTGCAAATACAGTTCATAGTCTGTCTTCCGCCTAGACTTAGGGATGACGCCACGCTGACGCGCAAGACGAGTTACAGTTTGTGCCCGCGTCCGTGCGTTTTTGAGACGACGCACCTCACCGCCACAATAAGGGCACACGCTTTCATCATCAGCGATGGACCGATACCCGAGTTTTCTCAGGCAGCCGTAGCAATAATACGCCCGGCCTTTTCTGCCACGTCGTGTCATCGTCCTACCAACTATCCAGGATTTCAGGAGAGTTCAAAAGCGTGTGGCCGACGTTTATTACCTATGGCAAATCTGCTTGCACCGTCCGCACACGAATATGCCGTGTCCAGTCGGAGCAAGCGTAGTGTTGTCGAGCCATTCCAGGACCAATCGTGAACTTTTGTCGTGCCCGAACAGCCAGCAGAAAATGGTTTTCATCACGGCTCTCCTTAAAAGCGTGGGGCCGACTCGAACGGCCAGGCGGTGGGAGTCCCACGAACACCGTCGCCCCAGGCCACGCTATGCAACTTACTGCTCGTTAGTGGGTTCAACCGCTCCGTCACGCCTGAAAGTCCCGGTGTTTGATCTTGGTGATGATTCTCTCACCGTTCCGCGTGCATAATTCGACGGTTGGTCTGGCCACAATGCCCTCGGCGGTGAATTCACCCCAGGAGGACTGGAAGCCACTGCGGGCCATTTTAACGCAGTCGGCGAGCGTGCCTTCGCCAACGACCGGCACAGCGTCGAGTGACATCTTTTCGGACACATCCTTCACGTCGTCGCGTCGCAACCACCACCCCGCGACGTTCACGTCGAACAGAACGAAGTCCTGGTGGGTGCAATACTTGCCGCCCTTCTGGATGCCGGCCCCGTAGCCTTCGCCGTAGAGACAGACTCCCCCGTCACATTCGGGAAACGCGGCGCGGAATACGTCTGGGCTCGGGAAAAGCTCGTGGAGCCGTGCGACGAGGTTGGCGGGGAGTTGGGCGTTGTCGGTCGTGCCTCCGAAGACGATTGTGTCCCCAAGCCATTTCACGCGGATGTTTGTGCCGTCTACTTTTTCGGTAAACTCCCACGGATTGTTGGCGAGGTACTCAAACTCGGGCTTCGCATACTGCCCCTCGATCAGGGCCTTGCCGCCGTGTTCCATGTCGCGTTTGAACACGGTTTGAATCTTGTGATATTCTTTCATGGGCGTTACTCCGTTTCTGGTTTCTGCCGGTTCTCGGCCAGGTTCCCCAGTACGTCGTTGATTCCGTCCAGCGCAATTTGGGCCACCTCTCGCTCGGCACACGGAAGTGCGGCCAGACATTCTAGCAAGTCGGCGGCCTGTTCCAATTGTTTTTGGTCGGTCGCGCTGAGTCGAACGGCGATTGCCGATCCCTTACGTTTGAACTTCATTGTGCGTTCTCCTTGCTTGAGTTGTCAAATAGACTTTCCAAGTCACGCTCGTCGCGCATCTGGATGAGCTTCGCCTTCAGGAGCGTACAACGCTCCTCCATGACGCGATGCGCATTCTTCTTGCCATCCATTTCACGCTTGCACTTGGCAAGCTCGGCATCCGCGTCCTCCTTGCTCCTGGACATCATCGCCACCATGGTCATGTGCAGCATGTCACTCTTGGCACCAGCGTGCAGCTTGGCATCGACTGCCTCCATGAGAAATTCCATGTCCGCTACGGTCAGTCGCATCACACGTTCTCCTTTGGTTACATTAGCGCGTCAGTTGGAACATCCGCGACCTTGCGCCACCAGTCGCGTGGATCCTTTGGCATCTTTGTCAGCGTTCTCGGCGGCCAGTAGTGATTCTCGTGGAAGAACAGGGCTTCCGCCTGCCGGAACGTGGCGTCCCACTTCTTGGTCTTGGCCCGATGGTACATTTTCTCCCACAAACTGGCGGTATTGGGAGCAAGCTTTACGCGACGCGGCTTGTGTACCGGGCCCTCGACCTGCTTCAGCGATCCGTCGATCTGGACCACGGCGCGGCACTTCTTGTGCGCCTCGTAACCGCAGTAAGGACACTGGCGGCCTCCGCGTCGCACGCCGCTGCATTTTGGGCAGACAATAGGCTCGGCCTCCCGCTTCTCTCGCATGGCCTCAGCACGCTCACCTACGGTCCTGTAGTTCGTCTGTCCCAACTCCCAGATTCGGTCTTCGTTGAGCGAGCCGTGCCGCCACCAGTTTCCGCCGTGGTCGATGACGGTCGCGCGTTTCTTGCCCGTCGCCGACGACGAACGCAGCAGCCTGCCACCGGACTGGAGAAATGGCGTAAGAGCGCCGAACACCGTGGCGAACACGCCGCACTCCACCCACGGGGCGTCGATGCCCTCGCGGAGTACGAACCGATTGCAGATGACCTTGATCTCTCCGGAACGGGACAGGCTGAGGATGCGGTCTCGGGTCTCCTGGTCGCTCCCGTGAAACTCGCCGTCCAGCCAACAGTCCGACCCGTCGATGTGCGCCGCGCGGATACCTGCCCTGTAAAACTCCTGGGCGAAAAACAGGCTTCCGGCCACGTCCGGTCCGAACAGAATCGTCGCGCGTTGCTCGGGGTTGTGTTCCCGCCAGGCCGCCAATACTCGCCCGAACACACCGGGTCGCATGATGACCTTGTGGTTGTCCTTGTCGGAGAGGTCTTCGCCGACCTGGTACTTCCGGATGTGTCGCAGGTCCGGTTCGTCCGGGGCGAACGTCTCGGCGAGCACCAACGCCCCGCACTCCCGACAGTCGCTATTGCGGCCGGCGATAAGCAGCTCGTCGAAGTAGGCTCCGATGTCCAGCGGAGTCGCCGTGTAGCCAACCTCGCTGGCTCCGGCCTCGACGTGGGCGTTGAGGATCCGCTGATACTGGTCGCCGCCACATAGGTGCGCCTCGTCTACCAGCACAAGGTCGGCAGGGTGCAGTTCGCGATCCTTGCTTCTGAGCACCCTAGATGCCTCGGTCTGCCACATGCACACCTGGACGGAGCGAAGGTAGGCCGTATCGTGTCCCGACGCCCGTCGACCGAAGTTGATGCCGGCCGCTTCCAATACCCGCGTCGTCTGCTCAAAGAGCATCCTCCGGTTTGTGTAGAGCGCCACCGCCTTGTCGTGTTCGACGGCCCACTGAATCATGTCCGTCAGCATCTGCGTCTTGCCAGAGCCGGTTGGGCTCGTCACGCAAAGGCGGCGGACGCCGCGTTCGATGGCGTCGACGGTGCCTTCCAGGGCTCGGACTTGGTTCGGCCAGCGGTCCATCACGACGCGGATTCCTTCCATCCTTCAAGGGTGGTCATGCATTGCTTCACCTGCTTCACCAGCGTCCCGTGCAATTGCACGTTTGGGTACGCCCTATGGAGTGCGTCAACGCGATTCAGGGACTTTCCGAGATAGCCTTCGATTTCCTTCCAGAGCCTCGGGTCCCGTTTCTGCTCGCCCGGCTTCGGAGCGTCCGGCTTCGTTTTGCCACCGCCCTTGTCAGCCTTCGGCGGAGTCCGCTTTGCAAGCGCCTCGGTGAGCGTTTTGCCAAACCGGCACTCGCGGGAAATTGCTTCCTGCTTGTCCGGCTTGAGCTTCGCCACCGCCTTTATCTGGGCGTCTGTCGCCTTAATAGTGCTGGAGCGGACGCCCTTCTGAAATGACTCGCAGCACTTGTCCAGGGCGTTCACGGTGGCACCTCGACGCTTCACTGACGACTCACTGACACCAGTAAGCTCAGCGGTTTCTTCGGCCGCGTTCGTTATCGGGGTGTCATTTTGACACCCCGATCCTTGGTCCCCAACTGGTACGTTTGGGGTATCGCCGTGACGTCCAGACTTCTGGTCTCCGTGGCCACCGTCATCGCGCTTCAGACGGTTGTAGAGGTCGCCGATGAGCAACCGCAATTTCTGGGGATCGAGCATGTTCCGTCGCCCGAATTGATGCTTCAGCACCCAGAGTTCGGCCTTGTCGTAATCGGTTGTTCCGAGGTTCACCGGTTCCGTCCGGTACGGGATTCCATGCTGCTTCGCGAGCGGCAGACGGTTCATGCCGTCGAGCACGACGTTGTTCTTTCCGTCGTACCAGTAGAGGATCGGGTCGAGCACCCGGCCGTCGCTGATGAGATTGTCTTCTAACTGCTTCCGTTCTTCGTCTGTGAGCGGCGGCAGAACGCCTGCCAGCCGGTCCGAGACTTTCAATTCAAGGTCAACCATGCGCGGCCTCCTGGGTCTCAGTAGATGTCCTTACCATAAACGGCGACTATCAATGCCGCCGTACTCACTCGAATTCGCTCAGCCATTTTCCAGTTTGCTGTAGAGAACGTGGATTCTCGATTGGAGTCGCCTGATGACGAATCCTCGTATTCGGTAGAAAATGGCGGTTGTCTCGTCGTCCGAGTCATACGCCTCCTCGAAAATGCCATCCATCTCGTCGCCAAACAGCGCGGCATTCGTCGAGCACTGGATGGAGTCGATCAGTTCGTTACATGCGCGTATTTCCAGTTCAACGCGTTCTAGGGTGTTGCCCATACGTCTACATCCTCTTCGGTAATCCGCTGCGGCCCGTAGCCAACCAGCGCGTTGTACTTGGCCAGGTCATAATCCCCTGGCCTGCTCCGCTTCAGCACGGCCAGTTGTCTCGCCTCAGGCCAGTCCTCGTTGCCGTGAATTCGCTGGATATGGCACGCCGCACAGAGCACAAGCAATGCGTAGGGCTTGTCCAGTGCCTTCTCGCGGTTGACGCCACGGGCGATTTCGTGAACGTCCAGACGAAATGACTGGCATCCAGGCACGTACCGATAGTGGTCCTTCCCGCAGATTTCACATCGGCCCACCGTCGTCTTCAGGTTCTCCCGGAATCGCTTCACCGTCGCCGTCATCCGTGCCATAATCCTCTCCCTCGAATATCCGCCTCTTGATTTCCTTCGACGAGCCGACATCGTAAATCGCCACGGTGGCGACGGGTTGAATTACCGGCGTCATCCGCACGGCCTCACGCACCCGCTCAACGGGCACACCTAGGAGCACGGCAATTCCCGTGGCCGTCGCGTAGCCGGGGATGTCGATGATGTTCCGCACCCAGTCGGAGACTGCTTTTGCGTCTTCGGTCATGCCAACGCCTCCGGTAATATCACATACGGTCCAAATTCACGTCTCGTGTTCAGCATCGCGTTTACCACCAAAATGGCGTTGGAGTAGACCTTCGGCAGTAATCGGATCGCCTCTTCCACTGTTGCTCCGGAAGAATGGGTGCTGATGAGAAAGTTTCCGTCCTTGATTTCGACCCGATCCAGAGACGCGAAGAATCGAGTGCTGTCACCCTCGGGCACTCGGTAGCGTTCCCTCACGACGACCGTAACGTCATGCCGTCGGCACAATTCCTCAACCGTGACGCGCTCGATAAGGTCAAGTGTTATGTGGTCGCCCATTCGAGTTCTCCTACCAAAGTAAACGCCAAAACCAGCGGATGAGCCCGACACGTTCCCGCTCCGGCGGATACGCGACAACCGTCCTTGGCGGTTCCATACTGACTGGGTCTACCCATGGAACGCAGTCGCGGTACGGATCGGCGGCGCGGATGGCGTCGCCAAGGGTGCCCGTCCGCGACTTCTCTGTGCCGACCTGATACCGAAATCCCTTTTTACTGTTGGGCCAGCAGTTGACGGTTTCCTCGCTGGGGCCGCCGAGAATTTGCCAGTGGTGATCGGAGCACTTGCGAGGAACGAGGCCAGCGCCGGCAACAGCATCCGAGAATCGTTCGTATGTCATGCCTTCAGTTCCTCCATGCGTTGCTTGTACACCGGCCGCAAAGCATCCTGTACGCCCTTGCTCTTACGCTTGAGGATCTCCGCGTAAGCCTTCAGCGTCTCCATGGACTCGGCACCAGCTATCTCGGCCTGCGCTTCGGCAATGAACGTGCGGTCTTCGTCCGTTAGTTCCACGATTGCCGCGAGTGGGCGGATGGTGACTTCACTGCGCTTGCCTCTGGAGTGCGTCAACATGAACGTCCTGGGCGTGTCGAGCCCGGATAGGTGGCTGATTCTGATGCCGCCTATCTTCACCCCGCCCCACATTACTTCTGGGTCGCAGTACAGCGTCATCCTCTGGCCAACCCATGCCTTGGGGTCGTCGCCATACGTGGCGATGAGCACCCTTCTACAGGTCTTGCACGGCTTGTAGGGTTGATGCCCCTCGATTTCGACGATGATGGGCTGGTCCTTGTCGCCCTTCCGCACGCCAGTAATCGTCACCGTGATAGGCCCGGTCACTAGGTCATCTGCATTCAACTGGTCGCTCTTTGGCACAATTGACGCACGCACCTCGTCGGGTGTTGGGTGGTCACTCATCATTGGTTTCCCCCAGGTACACAACCCGCAGTTCACCGTCGTCCACTTGCGCGCCGAAGAGATACAGGCCCTTCTCCACGGCGAGCGCATGTAACGCCGTTCGGTCGGATGGCTGGAGGTCCTGCCACACGCGCTGAGGAATCGGCAGCAATCCTGGCGATTCAATGTGGGGCAGCAATTCGCGGAGCGTGAAGTCTACCCGTTCTCCGTCGCTTAGTCCGTTCACGCGGTCGAACGCCGTCTTGCCTCGCCTGGGGTGCTGAACGAATAGCCGTGGATTTCCGTCAACGCTATGGATCTCCAGGTGCTTGGTGTGCAAGGACTTGGCCAGGATATCGAAAACCTGTCCGGCCTTGTTGCGGGCCTCGTTGGCGGCCCTCTCGGCATCCTCGGCAGCATCCCGATGGGCCTTAGCCTTCGCTTGGTTTTGTTGCACGTCACGAATCCTTACCCCACGGTCGTAGGCTGCGGTAGCGGTCTCGACCGCGTGGCTGGCCTCGGCGATGGACGATTCATTTGGATAGGAGGCAATTTGCGAGGCGATGGACTGCAACTCTTCGACGGCGACCTGGTGCGACCGTGACGCCTCGTAGGTTGCATTGGCCGCGACGTACTCGGTCTTGCACGTCTCGACGGCGGCTTTGGCTTGTTCCAGTTGCTTTTCAAGTTGATCTACGAGCGCGCGCGCCCTGGTGCCTTTGTCGATGGTCGTATCCCTTGCATTCGCGGCTTCCCCAATGCTCAAGCCGCGATACTCGGAAATGATGGTCGCCAGCCGTTCCTTGGCCTGGGCGATTTCTGCTTCCTTAGTGATGCCACTCGACCGTTCCGACCGTAGGAATTGGAGAGTGTCTCGCGCCTCGTCGCGGGCGTGTCCGAGAACCGCGAGGTCCGCTGACTGTCGGACGTCCAAGTCGTCGGGGACATGCTCCAGCGGTAGGGCATGTCGCGATTCCGCCTCGGTGGTGTTCTGAAGGTCCCTCGCCTGCTTGTCGTAGGCTTGCTTGACGCGCGTTGCCAACAGAACAGGGTCGGGCGTTGGCTGGACGCCCAACTGGTCGAACGCTTTTTGCCCGCCCGCTAGTTCGTAGTACAGTTGTTCGTCGGCTGTTGCTTCCGAAAGCACAGCCAGCGCTTTGATCGCGTGTGCGTCCCGAACTTCGGGTGTCTTACCCGGCGGGTCGATCAGGTCCGTGAGGCTGAACTTCTCGGCGTCGATGGTATCCAACCCAAGCTCGCCGTTGCGGCGTTTTCTTCCGCCGATAGGAGCGACCACACCAAACCCCTCGACCTTGCCGCTGACGGCTCCGTCGTGCAACGTCACGTCTACCTTGTGGCCAGCCAGCCAGTCGATGGAACTGATGCACGTTGTCTTGCCCGTCCCCCGAGCGCCGCGAAATTCGTATGCGCCGGGTCCGTCCGACAAGTCAATCTTGAAGGTGCCCTCGATCGGGCCCCCGTCCGTAACTCTGATTTCATCAGTCATCCGTAAACCTCACCTTATCCTGTTGGGTTCCAAGGGAAACGATTTCATGCCGCTGCCTCCCGACGCACGCTTCGATTCGGGCAATCTCCCGCAAGAGCTTCAGTAACCCGTCGGCAATCGCGGCCATGTACTTCTCGTCCGGTTCTACCCGCAGTAAAAACGGCGTCAACTCGGGATGAAAGGCGTAAAAGTCCCACCAGTTGCGGCCACTGATGAAGAGGTGCCCCTGAACTTGTGGCTTGTGTTGTAACGGCAACTCGCCATCCGCGTGCCACGCAATCAACGTCTCGGGGGCCGGGCACTTTATCTCAATGCCGCCGTCATCGCCAACCAGCCCGTCCGGAGAGCCACCGTAGGCGTCCGTGTTGTCTGGGATGATGAACCCAACGTCGGTAATCGCACGGCCAGTCTGGAGTGTGTAGGCGTGCTTTGCATTGGGCTCCATTTCCGTGCCCCACTGCATCCAGAACGTCGGCGGCGGTTCCGTGTAGACCCCGAGTCGCTTGGCCACGATCTTGGCGGCATAGGCTGTGGCCGATGCGGAGTATTGCCCCTTGGCTGGCGTGATGAACTTATCGAATTCGCTCGCCGTCGGACGATTCCGCCACCTAATCCACTCTTCACTTTGCTGTAGACAATTGATGATTCTCATTCTGCGCACTCCTGTTGCGCGAGTTTTGCCGCGTCAACTTCGTCGCGGTCGATCGCCACGGATGGGTCCGCCTCGAATCCAAGTACAACTTTGTCGCCCTTGAACCTTACTACGATCACCCGACATGGCCCGCTGACAACAACACCTTCATTCACCTTTCGGCTGAGACACAACATCACGATATCCTTTCGTCCGGCCCAAGCGGGGCCCAGCTTCCATCGCGTGCGGGTCCGTTCCTTGGACCCGCACGCTCTTTCC
>JBAYMG010000036.1:0-9862 GCA_041663665.1 Candidatus Omnitrophota bacterium | reverse complement strand
TCCAGTTGTTTATCAGAGCCTCGTCCATCTCCCATACACTACCAAATGGGCGTTTGGCGTGGAAGATGATGCCTCCGTAGCCCTGCTTATTGGGGCCGTGACCAAAATGAAGATCTGCGGTAAAAAACACGCTCATCATTTTCTCCACTTTGTCCAATTTTTCTTCAACTCGTCTTTATTTAACCAGCAATAACAGAAGACACACTCACTATGCATTAAGCCTCCCCTGTATGTCTGTGCCTGAAATAACTCTTCCATTTCATCGTGCGTCTGATAATGGCATCCTTCGCACTTATAATGAGGAGTTTTATCGGGCTTATAGACATACTTTTTCCTTATCATATCTGGAACTGACCAATCGAAGCAATAGTCACATTTTTCGAGATCGTAACTACACTCGTCGTTTTCAGAATGCTTGCATCCTTTGCATGAACGATGATTCATCTATCCCTCCTTCGCCATGCTTCGCCCCGAAGCTTAGCTTCTATGATTGCGCCCATCAAGGGGAGCTTCTATAAGACTTTCTTATAAGAGTTAATCCATGGAGACTGTCGGCTTGCGGAAATACGCTGCTTTCCTTGCTTCCTCTTGCTGCGGAGTAAGGACTGGGCCTCCAGCCTCTTGCAGGTGTACTCCAAACATGCTGGAGAATCTAGAGATGCTTATGTAGGCGGCGTCTGTCTTTCTAAAGTGATGCTCCAGCACCTTCCTTACAGTTGGGACGCCATGCTCCTCGCAAAGTTCCTTGATTAAAGGCATGTCTCCTTTGCGAGGCTTGCTTCCAAGCATCTTCTTTGACCATAATCCATAGAACATGGTGTTATAGTCCGTAGTGGGACATTTTGTCACAGTCGGAACCGGAACAATATCTTCTTTTCCGGATTCGGAACTGGCTTTTGAATTAGGAATTGGCTCCTGACTTGGTTTTTCCGAATCTTTAGAATCAGGACTCATAGTTGTATTCTTATTATCTTCTGATTCCTTAGTATCTAATGTATCCTTAGTAGTTGTCGATTCGCCGTTAGCGGCGGAACTGCGAGTGGTGTTTCGACGCTCTTCGGGGGTATTTTCAACGGGATTCCATATTGTATTTTGAGTAGATGATTCAAAGGCTTCGTAATGAACTTTTGCTAGTCTGCCGTTTTCTCTAAATTGAACCCTCGTCATATAACCCTTTGAAATCAATTCGTTTACAGCGTTCTCCGTGCTCACCCTGCCATCTGTTGAACGCTCTATTAAATCAGTCAGGTTGATGTTCCAGTCTTCGGGAAGAGAAATTAGGTATGAATGAAGACCCTTGGCCCTCCAAGAAATTGCTTTATCTTCAAGGCAATCCTTGCTTAAAACTAAGTAACTGCGTGTGTGACGTTTGAATTTATGAATCATAGACTACTCATTAATAAAAAAAACCCAGCCAGAGACACGTTATCTATGAGAAGAGTCCTTTGGGAAGGGCAAGTCTCCGTGTTCTGACTGGGTTTGTGTTGCTTTATTAGAGAACTCTCTCATAGATAAGACCACCCTACCATGTTTGCTAGTAAAAAGTCAAGAAAAATCGTCAACTTTCTTTTTCTTTCTTAAGTCGTTGATACTCATCTCTTTCACGAGCGAGCTCCGCCCTGAACAAATCTAATAACTTGACTATATACACCAATCCGACCAAGAAAAGCAGCGTCCATACGATCATCCTGATGATTTCCATGTAATCCTCTTGCTTATAAGAAATTCTTATGCTTCGCCCAGAAGCGGAGCTTCTATAGACCAGCCAGTATTTCCCTGATCTCTTTCTTCACTATGCCAGCCAGCTTCTTCATGCACTCCTTGCAAGTGATTAAGCCGTGGTTTACCCCCTTCTGGATTAACTCGAACTCTAAATGCTCTAGGCCGTCGCAAGCACAGATGGAAAAGACCGGTCCTTCGATTAGACTGAACTCGTCGGAACATATATGAATCGCTCCGTTTCGTTTCTTTGACCTACGCATAAAATACGTCATTTCCTTCGCTCCTCTTCATTAAGTGTCTTTTCCCTCATGAATGGAGGAGACTTAAAGCTGATCTCCTTGGCTCTCCTCTTTTCTTCTTTCCTATCCTTGCACTCTGCGCACGACGAACCTATGAGTAATTCTTGGGGGTGTATCGGCTGTCGGCACTTTGGGCAGATGAAATCGCTTTCATTTGTCTTCACTGCTAAGTCCTTCCAAGTCCTTTTCCATTATCTCTACGGAACGCGAGAACGAGTTAGCCTGCTCTAAAATTGCGATTGCGTTATCCAAAGCTCGCTCCTCTAGCGCGGAGAAGTTGATGTCGGTGCGTCTTGAAATGTTGTATAGCACGCTTTGCATGTCCATTAAGTTCCCTTTCTTTATAAGAATTTCTTATTGAGGCTCTGAGCAGCAAGATGTGAAATGAAATCCATTATTTTCTGATTTTATCATAGTGACACGAGGGTCTACTTTGCTTACACAGAATTCAGTAAACTTAGCCGAAAGTGCATTCTTCATATCTCTAACCCCGAAGAAGAATTCTTCATAGTAGTTATTTGTGATCCATTCTGTCTTCAAAAGAGAAACAACTCCTATAGGTTCGCATGAGTTAAATCTATTTTTAAACTTAAGAAAAGTCTTGATGGTTTTTACGCCATTAAGCGTAGTTGTTTTAATTAAAAAATAAGGAACCTTTCCTTTCCGTTGCCCAAGAGGGAGCCCATCAAGCATATCGAACATGTTCTTAAAATCACCCTCATTTATTCTTATCTTTGCAGAAATTGGACTTGGCAAAGAAAATAATCCACTCGCATCGAACCCAGTGGACATCAATGGAGTGGATATCCTTGACGAGAGCAACCAATCTCCGCATTGATAGCATAATCTCTTCATTCCTTCCATTGAAATTATCGAAAACAACCCTCCACCCGGAAGAGATGACATGCTTAAAATTGGAACACTGATTTCACCTTCGTGGGGAATAACGGGGAAGCTCGCCCACATTAACGAATTACCATCAGTAATTGCAACTCCTCCAGACCTATCCGGTAATTTGACAAAGTAGATGTTTTCATAAAAGACGTCCTGTGTATTGATCCTTACCTTCATGAGTCTCTTCAATGTTTTCGGCATATCAACAGGAGCATCTACTCCTTCGTCGGATATGTCTCCAAAGATGGGTTGGTCTTGTGGAAACAATGTAAAAGCGTCTTGGTTCTGTTGGAAAACAGCATTCCCAGTAACGTTGTGACTCTGTCCATAAAATTCAAAGTTCAAATCTCCGGTTTCACCCTTAATCCGAAAAGGAAAGAATTTAAAACAACGAGTTTCCTGCGGACCCTCGCATGGGCTTGAATACGAGACGAGTACTGAATGTCCGGAGGAAGTAAAGATGGCGCGATTGTTCTTAAAGAAAACACTAAAAATTCCCCGATTGCGACACAAGATGTTCCAGAACTTCTTAATTTCTTCAGCTTTTACAATTATTTTTTTATTCACGACAACTCCTTTTGCATTAAGAGATTATATCTTCTACTAACCGAATACACATTCTTCATGGTCAAGCGATTAAAAATCCACTTGCCTTGGGATTACCACGGGAACTCTTTTTGCGCTTTCCATTTCAAGCTTTTCATCAGGTAGAATATCGATCAGAGCTTCGCATTTCTTGCAGCATTTATTAGACGGATCGCCCATAAGCCTCCTTTGGCAATTCTGACAGATGAACGTTCGGTGTTCGAAGCAATCCGAGCAAAGATATATCATCCCCACACCTGTCTTAGAATCCAGACACACGTCCGATCCGTTACTTATTGGAGATATGCTTCTAAGGCAACACTTGCACTTTGAATAGTTGAGCTGATATCCTGCGGTAGTCCAGAGATAGAAATCCGACTCTGGTCGGAATTCGTTGGATAGCTCGTATTCTTTCCCGGTAATTTTCTTGGCGTAACAAAACGTATCCATGTAAGACCAAACGCCGGAACTATTCTTTACGAGAACATTCCTGATATAATTTCTTTCGAGAGGGATAACGAGATCACGCGGAAGCCCATCGTTCTTCCGCGTGATAATTCCATTCCCTTTTGCCCACTTCTTGATTGTATCTATATGCCATCCTGCGTTGGGGTAAATCCTGTCAAGCACCCTATCACCCTCTGTGGTAGTCCATAATAGCGCCCTAGCCTTGGTTGTCTTGTCCTTAGATTTGTTCATGAACAGAAGGATGGAGATGGTGGAAGGATTTTCAGCCATGAATTTTACATACTTGCAATTAGAACCAGTCATGCAGGAGTGTGCGCCGTATTCTACATCATACGCCTCTATGATATCATTCCCGTTGACTATATCGTAAGACACGGATTCCTTCCTGATCTCAGCGATATATGCATCGGAAAGGATTTGAATGAGGAGGGAATATTTTTGAGGATCGAACTTCAATTGACGGATGATTAGTCTTCCGAGAGTTGTAATCATCGACCTTCCCTGCTCATTTACATACACAACAGACTCGCTGTCAGTGTCGGAGATACGCACTTCGAGTTCTGGTTTCTTCTTTATGGACTCGATCACGGCGGCTATAAACATTCTCAAACTGGCATCATTTGACTTGACCATCACTATGTTGAGCATGCTTTCAAGCGATTGTTTTCCCAACTGCATTGTGTTTCTCCTTGTGTTAGAATGGCGTAGCTGCTTTTAACGCCTTGCTGTTATCTTTTTCAATTCTCTACCAGCACCTTCGGCCACCAACCTTCAGACGTACAAACCAACTCTCCGCATTGCCTACACTTACCTTCAACTAATTTACCGGCGCATACCGGACACCACAAATGAGGGCAAATTCCTGCCTCCTCGCTCCATCCAGATTTCGTAGTATCTATCATCACCGGCTTGCTCTTGTCTTTATCATCGCGTCTGTCCCTTTCAGCTGACCAGTCCTCGTATTCGTCGCTCACACCACTGTGAAAAGGCATCAGACTTGGATTACCATAGTAGCGTGTTCTGCCCATCCCAAATCCTGATATTTTTCCTTGCCCCCATTGGTAAAACTCATTCTTTTTTGTTTTCGTGTGAGGCATAAGAACGTCCTTGTATAACTCATAAAAGGCAACGAACTTAGCTATCTGGCTTTCGTAGGTAGGAACAACAAAGAACGGCCTTGAGCTATGCTCCTGTTCGTATCCTACTCCTACATTGAAAGCCTTACAGCCCAATCCGTCAAGTTTGCATATGTCGGACATGGATCCGAACCCAGTGGCGAAACCAACTCCTTCCAGTTTCTTTACAAGGTCTTCATCCTTAAAGTCATACATCACCACGTCCTCTCCGCGCCTATCGAACTCAACGATCCAGTTATACTTCTTCTCTGTCTTGAACAGGCTTGCCGTAGATGAACCACTTTCTTCATCCATTGTGAAGAGGATATCTGGATTGATATCGTATGCCTGCGGCAGCACTTTTAGGATGGTATATGCTCCCAGTCTATCATCCACGTACGGGCTAAAAAAGACATTCTTGTCCAATTGTATTTGACCAGACCACCTCAATCCCGTAGGGTTGACTGTGTCGAGATGTGCTACGGCAAGAATGCTGGAGTGGTTATCCTTAAACCACGCAATCTTGCCTTTCTTGTGAATCGCCGCCATGTTGGAGCACAAGTCTTTAGGCTTATCCCAGCAGACCGAATCCAGCAATGATTTAATTACTAACGGCATTAATATTACCCCTTTATGTTAATCATCGGAATCACTCTCTCCACGGTTTCGACCATTGGTTCCTGCATCCTCATTACATCGAATATATTCTTGTAGGCATCCGGTGATTCGTCCAACGTATCCTCCGTTACTTTCGCCTTAATTCCTAGCATATCCTCGTTGAATTCAACCATCTTTAGAACTCGCTTGGCTTCTTTTCTTCCAAGCACTCTGCCAGCCCCATGAGAACTGGAGCATAAGGCATCTGGGTTTCCTTTTCCCCTAACTATGAACGAGCCGTCTCTCATGTTGCCGGGAATTACCCCCATCATCATTCTGTCGGCATGAGTAGCTCCTTTGCGGTGAATCCACAATCCGTCTTTCAATTCTGCATGGTTATGGTTTCTGTTTATCAATGAGTTCCAATCGGCCATTCCGTCGCAGTATTTGGAAATAGCTCGCTCTATTCTTAGCATCAACTCCGTGCGATTCGCCAGAGCGAATCGAAGGCAGAACTCTAGGTCAAATATGTAGTCAAATCCATTCTTGCTTTCCGTCTCAAATCCAAAGTGGCCCTCCCTAGCTTTGCCGTCCACGCTAGCCATTCTCATGTAATGCGTCGCTACTGCGTGTCCTATTCCGCGAGAGCCGGAGTGGATTATAATCCACACAGCGTCATTACTTGCTCCTTTTCCGATCTCTATAAAGTGATTGCCGCCTCCCAGAGAACCCAGTTGCCTCAGTCCGTTTTTGTCAAATATTTCCTTTGTCTTATCTGTGCAGGGAAGAGCTTCTCCCTTCGGCCAAGAACAATCCTTTAGATTATGCGAGAAACCAACAGGAACGGTCGCATATATCTCGTCGAAGATTTTGTCGCTATGTTCCCGCACTTCGTCTTTAGTGAATGTGGTCCGGACGGCGCACATACCGCATCCAATATCGTAACCCACCCAAGACGGAAGTATTACCCCCTTTGTGGCTATCACGGCTCCGATTGGAAGTGAATACCCTTGGTGAGCGTCAGGCATCAAAGCTCCCTTGATAGAGAACGGTTGTTGCATCGCACTCTCAAATTGATCTAGCGCTCCTTGCTCCAAGTGCTCCGCAAAGATATGATAAGGCTTGTCGGTGTTGATGGTTAGCATTTTTCTCCTACCAGTATTTTATTAGGAAATGGAACCCAACGTAAAGAGAAGCCGCTAAAACGCAAACTATTATTGCAAAACGTAACAGCAACGAAAATAAATCTGTATCCATACATTTCCTTCTATAAGAAATTCTTATAACAAGGCTACCGGGAGGATTAGAACCTCCAACGCTATGCCCGTTTTTAGCATAGAGCTTTCCTTAAGCTACGGTAGCAACTCATACTGAGCGTAATTAGTCCGCGATACGACGCTCGCTAAGGCGCAGGTTGCAGACCGCAATGCGACGGCGCAGTTCGGCAGCCGTCAACAGCAGGTCTTTGCGGAGATCGTTCTCTCCGTCAATGCGAGCTTGGGCGATTTCGATTCCGATCTCGGCCAACTCGACGCCGTACTTGGCTTTCTTCTGAATCAACGCCGTCGTTGAGATCAGCTTCTTGCCTTCCGGTTTGGGATTCGGGGATTGTTCCATATACATAGTGCTTACCTCCTTTCTTTCCTTTTCGCAAGTTATGCGCCTTGCGATGCGCTACCTCTTTATGGTTTTGACCATTTTACATAACAAATCCTATGGATTTTCGGGTTATCCGCGGAAACAAAACCCTTGCGGATGCAATTCCCGCACATATTATCGATTCCTCCATTAACAAGCTCGCCCAAAATCCAATCATCCATCTCGTCGTGCGTTTGAAGGGTGCACCCCTCACAGGTGTACATTTTTCTGCTTCCTTTTTTCTCCCATAACCTTCTTGTGGAATTCCGGACGTGCCAAGAGAAGCAATAGTCGCATCTAGTTTTTAAAAACTTTGTTCTATCCACCTTCCAACTATTAATTAGACTTCCCGTCTTAAAATGTTTGCATCCCTCGCAGTCTCTGTGAATCATTGTAATCCTCCTTTATGCTTTTTTGTTAAATTGATGGCCCCATGTGGTGTCGAGCCACAGTTTCCCGCTTGAGTGGCGAGCGTCCTTGAGTGCGGCATCTCCAATGCGCGTTCCCCGCACTCTTTTATCCGTTAGACGATAGGGCCGAAAAATTCTCAAAGATGCTTGCGAGAACGGGGTTTTCCAAACCTATCTCTCTTTGTTACTTTATGAGCCTTATCTATCTGGTGTTCATGATAAGGGCAATACGAACCGAGCGTAGCGCCAGCAAATGCTTTGTAGATTTTCCATCCAACGCGTTTATTCATTTGGCTCCTCTCATTATAAGATTTTCTTATAACCTTCCAAAGATATGATGCCCCACTATCTTCTTGCCCAACAAATTATCCTTCCACGACGGAGAGCATAATTCTGGGTTGTAATGATGCGTGCATGCTGATATTGGCGTGAATAACTGATGCTGAATCTGAACGGCCAATTCCAAGCAATGCCCCCATTCGTTTGGGCTCTTCTTCTGCCAAGCCTTTATTTCTCGCAATATAATCCTTGAACTTGGCTTGGAATTCCAAGCCGAATATTGCTTGTGTTGCTTGCAAACTTGCACAGGGGATAGTTTGCGCTCTACGGAGCGATTCACTATTTCAGACGCAACCATCTGACGCCCATAGTGACTCTCGCCTATGGCTTCACGAGCGATAGACCAAGCCAAGAATATTTCTGGTAGCATTTATCCCTCCTTTGTGGGTAGGTTTATGCTATTTTGTTGTGGCTTGCTTATTGGCCTGACATCCATAGCCTTGCAATACGGGCATCGCCTGTCGGCATGGAGCTGGTCGGGCTTGAGAACTATCACTCGCTTGCAACCGATGCACTCGTCGATTCTATTCATTGTTTCTCCTTGATTGAGGCGATCAACCTTCTAGCGTTTATCACTTGCTCCATCTCTTCCCACTCGGAATATTTCTCGTCCTTGCCAAGATAAAGCAACCCCTCTACGCATTCTATTAATTCGGAAAAGTGAGATTTGAGCAGTTTTAAACTAGCTGGCTTGTCCTTTATTTTCCTCCTGTATTTTATTTCTCTACTCATTCCTTGGCTCCAGACTGTTCGTCCTGCTGAATGAGAATACCTCCAATTTGTTTCTGTTCCAAGGCTGAATTCGTCTCCGTTTTCTATGGTTTCATCTGGCGTCAACTCTCGCCAAACAGGATTGCTCATTAGTGATAGGAGTTCTTTGGCCGTGACAACTTCCTCCCATTGCGACCATTTGGGATATTTAAGTGTTCCCATGAGCGATATCAATTCTTTTACGCTTTCCAGTAACAATCTTTCCGTACACTTGGATGACTCGCGCTTAATGGGGCGTCTGTATGTCAGACCGCAGTGAGGAATAGGAAAACCAAAATCTCCCGCCAACGTCCACTCCCCGCCTATATCAATAAATTCATCCCATCGTTTTATTACATCTCCATCAACAAGCAGTCTGTATTTCATTGCGCTTCTTTCGGTTATAAGAATTTCTTATAAGAAAAATGATGGCCATTTTCGTCTGGGGGCAGGAACATGGCGAACCTTGTGTGGATTTACGCTGGACTTTAGCCAGCGCGGATATAGGCATTCATTCCTATAATCACAGTTTTGCCGTCAACTTGCAATGTGGTCGGCTGGTTTCCATGAGAGCTTGCGATTACCAAAGTTTTACCAGACGCGCTAGGCGTGGGCTCCTGAAGGTCAATCGTAATGATGAGTTGCTTGCCTTTGATGTTAGCTTCCATGATACATTCTCCTATTGGTTTCTGAACTGGCTCGAACGTTTTTTAACCGAAATCACCCATACATTGCCTTCCCGACTCACTTCATAGTTGCTCCTTTCCCATACGGGCATAATAGCGTATTCCAAGCAAGCCTGATCGTAGCTCACGTTTCACCCCCTTTGTTTATGCTTGCGCCCCGCAAGCGGAGCCTTGCTATAAGACATTCTTATGAGCGTCTAAAAGTCTGCTTCTCAGTCATTACAGGGCAAGACTTGTTGGCTAAATACAATTCATTCCATATGCGAGTATCCCTGCGAGCGAATGGCTTCCAATTACTAGCAACGAACTTGTTAGGATCAATGTAAGACTTGCGAATAGTCATATGGGCCGAGTCTACT
>JBAYMG010000035.1:0-10089 GCA_041663665.1 Candidatus Omnitrophota bacterium | reverse complement strand
CTTAGCGTTTGATTCATTGTCAAATTTACTAAGCTTGTTATCCGCAAAAATAGAATAACCGCTGGTTGCGCATTTTAAAGCACAATCCTTAGTATGTGTCTTGACAAATTCAGCTAAAGTATCCTTGTTAGCACCTGCGCACATGTTATCGATAATATCGCCCTTTAGCACTATTGCTTCAATCGGAGCTGCAACTGTAGTTACTGTGGTAGTAGAAACCTGAGTTACATCAACAGGCTTAGTTGCATCAGCCGCCTTGACTGCATCATCAGCAGCAAAAGCTAAAGAACTTACGAGACAAAGCGCCATAAGTACAAAAAGTATTTTTTTCATTTATTTCACCTCCCTTCATTTGTCAATTATTCTAGCAAGGCTATGTCCATTGTCAATAAATAACTTAACTACCCCTTAGATTTTCTTTTATCCTTAAATTTAACAACCACTTGCCAAATAAATATTAGCAGCATAAGAGCAACCGCTATAGTACGCAAGTTCCTGATAAGGTTGATCTTTGTCTTATACTGGCCAACCTTATCTTTTAGGAACGCCCCCGGATTGGGCAAAGTTTCAAGCTTGGTTGTAAAATCCTTAGCCAGCCTTAATTCTAAGGACGATTTATCGGTAACCGGTATTCTCCCAAGCTCCATCTTAAGTCCGTCGACGTTACCGACTGTGTAAGCAACCAGAAGCTTGTCATAAAAATACGTTTCTACCCCATAACGAAGAATCATCCTGACTGCCAAAAAGTTCGCAAAGAACATGCAAACTAACAAAATCAGCATTACTCCAACCTTAATTATCCGGCTGCCAGAAAACTTCATATCCCCTTTTACAGGTTAACTAGATTATTTTACAAAACGCTTCAACAACTTCAGGGTTAAACTGGGTTCCCGAACCTTCTCTTATTTTGGTTAAGGCTTCTTCTTTCGCCATTTGGACATGGTACGAACGGGTAGATGTCATTGCATCATAAGCATCGGCAACCGAAACAATCTGGGGGAAAATCCCCATTTGCTGCGAATTTAAATGATCCGGATAACCTTGGCCATCATAACGCTCATGGTGTGACCTGACCACAGAAAGCATTTCTGCATCTAAAAATACCGGTTTTAATATCTCCTCTCCGACCTCAGGATGTTTACGGATAAGCCATCCTTCTTCCGGAGACAAACTGCTTTTTTTGTTTAATATATCATCGTGTATACCTAATTTTCCGATATCATGCAGCTGCGCCGCCCGTTTTAATAATTGCGCCTTTTCAATAGGTATGCCCATTTCAATAGCGATTTGGTAAGCATATTCACCAACTCTTTCTGAATGCCCACAAGTATAAGCATCTTTTGCCTCCAGGCTGCGCACCATCGCTTTAACTACGCGGTAAAAATAATCCTGCAATTTGTCCCGGGCGTCTTTTAAACTTAAAGACATACTATTAAAAGATTCGGCTAATTGGCCGATTTCATCTCCAGACACAACTTCCACCTGATGATCCAAATTACCGCTAGCAATATTTTTTGTCCCATCAATTAGTTTTCTAATTGGAGCAATTATCCTCATAGAAAATATTGCCCCTAGCCCTAAAGCAAAAATTAAACCCATAAACAAAACAAATATCCCCCTAAACAATAGTTCCCTTTGAGCCAAATAGACATCACTGGCATCAATATCTATGCCTAAAATAGCAATGGGTTGATTATTTGCATCAAAAATAGGGGCATACCCCGAGAGAAATTTCCCCCAGGCATCAGTAGACAGATTAGCATCCACCCTAGGTTCACTAAAAGATGCAAGCATTTCGGGCAAGCGCCTGGCATCATATTTATCGCCCGGGAAAGATGTAGCTTTTGCCTTAACGGTTTTGGAGGTAAGCGCGTCAGGATCAACTATAAATTGCAAAATACCCGGCTGGCCTGTTTTTGCCATTATGTAAATATACCTGATCAAAGGATTAGCTTGTTTAGTTTTTAATAGTTGAATCGCTGTTTCTCTGAATGAAGGAGCGTTAACTCCTTCGGAACTTAGCGGAATGTCGGCTAGCTGCCGGGCATCAATGGCTATAGCGGCGGTACGGGCAATTACTCTAAGCTTATCCCGGTATTCATCAAAATGAGATTTCAGACTATACCTAAAAAGGATAAAATTGCCTAGAATAGCAACAAACAACAATGAAAAAACAAAGGATAAAACAACTTTTACATAAAAGCTGTTAAAAAAAAATTTATTTTCATTCTTAAAGCAATACTCTCTATTTGGAACAATCGCCTCCATTGGCAATTTTTTTAATTACCGCAGAAATTACAAAACAGGCTAAAGCTAAAAATATCAGCAGATTATCTTCAAATTGCGTAATATCAAGCGCCCCGGCTAAAAGCAATAATATTCCCGCACCCCACAAAACCGCCCTGACCTTACTTATAACTTTTACATCCATTCTCCCCTCCTTGGTTAATAAACATAATTTATAAAGTAAAACCATTATAACCCTTAAAAATAAGAACACCAACCCATTTTAAGATATCGGAGAATCTAAAGCTTCAGCCTTGCTTCCAGAAATGATTTTCTTTTAGCCGGAGAAAATTTTTCTATCGCATAACGAAGCATTATCCTGGGCATAACTTTACAGTTTCTGCGTAAGAATTTTTCTTGAACAGCCGCATCGCGCTTACCAACTTCGCGCAGCATCCAGCCGCAGGCCTTATGAATTAAATCTTCTTTATCCGCAAGCAAAAGCTCAACGATATCAAAAACGTCATTAAAATCACCCAGTCTAATAAAAGTAAATGTAGCTAAAATTGCAATACGCCTTTCCCAAAGCAAAGGCGATTTCGCTAATCTATAAAGTATTTGCCTGTCTTTATCGACAAGGAACCCGCCGACAATGTTAGGCGCGCTCAGATCAACCAGATCCCAGTTATTAACAAATTTCATGTTTGCCAGATACGCCTTGTATATTTTTTCTTTAGCCTTAACATCTGCTTGATTAAATTGGCGCACTAATATTAAAAGCGCTAAAAGCCTCTCCTCATGGATCTTTGAACGCAAGAGTTTGACCGCATCTAGAAGCAGCAGGTCCTGAAATTGTTCAACTACTTTCCTGGTAAAAGGCACCATAACCCCAAGGAAAATATCTCCTTGCGCATATTGGCCCGGGCCGGTTTTAAAGAAGCGCAATAATACTTTTGCCTTCTTCTTATCCGCGTATTTATGTAATTCTTTTTTAGCACCTTCTAACCTGCTCATAATCATAATAGTTTTTATCTAGCGTAATCCTTATGAACCAAGCGAATAAGGATTTTACCCTAATTCAAAGCTGGTCACCCCATACCACTTCTCAAGCGGAACAGCAGGAGCCTCTTTAGTATAAATCCTGATCGTCTCAAATGCCCCCTTCATGCCATGACTGTTAGCCAGGCTAAGCGCTAGAACATTGGGTTCAGGGACATCGAGAAAAAAATCGGTTTTTTCAGGTAGAGAAGAAATCAATCCATAGAGAATATCCGTAGCAATAGAATGGTTATCGGCAAAAAGCGGCCCGATTTTATAACCGGAAAAACTCTTCCTAATAACCCCATAACCCCGGACTAAATTTTTCTCCAAATATCCTAATCCGTAATGGCCGGATTGAGAAATCCAGCATTTAAGGAAATTGTGGCGCTGAGCGAAAAATAATTCATCATCATAATTGAATAATGAATCCAAAGGTATCTGAGAGATTTCAGTCAAAGCCCGCTTCGTTTCTTTCTTGCCCCAACTTAAACCCTGAAAGCGGATATTGCGATAGGCAGGCTTAAAACCCTGAGTTTTATAATCTTCAATGCGCTCTAAAACTCCATCGCCTCCGGCATTGCGCAAGCCAAGATAATCAAGGGCCTTATTCCATACCGCCATCCCGTAGCCTTGATTCCGGTATTCAGGCTTTACAATATACAAGCCCATAAAACCAAAATCCTGATCATAAGAAACGCTAGAAATAGTTGCCACCGGCTCATCACCTAATAGGCCAATAAAAAAACCATTTGGATCGGCGGCATAAAAACACTCATCATCTTTTAAACCAGGATTCCAGCCTTCCTTTGCCGCCCAATCAATGGCAATACAAAGCTCATCCTTGCGCATTTGCCGAACCGTAAATTTATTCATACTTTTTTAAGTATCCGTCTGCGAACCAAATATCCCAAGCTTTTTAGGGCTTGGGGCATCACACTAAAAACACTTTTACTCGTCATTACTTAGTTCCGCCATAAACAGCAAAATTATAATGCTTTAGGACAACATCTGCACACCTGAATCCGGCCCTGCGCATTATAGCCAGTTCATCCGTAAAGACAACCGGGCGATCTTCCCTCTGATGCCTAGCAATCATATCATTAACCCTCTTAATCGGCAGGCCGTTTGCGCGCATAAATGCTCTCCATTTATCCATAGATAACTTTTGCAAATGGCTATCAGGAGAAATAAAAATATCAATACAGAAGAAAACACCTCCACGGGATAATGAATTATAGATCTTTCGGTAAAATCTCGGTTTGTCCTCGCCTTCAACATGATGCAGCACCATCGAGGCAGCGATACAATCATATTTATCCCGGTAATCAAAATTGCAGATGTCGGCTAAATAGAATGTAACATTAGGATTATCTTTAAGTTTTGCCTGCGCCATCTTAAGCATATTCTGCGCCATATCAATACAACTGATGCGGGCCTTAGGGTACGCCGAGATAATTTTCTTACTTAAGTTTCCGGTTCCACAGCCCAAATCGATAATGTCTAATTTATCTCTTTTGTTAAACGGCAGCGCATCAACAAGCGCCTGCATCATTTCTTCATAGCGCGGAATAACATTAAAAAAGATTTTGTCAAAAACTGCTGCTTCTTTTTCAAAATGCTCTTTGATTACTTTGAATCTCTTGTTCATTTCTATAGCCCCTCCACTACAATAGCGTTGGTTTTAGCTGATTGCTCACGCAGCGGCGCTACCAACTTATACTCAGAAGAATTCCACCAACTCTGAAAATTATCCATAGATGCAAATTTCACAATTATAAGCCTCGGAGGATTCCAGTCGCCTGCAACAGTTAAAACTTTACCGCCGCGCGCTAAATACTTACCTCCGAACTTAGCTATAGTTTGCGGAACTTTCTGAATATATTCACTATACTTGTTCTTATCCGTAACTTCCTTGGCTTCAACAATCATATATACTGACATGTTTTTTCCTTTTTATTTCTGATTTATTATCTGTTTGATAATATCATCTAACTGCCTATTGAATTCATCAGGAGCTTCAACCATCAGGAAATGCCCTACTCCCCGCATTATCCTCAAATGATATGACTTAAGATACTTGCTGTTAATCTCCGGATGCTGATACTGTTGCCAGAGGTCGGCACTTAGACACCACAATGGGACATTCACGTCGCTTAAAAGCGGAATAATCGGGGTATCAAAATAATATTCCATAGTATTAATCGCAATTTCCGGGTTAGACCGGGAGACATTTCTGACTACCAACTCAACCAGTTTAGGGTCAGCGTTCTTATTGAACATATCCCTCATAAATGGCGCGGAATTCTTGACAAAATCCTTCTTCAAAGGTTCAATGTATTTTATTTTATCTTCGGGGGTAGCCATGTACTCAAAATTCTCCAGAGTATCAATAGCAATAAGGCCGGTTACCTTACTCTTAAGGATACGATTTGCCTCCAGTATAATTGTGCCGGACATAGAATGGCCTATAAGGATAGCCTTATTGGCTCCTGCCGCCGCATTTACCACCGCTGCTACATCCTCGCCAAATGCTTCCTGGGTATAGGCTTTTCTCTGACGGCCGGATGCGCCGTAGCCTGCCAGATCCAAAACAATAACCCTGTATTTTTTGGCAAAATACGGCACCTGCTTCTGCCATACTGAGCGGCTGCCGCACCAGCCATGAACAAAAACTAGGGTCGGCTCACCCTTCCCATATACAGAATAGACTATTTTTACGCCATCTTTTGAAACAGCAGTCTTATTGCTTAAGCCTACCTGCAGCCAAACCAAACAAGCTGCTATTATTACAACACTCAAAATCCCTATTCTAAGAAATGTTTTTTTCATATTTCTCCTTAAATTAAATTTTTTATATTTTCACCCGATAGAATTTTAATTTACACCGCGCGATACAACAATCGAATTTCGCTTAACCATATCATACAGGTTTGAGCGCGGTGCATTCAACCATTGCTTACACAATATTTATTATACCCCTGCGCATAGAAAACCCCAACTCTTTTTCGGACTTGAGATCCTAACTTAGATACCCTATATACCTTAAACTAGGTACACTGTCCCGATTAACTCAGAAAGCGTCTATTATTATTTGTGCCTAAAGATTACGTTTATGATAATTGTAAGCAAGAAGCTAATAATTAAAGAAGTTGCTAGCGGAAAGTAAAAATGGAATTTCTTGGTGTGAATTGCAATATCTCCTGGAAGCTTACCTAAATAAGGGATTTTCCCGGGGAACACAAAGAATAATCCTAATAAGATCATGAAGACGCCGAAAAATATGAGTGTTTTGCCAATACTAAACATCTAAACTACTCCTATTACACTTTGATCCTAAGCGCTTGTTTTACAGGCGCACTTTTTACGCTTAATAATATCTATCTGTTCCTTATAAGAGTTTACAAATTTATTTTGTTTTACGCTGCCGGAAGCAAGGCGCTTTTGAAGATCACTTTTATGCTGATAGGCCCTTTTCTCAAACTCCTTAACCAGAAACTCGTGCCTTAAGTATAATGCCTTCAACTTACCCTTCCACCTCAAAGTCTCAGGATGGCGGGAATAGCCTTTTTTATTTTTTGTAAGTATCGCCCAGATCGCGTGTAATTCTCGATGTTCACCCAAAAGGTGATTCCGGCATAACTTGGAAGGCTCAATATCCCAAATACGCATATAAATATTATAAGTCGTAAAACCAAAAATCCCAAGACCTTTTAGTGGCTGGGATTTAGTCTATGGCGGAGAGGCAGGGAGTCTGCCTAAATTATTCTCCTATCCGTCGATAAATCAATGTGTTACATAAATAATACCTTAACTTCAAAGCTAACTTTGAGTCTGGATTTTTCCCGATTCCCCCTTTGTCGCCCGATGTTTTTCACTAAAATGGGCACATTTTGGGCACAAAACTAATTCAATATCTGAGTACAAAAAAGATCTGTGTGCGTTTTTATTTCAGCATCGTATTCTACCAATCCAATGTTTTCCTTAGAGCGTTCAAAGCAATAAACTTTATTGAGTATGCGCGCCAAAACAAAGTTTGCTAAATCAGGCGTTGGAGTAGCAACCTTACCAGCATCAAGAACGATTTCACCGAGTTTTCTTTTATTGGCCGGGAAAAGCTCAGGTAAAGATATTTCTGCAACCCAAAGCAATTTTGGCAAACCGGCACTCAAAGCTGATAGTAATTTCGTGGGGATAGTTTCATTACCCCAACCTTTAAGTAGCCTTAAATGCTCTATATATTCTTCAGCACTCATACACAGCGTTCTTAAAACAAACCAACCCCCCTTCTGATTTATTGCTCCATCAAGTCTCTTGGCCCATTCATTTACTTCACCTTCTTTATGAATAATAGGTTTTAACGTATACAGATAATCAGCAGCAATAGCTTCAGCAAGAATTGCATCAAATTCAGCATTAAAAGGCCTTAAAGCAATAACGGTGATTTCGTTCTCATTTGTTAAATAATTCCTGGGCAAACAATAGTATGACCCAAAATTATCGTCATGACATATATAAGTACTAACCCAGGTTTCACTCGGAACATATCGAGTATCCTTACCAACCTCAAAATAAGATGTTTTTGCTTTAGGAACCCATGTATCTTGATTAAAAGTATGACCAAAAACCGGGATTATGTGAGCACCCAATTCTTCTAAACTAAAACCTAATAATGCAGGATATCCAGATTCAATACTACTGTACAAAAATGATTGGTAAGGTATTTCATTACCCTGGGTCTTATCGCTACTATCTTGCGATAATTTACGAGGAAAAACTTGCAATGAATATTTAATGTTTAAGTTTTCTAAAATCAAAACAATTTGCTCTATACTTAAACCCTGCTTTAAAACATGTGGCTTTCCACCATCCCTTAATATCTTATTCATTAAACTATAGCTAAAATCTGCCGGAGGAGTAACTATCGATATGCAAGTCCTTAAAGCAGCATGTGCGCATACATTTGTTAAGGAATTTTGCTGACAATAAAGGATTCCCTTAACGTTAAATAACTTACCTCCAACATTAACGTTATACTTACGGAGTTTGTGCAAATAGTTATTATCATGACGGGGAGAAATTATAACAGACTCAAATACAATCCAGTTGCCATCTGGAGGAATCTTTTTGAGAATAGCATATCCAAGAAATGAGTTATTATCTTGAGAAGCAATATCTGCAATATTTTTAAACTCATTTCTGAAAAAACTCACTCTGACTAAAGGATCTAAAACTATGTTTATACCTTCAGATTGTAAATCGAGATCATCTTCTTTTGAAAAACCCACACTCTCAATATGTTCAACAATGAGAGTTTTGTACCCTAAAAAACGAACTTGCGAGAAAATCCTACGAATTGAATCTAAGTTTCCGAATAGACTTTCGATAAAGGAGAAGTTTGAAAATGCAGGCTTTGCATCAATTACTTGAGGAGCATCTATGGCAGATGCGGTTCGAAGATCAGACATGCACTACTTAAATACAACCTTGGCGGAATGAGACTTCTTTTCAGATTCTTCTTTTGCTTTAATAAACTCCGAGACATCACGCGATTTACGAAAAGGAAGGTCTTCTTTCTTTTCTTGACAACCGTACTGTTCTTGAAGTTTTTGGATTAGGATTGGGCAGCTAAAGTTAGAATAAGTTGTCATAACTTTCCCCCTTTATCAGCCGATTTTTTCTTTATCATAAACCTGTAGAATATTGATTTGTATGTGTAGTGCTTAAATTCTAACATGTTTCATAGAGAAATCAAGCTTTTTTATTGTTAAAAAGATCAATTTTCATCGAACCCCTTCCTTTCTTTTCTCTACCGCTAAGCCAACCCATAACTCTCCATGGACTAAATCTTACGCCCTTTGGTAATTTATAGTGCGGGATAAAACCAATATGCGTCCATTGATAAATTGTTTTAGGACTCACCTGGATCAGCTCGCCTAGTTGTTGTACAGTAAGTAACTTTTCCACTGTATTAGATTACCTCAATCTCCGCTAATTATCAAGATGAAGCGTAGTGACTGCCTAGACGAAGCCCCTGCCGCGCAAGAGCTGAGATGTAGAAATAAAACAGTGAACCCAGCCTCGCTTAAACCTATTATGCTGCGGTTACATTATATTCGAATATTGTATCACTCGGCTTCCTTTAAAATTGCCACAAAAAAAGCCCCACCAATCTAATAAAGATTAGTGGGGCAATTTTAAAGGAGCACCGACCTACTCTCACATGTCCTTACGAACACACTACCATCGGCTCAGAGGGGCTTAACGGCCGTATTCGGAATGGGAACGGGTGTTTCCCCCTCGATAAAGGCACTCCAAAGTTTTTACGAAGTAAAAAATTTGTACTTGGCGATACACTAAATTTATCTAGGTTTAAGCCAAGTGCAAACACCTTACAAAAAACATCAACAACTACACACAGATTTTAGTGAGCAAAAACTACTCGTCCAAACAAACTCAAGCAAGAAAAAAAATAAAGGACAAGCCGATTGGCTGATTAGTACGTATTAGCTTAAATCCTTACGGATCTTACACTTTACGCCTATCAAGGTCGTAGTCTACGACCAGCCTACAGTGCCTTGCGGCACAGGGATACTTAGTCTTGGGGGGGGCTTGGCACTTAGATGCTTTCAGCGCTTATCCCTTCCAAACGTAGCTACCCGGCCTTTGCCCTTGGCAGGACAACCGGAAAACCATCGGTTTGTTTCTCTAGGTCCTCTCGTACTGAAGAGAACTCCCCTTCAAATATCCTAACGCCCACATCAGATAGAGACCGAACTGTCTCACGACGTTCTGAACCCAGCTCGCGTACCCTTTTAACCGGCG
>JBAYMG010000034.1:0-10203 GCA_041663665.1 Candidatus Omnitrophota bacterium | reverse complement strand
CACGGATAAAGACCGTAGAGTGTTTCCATGCACCAGCAATACTCAAAATAGCCCCTCATGAGTGAGACTCCCCGCCATCACCACCATCGCCAACGGCATAGTAATTCGGCTCCTTCGGCGCGGTTTGCCCTACATATCCCGCATTCTCAATGGGACAGTCGGTACTAGTTACAGGGCCGTCATAATCAGCAACAGTCACACTCGGAACACTCTTCGTGGCGGGCGCGAGGAGGGAGGCATCAAGCAGGTAGAGGTCACAATCCGCATAGGGCAGATACTCCCTGCCGTTGCTCATCTCCATCGTAACGAGGGAACAATGGTTAAGAGGGTCTCCTTCCTGCACCAAAGCAGCACATTTCTGTATCCTCTCCCTCTCTGCTGCCACGCCCTCGGCACGGGAGGCGGAGATGAGGGAGCCTACTACTCCTTTTGCCTCCTCTCGGCATTGCTCTAGCGTGATTTGAACGCGATGCGCACCTTGTTCCTCGTCATATATCGCATCGGCAACGTATCCGACAATGTTTGATTGCAGTTCCTCAACCTTGGTCATGCTCGGCCTCCTTTGCCAGCAAAACGTCCAAATGTGTATACTCGGTCATGGCTTCAGCACCACGAGGACTCCCCCTTCAGGGAAATCCTGAATACACCGTGCGCTTCTCAGGGGGATATTCTGAGAATCCCTTGCACAATTCACCCAATAGACTTTACACTCTCCGTTGGAATCCAATGCCGCGCATTCCTGCCCATCGTCCATGAGGCAGAATCCAGAGGTGGCTTTGGGTATTACTCGGACGGGAGGAGAACCGAACTTTCTCATGCCTTCACCTTCTTCTTGGACTTCTTCACTTCCGCCTCCAACTCCTTCCGCAGGAGAGATTGCGTTTTCGGGTCAATGACTGCCGCATGTTTGTCAATCCACTCCTTCACCTTCTTGACGTTGCTCATAGTGCTTGTGAGAGACGCAGATAGTACCGCGTCATGGTATCCAAGGTAAAAGAGTTAATTTCCACCATGCCATGAACGGAATCAGGATTACTCTCTAGGGGTGCCTTGGTGAGGGAAAAGAAAAATGACTCTCCCTTCCCGTCTGCGCGAATCTCATCCCTCCCAGCAGAAATAGCGTGAACAACCTCCTCCTCCAACTCTTTCTGAATAACTCCGCGTTTCACCCATGATTCAGGAATCCACAAAAGGGTTGCCGTGATTCTACTCGTAACGAGTTCTACCATACTGCTACCTCCTTTGCCTTCCTCTCTCTCCACCACAGCTTCATGCGTTCGCTCATCCATGTGTTATAGTTCCTGAAATGCGTAATCCTCACGTTCTCCTCGCAGACATCCGTTACCCAAGTGGAATAATCAGTATGGATAATGGCGGTCACTCTCGTCTTGAAGTGAGGGCGGTTCTCTTTCAGCCACAAAACCACATCCTCTATTTTCCCTCCGAGATTGTCCAAATCCCAACAGCACATAAGTCCTCTGGCATATTGGGTCACGATAGGGCGGTTGGAAAAACCGGGGATACTTGGAATGGGTCGTACTCTCATACGCGCTCCAAGTCATAGGGATGTCTCCGTTCATCAACATCAAAGCACCCCGTCTTCGTGAAGACTTGCGGTTCCTCGTGGTCGCCGAAGTCAATCAAGGCAACCACCGTGTACCTTCCTGCCCTCAGGGTTGTCGTCAGAACGCGAACAGATTCCCCTTCTCTCGTGCGATAATGATTTCCCAACTTGATAAGGTCTCTCATCAACACCTCCCCAAAATTACTGTCTGTCGATAGGATAGACACATTCCAGAATAGTGTGTGAAGAAACTATGAAGAAAACAAGGGACCAATTGCGTCATTAATTCGCCTCTTGGCAATCTCCATGTATTCCTCGCTAATTTCAATTCCGATGAAGTCTCGATGCTCCAAGATGCAGGCAATCCCCGTCGTGCCTGAACCCATGAAGGGGTCGAGGACAACGCCACCGGTCGGGGTTCGGGTCAACTTGCAGAGATAGCGCATGAGGTCAAGAGGCTTGACGGTTGGATGGGAATTACGTTGTGGCGCACTTGCCCCCATGACCTTGCCGCTTCCATTCGTTTGCCCTTCCCAGTTGGATATACCAAGCGGACGGGTTTCTTGTGGCTCCATATCTTCCAGCCCCGCGTTCCGTTCGCTTGATGATGCTTTAGCGGTATAGAAGAAACGGGAAGCACCGCCGTGGTCATTGAATCCTAATGGACCATAGTTTTTCCGTTGAAGGAACCATAGATGCCGTTCTTTCCGGGAGTCTTGTTGCCACCGCCACCAGAACTGAACGACTCCCCGCTCTGCTCATCCAGCAACCGTGCGCTTTCCTCATCGAGCAGGAGATTGGCGGGCCAACGACCGATGGCGTCGGGTTTCTCGTAGTCTTGACCACCAAACTTGTTCAGGGTCAATCCGTTCGCCATTGCTGACGTTCTACCCTTGCGACCCTGTTCTATCTGCTCCGTTCCTATCCTTCCCCCATCAATGTTCAGTCCTGCCACACCCCACTTCTGCGCGTTTTCGGCATAGGTTCCTTCAAGGGGTTTCATGGCAACGATGATGTATTCAACGGCGGGTTTGAGTGCGGTTCCCCAACCTTGCCACACTTGCGCTTCCTCGGACATGGTTCGTATCTCGCGCTCTGCCAATTCCGTTGGCCTTCCCGCATGCATGTGCCCACCCTGCATACCGATGTCCACGGTTTCAGTGCCGATAACCTCTCCGACATAACCACTTGCCTTGCTAATGGCTTTGGCTATGTCCATACTTTTCGGAAATCCTTGGCCAAAAAGCCAGCACATCTTGTCGCGTATCTCCCAACCTGCATCTTCAATGGCACAGGTCAGGCGATGTTCTGTACGAGTTCCTCCGAATGCGAGCAATATGGCCCCAGGCTTGGCAACACGAAGGGCGGCTTGCCAGAACTCCATGCCTGGCACCCCGTGATCCCACGACTTCCCCATGAAGTCGAGGCCGTAGGGTGGGTCTGTGATAATAGAGTCCACGCTGTTCTCGGCAAGGGTTGGCATGACGGCAAGGCAATCGCCGGTGCGGAGGTCAATCATTTTTTATCTCCACCCTCACCTGAACCTCATGCCCATTGAGGATGACCGTTTGAGAAATACCACACATCATTTCCAACACATACCACAAAGCGTCCACATCCCCGAAGAGATTTCCGTGGTCGAGATTATCCATTGGGAACCTCATCGAGAAACCGCTGGTATCTCTTGTCAAAGAAAATCACGTTCTCCCCTTGCCTTCCGTTCCTATTCTTGGCAACCGTCAACGAAATCCTCCGCACATCTTCGGGAAGTCCTACGGTATCGGAATCTTCATTCAGGATAATGGCGACATCGGTATCATAGGCAATTCCGTCCGATCCCCGCATATCCGCGATAGAGACTCCTCCCTTTTCGGAGACGCTTCTTCTATTCGCCGCGACGATGGAAAGGAGGGAGATATCCAATTCCTCCGATAAGGATTTCAATTTATTGGAAATGGAATCCAATTCTGCCGTCCGCGATTCATGTCCGTGGTCGTGGAGCATCTGAAGATAGTCCACTCCCGCGATGGCAATGTTATGAGTTATTTTTGCCCTCCTGATGGTCAAACATACATCGTCCACGGTCTTCTTGGAACGGACGAACCAGATGGGAAGGGAGGCGAGTTTCTCGTTGGCCTTTATGACTCTCAACCATTCGTCATCGGTCAATTCTCCTGTAAAGTACTTGATGGCGTTGACCCCTGAAATGGCGCTCACCATCCTCCATGCCACGAGTTCGGGTTTCATCTCGACCGAAACCACCTCTACGGGGAATCCCTGAAGAGCAGCATTGAGACTAATCCAGAAGAGAAGAGCAGACTTTCCGACGGACATCCGTGCCGCAATCGTGTACATCGTTCCTGGATAGAATCCATGCAGCAAATCATCCATCCCCTGAAGATTCGCTCTCGGAACATGCTGCCCATGCTTGGCAGAGGACATATTCCCTAAAAGCTGTTGGCAAACCTGCATGGAGGATTCTTCCAATCCCGTATCCCGATGGACTAAGGCATTGGCAAGCATGGTTTCCATCTCGTGTGAGTCTGGTTTCGGAGAAAGGCCCAATTCATAGGCGTCTCTGGAAGCCCGTATCATGGAGCGGATATGGGCGAGGTCGATAATCGTAGAGGCGTAATAGGAGGCATTCGCCGTGGTCGGCACCATCTCCGTGAGCTTCTTGAGATAAGAAGAACCCCCGATTTTGTCTAACTTCCCCTCCTTCTTAAGTTGCGAGGCTACTGTAACGGAGTCGATGTTCTGATTGAGAGAAACCATTTTTGTAATGACGTTTGCGATCTCCACATGCTCGTCGAAGTAGAACTCATCGGGGGCAACATTCGCCGTGATGACGAACTTCCCCTTGGGGTCGGCAAGCCAACAGCCTAAGAGGGACTGTTCTGCCCCCATGTCGGAAGGAACGAGGTTATCCATTCCATTCCTCCACATTTGCCTTCCCTATCGAACTCATATCATGTTTCATCGGCTCTCCTTTCGCCCTCGACAGCCAATTCCGAATGAAGGCCCCATAACTCTTGTACTTCTTGGAAGGATTATCAAGGAGCCACGCCGCCATCTTTGCGAGTTCCGTTTCAAGAACAACCGAAGGATAGGCGGTATGCCAAAGGGCGGTATGCTTCTCATCAATCCCTTCCCATGCTCCTTTCTCATAATCAAATCCGATTTCCGGCGCATTGCGTACTACCTTCTTCTGAATAGAAGGAGAACTTCTTTTGAGTACAGTATTCTTTTCTGTTCTTGTCTGTGTATCTAAAGATGTAACTACAGTGTTACTGTTTTTTCCATCAGTCGCAGACAGCGTTTGAGTGCCTTCCGTCTGCCCTAGCCCTGCCCTTCCGTCTGCCCTTCCGTCTGCCCTATCTCCATAAGGTAGTTGGTAGAGCGACCAATTCAACCACGTTATCAGCCTCGGTGCGTCTGCCCTTCCGTCTGCCCTTCCGTCTGCCCACGTTTTACAGGCTCTCAATTTGTCAACTGTTCGGCGCACTATTTTGACGGAACAATCCTTGCCACATAGCTTGGCAAGCTCCGGCAGGGTTGTCACAAACTGTCCCGGCTGAAGGTGATAGGTGCGTTCGTGAAAACGCAAGTCATGCTCCGTCCGTGCTGCCAAGAGAAGGGATTGGAAAAAGACGCTGCGCTCGGCGCAGGAAAGGGAGAGAAAATCGCCGCTATCCAGCAACCTGGAATAGACGGCGATCCATGCACCCCTATAGTCTGGTTTCATATTGATGGTTCCTCATGGCTCTCACCTGACCTCTCCTGACCGCTTGATAGGGGTGGCGGCACTGGGGTCAAGTCCAGAGTTCAGACGGGTCATGAGCCTGTCCTAGCCGCCACGCTTCGCCATCTACGCGGCATTCGCCGTCTCGCTGGCTCGGTACACCATACTCCTTATTGCTTAGAAGTCAAGCTCTCTTGAACGGGAAGGGAGTCCCCATAAACAGCGGGCATAGTTGCTACGGTTGTTGCCTCGGTTGTCGCCGGAACATGCCGATACCGCATCGCCGCGCCTGCCTTATAGCCTTTGCGGTATGAGGCTCTTTTCTCTTCTACCAACAGATCGAGGAGTTCCTTCTGACTCATCATGACAAGAGAACCGATCTTCATGTCTCCTCCTTCGGGGTTTCTCTCGCCCCTGCAATCAGCTTCATCGCCCTCGCTTCCCATTCCTTATAGGCTCGTACACCAGGAATCATGGAGGCAAAGATCATGCCCGCCTGTTTGATGTCCGATTCCTCGAATCGAAACTCCTGTGCCGGACTCTCATCATCATGGGCGCACTGAACGATTGTCCACCCCACTAGGGGGGTGTCAGGAAACTTCCTGTTCCAGAGATAATCGTAGGCTCCCAATTCAAGGACGCTCTCGGCGTAGATATGCTTTGAGGACTTCCAATCGTAGAGATAGCCAGAGTTGAATACGCAATCCAGCCGTGCGCGGACTTTCAACTCTTCATCATCGATGGGGAACTCCACTCGGAACACGTTGGGGTCGTGCTCATAGATAACTTGGAAGTGTTCCCTTGCCCATTCCTGGAGTTTTCCCCATGCAAGTCCTCCATGCTCTACCGCTTCGGGATCGAGATAGGCGTCTACCAAATCTTTCCCCATCGGCTCAATGACTTCGGAATACTTCTTCTGAAACTCGTAGTGCATGATACGTCCGGCATATCTTCCCAAGAGAGAAACGCGGTTATGGTCTTTTCCTTCTAGGGCAAGTTTTCGCGCCCAATTCAAGAGGAAGGGTTTGTCTGCAAAAGAGACAATCTCACTTACGGAAAGCCAGCCGTCCTTCACTTATGCCTCCAGTATGACAATCATCTTCCGCAACTGAGAATCACTCAATTCCGTATACTTCTGAGCATGGAACAGGGACTCGAACATATCATGGACATCCTTCGTGGTCTTTCCATGCTTCTTTGCCGTCTCATACATGGCAGAGACAAGCTCCTTGGTCGAGGCTTCAGGAAGGACATCGGCAATGTCAGAATCAGAAGGTTCCTTGATATCGGGCTTGGCAATGTCGGGCTTCCCGTCAAACATGGAGGTATCCTCTTTTGGTGTATTCGAAATATCCATATCCTCAACATCTTGGGTGAAGATATCCGAAGCCCCCGTGACCGTGAGAATGGCATCGACAAAGGCCCGCTTCTTCGCCATCTTCAAGACCGTATTCGCCATATCATCGGGGTTCTGCCTGATTTGCTTGACGGTATAGGATGAACCGCCCTTTCCCTTCTTGTACGCAATTCGTTTCAGGTTTTCAGGGGTGGCGTTGAATTCCTCATCGGAAACAGACGCTCTCCACTTGAACTTTTCCTCACCCGTAGAACACTCTCCCACCCCCTCCCCAAGGAACAATCCCGACTGGACGGAATGGAGGGAAACGTGGGCAGTCACCCGAATGGCGTCCTCACTCCGCTCAATCTCGGTCGTAACGGTCGGAGCAAGTTGGAAGGTTGTAGCCAAGACTTCTGCCCCTGGCTTCAGGAGGGTAGGCTTATTCGTTCCTGGTACGACCCCATAATGGGTGTCCTTAATCATGACCTTCTCCATGACCGTATGAATCAACTGGACTCTCGCCATGACATTCTGCATGGAGGAAGCCCCAATCATCAATCCGCTTGAACCTACTGGTGCGATTTCATTCTCACTCATCTATTCCTCCTCATGGACATTCCATTCGCTCACGGTATCTTTAGCATACTCAATCCCCGCCTCGAACCGTTCATTCATCGCCACATCAAACAACCGCGTCACTTCTTTCATGTCTCCTTGGTCAAATGCGACAATCATTCCCGCAAGACACTCATCCTCCAGTGGCGTTCGCTTCTCATGGACACTTGGCTCCTGATGGACACTTGAAAGTTCGTTACTCGTCTGCTCACTCATCTGTTGCCTCCCCCGCTCCGAATACGATATCGGAACGTGCTTCAAGTATAGTGGACAGCCCCACGAATGCAAGCGTTGTGAGGATTATTCACAATAGACACGGTAACGCGAAAGGACGCGAGCCTTGAAAATGGACGCGCAATCATACGGCGACCGATTCCAAATCTTCGCTATGGGGCTAGAATCGCGCCACATTCACCGTTGAGAGGGCGAAAATGGGCATACTGGCGGCCAGGACATGAAAAAGCCCCCAATGAAGGGGGCGGTGGTGCGATATGTCGGAGTGGCTACTTGTGGTTGGTCATGCCTCCCGTTGTCCAGGTGAACTGCCCGCCGTCATGCTTCTCGTACAGGCTGGCCTCTTCTAACTCATAGCCTGCGCGATGCAACTGCTCGGCTGCTGCTTCATGGTCTCCCTCTTTGCGAAGAAGCGTTGCGAAGTGCAGAGCAAGCCGCGCCTCCTTGATGTGCTGACTGACGGTCTTCTGGTTGTCGGTCATACTCTCACCCCACCAAGCGCACACGTCCGGCATGTATCCGAATGAGTCCAGGGGCAGGCGTCGCAGGGGTGGGTCTGTTCCCTTCTCGCTTCGTAGACTTCCAGGTGTTCCCTTGCTTCTCTCCAGCGTTTCGCCGCGTCAAAATCACCGTCCAGCATGGCACGGCCCCAAAGACGTTGAAGGTGCTGAATGGCGGCGCTCATGATTCCGCCTCCCCACCAAGTGCGCGAGCCTCGGCACGAATGAATGCATCCCAATCCTCAGCTGCGAAAGCGGCGTCAAGACCGGAAGTCCGGGGAACACGAGTCGGGGTACTTGTGTACTCGTGGAAAATGTAATAATATTTTCTCCCCTGGCGAACGAGGTTCAGCAGATTTTCAAACTGGTGGCTTCTCGTAATGTGTCTCATGGTGTCAGCTCCTACAGCCACGACTGACGGAGAGCGTAACCGCCGCTATGGTGATGAACGCCAGCGGTACGGGGCATCCCGTTTGTGTGGTCGTTACTGGGGCAGTTTTCACCGGTGCAGTCAAACCCATCAGGGAATAGAACACATGCAAGGTTATAAACTGCTTCAAATCCGACATCCATACCGCAACCGGAAACCTTGAAGCCGTCATTATTATAGTCCCATGCAAACCCGCACAAGTCAGCAAGACTCCCTGAAATGTTTATGGGTTCGTTGTCTTTCATGGCGTAGACGGTGACAACGCGAAGCATACCAGAACGGGAAACGTGTTCAACCTTTGTATAGAGGGTGTCCCCAGGTTTGACAAGCGCCTGAATCCTTGCGAGTGCGTCGGCTTTCTGTTGCTTTGTTGCCTTCATTCTTTACCTCCCCAGAGCCTACCCCTGCGGGCCTCCGGCTCACTAACGCTTGGCGTCTAGTGCCATTCTGTACTCGTCCAGAATATGTCCAAGATCGCGGTAGATGTCGAAAATGCGGATATATGTCCAGTATGCGCTGGGATCGGAAGTGTTCAGCTCTTTGGTCAGTTTGGCGATAACGGACTCGATCTGTTTCTTTGCACTCGCGTCCAGTTCTCCCGTGACGGTCGGGATCGGGGTCAGTTCTTGTGCAAGTTGTGTGAGGGTCTTCATCGGTTTGTACCTCCAGCTTAGAGTAGACTATGTTGTAGTCTCTATCAGCATTCTAGCGCATTCTGGGGATTTGCAACAGCACGGGGCATGACAATATGAATATATCGTGAAGATTGGGCATGAATCAACGTCCCAATATCATGGGGCAGTAGGCATGATGCAGGATATAGGGATTCATAAAGAACTACCTGTCTTAATTCCATAAGACGCCTTACAATAATAAGGCGTTCTGACTCATGGCGGGGGACAAAGGGGAAACCCATATAAGGAAGGGGATACAAGAGGGTGGGGAATGAATGAGTATATGGTACTCTTGTCTTGTATGAATGGATGGGGCATTGGACAGATGAAGAAGGCTTGTACTACTCTACTAGTACAAACATATGATGATTCTGTCATATGTCACTTTCATCATATGACAACCTTGACATATGTCGGTTTTATCATATAATGAGAACATGAAGAAGCCAATCAAGCAGTTACCTGTTGTCCTGGGAAGTGAACCTATCGCCTACCATGCTCCTGTCCAATCTCCACAAATCACTATTTGTGAACATAGCGAGTTATCCACAGGATCGGGGGAGGGCATAGAAGCTGAACGTCCTGCTACTCTCGGTGTTGTCCCTGGTGCCATTGACGGCATGAACTGGCCCGATGATTGGCACGAAGGGCAGGAAGGCTGGCCAAAGAAGGGCGGGCAGGAGACCGGAGGTAGGTCGGAGAAAGTTTTGCCGCCGCCCAAAGTAACCGCTAAGCCCTCTTCTCCTCGTTCCTCTCTTGGAAAGCCCCTTTCCACAACCTCCTGTCCCAAGGTGTCCACAGATGTCCCAAGGTGTCCCAAACCCCTTCTCAAATCTCCCTCTCCAAAATCCCCTCTTAACCCTGATTCGGATATGCCCGTTTTAGGCGATTTGGATACCCTAGGAGAAAAGAAAGGGGGGGAAGTGGTACAATCATACCCCCAAGTCCCATTTACCCCCGAAAATGGGCCTCCTTTTGATACGACGGAAGAGAAAATTGCCTCTCCCTTCATCACGGGGAACGAGAGGATCGACAGAAGGACGGCTTTTACCCAGTATTGTCGCTTGGGAGAGGGCCGGACGTACCTCAAAGTGGCGAATGTCAT
>JBAYMG010000033.1:0-10493 GCA_041663665.1 Candidatus Omnitrophota bacterium | reverse complement strand
TCTTGGGAGATCGAGGGATTCTTACTGAGGAACGAAGTTGTGAATTCGAGGGAGGTATCTACCTTACCGAAAAGGTGGATGGTGCCAACTCACGACTCATCATCACCAACGAATACGATTACCTCCTTGGTAGTCGTGAAGAGTTGTTGTACGCTAGTGGTGACTTGCTGTGGAATCCAGCACAGCACATCGCTGAACCAATGATTGAGTTGGCGAGAGAAGTCTGTGAGCGATACCTGCCGTCACCAATGATGGTCTTCTACTTTGAGTGCTACGGCGGTAGCAACAATGGGAAGATCTATGGTGCAAAGCCAAGCTTCCGACTGTTCGATATGTGGGCCATGAACTGGCAGAAGTTCCAAGAACTCCATGATGGTAATGGGATCGAACAAATCTCATCGTGGCGACAGAATGGTGGGCAGCCATTCGATAGTGTTGATCGTATCGAAAGAGTAGATACGTGGTATGGGTTTGAGCCCGTCCCCTATCTTGCCATGATGGATGCCAGTGATCTTCCTGAGACAGTCGAAGATACTTACGACTTCCTTAGGGGACACATTAGCATCACCCACTGTGCAACTGACGATTCACGGCAAGGTCGAGCCGAAGGTTTGGTGGTTCGCGATAAGAGTCGCAATACAATCGCCAAGATTCGGTTCGAAGATTATGAGCGAACTCTTAGAAAGAGAGGGGTAATCAAATGATCCGCCATAAGTGACACAAGGTAACGTGCCGGAGCAATCCGGCACCCAGGCCGTTATGGGCTACCTCTGGATATTAGGGCGGGCCGACGATTATACATAGGAGTAGCATCATCATGAAAACCCCACTCGAACAGTACACCCGGCTCTTGAGTTTGTACGAGCATCTTGAGCGTAAGCGGTGGATCTTGTCGGGAATGAATGGCGTGTATAACACCGCCTATCATGCCGAGATTGCCGCTGAGTACAAGAAGTTGCATCCCCGGCGCAAGTATAACTTCATCAAGGCCAAGGCTGCCATGCCCGAAGTTGTGGATCGTATCTACGACAAGTGGAATGAGCGGGGCTACAGAATCACAAAGGCGTTGATCGAAAAGCTTGATGTACTCAAGCTGAAGATGGAAGACCTGTCCGAAGAGATCACGCTTGAGCCCGCTGACCATTTCACGAAGTATGCTACGGTGCATACTTCGGCCTATGGCTCCCAGACCGATGCTGGTGGTTACACCAAGAAATCATGCGAACTGTTGGTTGCCAAAGCTGAGATGTATGGGCTCGAAGCCCACATCACGTCACATCTGAAGACTATGGTTCATGAGATTCCTTGTCGTGGGGGCCACCAGTTTGGTGGCGTCAGTACCTACGGTTACTTCAATGTGTGGGTCAATCTTGATCCCATTGGAGTGAGGATCTTGAAGAGTAAGCCGGGTCTGACTCTTCGTGAAACCGTGAAGTGGTATCTTCAGCACGGGCGTAACCCGAGGGTGTATATGCCGATGTTGCCGTATGATTTCGAAGCCAAGAACGGGCTTGATCGTTTCGGCAACGATATCGAGCAGAACATGAAGGTGGCATAATGGAAAAGCCGAAGAAGGCGTATCTGTTGGTCGTTGACTTTACGGGCGACGTGTTCGGAACGCTGCCTGAGTTGAAAGATTGCGTCTATGCAATCAAAAACGATCCGTATGTTGGTACGGGTTGGATAGTTGCCTATGACACTGCTCGCAGCATCTACTACAATTCCTGCAACGGGCTTGAAGTCAATCTCAACACGAATCAGATGAGGATTGGCCCGCAGCCTTCTATCTTCCCGACGATGGAAGATGCCCTCAAAGCGCTACATATCTTCCGGGGGCAAGAGTATGACGCTCACCTTTCATCCCAAATCGAACAGTTGCAGCTAGTACAAGCTGCTTTCAGGGAGGAAAACTACAGCGCTACAACTGCTGCACCTCGTGTTGTTCATGAAGATGAAGAGTAAGCCATGACTATGACTTACTATGATGCGAAACGGTTTGCAACACCGGAGGCGGCTCAGTGGCATCTCGACCATCTTTATCAGAAACCCGTGATCATCAACCCGCGCGTTGAGCCAGCACGGGAACAGTTTGGTGAGGATTTCGGCAAGCAGATGTATAACATCGTCGCCGAGTCTATCCCCACTGGCAGACTTCTCACTCTCTGTACCAATGGGTACATGTACCACGTTTAGCCAAGAAGAGGCACAACCATGAAGCGACTCAACACCGCGCAACAGGCTGTAGTGGATGCCAAGATGCCGGAAGGTGCTGACTTCCAAGTTATGGGGATTCAGCCCCACTATTTGCCGCATCCCTACTGTGTCGGGACACGTCATATCGACCATGCCCAGAAGTTTGGTGGGATGTTGGGGGTAGAGTGTATCCGCGACGGAGAGAAGAACGGCAAAGTTCGCTGTGAGACAAAGGGCTGTACTCTTTCCTTTGATGAGCACACCACGGAACAGTTCCTGATCGTGAAAGTGAAGGACAACTCACAGGAAGCTTTGCACGAGAATGTGACACTCATGGACTTCCTACGTGAGATGGCGAATGTGTTAGTGACGTGGGAGATTGACAATATCGCGCTCCCACTGTATCATCAACTCCCAGAGTATGATGACTGACCATAAAGAGTTGTGGGGGTAACGTAAGGTTACGAGCCGGAGCAATCCGGCACCCAGCCCGTTATGGGCTACCTCTGGATATTAGGTCGCGCCGACGATTATAATCAGGAGTAGATGACCATGGCTGCATATTTCACGGTGTGTAAGGGTACATCTATTGAGTGGCATGTTGGCGAGGATCTTCGCCGACTGATTCGGCTCTTGGGTGGCGGCGTGGAGCTAAATGTAATCCAGGTGCAAGCTGACGGTGATGAACTTGAGCACATCAAGAACAACTTCACGGGCTTGCCGATGCACAACACTCGACGAATCCAAACTTGGCGTGGCGACCACGCCCAGTTCATCACCGACAACCTTTAGGGGGAACATCATGGCTGGTATCCTTCAGATTCACTCGCCTCATTGGGATGAAGAACAGGGAAGTTGCGGACTTCACGGAGTTCCGACGACTCCATGCCCCCAGTGCATGGCTGAACAACAGTCTGACATCTTTGTCACGGTTGATCATGAGATGCTTGATTGCATGTCGCTTGATCCCGACTTTGATGTCAAGGATGAACTGGCCCATGATGGCAGTGAAGAGTGGCTGCTCGAAAGGATCATCTGATGGCGAAGATTGTCACGTACCATCTCGGTCGGAAACCCGTCGAAAACTTCAGGCGCGGAACGGTGGAAGAACTGCGCGCTTTGCTGCATCGGGACATCGCCGATGATTATGAGCGGGAAGATAGCGGCGAAAACAAGCGAAACCCCGCCCCCAACTACTTCTGGATCAACGACAATGAAGTCCAGGCGATTGATGCCGCTGATGGCAATCTGTTGTGGACCTGGAAGATTGAGGAAGAGTAACATCATGGGTAAAGAAGACTGGACTTCCATGAGGTTGCGGGAGATGTGTTCTGAGGTTCCACAACAGAACCCCGAGCCTCTTTCCCAGTGTGTTCAGCGTAACACTGAACGCGAACTGTTGGCACATAGCTGCACTTATCTCAGAGCCGGTAACGGCATGAGATTCACCATGAGCTTCGCCGAGTTCACACAGTGGGGCGAAAACCTCCTCTTTATCGTCGAACAGACCTTCGGTACGCGAATCAACTTTGCGATTCCCATCGATCATATCGCAGGTTGGTTCCGACTACCTGATTGGTGGATGAAACCCGAACTCCGTTCAAGTCTTGGTCAACCGATCAAGCTCTACTTCAAGTCCGCCCTGGGTAGATTCCTCATTACGGAGGAACTTCGCGGTGGAAGGTGTAGTTCGGGTAACACTCTTCAAGCAGCAATTGCCGATTGGATTCGCATCTGGACCTACGAATTTGATGGCGAGCCCGCAACTGTTGCTGCCAATATTCAACTCATGCCGCACCCGAGTATGATTGATACCCTGCTGGAAGAAGCCGGGGATCGGATCAACTACTGTGGTGTCATCAAGGGAGCCTGATCATGTTGCTAACGTGGTTCATCAAGAACATTCTGCGCCCGCGATGGGTTGTCTGTCTCGACGAAGAGTACGGCAAAGGTGATATGGCCCTGAGGATTCTGGGCCGCAACCTTTACTACTACAAGTGGGATGACCCCCTTGTTCTGAAGCAGCGCCCCGAAGAGTACAAGATCGCGGGTAAGCGTGAATTCGGAACGACTGTCAAGTCACAGTTCATGGACGAACTGCCGGAGGTAACGACATGAGTACACATCCCTTTTCGCTTGCCGATCTAGCGATCATGGCATCTGGTAAAGGTGGCGGCCTGTATCGCGACTATGATCGTAACCGGCCCCAACACCAGGAGCATCCCATGGGAATTTCCGAATCCGAAGCGTTCGCACAACTCGCGATCAGTTTGATCGAAACGCATGGGGATATCACCTGCGATCTTGCCGTGGAACTCATGAATAAGGATTTCCCCGACAAGACTCCTGAGCAAATTCGAGCCGCGCTCGATAAACTCTGTGAAGCTGATGCGTTCGCCAGTGATGGCGAGAACTACATGGTAGGGTGATATGAACAAAACGAAGCCGGACGCACAAGAACTCGAAGAAGAGAGCAACTGCCAAAATCCTTGTCATCCTGACGATAACTGTCCCGAGTGTCAAGACTACTGGGACAGGATGCGTAGTGAAGGACTTTGGAAAAATGGCGGTTGGACTGACCGGGGCATGAAAGAAATGCTCAAGTAAGGACCATCATGGAACTCAACGAACCAACCCAACGAGAGTTTCCCGACTTCATTGAAGTAACGGTGATTGAGCCTGCTGGTAAGGGCAAGTGTAGCATTCACCGTGATTCAATCGCGGCTATGATGGAAGAAGGTGCGGGAACTTCCATCTATGTCTACAACGTTCCCGACAGTGAGCTAGCCAAGGAACGCGAAGATCAACGACGAGGGATCAAATTCTTTGCGAGAGTCAAGGAAACTCACGACGAGATTCGAGACAAACTTGACGGTCGTGTTTGTGCCGGTTGTGGTCTACATCCACGCGAACAGATGCTGTGGTATGTATCACACAATCATAGCAATCATTGGCTGTGTAGTGAGTGTAAGGTAAAGGTGAAACAGTAATCTGTTCAATGCCGGAGCAATCCGGCACCCAGCCCGTTATGGGCTACCTCTGGATCCTGCCGCTGGCGGGCGATAGAAGGTATGGGAAGGGCCACGCGCCTGCCCCTATACTTACCCGTACACCGGACTTAAATGTGTTGTACGGTCCCACTCAATGCACGATACGCTGATCTTTGTCTAGTTTCGCGGGCCGGTATTCAGAGTTGCCGGCCCAAGAAACACCGCTCGGGGGTGCAAGGTCTCGACGGGGAAATGCCAAGTTCTACATGCAGGGCGAGGATAGTAGTTGGCCTCGTAAATCATCTACCAAACCAATAAGTGGCAACACTAACGGTAACGTCGTCAGTCTGTCGGCCTATCGCGCTTCCCGCGCGAATCAGACTCAGCGCCTCGCTGCCTAGTAAGCAGTTAGGAGTGCGCACCTCTTACTAAGTCAAGTCAGAGCGAAGTAAGAGTAAACATCTGACAAACGTACCATCCTTTACTGCTCCCGGTGCCAAAGAGGTTGCTTGTTCTAGTAACGGCATCGGGTGATAGACAGAACAAGACAACCCTGTGAATGAATGTAGAATGAGGGTTCTTCGGACGCGAGTTCGATTCTCGCCACCTCCACTATACAGAGTGCGCGCAAAAAGGTGATAACTTCAGGGTGGTAGCTGGAGTTATTGAAGGTAACTGAGAAATCAGTCATCTAGGGACGTGACGGCCTTCACGATCACGCCGGGCCTGCCGTCAAACTACCATTGTTGACAGGCAGGCACACTTTACAACATGGCCCACCCGTACCATATGGCACAAAACACGGGATTACGCTTGAAAGACAGCGTAACTCACAAAGCACCCGACGGGTCTCGACTCAAACAATCAAACCGATAGTGTGTTTGTTAGTTCTAGACAATCGGGTGCAGAGATTGACACACGCGACACGCATGGCTGCTCCTGGGTAAGAGAGTATGCAGGGCGAAATCTTCATCGCCCTGCAACTCTTGCTCTTTCTTTTCTTCTTTTCTTCAAAGCATTGTTAGCGTCCGCGTCCATGGTAACCCTGTGTTACCCATCGCCGGAGCAATCCGGCGGTCGATCCCTTATGGGCTACCTCTGGATATCGGGAATCGGGAACGATAGTATATAGGGAGTCCTAACTATGGCTAAGACCACAGTTGACAGTGCAACTCTACTCACCCCCTGATGGTAACATTAGGGCGCAACTTTCGGGCGAGGATGGTCACGTAACGCTGACCATTACGAGCAAGACTGAAGATGAGCGTGCATTTTTGAGGAAGATCAAATTGCATGTGATTCACAAACCCAACGCAAGCGAAGCAGGGGAGAAGATCGTAGCCGGCTCGCTTGATCACTGGATCTTCTGTCAGACCGAGGAGTAAGTTCATGAAGACAGGCATCACCACGGAACAGTTCGCTATCGCGCAAGCAGTGCTAGCCCAGGCAGTAGTTGTCGCTGCCGAAGCTACCAAGCTCGACGAGTTGAAGCAACAGTTGGCTGCCGCTATTGGCGACACCACCGCCCCGATCTACTTCGAAAACGGAGGAAGTGTCATCATCAATGAGACACCCTTCAAGATCGATGCCGCTACCAGCAACCTACTCTTGAAGGGTGTTCCCGATGCAGTTGCGGAACACTTCACGGAAACGAAGACTTCTGTGACGGCAACGAAGATTGGCACGATGGAGAAGTCTGGGAATGAGGTCGTTCGGGCGTTTTACCCAATGCTCCACTCCAAGTTGGAGAAGTTGCGCTCGGCGGCGCAGAAGAAGTTGTCCCAGGCCGGCAAACATCTGTCGGTCAAGGTTGAACTTCCGAAGACGACCGAGACACAGTAAGGGAGTAGCTCATGTTGAAGATTAGCGTCAAGCTGCCCGATGGCGAACAGGACACTATTTGGTTCATCGGGAACTCTCGCCGTGGTGGTCAAACTGTCCCACTGCAAATTGACGGCAAGACTGTGGATTACTGGTTCCACGGCCTCGCCGACAAAGTACAGAGGATCTTCATCACGGGGAGTGAAGCCACAATTGTTCGCAAGTATGCGGACAACATCCCAAGTCACGCGGGAACGCAACTTACCTACATGGGAGAAACAGCCCAGTGGATAGTTGCGAATTGGGATGCCATGTTGGGAGTGGCGTACCAAGCACAACATTTGCTTGGACTAGAGATTGAAGAAGCGATGATTCGCAACTCTTCGTCCCAACGGTCTGCTACGTAACAGGACGTAACGTGCCGGAGCAATCCGGCACCCAGCCCGTTATGGGCTACCTCTGGATATTAGGAATCCGAGTCGATAGTATATAGGAGTCGAGCCATGGATCACACAACGGAAATCGAGTTCATTGACTGCGCTGATGCGGAAGTTGTTCAGCAACAGTTCCAGGACTCATTGCACGAGTGGGCTGCGTGCAGTGATGAATTCAAGCATCACCTTGAAGTCGAAATCACAGATGCCGAGATCTGCTGCACGCATCTGCGCGGCGAAGGGAATCAGTTCGACAACAACACGGGCCATGTGGGCTATCAACTCTACATGGTCAAGGCAAAAGAGGCGGGCAAGAAGATCTTCGCCTACTACTTCCAGACAGAAGTTCCGCTGCCTGAGTTCAACAGTGCCGAGGAAGCCTGGGACACTGCCTTTGATTCGGTGGATGTCAAATGGGAGAACACAGGCATCGGTCGTTATGAGTTCTGGGGGCAAAAGTGCAACGACGTGAAGATGGCGCAAGTCATCGACACCGACACTGCCACTATTGAGTTGCCCAACTGTTTCCTGGTCAAGGGTACCAGGGATCTTGGTAGCGAAGACGAGTACCAAGTTCAGGCGAAGTTGATCGCCGCCCGGATAAATGAAAAGGGGAAGTTGATCGGACGGTATCACTACACTGACGACAACTAATTCGAAAACTGAACAGTTGAAATTCGGAAAAACCGAAATTGAAACTGTTGTTGGAGTAACGTAAGGTTACACGCCGGAGCAATCCGGCACCCAGCCCGTTATGGGCTACCTCTGGATATTAGGTCACGGAGTCGATAGTACATAGGAGCACATCATGGACGTGACTTGCGCAACATGCTTAGAGCCCTGGGAATGGTATCATCTCCGCTATGATGCCATTGGTGAGTGTGGGTTGAGTGAGGAGTTAGTCGGACAATGGGATGGCATTCTTGGTCCCGAGTCCAACATTCCTAATGCCAAGGAACTGTTAGAACAACAGGGCTACTACTTTGGGGCCAATGTATCGGCTCTGTTGCGGTGCCCCTGCTGCCACAAGAAGACCAAAGATAGCCGACGTGCGGCGGCAAGACGAGAACTTGTCGCGATGGTCGGTGAACTTCTAGGAGATGATTCCGACGGTATGGCATCAGTCATGGAAGATCAGGATCTGAATCTCGGTCTGGGGGATGATGACGATGATGAAGATGACTATGATGACGATGAGTAGCTAACTACTACTCTAGGGTAAATAGTAGAGTATCACTAAACAGTTACTCTACTGTTTACCCTATGGGCGCGCGAACGATCCAGAGGTAGACCATAACGCCAGGGGTGCCGGATTGCTCCGGCACGTTACGTCCTGTTACGCGGCGCGATCCTTTCGCCACGTCAACGAGTCCGACAGCACATCACCGGACTCCAGGTGTCGCACGCTGTAACCTTCCAGGCTATCGCCAATGATAGCCTTGAGACTTGGCGCAACAGTGATGCACTTGCGGACGTAACCGACGGTAACACCGTCGGCGTTCACAACCTGCTCACCCTTCGGGGTAAACAGACCGTAAACATCAGTGTCACCCTCGCTCTTGCGAGACTTGGTGTTACTTCCACCAAGCATAGTGGCGATCAGTTTGTAGTCCGCATGTTCACGGACTTTACCTTCGGCATCGGCAACTGCCGCAACCTGAAGAGTAACAAACTCTTCACGCGCCGCCGCCACAGTAGCGTCATACTCCGCAATTGCGGAGTCCGCAGCCGCGCGAGCGGCTGCCCATTCACTCAGAAGCTGGAACACTGTCGGTGACTTGCCCATGGTCTCGGTCCTCCTTGAACCCATACCTACTATCGCCAACACTTGGCATTATCCAGAGGTAGACCATAAGGGACCGGCTGCCGGATTGGCGCGCATGATTACGATCAATATCGAAAATAGGAAAATGAGAAAAACAGAAATACGGAAAATGAGAAAACGGAAATATGGAAACTTGAATATAGAAACTTGAGTCCAATCCGACACGCAACCCGTTATGGGCTGCCTCTGGATATCGGCAGGGATCGCCGATGGTAGGTATGGGGCGGCAAGCAGCTACCGGCTACGGCCTTAGCGGATCGGCAATGCGCGAGAACGCGCGAAGCGGATCGGCAGTAGTGAAACTAGACCTACAAGGGCCATGGACGCCAAAGAGACCTAGTTCCCGCAAAAAGATATCATAGGTCTCGCAGTGTTGAATAGGAGTTAGTCACTCTGTCCCTTCAGAGTGTAGAGGGAAGTCGGCCTCGTGACTCAATAAAAGCACAGCAGATTCGTGGAGGGTTGAAATCAGTTCGCCGCCCCTTCTCTTCCCACATAAACTGTGTGAGAAGATAGTCCGCCAACACTGAACAGATGAACCCGTTAGCCAGACGGGGCAAGGTAACGAGTTACACCCTAGTCAAAGGAAGTGTAGCGACGTTACTACCTGTTGGATTGTATAAGCTTGGGTTACTTACCCGGCTGCACAATCCGGCAGGATCTACCTTATGGTCTACCTCTGGATATCGGCAGGGATCGCCGATGGTAGGTAAGCGGGACAACGGCAAGGGCTAACGGTATCCACTCCGTCGGTACTGAGTCGCCCGACACACTGCGGAAGCCGATACCTTCCGTAAGGTATTTTATTGGACGGTTCGGCGTCGGTCGGTCGGATTGCAAATGCAATCCGGCAGGCTCTGCCTTATGGGCTACCTCTGGTTAGCAGGTTGGCCCTTGCGGGCCAACCTGCTAACTAACAGAGTGTTACGCGGCCTCGGTCGCCTTCTCGGCGGGTTCGCGATCCTTGCGGTAAGTGAGCGCGTCCGAGAGCACCTCGCCCGTCACCAAGTGTTTGACGGTGTAACCCGTCAAGTCCGCGCCCAGCGACTGGCGCAACGACGGCGCAACCGTCGTCACCTTGCGCGAATAGGTGACGGGCGAACCATCCTCGTTCTCGACGGGCTCCCCATCCTTGTTGAACAGGCCGTAACGGCGTCCGCCGACTCCTGCTTGCGCGCCTTGGCGGGCGCGGCAGGGGCGATCATGCCCGCGATGAGCGCGAAATCAGCG
>JBAYMG010000032.1:0-10825 GCA_041663665.1 Candidatus Omnitrophota bacterium | reverse complement strand
GTAAACCACATCTCCTGGTTTGGCAGAAGCAACTGAAGTTGCGAAGTCTCCACACTCGACAGTCACACCTTCAAGGGCTCGTGCGGCCTCCATGAGGCCTGCTTTATCGCAGTAGTTTGGGTTTGGGTACTTACCAAAGGGAGTGTTGAAACCCCCTCTCTGGTTGACTCTGTAGAGACCATTGAAGCCGGTCTTGTTCAGGTAAATGAACCGAGCTACCCTGACTTCGATCTCTGGTATCTCACTGGGTACCCTAGCTCTAATCTCGTTGTAGAACTCACGTGTATTAGGGTAATCAACCAGAATGTCTACAATACTCTTTACTTTACCTGTAGACAAAGCCAGGTAGGTGTCCATCAACTCTTTGTTCATGTCGTTGATGACAGCTCTCTTGAAGGCTTTTCGATTTGCCAATGCAAAGAGCACGGCCCCTCCTCCTACGAACGGCTCATAATAAGTATCCATGGTCTTAGGGAGCCTTCGACGAATTTGTGCTAGGATCTGCCTTTTGCCCCCGGCCCATTTCACGAAAGGAGAAGCTGTTGTCATAGGATTCCCATCACTTACACCGGGGTCAGTTGGTTGCTTTAAGAACCCAGCGAATCTTGTCCTTGGTTCTCAGAAGCAGTTTAGTACCAGTCCAAAGATAGGAGTCGATCTCGAACTGGATAGGTACCTCTGAGTGGAAATCGATGAATACCTTAAGCTTGTCTTCTCCTTTGATTATGGTGATGTCGACAAGCCCGAAGGAGTTTGGATCCCATGGTCCTGCCTCCAACAACTTGAATGAATACCCTGAGAAAGCTGGGACTTCTTCGATCTGCATAAGCACGGTAGGTACAAGAGTTTAAGAAGGTGGGCCAAGTTACCGGATCTTCTTTTGAGACATCTTCGTAGATGTATATGGATGAAGACACCACTTGGATTCTGAGACGAGAGGCCAGCTTACGAAGACGCGAGCTCCGTCAACAGGCTGTGGATTACTTGGGTGGAAAATGCGAGATCTGTGGCTACACGGGGTTCCCGAGTGCCTTCGATTTTCACCATTTTAATTCCTCTACTAAGGACTTCAATATATCCGACCGATTGGCCTCTCTCGAGCTACTCAAGGAAGAACTCAATAAGTGCGCACTTCTCTGCTGTAGATGCCACCGGGAGGTTCATGAGGGTCTTCACCCTCGATACCTGACCCTTGAGGACCCGTCTGAAGTGGACTTCAGCCCCCCTGATGATGGCTTCAGCTACGAGGAGGATGTTACCTTCGAAGCTGTTTTGGATGATGCCGTGAAGTCTCTCGATACAGAGATCCCGGTGCGCCGCTCACGAAGAAGAACCCCTGTCCGAGGGGCCTAGTCACATAATTAGTTGAGATCTTGCCGGTTCTTGGTGTAGGGTAATCACCATGGATCTGAGACGAGCAATAGCTAAGGCATACAGGGTTGCTAGAGATCGTGATTGGGACACCATTTACATCCTGGTCGACGCTCATGACACCATCTGTGATTCAAATTACAGGGATGCCTCGGCTCCTTTCTATCCGCAAGCTCTTGACGCTCTCAGTAAGATATCTCTCTTTCCAGAGATCTACTTGGTTCTATGGACATCATGCTACCCCACCGAAGGTCCCAAGTATCTCGATCGACTTAGGGCTGCTGGGGTTAGTTTCAAAGGGCTTAATGAGACCCCGGTGGCAAACACTAAAACAGGTGACTTCACGAAGAATCCCTATTTCTCGATTCTCATTGATGATAAGGCTGGATTTCATCCCTCTGAGTGGGGTCTTGTGTATTCAGCCATTGTACAAAGCAGGGCTGAATACCCACTGAGACCTAAATGAATTTCGACTGGCAAGACTACTTCAATGCAGGCGGTGAGCATTCTTGGATGCCCTCCCGCACCATATTCCTGACTCTACACGGGAGTCATGCATATGGTACTAACACGCCGCAGAGCGATCTGGATATCCGTGGGGTAGTTGTAGCCCAAAAGCCATACTACACTGGAATTCTGAAGAGTTTCGAGCAGGAGGTTCTCAAGAACCCTGACTTGGTGATCTTCGAGATCCGGAAGTTCATCTACCTAGCTTCGGAATGCAATCCAAATACCTTGGAGATTCTCTTTACCCACCCTGAGCAGCACTTGTTTGTAAGTCCAATAGGGCAAGCATTGCTTGATCACAAGAGGATGTTTCTTAGCCGGAGAGCTCGTGAGACATTCCTTGGGTATGCCACAGAGCAGATGAGAAAAATCGAACTGCACCGGCGGTGGATACTCGACCCACCAGATCATGAGCCCACACGGGCAGAGTTCGGTTTGTCCCCCATACCAGTTCATCCGGCGAAGAACCAGATTGATGCCTCCATGGCCATGGTCAAGAAGAAGGTTGACTCGTGGAACTGGCACAAGCTCGAGTATATAGCTCCGAGCATGAGGCAAGCCATTCGGGATGAGTTCCAACGCCGCTTGGTTGAAGTCACTTCGTGGGCTGACCTCGAGGTGGAAGACAAGGTTTGGCATGCAGCTGCCAATAGTTTGGGTCTCACCACCAACTTCATTCAGGTACTCGAGTTAGAAAAGCGATATGCCTCCAAGAAGTCGGATTGGAGCAAGTTCCAGAAGTGGAAGAAGAGTAGGAACCCTGAACGGGCCATTATGGAAGCCAAGTTTGGGTATGATGGAAAGCATGCCATGCACTTGGTTCGGCTGTCCCGTTCGTGCAGAGATCTTCTTACCACCGGTAATCTTGATATACGTCGACCTGATGCTGAGGAGTTATTAGCTATTCGTAACGGAGCCTGGAAATTTGAAGAGCTTGTTTCATGGTTCAAGCAGCAAAACAGAGAACTCAACCAACTAGAGAAAACATCACCCCTTCCGCCTGAACCTGATGTGGGTGCTATTGATCAGCTCTGTCAGGAGCTTGTTGAGAGGGCCTGGGTTGAATGTGGAGATTCTTGAGATAGTCATTCGATAAACCCTCAGTAGGGTGGATCCTCTCATTCAATCTGTCGCCAGGCGGTATGCGGCGACTATCACTAAGGGTACCCTTGAGAAGTGGAAGAAAGATCTTCGCTTGATGACGAAGATCTACCGTTCACTCAATGTTGACCTACCCTGGAATGCAGAACCAGAAGAGAAAGCTAAAGTTACCGAGAGCATAGCTGAAGCGGCTAAGTTGTTCCGGATCTTTAGGGACAACTTCTCAGATTGGGTTTACAAGGTAGTGCTCCAAAAGGCGGAAAAGGGTAAGGAAACCCCACTCGAGAAGGATATCAGAAAGAGTACCTGGGACTTTCGTTATACATTAGACAACTCATTCCTATTCCCAACTATTGGAGTTGATAGAGTCTTCAACCTCAGTAAGATCCGAGATGAGCAAGACAGGAATGTCAAACGATACCAGGTAGCAGCTTCGAAAGCTTTCAAGGATCTTGACCTGTACTTGGAGCTTAGGGGTGGATCACTTAATAGATTTGAACCAGTTGATCACTTTGAGATGGGAGGGGTTCAGGTCATTCTAGAGAATTGGGGACGTCAGGAAGAGAGTGGCCAGACCGAGGAAGAGTTTCACAATGCGATGAATCAACTTCGCAGTAGGCTTACTCGAATCAAAGCAGCTGGTTTTCCCAATGCTGTTAGAGGCCTCACCATTGTAGTCGATTTCGACCAAAAGGAGTGGGACACCAATGGTCGGTACTCCCCTTCTGAGGACAAGCTAACTCTTTACCCTCTCGCGCTTGCAGGTAGTGACACAGGGCATGGAACCCTTACCCACGAGTGTGGACACCGATTTTACTTCAAGGAGCTTCCAGGGCAAGCACGAGCCGAATGGGAAGAGGTTCTATCCTCTCGAGGAGTTAAGATCACTCTTGATGACATCGATAGGTTTTTCAAAGCAGTTAACCCGAAGATTGACCCAGACAACATCCTTACTATGATAGACGATGAGGATCGTCTTAAAGCCGCTCTACCTGTTGCGAAAGACAAGTTTGACGAGGTTAAGTTCAAGGAACTAGCCTTAGTATACCCAACCCCACTCCGTTCTGGACGTTCTGGACGTATATACGATCCAGATGATTACCTGACTAGGCTGAAGGAATTCAAAGAAGGTGAGGTCGTTCAGCTTGAAGAGATTAGTGAGTATGGGGATACTGAGCCAGTGGAAGCTTTTGCTGAAGCCTTCCGTATCTGGGTCATTAAAGGGCCAAATGCATTAGGTGCTTGGTCTCGAGAGTTCTTCCGCAAGATAGCTCGAGAAGGTGGTGCTAAAGTAGCTTCTGACGAGACTCCAGGATCTTGGACACCAGAGGGTTACTATATCCCTGCTACTCCTAATCAACACTACAAAGTAGTTTGCAAGGTCTGTGGAACAGTTACCCAACAATGTCGGTGCACTAGTCCAGATCGGGTAACAGTGCTGACCACTTGTAATAAGTGCAAAGCTGTAGATCCAATTGTTGCCGTGGTAGCTCGTCGGTATGCCATGGCTATTGGTGATGTCCCAAAGCTCATTCGAGATTGGGAAGATACCCTGGATCGATACCAGAACTTGGAGATTGAGCTTCCTCATGTACTGAGCGCACAAGAGTACCTAAGTCAACACGAAGGTGAACCTTTCGAGGGCAAGAAGTTAGAGGTATCTAGGTTCTTCAGTAACAAGAAGTACGATTACATACTATTCCCAAAGACCTCACTAACTTCCCTGCAGAGGATAGGGGTTCAGAACATTTTCCTCGGACTTCTTCAGCAGTATGACCTACCCTCGGATGTGAGGAAGAAGGTTGAAGCTTGTTCTAGGTTTTACGAAAAGACACGCTTCGCTAGTCCAAAGGACTTTGAGGCTGGGGTAGCAGCCTTCAAGAAATTGTTCAATCTATACACAGAGCACCTGGCGATAGCTAAGGATGCCTTTAATAAGGCCACTGTACGTGGGGTAGGTGCTCCTACAGTACTGAAAGCTGGTCCATTTAGAGTTGTGAACACTGGTGGTTTTGATGAAGCCACAATGGATAACTGTGCCAAGGTCATTGAAAAGGCAGCTCATCTTCTAGCAAAGAAGGGGCTTGGCAAAGTCTGCTATGGAGATGCCCTCATCTCCAATACCCTGACTAAGGGCAAGGTACTAGCGTTCTACCTTACTTCCAGTGATGAATTCTTCGTACGAGCCAACCTGAAGGGCAAAGAGGGGGCAGCCCTTCAAACGATCATTCACGAGTTGGCACACCGACTGTACTTCAAGTTTCTACAGAGCAGTCGCCGAGATATAGCTAGGATCTACCAGACTATCAAGTCCAAGGTAGATCAATCAACTAGTGATCTAGAGTTTGAGATTAGGAGAAATCCAGACCTTTCCCCTAAGCCTGGTGACACAGTGGTTGAAAAGGGTAAGACCTATGTTGTCGAACGGGTTGGTTACGGAGGGTCTCGAAGTGGGTACCAGGTAATCATGCATAGAGAGGATGATCCCTCGAATAAGGCTAGTGTCTCACTCAAAGGATGGGCCTTGTTAAAGGGTATCAAACCAGAATCCAAGCCTGGATCTGGATTCATAACCCCCTATGCTGGTAAGAATGATGAGGAGAACTTTGCAGAGATGGTAGCCTTCTACTGCATGGATGAGTTACCTCAAGATCAGGTTGAAATGCTAGAAAAGGTGCTATGATCTCTTCTCTTAAAGGCAGGGTTCTTGATTGTTCAAGCGTAAGGATAAAGCCCCTGTTAGTAGGGGTTTCAACAAGAGATTTCACAAGTACAGCTACCTAGCTAACCAGGTAGCCCTATGGGTGAAAGGAACTGGAGTTCCTTTCCAACTCAATGAGTTGATCCAATGGGGAAAGATAGGTCTTTGGGACGCTTGCAATCGATACACTGGGCCAGAGTGTGAATTTGATTTCTATGCCAAGGTTAGGATCCGAGGGCAGATCATTGACGAAATTCGCAAAGAAAGTGGGTATATTCGTAGGGCAGGCCCTGACAGACAACCAGAGTACCGACTGGTTTCTGACAACGATACCGTTGACCAAGGCTTGATTGACAACCAGATAGCAGCTCGCCAGCTTCTTATGAGGGTCATAGCAAAAATGGCAGCCCTAACTGAGCGAGAGGAGTACATCATCCGAAAGTACTTCTTTGAAGGTCTGACCCACAAGGACTTGGCTGCCGAACTGAAAGTTTCAGAGCCAAGAATATGCCAGGTTAAAACAGAGGCCGTTGGGAAGCTTCTTGAAATGACTGGGATCAATATTACCGACCTGTAGCCCGCCCTGAGAAAAAGTTGTTGATTTGAAGGCCCGTCGGTGTATTAAGGGTAATCCCACGGAAGGACTTCCCACCTATGCTGTCATATCAGGTTGCTGACGGGCTGTTTCTTGTTCACCAAGAGTTGAAGAAGACCAAAGAGAAGGCTAAGCCTGTCGAGGTACCAACCAATCACATACTAGTCATTGACGTTTCAGGCAGCATGTATAGTGAGTTACCTAAGATTCGTGAGCAATTGAAGAAAAAGCTCCCGAAACTCATTGGGGTTACTGACACAGTATCGATCATCTGGTTTTCGGGTAGGGGGCAGTTTGGTACCCTGCTCGAGGCTGAGCCAGTAGCGACTCTCACTGACCTGCAGGACGTCAACAAGGCCATTGACAGGTGGTTACAGCCCATTGGGCTAACCGGGTTCAAGGAGCCTCTCCAGGAGGTTGCAGCACTCATCAAGCGAGTGAGAGCCAAGAGGCCTGGATCCATCTTCTCTCTATTTTTCATGTCAGATGGTTGTGACAACCAGTGGAATCGAGCAGAGATCCTCAAGACTGTTGAAGAGGCGGCGGGTGGGCTCTCAGCAGCAACTTTCGTGGAGTATGGGTACTACGCGGACAGACCCCTTTTGACGGCTATGGCAGAAAAAGCTGGTGGACAGCTGATCTTCGCCGAACACTTCACCAAGTACGAACCCGTTCTCGAAGCCTCACTAGGCAAGAAGCTCTCTGGGGCACCCAAGGTCGAAGTCAAAGTATCTGGTGGGTCCATCGGTAACTTCGTCTACACTCTAATCGATGGGGAACTAACAACCTACGCTGTTGAGGAGGGTAAAATTCAACTTCCCTCTGACGTAACAGAATTCTGGCGGGTGAATCCTCACAAGGAGGGTAAGATATCTGGGAATACCTTAGCTGAGGTTGCTGGTAATCACGGTGGGAACTTTGATGGGGTTGATGAGGATGAATCAGATCCTCGAGCTCTCTCAGCTGCATATGCGGCGGTATCCCTCTACTCAGTTCGAATGAAGTCTGACGTGGTTTTCCCGTTTTTGAAGGCCTTAGCCGATGTTGACTTCATCGAGAGATTTTCTTCCTGTTTTGGAAAGCAGAAGTACTCTGACTTCATGGACGCTGCCAAGGCAGCTGCTTTTGATGACAAGTTACGCTACACGAAAGGTTGGGATCCAAAGAAGGTACCCGATGATGATGCCTACACGGTCCTTGACCTCCTCGCATTGCTTGCCAGTGATGAGTCAGCTCATATCCTGTTGGAGCACCCTGAGTTCAAGTACTCAAAGATCGGCCGTAGTCGAATCGATGCTGACGAGATCTTGACCCCGGAAGAGCAAAAGAAAGTCGATGAGATTCGGGCTAAGCTGGGTACAGAGAAGAAAGCTTCCGAGTTGGCTCGATTGAATACCGAGCTCACGGCTCTCCTCAACTCAAAGCCGGCTCCTCTAAAGTTCGTGGCTGATCCAGCACCCGATGGCTATCCGATCTCCTCTTTGGTCTACAATGAGGACTTCCCGAACATATCAATTAATGTCAGGAAGACAGGGGTTGTTGACCTCTCGGCTCGTCTCAAGGATGAGTTAAAGGGAAAGGTCCCAGCATCCTTCCAGACCTTCATTTTCCGTAATTATGCCATCGTGAAGGATGGGTTGGTCAATGTTGAGTCTCTTCCGGTGAGGGTTACAGAGGCAACTGCCAAGAAGCTCTCTGAGCTTCTCCCAGCGGAAGCCAAGCCAACCAAGCTCTCTATGGCCGGTGGATTCGTGATTGGAGTTATCAACTTACGAGCCCTTCCTGTGATCAACAGAAGGATGATCAAAGCTGCCAGTGCCAAGGATTTGTTCTTGGCTCAGTGGGAGCTTGAAACCTCCCGAGCAGCTCAGAAGGTCTACAAGGACGTCAGAGACGAGAGGGTACCGCCCAAGAAGTCACCAGGGTTCGTAACCACCTATGGAGAGGACGCGGCTAACTGGTTGAAAGAACAAGGGTTTACTGATTATTCAGGCTTTGCTCCCCCTCACACAGTCTCGGCTACTGCCACTGACTTCTATGTAGCCAAGAAACTCGAAGTGGCTATCGCTGGACTTTCCAAGTTGCCCTCTGTGAATGATGTTCGGAAGAAGATCAGTGCCAGTAAGAAACAAACCACGAGTGGTGCTCTCTTGGTACCAGCATTGACTGAGGTCGAGAAGTGGCTGGCCTCCGATGAATACACAAAGCTTCCAACTGATGAAGCCAAGGAGGCTGCCTTCATTATGTGGATCGACAAGAAGGCTAAAGAGGCTGTTGCGGTCACGCGTACGAAGATCCGAGAGATAGCTCAAATCAAATTTGCAATAACTGTCGGTCAGGTGTGGTTCACTGAGTTTTCTTCTCTGGACGAGAATTCGATGACACTCAAGCTTGGGGGTGCAGATCTCCTCTGTAAAGTCGACATGAAAGAAGTTGAGATCAAGATCTGAGGTTTGCCATGGGAATGAGTGTATACCCTCGATTGGTCATAGGGGCTTCTGTCTGTCCCTATGACTTGATGACTGAAATCCCTGGGGCAATAGTATGCCCCAAAGGTCACCCGCCTGATAAGTCAGGTGCCGGGCCTTTCTGTTCTACCTGTGGAGCAAAACAAACACCTCAGATGGTCAGAAGCTACAAGCTAGACTTCGAGAAGTTTGCTCGGAAGATGCATAATCAAACACCGGATGAGTTGTTTGATGAGTGGAATGATAGAGATAAGTCATCAAACCTTCGGTTCCACATAGTAGACCCGGTTTTTAGCAGTGAGAACTTGGATGATACCATTAATACATATGTTCTTGGGTATCGTCTGTTGGAATACGAATGCACCGAGTATCGGGGTAATGGGCTCTATTCAGTTGACTTAGCTCGACTCGAGCAAGTCAAGAGAAACTTGTTTGAGATCATCTGTGCTCTTGACTATACCAGTCGAGACATAAAGCTGTACCTCTGTACACATGTTTCTTGCTGATACCCTCAATTTGGTGTAGGGTGCCAGGGTGAAGATCCGTAAGAAGTGGCTTATTCTAGGTTCAATGCCAGTAGCCCTGCTGGTACTCGGTTGGTTCCTTGTACCAGCGATCCTAAAGCACTACATCAACGGGCTGATTCCAGGTGTCGAGGTTGGGTCCGCTAAGGCACTCAGCCTCGACTGCGTTAGAGTCGAACGAATCAACGTAAAGACTCAACACATTGATGGTATGTTCGATTCGGCGGTTGTCTGTCGAAAGTCCAAGACTGTTGCGGTTGATGGTGGGCTTGCTCTTGTAACCATGACTTCTGATTCAAAGGATCAGAAGTCAGGACTTGGGTACAAGATCACCGGTAAGAACCTGACCTTGAAGCTCTATCAAGGACTTGATAGAGCTACCCTCTATAAGGTCACTTTCGATTCAAATGAGGCACTAGCAGCCACTGGGAAGATCGAAACCAAGTACGGTCTTGTATCGGTTGAGGGTGTGCATTACGACCTCAAGTCCAAAGTGGCTACTGTTGCCAGTGGGAAGACTGAGCTACCAGATATCACCCACGAGGTTGGCAAGGTCCTCAAGGTAAAAGAGGTTAGTTTCACCAACGGGGCCTTCAACACTCAAAACAAACGGCTAGAGGTTGGTAAGATCTCTATTCCGCCTATCACTATTGAGGGGCTTGTCCTTGAGTCTACCGATGGTTTGATATATTCGAGAGCGAAATCTATTCAGGTTGAATACAAGCGGTTGTACTCGGTTCCAATAACTTTCCTGGGTGTGGAGATTCCAGCTATTGATTCGAGTAACCCTCTAGTTGGGCTCATGAGTGGGTATCTCTGGGTTAAAAGCAGTGGGGCCTTCATCCACTTTAACTTAGAGGATAAGCATGTTTGGGGTGATGACTCTTGCCAACATTGGCTTGAAGCAATTCCAGAGGAGATGCTGATAGAACCCCTCAAACAGGTAAAGCTCACCGGAGACTTCCGATTCGATTTGAAGCTACTTCCTGAAGTAAAACTCAAGATTTCGAATAGCTGTAAGCTCACAGGGCCTACTCCTAAGTTCATCAAAGATCTCTCAGGGGAGTTTTCCTATACTGCGTACCACCCGAATGGGAAGCCCTTCACTCGCCGAGCTGGACCTTCAGCTCCCGATTGGACTCCCTATCAGATGATCAGCCCGAACATGACCACGGCCCTCACGACCACAGAGGACCCAGGGTTCTTCTATCACAGGGGTTTCATCCCACAGGCAATCGAGAATAGTCTGAAGGACAATCTGAAGCTCGGAAGGTTCTTCCGCGGTGGATCCACTATCACAATGCAGTTGGCGAAGAACTTGTGGTTAAACCGAAGCCGTACCATTGGTAGGAAGATTCAAGAAGCAATACTAACGGTTGCCTTGGAGAGTTCATTCCCTAAGGCCAAGCTCATCGAGATGTACCTCAACATCGTTGAGTACGGCCCTGACATCTATGGGATAGGGCCGGCATCGTATCTGATTCTGAAGAGGGACCCGCTCGAGTTGACTCTGTCTGAAGCCTTGTACTTGGTTCTTAGACTTCCGCGTCCGAACCAT
>JBAYMG010000031.1:0-12175 GCA_041663665.1 Candidatus Omnitrophota bacterium | reverse complement strand
TGGAGATGGCGAAAAAAGAAATAAAAGAATACGCCTTTACTTGCTTAACGCGTTATGGTTCAAACGAATTCAATGATATGAGAATATCCGCATTGAGTGATTACCTAGGCATTGAATTTGTATACGAACCAGAGAAGTGGCATATTGAGGCAATACCTAAGGCTATCAAGAAGCGCGATCTCTTTTTTACTATTTCAAAATCCACAACTCTTTCTAACGGAGAAGACTTGAGGCATTTATTAAAGTTGCCGAAAAAGGGAGTGATTGAATAAAATGTCCGACTTTTGGATAGAAGTTCAAAACACAATCCGTATATTCTTTTACATGCTTAAAATGCTCTATTACGAAATAAGGTATCCGAGGAATAAAGAATGATCGTTTGGATTAAATGTTCGGTATGCGGTAAAGAAGTATCTAATGTTTCAGCGGCCGGGGAATGCGCGGACTGCGATCCCTCTTTGGTAATGCCTGAAAAGCACGAAATTAAGAAGAAAGGCCCGGAAGTGGACAATCCACCCTATTTTCAAGGGGACTAGGGCTTTCAGAACGGTTCCAGGACGCACAGGATTGCCCAGGTTAGACGATTTACTTAAAAGTGGTAGAGATGTACGAAGGAACGAAAATGGCTAAGAGATTTACGGATGTAGATATTTGGGAGCAAGACTGGTATATAGAGCTTCCACCGGAATATAAACTATTTTGGGGTTATATTAAAGACCGAAGCAATCACGCTGGTATTTGGAAGCCGAACAGAATAAAGTTTGAGCTTCTTACTAAAACCAAAATTGAGCTGTCAAAAGGGCTGGATTTGTTCAATAAAGACAAAGAAAGGATCATAAAAACAAAGACCGGTAATTGGTTCTTAGTGCAGTTTATACCCTTTCAATACGGGACCACCCTAAATGTCAGTAACCGCGTTCACTTTTCTATTCTTTCCGAGCTAGAGAAAGAAAACATACAGTTGACCTCAATTAGACCCCAAGTTGAGGTCAAGCAAGGGGTTAAAGACAAAGACAAAGACAAAGAGAAAGACAAAGCCTTTGCCTTTAAGAGAGCAGTTAAGTCTTTAGGTTTAAAGATTCCAAAAGACAAAGCAGGTAATGACATAGAGTTTTAAACAATTCGCAGTTGATCTCAAAAGGAGGCAGTATGGAAAAGTTTTTAAATGAGTTTGGTGTAGAAGTGTTTGCAGTGTCCAGTATTTTGTTATTAGCCCTTTATGTGGCGGTCGGATCTCTTTTGTTTCAAGTGTTCGCGTTACAAAAGAACCTTAAAGCTGAAAAAAGTAAAATAGAGGCTATTTCGAGAGTTTTAGAATTAACTGATTATTATAGAAGCGTTGCAATAAATGACAGATGCTTCCAAGTGGTATCTTGTCCAGAATCAAAAAAGATTAACCGGTTATACGAATACCTAGGCATAGAAGAAGTAACCAAACCGGAAAAAACTTATATTAAAAAAATTAAATAGAGAGGTTGTTATGAACAAAGGCGATATGTATACGGTTTTTAAAAAGGCTAAACCAACAATGGCAGTTTATGTTTGCCCTAAGTGCGGATATAAAATTGAAAGCCCTTTGTCTTGTCTGTCTTGTTTCTGCTCAAGGTGCAGCCGGGAGCTGGTTTTTGAGAAACTCGGGCCGGTTCCGGGAGTTGATCCGGTTAAAGCGCAAAAGAAAATGAAGGACACAATCGAAAGGAACCGCAAATGGGCAAAAGAACACTACAAGCACAAAAGACCAAAATAGGGGTTGGGAAAGAGGTTTAGAATCGCGCTAGGTTAAAGCTAAGGGGTTAAATTTGAAAGATTAGTGTTGTTTTTGGGGTAGGTAGCCCAAAGGGGTTAAAATGCTTAAAACGAAAGGAGGAAAAAATGAAACAGCTGAAAAGAGCATTTGAATATCTAGAAAGATATTATAAAAGCATTTATCTTTACTAAAAGGAAAAAGAATGAGCCTTGAGATTGTTCAGAAAAAATGTGTGTTCCCGGATAAGTTTCAATATCGGGAGTTTTTAGAGTTTTATCGCGGATGTCCCGCAGATTTAAAGAATAAACACGGTTCATTTGCCATTGCTATTTGGTGGTGTAATCAAAAAGACGGCCTCGGCTGGGGCGTTAGAACCATCGCCAAACGAACAAAAACAAGCATTTACAAAGTAAGGCGCATATTATACGCATTCAGGGAACCCGAACCCGCGGATCTCCCGACAAACATAGAATAGTCAACACATCCAAAAACACACTTTTGATACTCTCCCAGACGGAAAAACCACACACTTTTAACCCCTAGCATACATATTTATAGAAGCCTCGGCAGCGGTTACGACTGCGCTGAAGGCCATATAAAAATCCGGGTTTGTCGGCTTGAACAAAAAAACTAAATTATTGCGAGCTACGACACCCGGTTAAAATCTATGAACAAAAAATATATGAAACTTAACTCTTTCAGTTGCAAGTGCGGTTATAAGTTCTGGGCTTATTTCAAGAAATACAAATGCCCGGCTTGTGGGAAGAAAGTAACGCCCAGAAAATTTATATAAAGAAGATTAAAATTTAAGCGTAGGAGTTTGTAAAACAATGGCGAACAAGGGTGGATGTAAACCAGGACACACAAACAATCCCAATGGCAGACCCCCAGCTGGAGAGGCTTTTGTTGAACAGTTAAGGAATGCCATTAAAACGGTAGAAAAAGACAAAGGCAAATCTTTAATGCAACACGCCATTGAGCGAGCCTATGTTGAAGATACAGTTTTGATAGCAATACTAAGAAAACTTATCCCTGAAAAGACCGAAACAGATTTAAATGTCAAATCTTTTGAGCATTTTAAAAAAGAGATAGACAACTATAAAAAATAAAATTAAAGCGTTACTTTAACTTTAATTAACAAAATATTGAAAAATCAATACAAAATAAAGCATAAGAGCCATTTTCCCGAATTTTCAGCTCTATAAAATGCAGAACAATTTGAGTGATAGTAAGTAAGAAATAAAGACAAAGATTAAACTTGCAGCCGTGTATATGTAAAGCCGCGCATATATTTCAAGTTCCTTTGTTTTTGTTTCAGCATTACATAAAAGCCAAAGTTCTTTTTTACGCAACCCTTCAAAATGGCATAATCTTTTTAATTAAAGATTAGATAACGCCCTAAGGATAGTTAAAAGAGAATAAGGCCGGCAATAGTAGTTATATGCCATAGGCGTGCGGTCTGAACAAACTACTTTAACTTTGGGCTTAAAAGCATTGAAAATACAGTTTACTTTAACTATGAAAAAATGATTGACTACATAAGATTTATAGAAGACCGGCTGGGTATTGTTGGCAAAGACAGGCAGTCCGGCCCGTTTGTTCTTAACGAAATACAGCGCAAGCATTTAAGGGATGACTTTGGAAACAGAGAAATCGTCCTTAAGGCACGGCAAATGGGGTTCAGCTCTTTGTTTACGGCAATGTTCACGGCAGATTTTATCCTAGAGCCTAACAGCTATTCGGTAATTGTGGCCGATGTTGAGGATAACGCAGCAGGGTTGTTGGCGAAGGTTAAATACTACATTCAGAGCTATGAAGATAAGACAAAACAGAAAGTTCCTTTGAAATATAACAGCAAGAACGAGCTTCACAATGCCTTTATGAATACCACTTTCCATATAGGCACGGCAAAAAGCGTGGAGTTCGGCAGATCAAGAACAATAAACAATTTGCTCTTTTCAGAGTTTGCGTTTTTCCCGAACATAGGGAATATGATAGCCGGTGCAGGGCAGGCAGTAACAGAGAACGGCAAGTTCATAATTGAAACAACAGCTAACGGGTTTAACGAGTTCAAAGAGTTCTGGGAAGAAAGCAAGAAAGGATTAAACAATCATAAGCCATTGTTTTATAAGGCTTCCGATTTTTATGATAAAAAGTTCCTTGAAAAGAAAAAGTCTGAGCTGGGCGATAAATTTAAGCAGGAGTACCCGGAAACAGACATTGAGGCGTTTCTTACATCAGGTGAATGTTATTTTAACAAAGAAATGCTCTCAAAATACTTACAGACTGCTAAAAACCCGATAAAAGAGGGATTAGTCTATGCAGGAGTTTAGGCAATACCGCGAGTTTAAGCCAGGGGAATTGATTGTAGCAGGCGGTGATCTGGCGACAGGCTGCGGAGATTACAGCGTAACGCAGTTTTATTCAAAGACGAATTTTGACTATCCTTTAGTATATAGCTCTTTTAAAATGGGAACAGAGATGATAAATGTTTTACACCCTGTTCTTGAAAAGATAGCTGACATTACAGGTTTCAGGCCGGTAGTAGCGCCGGAGCGCAATAATGGCGGCGTATTTGAAACAGAACGGCTTATGGCAATGAATAGGCTGAACAAATACGAGATATTCCGTATGCCGACAGTAGGAACAGGCGATCCGGGCAGGATGGTTAAAATGGGCTGGGACACAAACTCGGCCACGCGTCCAGAAATGTTAAGCGTATTGAAGCAGTCCATTGATAACGGGATTGACAGGATTTACGACAAGCCAACGATTGAGGAGCTTTACAGCTTTATTATAGTTCAGAGTTCAAGCGGTTGGAAAGCACAAGCGGAAAGAAAGGCACACGACGATCATATTATGGCAATGGCGATAGCCAAGATTGTTTCAACGATGATAAAAGATATTGAAGTTTTAAGAATAGAAAAGAAAAGAAGCGAATATGAAACTAGTTACCCTAAAAAGAAGAAGTATGTTTATTAAAGAGGTATAAAATGGGAACGCAGAACAACCCGCAGACAAGGAACCCGGAATTATTTCCTGACAGCCAGCCGGATAATAAAGAAAAGGTTGAAACACAAGGGATAAGTAAGATAAACAATTCCCGGGTTATTTCTTTAGACTTGAACGAAACGCAGAAAACCAAACTTATAAGCGTAATAACCGACGAAATAGACGAGATTATTAAAGAATACGAAGAAGAAGGTTATTATGAACGCATAGAGGCTTGCGATAAAGCCGTGGAATCATATAGTAACGAATACGAAGATGAGATAGCGGGCAACGCTTCAAAAAGGCAGTTAAAGCTATCTCTTATTATGGCCGAGATAGTGGCAACAAGCGGAAGAAGGCAGACGACAGGCGCGAAACCGATAATGCTTTTGGAACCCGAAGAAGAAACGGACAATAGCATTATAGTCAAAAGACAGGATTTTTTAGACTGCAAACTCCGCAAAGATGTTAAAATAGACGAACTTGATTATTATGTTTACAAATACGCTTGCACTCATCCGGCCGCGGTTGTCAATGTAGCGTTTGAAGGCGACACGATAGAGTATATCCCGCGCAAGACTTCTTATTCGTCCAAAAACCTTGACAGCTTTAAGAAAACATACACTTCCGATCTTTTAAACCCTGAAAGCGTACCTTTCCAAAACCTCAAACAGATTGAATCAGGCGAAGAAGTAACAATATCGGACATAGAGGAAAAGGTTGTTAGCCGGGGCGTTAAACCTTACAGGGTTGACTATAAGAAGTTTTTTGCAAGGTTAAGCACTAAGGATATAAACAGGCAGAGGGTAGTGGCGGAAGAATTGGATTATAAATGGGTTGACATACAAAGGCTTGCCAATAACGGATATTTTACCCAGGACTGCATAACCGAACTGAAAGAGAAATACAAAGATGACTATTTCAAAAGGGATTATTGCATTGTCCGGGCAGTAATCTATATGAACCTGAAAGAGGAAATATCGGTTGACGATGACGGATTGATAGATAAGCTAATGAGGTATGTTGTTTATTACGATGATGACAGCCGGATATTGTTGAAAGGACTTTTCTATCCGTATGAGCACAACAAAGTCTTTTATGTGGTTTACAACGGAATGCCGAAAGACGATAGCTGGTTTGGCGATTCGTTTACTGAACGGACAAAAGACACGAAAGAGATAGCGGAAGCGTTCTTAAACTCCGTAATCAATGAATTTAATATAGCTCATACCCGGACAGTAATGTGCGATGACCCGCAATTCAAACCTGAACGGGTTGACTTGGTTGAAGATGACATAAATGTAATCAAATTTAATAAAGGAACGGTCTTTTCACAGATCAAGTTTGATACAGTCGGATATGAAAGAGTAAGCCTTTTGAATTGGATAAACAATTTTGAGGCTTTAATCACAGGGGTTGACCCTATGCTAGCTTCTGGCGCTCAAACGCCTGATGACCCGCGCGCCCCAGCTTCAAAGACAGCAATCAAAAAGCAGTCAAGCAATATCAGGATTGAAGATATAATCATAACACTTCAAAAGGCGGACGCAGAGCTTGCAGAACAGGTTGAAAGCATATATTTTCAGTATTATGCGGATGATAATGGAACTATTAAGTATTTTGACGGCAAGACAACCTTTGAACTTAACAGGGATATGCTGTCTGTTCCCGTAAGGTATGTCTGCCACGGGTCAAGTCTAAGTTTCTCAAAAGCGTTAGACCAGCAGTTGGCGTTATACACAACGGACTATGTGTCAAAGTACTATCCCGAAGTATGGCAGGATATTGAGGCAAGGCGCACGATATTAGGCATATACCTTCAAAACGCCGGGGGTTCTGTTGAGAAGAACAAGGACGCTATCCTAAAGCCTCTGGATAGGCAATTAGAGGCTAAAAAGGCTATGTTGAAGGTAATAGACCAGTTAAGGCAAAAAGGCTACTCAAAACAGCAGATTGATGAGTATATACAGCAAATACAGGGCGGAGGGCAGGGGCAACAGCAACCGGCCCAACCGCAGGGAGCTATGCCGATATGAGCATAAGGGATAAGGTAAGAGAGGCTTCTGACCGGGCCAAAGACAGGTTAAAATCAATTAAGCAGATAACCTCTGAATTGATTTATGGGGAAAGGATAGTAAAGTTAAAAAGACAAGCCGAAGAATGCAAGTTGATGTTTACGGATAAAAGATACCCGGAATCAATAGAATTTCTTTCAGAGTATAAGAAAAGACTGAAAGGGCATTTGGAATCGCTAAGCACTTCAAAGGATATAAATGTCGTTGAAGTGGCTAAAGCCGGGGCAAGGATTGGATTGTTAAGGGATATTCTTGAACGCCCGGACAAAATACTAAAAGACTTTGAAAGGATTAAAGATGATACGGAATAGGTGGATAGTTGACGAGTTGAGAAGGCTTGAGAATGAGAAGTTCCACGGGAAGGTTACGATTAACTTCTGCGGGGGGGATGTGCCAAACATAGACATTCAACAACATAAAGTTAAGCCTAAACAAAGAGAGGATAAAGACAATGGCGAAGAATAGTCCCAAAGTTGTTGACGCACCCGTAAAGATGAAGCCAACGATCAGAATTGAAGAAGATGATTTTAAGGATATTAAAAGCCTTAAAATAGATAGCAAGGTGGTTTTTTCGGGAGTAGGTATAGTAAGACTGCTTGAAAAACAGGAATGGAATGATGATAAATTAGTATGCCAGATAGAAATAAAGAATCTAAAAGTTGAGAACACGAGCAAAGAAGAAGAAGATGAAATGGCGGAAATGGATATTGACGACTTGGAAGCATACAAAAGAATTAAAGCATTAAAGAAAAAAGCACAAGGCGAATAGCTCTTTGAAAACTTAATATGTAACAGGACGATCTGAAAATACAGAAGCCTGAATTGATAGAAGTGTTTACTCTATCGGTTTAGGCTTTTTTATTTATACAACACACAACCTGATTGATAACCCGTCCCTATACGGTTAAATAGGGTAATAAACAAACAGGAGGCAACACAATGGCTACGGAAAAAGAAGAAGGACAGAAAGAAGAAGGGCAGGAAGGCACGGAAGGAAACGAAAATCAGGACAATAATTCCGCTAACGAGGGCGGTAACAACTCGGAAGGTTCTGAGGGAAACGAAAACCAAAACCAAGAACAAGATGACGGGATTGACTATGAGGGCGAAGTAGCCAAAAGAGGGGCTAAGAATGTCTTTTTAGAGAACAAAAAAAAGGCAGAGCAGCTCAAAGAGGCGAAAGAAGCCCTTGATAAAGCAACCCGTGAACTCGAAGAACTTAAAAACAAGCCTTCCGGCAACCCCGATGTATCAAAGGGCGAAGAAAAGCCTAAAGATATATTGAAAGTGGCGCAGTCAACAGAGAAGGGCCGTAAATTCATTGAAGTTAAAAAGAATTACGGCTATTCAGATGACGAAATACGGGCAGAACTTGAAATGGTAGGGTTTATGAGTGATTCGGTGGCAAGTGAAAAGATGGCTCCTTTCACGGCCAGAACAGCCGATTCAACACTTAAAGATACTCTATCCGAAATGGCGAATGAAGATGAGTATAAGTTTGCTATTGAGCTTTTCGGAAATCAAGTTAAAGATGTGTTCGTTAAATGGAAGATAGACCCGAAGTTTTACGGGGATAAAATGTTGATTGACAATGCTCTCGGTCATCTGTCTTTGAGGAATAGGGATAAATTATCAGCCGGAAAAAAGAGAGAGGTTATAGACGCTCCTCTTGATAAAGGTTCAAAAGGCGGGGAAGGTTCTTCGGGGGTAAGCAATAAAGAGCTTGAAGAATACGCTTATGACAACGGGCTTGATATATCCGATCCCGAAGTGAGAACAAAGATAAGGAAGGTAATATCAATAAAGAAAAAAGCGTCTGAAAGAGAATAAAAACGGAGGAAAATAAAAATGTATAAAATGAAATACGGAATAATTGACGGAAAGCCGAGAGTAACGACTGACGCGCCTATGTATGCGTCAACTGTGCTTCCGGCAAAAAGCGGAAGATTTATTGTTTACGATACATCAGCTACTTATTATAGAGCGCCCGCAACTGACGAGGACGCTATTACTGCGTATGTTGAACAGAATCTAACCTGTTCTGCTACCAGCGGATCCGATAGGTTGCCTGCTGTAACCAACCTTGCAGAATTGACCTTTGAACTGCCTTACGCGACATCCGGGGCAGCCGCAACGCTTACTGCGGCCGTTCTTGAAACGCTCAAAGGCAAATTAGTTGATATTTATGTGGACGGCGACGGGGTTCAGTATGCCAACGCAAGTGCTTCAACGGATGATATGTTTGTTGTTCAGGGCGGAAGCGTTGCCGAAAACACTCTGTATGTTACGGTAAACCCGGCAAAGATTAACCAGGTTTCTTAATAGCAAAGACGATAATACAATAGGAGGAATATAAAATGACAGTAAGACTTGATTTAATAAACGGAATTAAAGCCGATATGCACTCTTGGTTTTGGGAAGCAGCCGACCCGGTGTATAAAAAGCTGAATAAGTTTTATCCTGATATGGCCGAAGTAAACAGCATAAAGGACATAAAAGGCGGATATTGGAAAGGTACTTCTGCGATCGGAGCGACTGAGCTTGAAAGCCGCGATGATTACGGAGTTACTCACGAAGATAGGCCGGTTGAAGGATATCCTGTTTATGCAAGAATTAAACAGAAATCCTTAAAAGTTAAGGTTCCCCGCGAATTTGACCGCGACTGGCACAGAACAAAAGAGTTTCTGCGTGATTATGTGAAGAAATCTTGGCCGCTTGCATTGGAAGTAACGAAAGAAAAGATTGTAGCCGCTATTTATAATAAAGGTGGTTTTACTTCCGGCGATTCGGAAACTTTCAACCAGAACTCGGCTGATTTAGGGCTTACGACTTATACCAGCCCGAACTTGGGCTATGACGGAAAGCCTTTCTTCGCTTTGACCAGTAACAACCATACGGCGAAATCAGGATCAACCTATTATAACGCATTAGCCCTTTCAGGCGTAACCTTTGCAAACGCAAAGACTATGCACACACTCCTGACCGCGACTAACGCTTATATGGAAAACGGACAGCCTTTTGACAATAGCCAGGACTTGGTTATCACTTGCGCCCCGGCGCTTGCTTTGGATTGGGAAGCAGTTAATAACTCTACCCTTAACCCAGACAATGCTGAAAACGCAGTAAATACGCTGAAAGGCGCGTTTAAGAAGATCATATCCAACCCTTACATAACGACCGCAACCCAGTCTGTTATGCACAGAAGGGCGATGGGCGTGAAAGTCTGGTTCGGCGAGCCTAAGTTCAGTTTCTGGGAAGAAAACGATCCACCTTCAAAGTGGGCCAGAATTGACCTAGACTACGCTATATGCGTTCAGAATTTTAGAACTCATATTGGAAATAACTGCCCTACGAGCTAAGTTAGGGTAAAGGATTAAAAAATGGGTAATGCAAAGGTATTTCTCATAGATGTTTGCGACGCTTGCGGGACTGCCGATATGCCTCTCAAGTATTTCAAAAGGACAGGGGAATACCTTTGCGACCCTTGCAGGAAGGTTCGTATTTTAGAACCACAGGCGAAACGAAAGATAGCTAGAGAGGAAAAAGAAACTGACTTTTTCAGGGAAATGGTAAGTTTGCCTGACAAAGCTTAGTTAAGAGAGGTGGAAAACGAAATGAAAAAAATACTTATTATGTTAGCTCTGATAGCGTTTCCTTTATCGGTGTTTGGCGCGAGCCATTTTCCTAACGGAATAACTGTCGGAACGATAGATCAGGAAACCGATTCAGGTTATACTGTCGGAGCGGGAGATTTACTTGTCAATGACGACCTGTTCAGCGGTTCGGGACTTATCAATATGAAGCTAGATTGGGAGAACCTAGCGGCCGCGGACACAGATTCGTTAAAAGCCGTTTCCAGATCAACGGGAACGCTTCTTGCAGGGGCTTCAACCTGGCTATTGGCAAGCTCTGACTATACGGACATCATAATGCCCAGAAACATAGTTATTGTTGACTATACCGTAAACACGGGAACATTAACTGTTACGGCGAGTTATGCGATTGTCGGAACGAACCATAGAGGCGATACAACGACTGAAACAATATCGGTTTCAACAACGACTGGCACGACAGCAACCGGGACTGGTGTAGTGGCTTGGGCGAGCATTACTTCAATAACGGGAACCTATACCGTGGCTTCAAGCAGCGGGGCGGGGAATGTTAGGACTGTTGTGGGAAGCGGAAACAAGATCGGACTGCTTAACGATATAACGGCAAGCGGTGATGTGAAGAAAGTAATTGAGGACGGGGCTACATCTACAACTGCCACGATCAATACTACTTACGACACGATAGATTTTGCGACTGACGCTAATGCTACTTACGATTATTCGGTAATATACGCGCCAAAAGCGAAATAAAATTAGGGCAAAAGGATAGGGGTTTTAAAAGCCTCTATCCTTTAAGCCTTTTGCGAGGGACAAATGACAATCAAGACAAAAGACCCGAAAGTAAAAGAGGACTTAGAGAATAAAGGTTATTTTGTTGTAGGGATAACATACATAAAAGAAGAACTTATCAACGAGTATGAGCTTAAAGAGCCTGAAACCGCAATAGCGGAAGAAAAAGAAGAAAAAATAGAACATCCTACAAAAGCCGAAGAAGTAGAACAGAATACAAAAAAAGAGAAACCTAAAAAGACAAAAAAAGATAAAAAGAGGTAGAAAATGAGAAAACTATCAATATTACTAGGACTGATATTTGTTTCAGTTATAGTCTTTGTAAATGTCGGATTTTCAGACATATTTTCTGGAAGCTCGTATATGTATCGGGTTACGCTTAACACAACCACTTTCACATCTTGCGGAGAAACATCCTTTGAGGAAGTTACATTGAGAAACCCCGGGACAAACGATATACAGTTAGCCAGTGCGACCACTACGGGCGCGACAAGCAGGTTTGTGATAGCAGGTTCTTCGCTTACCTATATCACGATCAAAACAAATGGCCCGCTGTATGCGATAGCTACTGATAGCCATAGCGTAATTTTAGACGCTTTATTTACAAAATAACAGAGGCAATAAATGCTTAAAAAAATATTAAGTGTGTCGGCTTTATTGTTTGTATTTAATATCTGTTCCGCTGTTGACTATTACTATGAAGAACTATCAACGGGAACGGCAACGGAATATACGCTGGAGCAGATGAACGGCCAACCAGCCTACGACGCTGATACCTTAGAAGGCTACGATTCTACTCATTATCTTTCTACCGGCACGGCGGCAGACACTTATGTAACCATTTCATCATACAATATCAAAATGGCTGAAATAGCGGTTTCCACCGCAGGTATTCAGACCGAACTAGACGCTACGCAACTTGCAGTAGGACTGTCAACGGCTAGCCTTGCCTCAACAAAGGT
>JBAYMG010000030.1:0-12270 GCA_041663665.1 Candidatus Omnitrophota bacterium | reverse complement strand
GCCAGCACGGCCGCCACCGTCGCGGCAAGTCGTTGCTCGTATTGGGTGCGATTCGGGAGGTCAGGCATCAGGGATAATTGCCCTCCTCTCCGAACACTCGCTTGACGGCACTCGTCAGGTGATCCTGGAACGACTCGGGGACTGGCTGGCCGGCAGGTTGCGATCCAGTCGGGAACCCGCCAGGCAGGCCGCCAACCGCCACGCTCACGGGCGCCGGCTCTTCCGCCACTTGCGCCGCCATGTCGTCCGGCTCGTAGCCTTCCTCTTGCCGCCACTGCTTGAGCGAAATCACGCGCTGCTGGTACAGCACGTTGCGGCGGTTGGTCTCTTTCTCCCGGTCCCTGATCGCCACGTCGGGCGGCACGGCCTTGACGTCGACCATCGCCAGGATGTCCGACCAACTCACACCGAACTGATAGAACCGGCCGGCAACGTAGGCGTTGTGCAGGGCCTTCCAAAAGATCCGCAAGAACCGCGTGCCGAAGTAAGCCTGCTGCTGCTCGCAGTAGATGACGAACGGGTCGCCGGCCACGAGGGTACTGGAGAAGTTGGCGTTCGACGCATCGCTCGACACCATGTACTCGGGCATCGACCAGCGTTGGGCGGCGCACCGCCAAAGGGCCTGGAGGACCTCGATGTACAGCGGCGCGTTCGACTGCCCCATCGGGCCCGGGTGGTACTTGGTGCCGGTCACGTCCAGGATCTTGCCCGGATTGAACACCTGCCGATACTCGGTCTTCGCGCCGTTCGGCTGGCTGACAACCTGCACCTGCGCCGCCAGCCCGGAAACCATGTTCTGGATGCCGGCCTGCCCTGTACCCTCCGGGTGTTCGCGGATGAACGCGATGGCCGCCTGGATCTGCGCACCCCTGGAGATATTCCGCAGAAGCTTGCTGGCGTCCTTCAGCGTGCCGTGCGTCGGGTAGAAGTCCGATAGGCCGCGTTTGATCGTGCGCCGCACGTTGAGCTTGATATGCTCCAGGCGGCCGGCGGGGATGTAGTCCCATCCGTCCGGCCAGCGGACGTGGTAGCCGTGGACCGATTGCACGTCCCGGGTGGCCGAATCGACACCATAGGACCAATCGTGCCCGGGCTCGGCCTTCGTGTCGGGCGTCTGGATCTGATCGGCATCGATCGTCCTGATCCGCGTCTGACCGTAGGAGTCGCAGTACAGGGCAATCGGGTTGTCGCCGTCCTGGTGGGCCGTGGCGAAAATCTCCCGGTCCAGGTCGTTGTCAAAATCGTTCAGGTCCCGGCATTCGTCGATGACCTTCTGGATCTCCTTGACCAGCCCGACCGGCGCGTTGACGCCCTTCTCGGCCTCGGCAGCGTACGTGAAGCCCGTGCGAATCACGTAGTTGGTGAGCTTCTCCAGGATGCCGCACGAGGTGGCGTCCGCTTGGCAGATTACTCGGGCGGCAAAGCGGACGTCCCGCAAGTCCTGCTCGGACAGGACGAACGAGGACGACGCACCGCCGAATCCCGGAACATCGTGTAGCCGCTCGCGGGAATCGATCTCTTCGCCCCAGGCTTCCTCCAGGATTCGAAGGCGGTAGAGCAACTCGGCTTCATCGACAAAGCGGTACTCGGCCGGAGAGTTGAGCGGGGCTTGGAACGGCGCACCTCGCACCGCTTCCGTGATCGAGCGCCACGCTTTGCCGATGAGGTTGGCCATCTACTGCCCAGTAACAGAACAAGGGACCGGCGATCTTCTCGCGGGCCCCCTGATGGGCAGCGACGATTCAGGCGTCTTGCGGGTAATTACTCCGCTTCGCCCCAGGCTACCGGCGATTAGCTCGCCGGCCCCTATGATTCGGTTGCGACCGCTCGGGCTGCTGGGCCTGTTGGCCCTGCTGTTCGAACGGTCGATCATCTACGGGAGAATATACCACGGTTTGGGGTTTGCTCAACGGAGGTTCGGGAGGTACGCTAGCGCGCTCGCTTGTCTCTTCCATTGGCGGGGTATCGATCTGAGCAAGCTTCGCTAGGGTTTCGCGGGAAAAGACATAGCGTTTCTGCTCTAGCCCAATCATGATCCGATCGAGCGTCTCCGGAAGAATCAGCCGAGGTCCACCTGGATACACCCGCATCCCATCGCCTAAGGCGTCGAACACGTCACGGACCATGTCGGCGCTGACATCCATGCGGTAGTGCTGTGACAGGTAGCGAGCCGCTTCAGGTGGTGCGGTTGGAAAGGCGATGTAGCCGCTCATGCTTGAGGTTCTCCGGGTGGGCAATCGTTCCACGCGAGCCAGTCGATCGTGAGACCCGTTGGCTTCGTGGAGTCTTTGACGCCTTGTACCACGGCCATCGTCGCCTCGTTGTAATGCAACGGCGGCCACCGACCTAGCCGGTACGTCTGACGTTTGGCCGCCGCGAAGGGAGCCAGGGGCAACGCCAGGGCTGAAGCGATGGTCGACAGGAAGGCGCGGCGGATCATGGGGTGTGTCCTTTCGTGTACGTTGAGACGGGGGTTCATGGGGTGGAAGAACATTTCAGTTCGCATCCATTCCGATCCCTTCAATTCCAATCCCTTCCGGTCCAATCTGGTGCCTATCCGATCAGCTCCCTTCCTATCCAATCCGGTCCATTCCCGTCCTCTCGTTTAGTGTCCTGCTACCTGTTCCGAAAAAGCAGTTCGTTTCCATTCCAGTTCTATTCCGATCCCGTCGCTTCCCTTCGGCTCGGATCACTTCCCTTCGGATCCGATCCGGTCCGCTCCGCTACTGTGCCGTCACCATCTTCGGCGTCACCCTACCGCCACTCGTCAACGCCGGCGGTTGCTTGTGCCCGGCAACGCGGATAGCCGCCAACAACATGGCTTGCCGCTGAATCGCTCGCTCATGCGCCTTGCGGTCTTCGTCGGTCAACTTGCTCACGTCCACCGCGACATTGCGGGCCGCAGCCCGGCGCACTCGACGTACGCCACGCTTGACCATCGAGCGATTGTAGGCCGCAGCGTTGGCATCGTCGCAGATCACCAGCGTATCATGGTCATTCCGCATGGTGAGGAGCGGCAGACTAAGACGAGCCCGCAGAGTGTCGATGTTCTTCTTTAGTCGCAACAGCCGAAGTCCCCATCGCTCGTCTGGATGCTTCAACCGGATGATGGGCTCCAGTTCGGCGATAGACAACACCTGCCCCTTGACCAGCCGCGTCACGTCCAGGGGGTGATACTTGACGCTTTGGGTTTCTTGCTCTGTGGTTTCCATTAGCCTTTTCCTTAGCCTTTTCATTCGAGTAAAATGCAGTTCAGTTCTGATCCCATCATTTCCGTTCCGATCAGGTCGTTTCCACTCCGATCGAGTCCCGTCGCCTCAGTTCAGTTGTGTTTCGTTGGCGGGTGACGTAAAGGCAGTTCAGTTCGCGTCCATTCCGATTGCTTCGCCTCAGCTCCCGTCAATTCCCTTCCGATCGCATCTTCTACTTCACTTCCGTCACTGACTCCACTTCAAACCGCCCGTACTTGGGATGCCACGCCGACAAGCCAACCTGCCACCCCGCATCGTCGAGCCATTTTCGCAGTGACTCGGGGTTGGCCATGCGAGTATCAAGCATGGCGTCGAACTCGAAGCTCCACTGCTGAAAGCGACATCGGCAATTCGTGGTCGTGCCTCCGTCGCCGCCGACGCGCGAATAGAAAACGAACCGCTCGTCTTTCCACAAGCCGTCAGCCGTTTTTGGGCCGTCGTAAATCAGCGGGAAGTCGTCTACAACAGAAACGCCAATCAATGCTTGTTGGCCGGCCCGGCTCTTCTTGGCACCGCTCCGAATCACTGCCTCCACGTTCTCGGCGGGCCAGTAAGGAACCGCCATGTTCTTTGTGTCCTTCAGATACAACTGGCCGGTGAACAATGCCTTGTTGTACCGCTCGGCTTGCTCTTGCGTGAACGACTTACCCCGCTTCTTCTCGGCGCGGATCTCCGCCGTGAGTTGAGCCCAGTAGTTGGTCGAGTCTGCCATCTGACCGTTGCTCATAATCGCGGGCACAACCCCGACGATACGGCACCGCAGAGTCACAATCCGGCCATCAGTCAACACAGATTCTTCCGACTCACAAACAGTAGCCATCTTCACACCTGCCTTTCCTTTCGTTTACCTTTTCCCTCGAAACTCACACGCTACGCTACACCCTCGGCTCCCAATGCACGCAGCCGAAGTCCGGACCGGGGAGCATCGCACCTCCCTCGTCGTATGAGTAGACGAGTTGGTCTGTTCGCTGGGGATCGTCATCTCCGAGCATCTCGCACGCCTTCCTGGTCCGAAAAGTGTCCACGTACCACTTGCACGTCTTGCACCGGCCGGCAGCCTTCGCCCTCACGTACGCCCCCGCCACTCGCTCCCACGCCTCGCGGTACACGGCCGGGCTCCCGTCCGCCTTGTACACCAGGAACTTCACCAGCAATCCGTCAATCGTAACCGCCAGCATTTCACGGTATCCGACCATGACGGGCGGCTCTTCGTCGCCGGCGCCTGTCAACGACGTGCCGTCTTGCGGGCCGCCAATGTAGAGCCGCAACCATGGCGGAGCCTGTTGTGTTTCCCTTTCTCCGCTCATGCTACCGCGTACTCCTGGTTGTACCTTCCCCGTCCTGCCAACCCGCCACCCTCGAACAGTCCCTTCATCAGCCGCACGCCCATCTCCAGCGCGTCAGGCCCATCGTCATGCTGGCCCAGCGGGAACGCCCGCAACTGATCGACCAACAGCCTTGCCCCACGCGACCCCCGCTTGAATCGAAAATCCCCGCGTGCCAGGTAAGGCGTCAGTGTCGCCCTGATTCGCGTCCGCTTGTTCTCGGTGTTGTTGATCGCGAACAAGGGCAGCATTAGACTCCGCGCCTTGGCCCGCTCTTCCATCACGCCGGCCAGCACTTCCTGAAACTGGTTCACCTCCACGCCGAACGCTTGCGGGCCCCACCGTTGATACAGGTCGATCCCGTCCTCGACGATGCGCCACACGTCGCGCCGCTGAATGTCGGCGTCGATGTACATCTTCCCGTCGTAGCCCATGCCGATCATCACAAACGCGGAATAGTCGCTCTTCTCGTTCTTGCCCTTCGAAGGGTCCAGCGCCACCACCTTGTGAGCCAGCGTCTGGGGCCACTCGTCAAACCAGATCGAATCGAGGAAGTAGGCTCCGGAGAATTCGGCACCCTGGACGTCCACGAATTGGGCGCCATGCTCCTGAGCGAAAGCCCGCTCGCCCATGTCCAGCCGGGCCTCGTCAAGCTCGCCCTGCGGGATCAACGGGTTGTCGGACGTTGGCCGCTGCCATCGCTCCCATCCACCCTCGACGCCGGCTTGGTCGAACAGATCCTTGAACCAGTTGTGCCCGTTCGGTGTGGTGATGAACAGCACCCACCCTTGCCGGTCGGCCAGCGCCGGCCGAATCACCTCGCGCCACGCCTCGGGGATCATGAACGCCGCCTCATCCAGGACAGCGCCGTCCCACCCAGGGCCGCGAATGCCAGTCGGATCATCCGTGGAAGCCACGCGCAACACCCCGCCGTTGACCGTCTCCAGCCTCTTTTCGACTTCGCTCTTGCTCGCAATCACCTCGCCCAATGCCCGCTTGGCCTCCCTCCAAATGTCCGATGCGATCATGAATGTCGGGGCCGCCCACAGAATCCTTTTCCCATCAAGCACACCCGGGAACGCTCCTGGGCGTGGCCCGTGCCCCTTGGCCATCGCCATCAATCCCAGCGCCGTCTTGCCAAACCGCCGACCACAAACAGCTACCTTACGCCGGGCCGGGGAGAGGAGGATTCTCGCCTGGTGGTTCATTGCCCGGGGCAGGTAGACGATTCGCGTTCCCGTACCAGTCATCATGGGTCACTGTCTGAATTGTTGTTATCGTCTCAAGCGGCTTCCCTCCCGGGCCGCTGATCTCCGTGCTCGAACGCTCACGGAACTTCTCAGGACGTGCTCCCTTCAGCAGGAAGATCAGCAGCGTGTCGCTGTACTCCTGAACGCGGCCAACCTCCCCGCTTCCTTGGCCTTGCCCGAGCGAACCGAACACCGGCTTCTCTACGCCGTCCACCGCTCTGCGTCGCGCCTCGGCTTCCATGATGTCGCCGGCTTCGTCAGTCGCATCCGCGAAGGCTTGGCGGTACAAGTCGCCCTGCTCGCCTTCCTCTTTCAGCCAGTTCGCGTGAGTGTGCCTGTCGATCCTCGCAAGCTTTGCCGCCCTGCCGACCGTACCGAGCTTTGCGAACGCCGAAAGAAACGCTCTCTTTTTTGGATGGCGAATCCTGGCAAACTGGGTAAGCTCCTTCCCGCTCTCTTTCTTCGCCCGTGTTTTTGTCGCCTTCCACTTCGCCATTCACTTCACCTATCGTCTGTTTCAAAACAGCCACCAGCGGCCGGGAGGAATCAGCCGCTGATGGCCCGGGCGTCCTGCCCCGGTGACACGTCGTTCACTCAAGCGGGCTCGGGCGGCGTCGCCTTCATGGTTCGGCCGCCCCGCTTTGAGGCTGTCGCGTGCCGCCTATCGCGACCGGGACAGACCGTTGCCCGCTTCGTTCACCTCTTAGATCACGCCTCACCTTCACCGACCCTGATACACGGCCGCCTTGCCAACTGGGTCGCCAGTGAGGACAACTCGCTACACAGCTTGTCCATTTGTTGGTCGCGCCGCGCCATGACCGCATCGTCATGAGCGCGCTGCGTGGCAAGCGTCGTGTCGTAGTGAGCCCGCAATGCCGTCAATTCCTCGCGGAACTCTTGCCGCGTCTTCGGGATGGAGAATGCCGTGGTGTAGTACAGATACCACACTAGGACGCCAGCAACACCGGTGGTGCTGATGACGCCTTGCCAATCCATCGTCAGCGGCCCGGCGCTGGCCGGCGCGGCCTCGGCGGCAAGCACGGACACAGAAGCACGCGGCGCGGCAGACATCATGCTGGGGCCAAACGCGATGAGCGAGGTCAGCAGAACTACAGGCAAGATTCGCAGCAAACCCATCGCGTCACCTCTACAGAATCACGAGTATCAAGATCGTTGTCAGCACGAGTATCGCCACGGCCAGCGTCATCCCGCCGACTCCCGCTCGGCATCGTCCACAGCGTCAGTCAGCATGTCGTTCGCCAGCGACAGCGATTCGGCCAGCGACTGCCGCGCGATGTTGAACATTTCTCCCGGGAAACACACGCCGAACTGCTTGGGGTTGGCGTTGTCTCCCATCCAGTACACGGCCACGGCGTTGTCACCCGTGCCGACCGTCTCTGTCTTGATACTGGCCATCGCATCGTCTCCCGCTTGATTACTGCATCTGCCGCCGTCGACCAAACGCGCCGCTGCCCTGGCTTGGCCACGGCACGGTTCCCGTCGGGTCCGGATCGGCAATCCAAATTCGCTGCGTTGCGCCTGTTGGGCAGCCGCCAGTCGGGCAACTACCGCCCGGGCAGCCGCTCTGCTGCACCGCTCGCACCTCCCAGTGCCCCTTGGGCTTCGCTACGTCGGGCGTTGCTGGCACAGTCTCGGTTACCCACCCGCCACCGTGAGCCATGCACCCCAACATGCCGCACGATCCCGGCGTCAATCGCATCTGGAGATACTCGCGGTCGAGCGGCTTCAATGAGTCTTGCGCGGCGCACCGCTTGAACCGGCTGTCAGCATCCGGCGGCAGCCCCTGCTCAACACGCCCCAGCCAGCCAAGCGTCTCCTCCAGGGACATCAGGCCGTCGGCCACCTCGATTGCCTCGTGGCCACGGTAGGTCACATAGTAGGGAACCGATGTGATCTGATAGACCTCCAGCCACTGCTTGGCTTGGGGGTTGTCGGCGTCGATGTAGCGCACGGTCCACGCGCCGCCAACACGATCCAGAATGGGCCGCATCTTCTGGCATGGCGCACACGCCTTGCTGGTGACCATGACGAGAGACAGGCCGGTGTCGCTCTTGGGCTGCGGCTCGGGAATGGGGAGCGGGAAGGTTGACGCGGGCGGCGCAGGCTTCGGCGCCAGTTCGGCGAAGCGCGGGGCAGGTGCGACGGGCGCGAATCGCGGAGCGGGGACTTGAGACAGCAGCACCAACAGGACAAGACTCGTCATGGCTGCTTGACCTCCGTGGTAGTGCGGATCGCGAAGGCCCCGTACTGCCAGTTGACCTCGGCGTACGTGGCCCAGACGCCAAAGCCCTTGTCGCCCCAAGACTCCGACCAGGAGTTGACGTCAAGCCCCTTGGTTTTGTCCAGGTGCTCCACCTTGACGACACAATGGCCCTTTGACCCATAGACGACCACGAATCCCTTGAGTAGGGCCGTCACCATCTCGGGAATCGAGGTGATGTCGTAGAACTCCAGGATCCGAAACTCCTTCGCGGCTGCGTATGCTTCCTCGGACGGCTTGGCTTGCCAACCCTTCGATCTGGGCCACACGGATTCCGGGGCAATCCCGTACTTCCGTGCGAACTCCAGGTTTTCGTCGATCGAGCTTCCTTGGTCTCGCCCGCCACTGGTTGTGTGATAGATGAACCATGGATTCAGCAGGACGAACGGCAGGCCGGCGAAAGCCCGTGCAATCATCGTGCCCTGCGCGGTCCCCTCGGTAGCGCAGGAGCCGACGCCGTCCTGATCGAGGACTTGCTTGACGTACGGCCGAAGACTGATCTTGCCTTTGTACGTGTCCCACTCGGATTCGGGAATCAATTCGATGTGGTCAGCAAATACCGGGCACACCGCGCCGACCTTGGACTTTCGCGGCAAGCAGCCCATGGCTTTGCCAGGAGGAATTGCGGGAACCGCGTCGTATAGCTCGGTCATTTGCCACCGCCTTTCGCCTTGTGCTTCGCCACCAGGGCCTTCATTGCCGCAACCGTGGCCGGCAACTCGCCCTCGTAGAGAACTTCGCCCTTGGTGTCGGTCAGGAACAACCACGCCACTTTCTGGCCGACCGCCCGTTGAACGTACGGCTTCATATCGGCGGCCACCTCGACCGGCTTCCCGTCGTCTCCGATCGGGTCGACTACGCGCAGGTGTTCATCCTTGAAAAGCTTGCGGACCTCCGGGCTTGCCAGCACCTGAGCTTGCTCGGCCGTACGGTTGCGCGATTCCTCAACGACCACGCCCCACAGATCGGCAGCTACTGGCGTGGGTGTCGGTGTCGGTGTCGGCGCAGGGTCGGGGGTGGGATTCGGTGTCGGGCCTGGCGTAGGGGTTGGTGTGGGCGTTGGCGCAGGGTTCGGGTTCGGCGATGCTCCGCCAATCGCCAGAGAAATCGCGTACATCACGGGCGGACTACTGCCAGAACCAGGCACGGCCACGATGATCTGGTACACGCTTGGCGTCACCTGCACCCGCGCGATTGAATACGGCGTGGTAACGTCAGGGACGATATGGAGGACGTGCTTGCCGCCCTCCAGTACAGCTTCGACTTTCATCGCAGGCGCCGCCGCTTGGGCAGCGGCTTCCATGCCGCACACCCAGGCAGTGAGGAGAACACCCGCAGTGAAGAGAACGCGGATAGCGCGAGATGGCTTCATTGGATTCCTCACACGTTGACGGGGCCGGGGTCGGGATTCGGGGCCGGGTCGAAAGCCGCGAACAGCGAGAAGATCGCGACAATCGCCGGAATCAGGGCGACGATCTGCTGAAGGATCTCCAGCCACTTGCCGTCCCCGAATGCCTCGGGGTCCGCGGCGCAGACCTTCGCGGCATCGGCCGGAGTCAGGCAGCACACGCATCCGCCTTCGCACGCCTTGACGATCGTGATCGCCTCGCCGTTGGGCAGCGTCAATTCGATGACGCCTTGCGCCTTGAATTGCGTCACGATGGCGACAATGAACTCGGCCTCGGCCGCATTCATCTTGGCCAGCCAGGCTGTCACAGCGGCCACGTCAGTGAAGCTCGGGAGCGGAACTCCCGCCTTGACGATCTCGACCAGTTTCATCAGCAATGCCCATGTCATACCGATTCCTCCTCGTGGGTTAGATTCGTCAGCAACCAAAATGCAGGCGTACCAGATGCCGTTGACGCCCTGGGCCATGTCGGCCCCGAAGTACTTGTGAGACGTGCTCGCCACTTGCCAATGGCCGGAGGATTGCTCCCACAGATGGAACATCTCCGTGCCAATCTCTGGCAGTGGAGCGTTTTGTTGTCGGTCCCATGACTCGCCTGCAATCTCTCTGGCGTACATGCTGAGCGTCTTGGCGATCGCATCGAACCGCGACGGAAACCGCTGATGCCCTTGCCGTCGCTTCGCGGCCTGATACCTGGCGTGGCCGCGTGCCAGCGATTGCAGCATCTCGTGGGGCTCAGACTCGCAGACGTGCGCACCGGGGTAGATCAGTCCGGCGTCGATCAGGGCTTGGGAGGTTGCGGTGGTCATTCGCCAAACGCTCTCCGCTCCGGGCTGCCGTGCGACAAGAACGCCTCATCGAGCGCCGCCGCGTGGAACGGCTCGTACTCGTCGATGCCGAGGTGCCCGCATTCGGTGACAACCACGGGGGTGTGAATCCGCGTTGCTTGGCTCTCGGCCAGCAGTTCGTGTCCCCAGGGCCATTGATCGCGCTGCCGAAACCACCGCACCGACCGGACGTTCGCCGGCACGGAGATAACCGGGAAACGGAACAGCGTCAACCACCGCATCGAATACAGCGGATGACGATACACGGGGTCGCTCAACACCATCGACTGCACCGCGATACCCCGCTTGCCCAACTCGCGAGCAAACCGCATCGCGCCCCATCCAGCCCCCCAACTGTATGCCGCGATCGTGACGATCGGATAGCCGGGAACATCGCCGCGGAACCGATAGACGAACTCGGCTTCGGCCTCCCAACGAGTGTTCCACGGGCAAAGCTCGACCTGCTCGCTGGGCCCGTAGTGGGCCGCGCACATCTTCCGCCACAGATCCAGGGATCCATCGTACGTCCCGCGGTTCTGGAGGAAACCGGGAATCACATAGTGCCAATGCGTGATCGGCGCGAACTTCGGCCCGACCCGCTCGGCGCTATCGTCTGACCACAGACAGCCGAGAATCTCCCGCCACTTCATCCGGTATTTTCCATTGGGGGTCTTTGCCGATCGCGTCCAACACTGAACGCCGCGCCACCGTTACGCAGTTCTCGCCCTTCCGCTCACCACGCTTGAGGCGCTTAAATCGCGACACCAAAGCGCTGTAGGTCCGACCAACCAGCCGCAGGGAAGCGGAAGCCACGGCGGTCCCAGAGCCGGGGTTTTGGCCGACCAACCGCATCACCTGAATCTCGGGATAGCGACCTAGGAACTCGTCCAGTTCCGAGATAATCACCTTGCCGGGGTCGGCCTGCGCCTCGACCACTTGCGGGCCACCGGCGTACACGGCGCAGTGATTCCAGTGGCCGGGCGTGGGGTTGTTCTTTTCCTCGTCCCCGGCGTTGCGCGTGAGGAAGAGGTCGCCTGGCTGCAACAGGCTCTTGATGGTGGTGGTGTCTGGCATGGTTTTTCGTGGGCAAGAAACGCAAATAGCCGCACTCCCGACAATCGGTGCGGCTAACGGCAGGATCCCCATCCCGGAAAAGCTTAAGCGACTTTGCAATTCATGCAAGCAGAAAAATCCGGCCAGCGCAAAAAAACCGGCCGGGGTCGGAAGCGGGATGGGGAATCGCCGCTGTCCACACCGCCGGCCGGCGCGAATCATCCGACCTGATTCTCCTTCGCCTTCCTTCGCTTCTTCCTGTTCTGTCCGAAAAAGCTGTCCCTGGTATCGCTGCCGCCCATATTCCAGATTTCTACATCGTGGGTGGGGCGCAATCGGAACGTATCTTCTGGAACGACGTGCTCGACGAGGGTGCCAAAGCGGGACAGCGGCCGGCGACAGGGAGGCCCGGCGGCTGCCCTGGCTGCGCGCAACTCCAGGTAGCGTTGCAGTTGGGCGCCGCGCAGTCCGATCTTGAGGTATCGACACGGCTTGTCGATGCTGTCACACTGGAGTCTCGTCTTCTTCTTTGGCATCCGTACACCCTTTTCCGCCCGATCTTCCGGGCTGTTCGGTGGTCTACTTCCTTATTCCGCACTGCTTCTGCTAGCTGGCCGTTCTGCGGGTCGCAGAAACAAAGCCTCTGCGCAGGCATGGAAACCGCAAGATGCACCTTGACGCCGGGGCTGGCGTAGACCTGTCGCAGGAACAAAGCCCCTGCGCAGGCATTGAAACTCCGTCCCGACGATTCGCGGCTTGTGGTTCGTTACGAGTCGCAGGAACAAAGCCCCTGCGCAGGCATTGAAACTCGTGGCGTCGCGCTCGTCGTTGTTCGGCTCGGCCGTGTCGCAGGAACAAAGCCCCTGCGCAGGCAT
>JBAYMG010000029.1:0-15386 GCA_041663665.1 Candidatus Omnitrophota bacterium | reverse complement strand
TACCGATTACTTTACCTTGATCATCAAAAACAGGAGTTTTTATAGTTTCAATCCATTGGATTTTACTTTCACTGTCAACAAATCTCTCTTCAACACATTTTCGTTTCTTACTTTTAATTACTTCTAAATCATCATTACGATACTGTTCTGCTAAATCTCTTGGCCAGGTATCTAAATCAGTTTTGCCAATAAGCTTATCCGACCTAAAACCACAACTCCGGGCAAAACGTTCGTTAACCATAATAAACCTGCCTTCGCTGTCCTTAAGCCAAGCCATGTCCGGAATATTATCCAATATCGCCTTTTGCTGGAGCTCGATATTACGCAATTCTACACTTATTTGTTTTTTTTCTTCGTTTTCCATATTTAATTAACAAGCAGGCAGTTCCCTCCAAACCAAGGAACTGCCTGCTCAAAAGACTCATTTTGTAAACAAGTCATAGTAAACACCCTGAAGATTAAGTAAAAAATTAATATTCCCGCTGATGCGCTAATGTCATATCCATAAAAGTGCGCAGTTTACGCGAACGCGAAGGATGCCTAAGTTTTTTCAAAGCTTTAGCTTCGATCTGCCTGACTCGCTCGCGGGTGACCTTAAAAACATTACCTACCTCTTCTAAAGTGCGCGCCGATCCATCAAGAATACCAAAACGTAAAACTAAAATCTTTTTTTCTCTTTCAGTCAATGTACTTAGAGCGGAATTCATTTCTTCTTTTAACATTGAACGCACAGTTTCATTAGCCGGCGAAACTGCTTTTTTATCCTGGATAAAATCTCCAAAATGCGTATCACCTTCATCGCCTATAGGCATTTGCAAAGAAATAGGCTCTTGGGCAATTTTCAATATTGATTTAATTTTTCCCTGCGGGAAACGCATTTTGTGCGCAATCTCCTCAGGCGTAGGTTCCCGGCCGTTTTTTTGGACAAATACTCTTGAAAAACGGATTATCTTATTAATTGTTTCGGTCATATGCACAGGTATCCTGATTGTCCGCGCCTGATCAGCAATCGAACGGGTAATTGCCTGGCGGATCCACCAAGTAGCATAAGTTGAAAATTTATAACCACGTTTATATTCAAATTTTTCGACAGCGCGCATTAAACCGATATTTCCTTCTTGAATTAAATCGAGAAAAGATAATCCCCGGTTAGTATATTTTTTAGCAATACTCACAACCAAGCGCAAATTTGCTTCAACTAATTTCTTCTTTGTGCGGCTAAACTTAAGGTGCGCAGATTTAATCAACTTCATCTGATCCTTAATTTTGCTATAAGGTTCGGCGATTTCTTTAATTATCTGCCGGTGCCGCGGACAATTGGTTTTACCGGCACGCTTCAAATAGTCAAGTTCCCGAAATAAAAGATTCAATTTACGCACTGCAGCCTCAATAACTGAAGTGGTAAAATTAAGTTCTAATATTAAATTTATTGCCTTGCTCTCAGAACGGGCTTGTTTGACTTTAATCAATAACCGTTTAAACCTGCCAACAACACTAGTTTTCTTGATTCGGATATCTTCCTTAACCACTTCTTCCATATTAATCTTATCTTCTAAGATATCATTAGCAACAATAATGACTTCATTTCTGACAAATTTGGTTACTAAAACCGCACGTTTAAACTTATCTTCCGCTTCTTCAATTTTTTTAGCTAATTCTATTTCGTTTTCACGGCTCAAAAGAGAAATTGAACCCATCTGTTTAAGGTACATTTTAACCGGGTCATCTAAAGGCATAAAACGTTCTTCGCTCTTCAGCTGTTCAGTTAACAATTCTTCACGCTGCGCAGCTAAATTTTGTTTATCCGTTTGAGCCCGATTAACCGATAGCCCTGCATCTTCTTCGCCTTCAACAACCTGAATATCCTCGTTACCCAGTAATTCAAAAAGATGATCAATCGCTACTGTACTAGAAAGGTCATCCGGCAATAGATCGTTTACCTCATCATAAGTTAAAAACCCTTTTTGCTTACCTAGGGCAATTAATTTCTCCATGTCCTTAATCGGCTGCTGTTGTTCTTTCTTCTTCATACTAATCGCCTTTCTTTATGAGATTATGAAATTCTTGAATAAGACTATTTAATTTTTGCTCATCCCCGCAAACTTGAGCATTATTTATCTGCTTATGCAAAATTTCTCTTCTTGATTTTAACCTATTCACTTTAATCCGCCGGATACAATCGTTGATCGCTTTTTCTTTTTCCTGATCATTTAGTTCCGGCATAAACATCGTCTCGCAAACCAGCTGGCTTGCCTCATCTTGGTTAAAATAATTCATTAATAAGCTTGGTTGGATATTTTTACCTTGCGAAACTAAATCCTGCATAACTTGAACAATTTTTGCAGTACGGCTGTCCTGAAAATCTGACGGAGAAAGTTCTTGCATTACTTTTTGAATAAGTTCTTTTTCTTCAAGCATAAATTTAATCAAAAGTTTTTCTGCCGGATTAATCTCGGTTGGCTTTTTTTGCTCAAGATCATCTTTTACTTCATACTTACCTTGAACCGGCTTTAATTTATTTAATTCTTCTAGAATATATTGTTCAGGTATTTTAATTTCTTCGGCTAACCTCTTGGTATATTCACCGCGCAGTATAGCATTATTAAATTTATTAATGGTCGAAAGCATTTCCGAAGCAATTTTACTTTTACCGTACGCATCTTTTATATCATAACGATTTTTTAACAGACTAAGCTTATAATCAAAAAAACTGCAAGCGTATTCAATTTTTTCCTTAAGAACTGCCGAGCCTTGGTTGCGGACGAAAACATCAGGATCCATACCTTTGGGAAGAGGAACAATTTTTACGTTTATACCTTCATCAATAAGAATATCCAGGCTTCTTAAAGTAGCCATCTCGCCAGCCGCATCGCCGTCAAAAATCATTACCACATTATGGGTATAACGCTTAAGCAATTTAATCTGCTCTAAAGTAAGAGCAGTACCCTGAGAAGCAACAATGTTTTTTATTCCTTCCTGATAAGGAATTATGAAATCGAGATAACCTTCCACGATTACCACGCAATCAGAGTCTTTAATGAAATCTTTGGATAAATTTAGGCCAAAAAGATTCTTTCCTTTAGTATAAACTGAAGTCTCCGGAGAATTAATGTATTTAGGCAGGCTACCATCCAGCACCCGGGCGCCAAAACCAACTACGCGGCTGCGGATATCATAAATTGGAAAAATAATACGATTACGGAAACGGTCATAATATCCGCCGGCATCTTTAGGCAAAATTAAACCGCCTTTTTCCATAATCGAAAGCGGGGCATTCTTACTTCTTAAAAAATTAATCAAACCGTCCCAACCGGAAGTTGCCAAACCTAAATGAAATTCTTTAATCGTCTCAAGCTTGATTCCTCTATTTAACAGATACTCCCTGCTTGTCTGGGCACCCTGAACCTGAAGGTTTGACTCATAAAAATTTACCGACAGCTCATTAATTTTATATATCTGGCTGCTTAAACTGGCAGCCTTTATTGCCTCAGGATTATTCTGCTCCGGTAACATAACCCCGGTTTTTTTAGCCAACATCTCTACTGCCTCAAGAAAATCCATTCTTTCATGACGCATGAGAAATTTAAAAGCATTACCGGATTCACCACAGCCAAAACAATGGTAAATCTGACGATCTGGAGAAACCATAAAAGATGCGGTCTTCTCATGATGAAACGGGCAGTTAGCCTTGAAGTTTCTCCCAGCCTTTTTAAGCGGGATATAACCGGAGATAATTTCAACCAAATCTACACGGCTCAATATATCTTCTAATAAATTTTCAGGAATTCTTCCAAGCATATTTACTTTCTTTTAATCCTGATAAAACCGGAGCAGGCAATTACTTCGAACGATTCTTTTGAGGATTTTTCAATATTATCTAAAAGTAGATTTAAACCTAAATTGTCACTTGAAATGTGGCCGGCAATAACAACATTAAGATTGGCATCTTTTACTTTTTTTAGATGCTCTTCGCTTAAATGCATTGAGACCAAAGTTCGAACCCCGGCTTTGTATAATTTTCCAAAGACATCTTTCGAACCTTCTGTACCGCCGGTCATCTCAAGCAAAATCTTACCTACTGGACGTTTTGGTGACCCAAGAAGTATGCGCGGCCCAGTATTAAATTTAGCCGCAAATTGATATTCAGGTATAGTATTTAAAATTTTAACTATATCTTCAACCAGGTGAGGCTTCTTTTGTTTAAAAATAGCATCCAAATAAGCATAAACGTGATTATCCGCGGGGGTGTGCATATTCATAAAAGGAATATTTAATAAACGCGCTGCGTCAACCGGACGAGTATGGTTTTGCGGCAGCACCCTGCGCTCTACTTCCCGCATTCTTTCTTCAACTAGCCTGACAGCAGTTTTCGGAGTAACCCCCATGTCAGTCAGCAAATCAATCTGCAGCCGCATTACTTCATGCAAGCCGACATAAGCGCTTCCTTCAGGATGATGCGCGATTACCAAATCCAAACCTTCTCTCTGCCGGATTCGATCCGCAAGCAACAATTCAGCAGCCTCGATATCAATACCGACCAGTATTTTATTTACTTTTGTATCAGGTTTTCCAAAAAGTATCGCAGAATCAGCAAAATTTTTAATACTTGTTTTATTCTTACGCGGATCAACTTTTTTCCCGAAATAAATAACTTTTTTATAGAAATCAATTAATTTCATTTTTGATTAAATTTGTCTACGGCTTCGCTGACTGTTGAATTAAATTTTTCTTTTCCTGAGAATTTAGAAAAGATGTTCTTCCATAACCAGCTATAAGTATTTGGCGAAATTGAAAATGCCCGGCTGCCCAAATAAGAATGTCTCACTGAATTGCTCAGATAACTTATGCTTGAAATATTCAACGTAAAAACTAATAAACCGACAACGAAAAACCACCTAATTACACCTAAAACTAACCCCCCGATTTTATTAAGCCAAGGTATGCTTTCTAGTTTTATGAAGCGATAAAAAACGACTCTTAAAGCAGCAAAACCAGCATAACCGGCAAGAACTAAAACAACAAAAACTAAGAAATCAAGAAATTCAAGCGGCATGCCTTTAGGCAGAAAAGTTCTCTGCACAATATCTGACACGCTAACATAATAATGCAGCGAAATATAGGTGGCAAATATTACGCCTAAAAATTTAAAAATCTCAATAGTCAAACCCATTGCCAAAGCAATGCAGCATATCCTGATTAATACAATAACAATCAGCACGTCCAAATAATTAAATTGAGGTATAGCACCTGAAATCATTCTCTTCCTCCTTGGCACCTAAAGTACTGATAACACTCTAAATAAAGATATTTTTACTTATCTAAAAGTATAACATATATACGAAGAGATTGTCAACCCTTGAGGAACATTTTACTCTTTAAACCAAGCTATAGTGCGCCTGAGTCCTTCCGCTAAGGGTATTGCGGGCTCCCAAGCAAGAATTTTCCTGGCTCTTGCAATATCTGGCCGGCGTTTTCGAGGATCATCCTGAGGCAGATTTTTAAAAACTATTCTGCTTTTAGAATTAGTTAATTTTAAGACTAGATGTACCAATTGAATAATAGTGAATTCACCGGGGTTGCCTAAATTCACCGGTTCATTTCCCCGTGAAACCATTAAACGCAATAATCCGGCAATTAAATCATCAATATAACAGAAACTTCTGGTCTGCTGCCCCTTACCATAAACTGTTAATGGCTTATTCTTTAAAGCTTGATCAATGAAATTTGGAATTACTCGGCCGTCATTATAACGCATTCTAGGGCCATAAGTATTAAAAATCCGCACGATTTTTGTATCCATTTTATGTACTCGGTGATAAGCCATCGTCAAGGCTTCAGCAAAACGCTTAGACTCATCATAACAGCTGCGCACACCAATGGGGTTAACGTTGCCCCAATAGCTTTCTTTTTGCGGATGGAGTAACGGATCACCATAAACTTCAGAAGTAGAAAAAAGCATGAAAACAGCCTTCTTCTTTTTAGCTAAACCTAAAGCATTATGCGTACCCAATGAACCGACCTTTAAAGCCTGGATGGGAAAATTAAGATAATCTATCGGAGAAGCCAATGAAGCACAATGCAGAACATAATCTATTTTCCCTTGAGCATCAATATAGTTTGAAACATCACAAGTTACTAAACGAAAACCCTTATCTTTTAAAAAAGGCTTGATATTTTTTAAATCCCCAGTAACAAAATTATCCAAACAAATCACTGAATAATTATTATTCAGCAATTTTTCACATAGATGCGAACCGATAAATCCAGCGCCGCCGGTAATTAAAGCTGTTTTCTTGCGCACTATAACCTCTCCACTTTATGTTTATGCTTTCCTTTAAAAACATTCCTGGTATCAAAAATTAACCTGGCATGTTTCAAAAGCGTGGAATAATCTACGGCAGAATGATCGGTTGCAATTATTAGACAATCAAATTCTTTAATCTTTTTATTGCTTAACTTTAAGGACTTTAAATCTAAGCCTTCCAGCTTAAGAAAAGGAATGATCGGATCAGCATATGAAACGCAAGCGCCTTGTTTTTTTAAGCTGTTAATGACATCAATACTCGGAGATTTACGCAAATCTTTAATATCTTTTTTATAGGTTACCCCCATAACTAATATTTTTGCTCCCTTAAGTTTGCAATTACGCTCAAGCAAAGCAGCCCGCACTCTTTTAACAACATATTCCGGCATATAACTTATTAAATCGGAGGCTAATTTTATGAAACGCGAATGAAAACCAAAACTTTTAGCCTTCCAATGCAGATACAGAGGATCCTTAGGGATGCAATGCCCGCCAACTCCCGGCCCGGGATAAAAAGGCATAAACCCAAACGGCTTGCTGCTAGCTGCCCGGATTACCTCCCAAATATCAATTTTCATCTGATGGGCCATCATTGACAGTTCGTCAATTAATCCGATATTAATCAGGCGGAATGTATTCTCAAGAAGCTTAACCGTTTCAGCCGCGCGGGCGCTAGAGACAGGAATAACTTTTTTAATAATGATACCATAAATTTCCTGAGCCAGCATAGTCGCCAAAGGACTAATACCCCCCATAACTTTGGGGATTTTTTGAACCGGGAATTTTTTATTACCCGGATCTATTCTTTCCGGAGAGAAACAAAGATAAAAATCTTTTCCATGCTTAAAACCTTTTCTTTCAAAAATTGGCAATATTTCTTCTTCGGTTGTACCCGGGTAAGTAGTACTTTCTAAAATTACCAAAGCTTGTCTTTTTATATGTACCGCCACCTCTTCTACTGCTTTCTTAATAAAAGAGATATCCGGAAGATTCCTGCCCTTAAGCGGAGTAGGGACACAAATTAAAATCGCGTCAGCATCTTTAATATCCGAAAAATCTGCGCTAACCTTAAAATTTCTTCTGGATAAAGCTTTTTTTAATCCTTGATTGCTAATATCGCTGATATAGGATTTACAACTAGCAATAGCTTTAAGCCGGTCAAGATTAATTTCAATGCCGGTAACCTTAATACCCTTTTTAACAAATTCCAACGCCAGAGGAAAGCCAACATAACCTAAACCTATAACTGCTATTCCTAATTGTTTGTTTTTAATTCTTTTACGTAACCTTATCAGAATATCATTCTTTACCATGGCCGACCCCAATGTAAGTAAAACCAAATTTTTTAAGATATTTTGAACTATAAATATTCCTTCCGTCAACTATCAAAGCACGCTGCAGCGATTTTTTTAATTTTAAAAAATCCAATTCTTTAAATTCATTCCATTCCGTGGCAACTACCAGGCAATCAGCTTTTAAGGATGCCTGATACGGATCTTTACAAAAAGTAACATTCTTTAAAATATTTTTAGCTTTTTCCATTGCTTTAGGGTCATAGATGCGGATTTTTGCGCCCTCGCTAATCAAAGCCTTAATTAAATCAATGCTCGGGGAATTCCTTAAATCATCCGTATTCGGCTTAAAAGCAAGGCCTAAAACAGCAATAGTTTTATTTTTCACAACACAAAGAGCTTTTTTGATTTTATTAAAAATAAATTCTTTTTGTTCCTGGTTAGTATCCCTGACTGCTTTGAGTATTTTAAAATCATACCCTAATTTATCGGCAATAGTTATAAAAGCGTCTAAATCTTTAGGAAAACATGAACCGCCATAACCAATTCCGGCATTGAGAAAATAACTACCAATACGTTTATCCAAGCCCATACCTTGGGCAACTTCTTTTACATCCGCGCCAACCTGATCGCAAATACGCGACAAAGCATTGATAAACGAAATTTTTGTAGCCAAAAAGGCATTCGAAGCATGTTTAATTAATTCCGCTGATTTTATATTAGTAACTAAGATCGGGCGATTTAAAGGCTGGTACAAAGCTATCATCATCCGTTTTGCTTTTTGACTTTCTAAACCCACAACAACACGATCAGGACAGGTAAAATCATTTATCGCCGAACCTTCCCGCAGAAACTCCGGATTAGAAACAATGTCAAATTTATGTTTATTTTTAATATAAGTAGCGATAATCTTTTTAATCCAAACACAAGTTTCAACCGGGACAGTAGATTTTTCAACAATCAGCCGGTAACCATCCATATTTTGAGCAATTACCCGTACAACACTTTCTACGCCGGTTAAGTCTGCTTCACCATTTTCAAGAGACGGAGTGCCTACGGCGATAAAAATTATTTCACTGGATTTTACCGCGTCTTTAATACTCGAAGTAAATTTAAGGCGCTTATTTTTAAGATTACTAACAATTAATTCCTCTAATCCGGGCTCATGAATAGGAATAATACCTTTTTTTAAACGGCTAATTTTTTTAAAGTCATTATCCGCACAAACAACTTGGTTTCCTAATTCAGCAAAACAAGCACCTGAAACTAAACCTACATGGCCGGAACCGATAATCGAGATATTCATTAGTATGAATTATTAAATTATTAAGATTTTATTGTGAACCGGATTTTTTATCACTCATTGACTGATCAAATCCGAACTCATTTTCAGGGAAAGCTTTAAGCCTAAAAGTAAAATACATGCTCGTGCCGCGTTCTTTGGCTTTATCCAAAGTAATATCTAAGTCCCAACAATGCAAATCACGGGTTATGGTAAGTTGCTGCTCCTGAGCGCCGAAATCAAGATTATCAGTCTTCTTCAAATTATAACGCTCGTAAACGGCAAATTTCCATTTCGGGCTTAAGCGCCAGGTAAAATTAGCAGTAACTTCATTCTTTCCTTTGCGCTCATAACGCTGGCCGATAGAAAATGTCCGGCCCTTATCTATGTCAAAAGTAAAATCATAATTCGCCAAAGAAAATCTATTGTAGTTGACACTATCATGATCTGAATGCTCATAGGTTACTTCGCTTTCAAAACGCATCCAGGAATAAGGCAAAACCTTTAATTTAAAAAGAACATCTGAAAGCTGACTAGTCAACTTCTTATTAGTATTGGTTAATATGGCATTATCACCGCTTTTAGGATCAAAAACATAATCAGTAGTGACTAAAAAATCAACAAAATCTACACTTTGCCCGTTACGCTTAGTTTGCAACTTATTGGACAAGCCGATAGTAGCGGTATTCCCTCGATTAATAGCATCAACACTATCAATCTGCTTAATATTTCTGATCGGTATAGTGGGCACATGAGTATACAAATAACCTATGGTCGGAGTAATTACATGCCTTAAGCCATTAATATCCAGTTTAAGAAAATTGGTTTTCACATTATAAATACGATAAAACTTAGTACTCAAATCAATACCACTATAAAAAACCGTACGCACAATTCCAGCCTGGCCATTCGCGCCTTGATCATAAAAAGTCTGCCTGCTTGAAACAAAAGGCTTAAGCTGCAAGAAACCGAGTTTAGTCGGCAAAGAGACTTTATTTGTAGTGTCCAGTCGAGTAACTGTAATATCACCACTATACTGATTAGGAGATGATGAAATTAGATTCTTTCTATTGTAACTTCCAAAAGAAGTGGAATCTTCAAAATAAAACGGGGTTTCGCCCAGCTGATAACTCGGTAAATTATAATTAATTTCCGGCATTTTTTCTATCTGGTCAAACCAATGATTGGTGCGTTTTTGCAGTAAAAAATCTAGGCTTGAATAATTAAAAGAGTGATGAAATAAAGCGTAAGTTAAAGGCTCTGAGTCCTTCTCATATTCACGGAAAAAATAATCTTGCATAATATTATGCACATCGGTATTAGCAGGATTATTCTCGTACTTCCATCTTTCATCGCTAATCTTATATAATTCCGCAACGACATTTGTCCGCGGGTCAATAGTCCACTTGTCCCGCCAGCGCAAGAAATAACGTTGAAATTCCGTAGGCGCTCCGCTTGGTTGATTACTAGGCTTTTCATTAGCGTAATAAAACTTAAAATCGCCATTACCAATTGCAGTCTTTTTATAGTTAATCTCAAAGCCTTCACCAAGACCCAATTTACTGCGATAATCCAAAGAAACCAAAGCAGTGACTTTTTCAGAAAGATTATATCTCCAGGTATTTAAAATATAATACCCCCAATCCTTTCTTTTGCCTGGCTCTACCTGAACATGCATAATCGGATCCTTCATTGAATAATTAAACCGCGGAAGAGAAACTATCGGTACAGCGCCAAGATAAAGTTGAACTTTTTCAGCCTGCAGCTTATCCCCAGGGAACATTGTTAATTTATTCACCCCGAAACGATAATGCGGCTGATCAAAGTTACAAGTGGTAAAATAACCTTTTTTGGCGATGAATTCACTTTCGCTTACTTTTTCCACTTTTTTAGCTTTACCAAAATAAGGGTTAGCCCGGAAATCAGCATTCAGAATTACTCCTGTCTTATTCGCAAAATCATAAGCAATCTTTTCTCCGGTAATTACTCCCTTCTTATCCTCAATACGGGCGCTACCTTCTGCTACGCCTTCTTTGGTTTGCATATTAACTTTTAGTTTATTGCAAGTTAATTTCGACCCTTTATAGATTACTTCGATATTTCCAGTTGCAATAACCTCTTTGTTATCAGTTGAATACTCCACGTTATCGCCATTAATAATCATCGGTGATTCTTTATTCTCATCAGCAAAGATTACGTTTGCGCTTAAAAGAAAACCAAACATAAAGATAAACACTTTAAAATTAAAAGATTTAAATTTTAAAAATTTATTAGACATTATTTTCTTGAAGGGATCTTTTTAAAATCTTCTAAAAATTTAGCTATACCAATATCGGTTAACGGATGCCTGATTAACTGCTCAATTACGTTGAAGGGAATTGTGGAAATATCCGCCCCAATTAACGCAGCATTAACTACATGCATAGGATTGCGGACTGAAGCGACAATTATTTGCGTTTTAAAATTATAATTTGAATAAATCTTTTTTATATTGCTAATTAAATCCATTCCATCACAAGCCAGATCGTCCAGCCTTCCGATAAAAGGCGAAACATAGGTTGCTCCGGCTTTAGCTACTAAGAGTGCCTGAACAGCGGAAAAACAAAGCGTGACATTAGTTTGAATACCTTCAGCTGATAAAATCTTTACCGCTTTTAAGCCCTCTTTGGTCAACGGAATTTTAACTACTATATTCTGGGCAATTTTTACTAACTTACGTGCTTCTTCAATCATCCCGCTAGCTTCTAGGCTAATAACCTCGGCACTGACCGGTCCGCTAACCAGATTACAGATTTCTTTTAATACCTCTTCAGGATCACGTGCCTCGCGCGCCATTAAAGTAGGATTAGTGGTAACTCCATCAATTAAACCCAGCGTTGAAGCTTCTTTAATTTCTTTTACACTTGCTGTATCAATAAAGATTTTCATCTATTTCAGCCTTTCTTTAACCAAATACCCGGCCCCGATTATTCCGGCATCAATTCCTAATTTAGCTTTAAATATCTTTACTCTCTTTGCTTGCACGCTCATCGCGCGTTTAAGAATAGTTTCCTTGACACTGTGAAACAAAGATTCTCCGGCGCAAGATACGCCTCCACCGATTACAACCGCATCAAGATTAAGCAAATTTATGACTCCGCTTAAAGCTAAACCCAGTTTTTTCCCAATCTCATTCCAAAACTTTATAGCTTTAGCATTATTTTGTTTAGCCAGTTGGCTGATTTTCTCAAGAGAAATCCCCGGCCCAAAAACTTTGAGTGCTTCTTTGATAATTGCGTTATTTCCGATATAGGTTTCCAGGCAAGCCTGAGAACCACAACCGCACTTAGGCCCCTTTTCATTAATCGGTAAATGACCGAATTCTCCGGCAGCATTATCATTGCCGCGATAAAGGGAATTATTAATAATTAACCCACCGCCTACCCCGGTCCCCAAAGTTAAACATAAAACATTACGATATCCTGCTGCCTGACCAGATTTACTTTCAGCTAAACACATAAGCTTAGCATCATTATCAACAAAAACAGGTAATTTTGTTTTACGTTCAAGATTAGTCTTAACGTTGACTTCTTTCCAGCCTGGGATATTTGGTAGGAAATGCACAATACCTTTAAAAGTATCTACTGGGCCGGGTAAACCCATACCTATTCCTAAAATAGCCGATTTATTTATTCCTCGATCCAAAATAAAACTATTGATGGAATCAGCGATACCTTGAATTAACTTTTCCTTGTTGTTAAAGCTTTTGGTGTTAAAAAATGTCTTAACTTTTATCCTTAAGCTACTATCAAGCAAAGCACATTTTAAATTGGTTCCACCTAGATCTATTCCGATAACAAACCTTTTAATCATTGTGGTATTCTATATTAAAAAACATCCTTCTTCAAGGGATAATTTAAAGCTTAGGCAGGCTTAAAACAAACCCGGTTCTTTCCGGTTTCTTTTGCTAAATACAATGCTTGATCTGCATTTTCAATTAATTCTGATACATGCTGCATATTAGCTGAAAAATTAGAAACACCAATACTCACAGTAACTTTTAACTCTTCATCATAAACCTTAATTACCGCCTGCTCAATGGCTTGACGAATACGTTCAGCGGCAAAATTAGCCTGTTCTTTATCGGTTTCGGCCAAAACAATCGAGAGCTCTTCTCCTCCATAACGGCCGATAAAATCAATCTGTCTGACAATATCGCTGATAATCTTAGAAACCTGGCGCAATATCCCATCTCCGACTAAATGTCCGTAACGATCATTAAATTGCTTAAAATTATCGATATCAATCATAAGAAAACTTAAAGACAGTTTATTTTTTTTGGAACGCTTCAACTCTTCACTAAAGCGTTCCAAAAAATACCTGCGGCAGTAAACCTGGGTAAGTTCATCGGTGATAGTTAGGCCCTGAACCTTTTGGTAAAGTAACGCCCTTCTTAACCCGATCAAAAACTGCTGAGTAAGAATTCCAAATTTATCCTTATCGGTTTCTAAAATCCTATCCACCGCTAGATAACCAACGACCTGGTTCTCTTCGATACTTAAAGATAAAATCAGGTGATCTTTATACTTAATTAAATCCGCTTTATCCTTAATATAACGGCAATCTCCGATGCCGATATATTTCCTTAAATTCTTATTAAAAATCGAAAAAACTTTTTCTTCATCCAGGCTCTTGCAGATATCTTTAGTCAGTTCATAAAGAACTAGGGTATCTTCAAAAGTTTTATTAAGCTGCGTGTTTTCTAGATCTAATTTCTTTTTCAATTCAGCCAAATTTTTAAAATCATCGGACAAATGGCTGTTTTTAACTTCAATTTTTTTTAAATGACAAACAAAAACATCATGTAAAAACAAAACCCAGATTAAAGTAATAATTAAAAGGACAATTAAATTAAACATACCCTGTTTCTTCCTTCACTTTTAGCCTGATACATAGCTTTATCCGCTTTCTGAACCAGCTCATCCTCATCTTTAGTATCATTGGGCATATTAGCTACTCCAATGGATACCGTCACATGCGTCTCTTGCCGGCGTAGAATAATATTCTCCATCAGTATGTGTTTACGTAAATTCTCAGCTATCTCTAATGATTTTTGTTTATCTACCCCAGAGAGCATAACTAAAAATTCTTCTCCACCAAAACGGCATAACAAGGAATTATAATCGCTCAACGAATCTTTTAACAGTGAACTGACTTTTTTTAATACGATGTCCCCGGCAGTATGCCCGAATTTATCATTATATTGCTTAAAAAAATCAATATCGATCATCATTAACGATAACTGTTGATCGAGCCGCAAACAACGCTTAGCCTCATCTTTTAACCTGGCGGTAAAATAATGTTTAGTAAAAATCCCGGTCAGATCATCATGAATAGCCAAATCTTGGGTTTTTTGAAAAAGCAGGCTATTTTCAACTGCCACAGCCCCAAGCTCAGCAACCAGGGAGAGAAACCGTAAGTCATCCTGATTGAATGATCCGCTTTTTTTACTCTCAAGACGTAATAATCCCAGCAACGAATTATGGCTAACCAGCGGCGAACTAATCAAAGACAAAACCGGGCGCATCTCCTTAGATCTTATTGAATCTGAATCAAAACGAAAATCATTTTTAAGATCCTCAATGATCAATTGGTTAGAATGCCTTAAAATCCAATGATCAAAAATATCCCCTTCTTTAGACAGAATAACTAAGTCGCTGTCTTCTTTTATTGAATGAACCAAATTAAGCTTTTGATATTGATGATCGACGAGATAAAAAAGTGCAGTTCCACAGCTGTTTGAAATCAGGGAATAAACAGTTGAGCTAAGCACATTAATAACCGTTTCCAACTTTAGAGAACGGTTAAGATTCTCAATTAATTTCTTAAGGTTACTGTAACGTGTGATCTTAAAAGCAACCCCTTGGCCATACTCGCGGCAATTGTTAATTTCGACGTTAATAATATTTATCTGCTCTTCATTGCGCTCAATTTGTGATTGAATCAAAGAAAGATTATCTTTAAAAAGCTTTAAAATGTAGAAAAAAATAACGAGATTAAGCAGAAAAAAACTAAAAAAAGCGAATAAATTTATTTTTTGATGGAAAAAAAGAGAATTGATTATTAAGAAGCCGGCTAATAGCAGTAATAAAATCAGCCAAAGCTTCTTCCGGAAGGTAGTTTGCTGCATAAAGCTTTTTTGTCTAGAGGTTCTTAAAACTTAGATTATGGTCTCTTCAGTGCTTTTATCAAAAAAATGAACCTTGCTCATATCAAAAACTACATCCATGTCCTGATTCACACGGGGACGGTTATGGGCACTGACCCGGGCAATAAAGGTATGCTTACCCGTATTCAAATAAAGATAGACCTCTGAACCCATTGGTTCAAATACTTCACAGTTTACCCGAACGACATTTTCCGGCGGGGCTTCAGAAACAAAAAGTTTATCATAGATATCCTCAGAACGAATCCCAAAGAAAACTTCCATCCCGACATAACCAGTCATTTTTTTATACATATCTTCAAC
>JBAYMG010000028.1:0-15533 GCA_041663665.1 Candidatus Omnitrophota bacterium | reverse complement strand
TGGAAAACGCCGGTCTTTTCGTTCATGAACAATACCAATATTTTCTTAAATATCCTCGACACGGTCCGGCTCAACGACAACGGTGCCCGGGTGCTCTCGATCGGATCCTCGGAGCAGTATGGCGTAGTATCAGAAGAGAACCTGCCCCTTTCCGAGGAGACCCCCCAGTATGCCGTTGCCCGGGTTGCCCAGGAGCAATTAGCAAAGATCTATGCGGATGGGTACGGCCTTGACATCTGCTGCACGCGATCCTTCAACCACTGCGGCCCCGGCCAGACAGATCGTTTCGTGGTAAGCGCGATCGTGAAACAATTTGTGAAAATTGCCAACGGGTTCCAGGATCCGGTAATCCATATCGGCAATGGATCGATTGTGCGTGATTTTGTGGACGTCCACGATGTCGTGGCTGCATATGATCTTCTCCTCTCGAAAGGAAAACGCGGCGAAGTCTACAACGTGTGCAGCGGCACCGGCAGAACGGAGATTGTAACCCTGCTTTCAACCCTGAAGGGAATCGATGTGCAGGTGCACGAGGAGATGGCACAGATCCGGCCGATCGATAACCCCCGGATTATCGGCAGCAACGAGAAGATCCAACGTGATCTGGGCTGGAAGCCGGTGATCCCGTTTGAGAAGAGCCTGGAGTCCATGTATCATTACTGGGATCTTCACATGCGGCAGGAATTGTCACACGGAAAAAATAATTGAATGACGGGTACAATACTCGTGATCTTTGGCATTTTGAATATGTTGAGCGTAAAATACGGAATGATTATATGACACGCCAGAAAAAAGCACTCATCACCGGCATTACAGGGCAGGATGGATCGTATCTCGCGGAGTTACTGCTTTCAAAAGGCTACGAGGTCCATGGCCTTATCCGCAGGGCATCGACGTTCAATACTTCAAGGATTGACCACATCTATGTCGACCCGCACGAATCCGGAGCACAGTTCTTCCTGCATTTCGGGGATCTCTCGGATTCCGAACAGATCGCTAATATCATCTACAATACCAGGCCTGACGAGGTTTACCACCTCGGGGCGCAGAGCCACGTGCGGGTGAGCTTCGATATCCCCGAGTATACCGGAAATGTTACAGGACTTGGCACCACGCGTATCCTCGAATCGATCCGGAGGAGCGGATTGCCCATCAAGTTCTACCAGGCATCCTCAAGCGAGATGTTCGGCGGGGCCAAACCCCCCCAGGACGAACAGACCGCATTTGTCCCGCGAAGCCCGTATGCCTGTGCAAAAGTCTATTCGTACTGGATGGTCAGGAATTACCGCGAGGGCTACAATATGTTCGCCACGAATGGTATTCTCTTCAACCACGAATCACCCCGTCGCGGCGAGACATTTGTAACCCGGAAGATCACCCGGGGGATCGCAGCAATCCTTGCAAAGAAAGCAGAGCACCTGTACCTGGGGAACCTGGAAGCAAAGCGGGACTGGGGTTTCTCACCGGAGTACGTGGAGGCAATGTGGCGGATGCTCCAGGCAAAAGTGCCGGATGATTTTGTCATCGGGACCGGGGAGACGCATTCGGTCAGGGAGTTCCTGGAGGCCTCGTTTGCGTATGCCGGCCTGGATATGGATGTGCATGTGAAGATCGATCAGAAATATTTCCGGCCCACGGAAGTTGACGTGCTCAGTGGCGATGCCAGTAAAGCGGATAAGACCCTTGGCTGGAAACCCCGGATAAAGTTCGGCGACCTGGTGAAGATCATGGTCGATGCCGACCTCCGGGCCGCGGGCCTTGAAGTGCCCGGCGAAGGCGACGCGATCATTGCAAAGAAGTTCCCGACGAAATGGTGGAAAGGGGACTAAGGTCCCGGGAATGAACCGTGAGAATTGCCATCTTCCATGATTATTTCGGAGCCATTGGCGGGGGCGAGAAAGTAGTTATCGAGATGGCGAAGATCCTCGATGCGGACATTATCACTACAGATACGGATGCAATTCATAAGATTGATCCAACTGTACGGGTAATCAGTCTCGGAAAAACCCTCAAATTATCACCCCTCAAACAAATTTCTGCCACATTCAAATTTTATTTCTGTAATTTTTCTCAAAATTACGATGTTTTTATTTTCAGTGGAAACTGGGCACATTACGCAGCACACCGACACCATCCCAATATCTGGTACTGCCATACACCTGCCAGAATGTTTTATGACTTACATGAAACATTCGCGCAGAGATTAAATCCCGGTTCCCGGTTATTATTCAGACTGTGGTCATTTCTTCACCGGAAATGGGATCAGCAATCTGTTCGCGCAATAGATCAGATTCTTGCGAACTCCTATCAGGTTCAATCGAGAATTCTGCATTATTACCACCGGGATTCGATTGTTCTTTACCCCCCGGTTGATACCAGGCGGTTCTTTACAATAGAAACGGGAAATTTCTGGCTTTCCGTGAACCGGCTCTACCCGGAAAAACGTATCGATCTCCAGATCAACTGTTTCAGAAAGATGGCTAAAGAGAGACTAATTATTATCGGGGGATATGCAGAGGGAGATCATGCACAGGATTATGCACGAGATTTATACAATGATTTACCCCCAAATGTAATTATTGCCGGGGAAGTATCCGAAGAAGAACTTCGTAATCATTATGCACGATGTAAAGGATTGATCTGTACTGCATTTAGTGAAGATTTCGGGCTTACACCTCTTGAAGCGATGGCAAGTGGAAAACCGATAGTCGCGGTGAAAGAAGGGGGATTTTGTGAGACAATTACTTCAGAAACCGGCATATTGGTACCTCCGGAGGAGGAGAGTATCATTAAAGCCGTGCGGGCGATTTCCAAAAACCCTGGATTGTATCGTGATGCATGTATCTGCCGGGCACAGCAATTTGATATATCCGTGTTTGCAGAAAAACTGCGTAAAAAGGTACATGAGATCTCACGAATTGCCTGACTGGTTTTAGAAGGATCGGAACAGATTCTCCAGTAATTAGTATTTTTATATGCTCACGTCAAACAATACACTATGGGAAAATCCATTGACGGGGTCGTCTTAAAAAACCTGAGGGTTATTCCGGATGAGCGGGGCTGGCTCATGGAGATCCTGCGGTGCGACGATCCCCTTTTTGAAAAATTCGGCCAGGTGTATATCACCACTGCCTATCCCAATGTTGTGAAGGGATGGCATTACCACAAGATACAGACCGATAATTTTACCTGTGTCCATGGCATGATGAAAGTCGCATTATATGATGCCCGAAAAGATTCCCCGACATACCGGGAACTGATGGAAATTTTTGTTGGTGAGAAAAACCCGGTCCTCATCAGTGTGCCCCCCGGGGTCTATCATGGCTTCAAGGCGATCGGAACCGAGACTGCCTTTTTTATGAGCATTCCCACGATGCCGTATAACTACAAAGAGCCTGACGAGTACCGACTCCCCCCGGATTCACCGGAAATTCCCTATGACTGGGGACTTATTCCGGGTTTGAAGCACGGATAAATCATGAGGTGCGGAGAACTCCCATGAAACTTCTTGTCACCGGCGGCGCAGGATTTATCGGCACTAATTTTATCCGGCATATGCTCGGTGCTCACCCGGATCTGGAAATTGTCAATTTTGATGTTCTCACCTATGCCGGTAACCTGGATAACCTGAAGGGAATCGACAAACAACCGGGGTATACATTCATCAGGGGGGATATCTGCGACCAGGCGCTGGTTGATGCAACCCTCAAAAAATTCCCGGTCGATGCGATCGTCCATTTTGCCGCAGAAAGCCATGTCGATCGTTCCATCACCGATCCTTCAGCATTCGTGAAGACAAATGTCCTCGGGACACACACCCTTCTCGAAGCTGCCCGAAAACATTCCGTGCCAAAATTCATCCATATCTCTACGGATGAAACCTACGGGAGCATCATGAAGGGATCATTCAAAGAGACGGATATCCTTTCACCCTCCAGCCCCTATTCGGCAAGCAAAGCCGGATCGGATCTACTTGCACTCTCGTATTATACGACATTCCATCTTCCGGTCATAGTCACCCGGTGTACGAATAATTTCGGACCCTACCAGTTTCCGGAGAAACTCATCCCGCTTTTCATCACGAACCTCGTTAAAGGGAAGAAAGTCCCGGTGTATGGGACCGGAAAAAATATCCGGGACTGGATCCATGTGAACGATCACTGCCGTGCCGTTGAATTTTTGTTGGGCCACGGCGTTCCGGGCGAGGTTTACAATATCGGAGGCGGTCACGAGAAGACAAATCTTGAAATTACCCGTAAGATCCTCGAGCTTCTTGGGAAAGATGAGTCCATGATGGAGTATGTGACCGATCGTCCCGGGCATGACTTCCGCTATTCCCTTGACTGTTCAAAACTCCGGAAGATGGGGTGGAAGCCCCGGTATTCCTTTGATGAGGCTCTTCTTGAGACGGTCACCTGGTACCGTCAGAACGAGTGGTGGTGGCAGCCATTAAAGAAGTAAATCCCCGTCACCTTCTGATTTTTGGCGCAAACGGGATGCTCGGCCATGCACTCAGGGATGTTTTTCCCGATGCGTCTTTCCTCGGGCACCGGGATGTGGAAATAACGGATGCGTCTGCCGTCAGGAAAGAAATTCTCCAGGAGCGGCCATATGCCGTTATCAATGCCGCGGCATACACAGATGTTGACGGATGCGAGGATAACCAGGAGCATGCTGACGCAGTAAACGGCCTTGCACCGGGATACCTTGCCGCCGCGTGTTCCGAAACCGGGGCAATCCTTGTCCACTACAGTACCGATTATATTTTCGATGGCAGCCGGATGGATTACCGGGAAGACGATGTGCCCGGCCCCCTCAGCGCGTATGGCAGATCAAAGCTGCTGGGTGAGCGCTCAATACAAAAAAATACGAAGAATTACCGTATCATCCGAACAGCCTGGCTTTTCGGACCTCATGGGAAGAATTTTGTTGACACGATTCTTTCGCTTTCCAAACAGATGCCGCAGGTGAAAGTGGTAAACGATCAGGTTGGAAAGCCAACATATACGGTCGATCTTGCCCGGAAGACACCGGAGATTATTTCCCGGGAGCCCGGGATTTACCATATTACCAACGATGGCGTATGCAGCTGGTACGAGTTTGCAAGTACGTTTATCCCGAATGCGGTTCCCTGTTCCACCGCAGAGTTTCCCCGGAAAGCAAAGAGGCCGGCATTTTCCGTGCTGGTGAATTCGAAGACAACACCCCTCCGTCACTGGAGTGAAGCAGTAAAAGAATACGTACACTCAAAAGAGGCGATTTGATATGAGAGGCATTATCCTTGCCGGCGGGACCGGCTCACGGTTATTTCCTTTGACCAAAGTTACGAACAAACACCTTCTGCCGGTCTATGACAAACCGATGATCTACTATCCCCTGCAGACACTGGTGAATGCGGGAATCACGGATATCATGATCGTATCCGGCCGGGGACATGCAGGACATTTCCTGGAATTGCTCGGATCCGGTGCGGACTTTGGTGTGCGTCTGACCTATGAGATCCAGGAGAAAGCCGGGGGTATTGCCCAGGCACTCGGGCTTGCCGAGAAATGGGCGGACGAGGATGCGGTTGCGGTAATTCTTGGGGATAATATCTTCCAGGATGACGTGAAGAACGATGTTGCGTCGTTCAAAGAAGGAGCGAAGATTTTCTTAAAAACGGTTCCGGATGCCGAACGCTTTGGTGTTGCCGAACTTGAAGGAGACCGGGTCCTCTCGATTGAAGAGAAACCCAAACAGCCGAAGTCAAACTATGCCGTCACCGGCCTGTACCTCTATGATGCCGATGTCTTTACCATCATCCGGACGCTGAAGCCTTCCGGCCGAGGGGAACTCGAGATCACGGATGTGAATAATGCGTACCTGAAGAAGGGTATGATGAAGTATGGGATCCTGGATGGGTACTGGTCGGACGCCGGGACATTTGATAGCCTTCTCCGGGCGAGTGTCCTTGTGCAAAAAAACAGCCTCCAAAAACACGGAGAGGAGTGAGCCGCTCACTATTCTACTGAGGGTTCAACCATCCGTGCGATCAAAATAAATCTCAGATAAATTACCGGGCTTGCCGGGGAATTATTACCCATGTTCCCACCATCCATCATCCGGGAAATAAATCTCATGTAACAATACTATCAAAAGAAAATTCATGAGAGAACAGGTCACATTTTTTTACTAAAACACAAGGGTAAAGGGTTACCCCAGCATACTCTCACCGTACAAAAGGAATACTATGCCTGATGATCATCGCACAAACCTGGTCAGCGTAATCATCGTTAATTTTAATGGCAGACATTTTTTGCAGGATTGCCTCAGCTCGCTCCTGAAACAGACCTATTCCCCGTTTGAAGTAATACTGGTTGACAATGCATCTCATGATGGCAGTGTTGCATTCGTCCAGGAGCATTTTCCGCATGTGAAAATTTTCATCCAGAAGGAAAATCTGGGTTTTGCCGGGGGTTCCAACGCAGGCATCCGGGAGGCACACGGGGAATATATCCTCACATTGAACAACGACACAATAGTTTCTCCCGAATTTATCGAAGAACTTGTACAACCCATGATGTCGGATCCTTCCGTTGGGATGTGCGCCTCAAAGATGATTTTTCCCGATGGCCGGATCAATTCCACAGCGATCTGCATCTCCCGCAGCGGTGCTGCGTGGGACCGGGGAGGGGGTGAGCCGGATCATGGGCAGTACGATTCCGCGGAGGAAGTTTTTGGTCCCTGTGCCGGTGCGGCACTATATCGCCTCACGATGCTGGATGAGATCGGGCTCTTTGATGAGGATTTTTTCCTCTTTATGGAAGATGTCGATCTTGCGTTCCGCGCCCGGCTGACCGGATGGAAGTGCATGTATGTGCCGACGGCAATGGTGGTGCATATTCATGGGGGGACGGCTGGATTCAAATCGGATATTTCGATTTATTATGGGAACCGGAATCTTGTCTGGTATGTTGTGAAAAATTTTCCCTCACAGACTCTGTTGTTATCGAGTCCGTGGATCATTGGCAGAAACTGTGCAGATCTTCCGTATTACATCCTTCTTCATGGGAAGGGGCGTGCAATCATCAAGGCAAAGATCGATATGTTAAAGGGACTTCGTATGATATTCCGGAAACGTCAGACTATTAAAAGACGAACAACGGTTGATGCTATTGAACGTTGGATCCTTACGTGGAGTGCCATTCCTAAAACCAAATAACTGCATTTTTTCACAAGATACGATCTCTCATAAAAGGGCGAAAAGGGGATCGTTTTATGAAAAGCGGATACAGATACTATTCACAAACGGGAATATCAGAATGACCTCACTCTTCGAATACCGGGGACTTATCTGGAATTTTATTAAAAGAGATATCTCCTCAAAATATGTCGGATCACTTCTAGGACTCTACTGGTCGGTTCTCAATCCCATCATCACGTTAGTTGTCTATATCATGGTTTTTGGGGTTTTTTTGAAAGTACGTCTCCCCGGATCAACGGACATCTGGGATTTTGCATTATATTTTGCAGCCGGGTTCCTGCCGTGGCTGACATTTCAGGATTCGGTGATGAAAGCATCGCGTTCAATCATTGATAATAAAAATTATATCAAGAAAGTGCCATTCCCGAGTGAAATTTTTCCCATTTATACGACACTCTCGGAATTTGTCAACCTGTTTATCGGGCTTGCGATCTTTTTTGTGCTGCTGTTGATCCTAAAAGGTCTGCCCACAATTTTTATTCTCCTTCTCCCGCTCGCAATTATACTCCAGCTGATCTTCACGTTGTCGCTGGCCTTTTTCCTTTCAAGCGGTGCAGTCTACTTTAGGGACATCCCCCAGATATTGACCGCCATTTTTATGATCTGGTTCTGGGCGACACCTATCGCCTATACAGTGAATCTTATTCCTGAAGGATTCAAGTGGATTGTCACCCTGAACCCGGCGTATTATATGCTGGAGATCTATCGGGATGCATTGTTCTATGGGAAGATCCCTGACATGAATATCCTGATACCCTTCATGGTATTCTCTGTCTTACTCTTTATCGCAAGTATCTGGTTCTTTAAGAAAACAAAACGTGGGTTCGGTGAGCTCCTGTGAATGCGATATCGGTTCAGCAACTTGGGAAAAAGTTCAAAATGTTTCCGTCACCTGGGGGGCGGTTCTTAGAATACCTTAGCGCCGGCAGGCTCACCCGTCATACAGATTTCTGGGCGCTCCAAGAAATTACGTTTGAAATTCCCACGGGTACGACGCTCGGGATTCTTGGGCAGAACGGATCTGGGAAGAGTACGCTCCTGAGCATTCTTGCTGGGGTTCTTGAGCCTAGTGCGGGATCCTTTCAGATTAACGGAAAGGTCTCGGCAATTCTCGAACTGGGGTCCGGGTTCCACCCGGAATTTTCCGGACGGGACAATGTGTATATGTATGGTTCGATAATGGGGCTTTCCAAGCAGGAGATTGATGACCGGTTCGATGAGATCGTCCGTTTCTCCGAACTAGGTGATTTTATTGACCAGCCCCTTCGCACCTATTCTACGGGTATGACTGTCCGGCTCGCATTTTCCGTTGCGGTGAATGTGAACGCTGATATCCTCATTGTTGATGAAGCCTTGGCAGTTGGTGATGCGATCTTCCAGCACCGGTGTTTCCGTAAGATCCGCGAGATGCAGGAAGCAGGAAAGACCATTCTTTATGTTGGTCACGATACGGAAGCGGTCCGGAACCTCTGCACACAAGCTCTGCTGCTGGATGGCGGGCGGATCATCGAGCGGGGAGACCCCAATACGGTGGTGAACAAGTACTACGCTTTAATCGCCGAACGGGAACGAACATACAGTGAAGGAAACCTGATTGAGCATGGAGAAGTTCCCGGCGAGGTGTATGAGACTGCGTATGATTTTGTCCGGAATCTTTATAAGGCTAAAATTGAGTGTGCAGAAGGGATTCCGGTCCAGTCACAAACGATCGAGATCCAGTCAATTCCACGTCATATTATTTTTGCACATCCACAGTCAAAGATCACGTATACAATTCCCGTCGAGTCGGGATCATCGCTTGCGTTTGCAATCGGGATTCTGCCTGAGGCTTGGGACAAGATCGCACAAGGCGTAAAATTCGATATCGAAGTGGCATATGATGGGATGACTGAAAATATTTTTTCCCGGGTACTGCAACCCAAACGGAATATTGGGGATAAGGGGTGGCACAATTTCCTGGTTCCATTAGAAAAATATTCCGGGAAAACCGTAGGGTTGATATTCAGTACTTCGAGACTGGGAGAGGATTTGAGTTACTGCTGGAGTGCATGGGGATGGGGGAAGATTGTTAAATCCTGTAAAGTGGAGGTAAATACTGCATCCAACAATGTTGCTGAAAATTTAGACATACAAACACTTGAAAAACAAATAAAAAACCAAATTGGAAATAAGAAAGCAGAGATTTTTTTTGTGGAATTATTAGACGAAAAAAATAATCCAAGATCAATTTTTCATTTTGGGGAAATTGCAAGTATTAGATTTTTTATTAAATTTAATTCCGATGTTAATTGTCAAAGTACGGCAGGATGTACAATTCGCAGCAAATATCAGGATATTTATTTGACCAACACTCGGTGGGAGAAAAAAGATTTCCCACCTAAAAAGAAAGGGGATATCTCATCGCTCACGATAAAATTTCCAGTAAAATTGGGTGCAGGAATTTATTCAATTACACCCGCAATTGCAATTGTTCATTCGGAGGAGAATGCTTTTTCACCAACTGATGTTGAGATATTAGATAGTCTTGAAGACGATATCTGGATAAAAGTGATTCACGATAAATGTACGGGTCTTCTTGATCTTGAAGCGGAAATTGAAATAGGTAAGGAAGACAATATTAAAACTTCAGATCTGTGACGTTGGAATTTAAATTCCTAAAAGAGTGCTACTATGCTTGAATGGACCGGAGAACGGTATATACCCGATATTGATCCTTCGATATCTGGTGCGGAGATACATTATGAACATCTCCATCGGTATGCATTTGTTTCACAATATGTGAAGGGGAAAAAAGTACTTGACCTTGCTTCCGGTGAAGGATATGGTTCATTTCTCTTATCAAAAAGTGCTGAATCTGTAACGGGTATTGATATAGATCTGGAAGCGGTAAAACACGCGTCAGGAGTCTATAAAAAAAATAATCTAACATTTTTACAGGGTTCAATTACTGATGTACCTATTCCCGGGGAGAAGTTATTTGATGTGGTTGTGTGTTTTGAGGCAATAGAGCATATCGAACAACATGAAATCCTATTACAAGAGATAAAACGTTTGATTACAGATGATGGAATATTAATCATATCAACACCCAACAAACAGGCATATTCCGATATCCCAAATTATCACAATCCATTTCATGTGAAGGAAATCTATTACCAGGATTTTTATGATTTATTGAATGAAAAATTTCAACATGTCATTTTTTTCGGACAACAGGATTATTCTGGATCATCAATCTTCCCAGTAAGTAAAAACTCCCACAAAAATACCTATAGTGAATTCATCATAGCACGGGAATTAGATCATTTTTCTTTTAAAAATGATGACGCGAAAGTGTCACAGTATTTTATTGCAATCGCCTCAAATAAAAAAATAGATGATAATATTCTCCAAAAAAGTTTTCTAACAGATATTTCAGATACAAAGAGTTCACTTCATCAAAATAAAATCCATCAGTGCAATCAATCAATTCAGTCTCTTGAACAAACAATATCTGCAAAAAATCATCAATTCGCTGAAATAACTAAAAACCTTAGTATACTTCAACAGGCAGCAGCAACAAAGGATCAACAGATTGCTGACGTGAATGCCCAGGTACAATCTTTGGAACTGGCAGCAACAGCAAAGGATGAGCAACTCGTGGAAATGACTGCCAAGGTCCATTTTATAGAGCAACAGTTTGAAAAAATTTCAATGCAGGTAGAATGCCTTGACGAAAAACTGGCTAAAAAGAACACGCAACTTCAGGAAATGGCACAAACCGTAATCGTAAAAGATCAACAGTTACAAGAACAAACTACCCGTATTCACATTCTTGAACAGAAAATTTCATCCATTGAGAACAGTATTGTCTGGCAACTTACTACGAAATTTCATAACAAAATTGTCGAGAGGTTACTTCCCCAGAATACAGGAAGACGAAAATATTACGATCTTGGGTTAAATGGTGGTAGAATCTTTGTGAATAAGGGCCCCAAATCGTTATTAATAGCTATGTCAAGGTATCATAATCGCAATCATAAGATAAAACAAAAAATAAACCCCCCTCAATATTTTAAAGCTCCATCGGACGAAATAGTTTCAATTAATCCATCTGAATTTTTACCAGTAGGTAATATAAAAATTGCTGTGCAAGTTCATGTTTATTATATCAATTTGTTTGATGAGATTTGCACGTATCTCAACAACATTCCGATACCGTATACTTTATTTATTTCAGTAACGAGTGATGAAAATAAAAAAATTATTTTAGAGAAACTAAAAACAATGCCGCGTGTGGAACATGTTGAAATACGTGTAGTTCAAAACCGGGGTCGCGACATCGCCCCATTTCTCGTTGAATTCGGATCATCATTAAAGAATTTTGATTATATCTGTCACATCCATACCAAAAAATCATTGTATTCCGGAGAGGAAAAAACCGAGTGGAGACAATACTTATTTGAGAGGCTACTTGGTTCAGCCGATACAGTAAATTCAATATTGACGATGTTTAAAAAAGATACCTCCGTAGGCATAATATACCCTGAAATTTTTCCTCACATTTCATATATTGCCTTAACGTGGTTATCAAATAAAGGGATTGCTCCAACAATTTTAAATAAATTAAATATACGATTTGATCCTGACGAGTATCTTGATTTTCCTGTAGGTTCAATGTTTTGGGTTCGAAAAGAAGCGTTAGAGCCGCTATTAAATTTAAAATTAACAATTAATGATTTTCCTGAAGAATGCAATCAAAACGATGGAGCACTTCAACATGTCATTGAACGTTGTTTTGTTCTATCGGCACAGAGCGGTGGTTTTCGCTATTTAGTAATACAAGATCCAACCACACATATGTTTAGCTACCGAAGCAGCAGAAATCTCAATCAATATTATGATAATCCTTTTGAAAATAGATTTATGCATATATTACAATATTCAACAATTATCTCGTTTGATATTTTTGATACCTTATTAATCAGACCTTTTGCTACACCAAACATGGTTTTTAGTTATCTTGAAGAAATTATTTACAAAGAATACGGTATTAAAAAATATCAAGCGCTCCGATCCGAAGCAGAATCAATTGCACGGGAACAGAAAAATTATCTTGGCGATGTAAAAATTTCTGAAATTTATTCAGTTTTTTCCGAATTAGCAAAAATCGATTCAGAAACTTCGAACAAACTGCTAAATTTAGAGGTAAACACCGAGACAAAATTGCTGATCCGCCGGGATAATATCATAACCGCTGCCAAAGAGGCAAAAAATCATGGAAAACGTATAATCCTCATTTCCGATACATATTTAGAGAGAGCGCATATTGAAAAAATTTTATTTTTAAATGGCATTGATTTTTTTGATGAAATTTATTTATCCTCTGAAATTGGAAAAAGAAAAGATCGTGGTGATTTATGGGATTTTGTTATTGAACGGGAGGGAATAACCCCAAGAAACTTCACACATGTCGGAGATAACGAACAATCGGATTATCAACGAATCGGGGATAAAGGTTATCAATCTTTAATTCATGTTATGCGACCCACTGCATTATTCCGACAGAGTAATTTAGGTTCACAGCTGTGGGACCGTATGGCACCGAATAATGGTTGGAGAGAAAATTTAGTCTATGGGAAAATTGCAAACCATCTGTGTTCGGGTCCAAATGAATTACAGCTTTTTAACTCCAAACAAGTTTTTGCAGATCCCCAGCTGTTTGGATATGTTGTTTTTGGTCCGATAATTTTTAACTTCATGAATTGGTTGATAAAAAGATCGATTGAAGATAAATGTCAACAACTCTGGTTTTTATCCCGGGATGGATATCTCCTTAATGCAGCGTTTGAAAAGATTGCAACCCATCCAAATCTTTCAAACATTAAGGAAAAACATCCGCTTCCTAAAAATAGTTATTTCCTGTGTTCACGGAGAGCAGTAGTTTTTTCATTGTTAAAAACTAATAAAGATATATCTCGACTATTAGATGGTATGTTTAATGGTTCACTTCGAGAGTTCTTCACTAAAAGAATTGCTGTATCCTCCATCGAACCAATTGAACATCGACTTGGAGTAAAAACACTCGAGCAACATATCACACTTCCTGAAGATTATGATTCCATATTTAAATATATTGAACAAGTAATGGATATTTTAGTTGATGATGCACAAATCGAACAGAAAATATTGTTAGAATATTGTAATACACAGGGATTTGAGAAAGCAAAACGAATAGGTATTGTTGATCTTGGATACTCAGGATCAATGCAATCAGGATTGATGAAATTATTAAATTCTCCCATAAATGGATATTATTTTGTTACTATAGACAAGGCATTAAAAAGATCTCATTCGGATTCGATTTGCAAAGCATATTTCGGGGATTTTATCAATCCATATGACACCGATCTTTCTATTTATAAATATAGTTTACTTCTGGAAGCGATACTGACTGCACCTACAGGACAAGTAATCCGATTTAGTCACGATAATTCAGGAAAACCCTGCCCGATTTTTAAAGAGAATGGGATATCCCAAAATGAATTTCATCAAATCAGTCAGATCCATGAAGGGATTTTAAAATTTATTACTGAAATGATCGATGAATTTGGGCCATCTGCATTGGATATTGAATTCCCAAAAGATTTAGTACAACTTTGTTATGAATCTGTGGTCAGTGGGAATATCGACATTGGCTCTTTACAATCCAGCCTTTCTATAGAAGATGAGTATAGCGGAAATGATGAAATATCCCCATTAGATTTTTATAATAAGAAATATTTCTTAAGAGATGACCCAGATATCAGGAATCGTTTTAAGGAATGACTTCAAGACGGGACATCAGGAGTACATAATGACTTTAATAAATGAATCTCTCAAACAACCTGATAAATTTAAACTTCCCTTGGATATATTTGCGATTACTGCATTCATTTGCACAGGTTTTTATGTATTTCTGTTCTCGATTTTGATCAAGCAAGAATCTTTTCAGCTTACCTCATTCCCGAATAGAATTATCGGGATCGCTGTTCTGGAAGGAACCGATACAATATCAAGAACTCACCTTTATCTTTATGCTTTAATTCTTACTGGAATTCTTGCATTGATTCTTCTGATGATTCTGGAAAAAACGATGAACCGATTCATACCGACAGTTCATTATGAAAATGAACGGTTCTTTTTGGCGTTAATATCCATTTTTGGCACGGTCAACCTAATTTTTGGAATCCTTACAAAAAATTCGGTATTCCTATTTAATGTTTATCTGATTATCTGCCTTTTATTTTGTATCATTATCCTCATTGCGGCTAAAAAATATACGGAGTTAAAATACCCGCACGGTTTCCAGTTATTTGAGGATTTACCGTTCATAATTACAATATTTCTTATTCCTGTGCCACTCCTTTTTGTAATCCAAGTTTTCGAAGGGGGAACATTCGTTTTCACATTCTTTACAATTGTTGAATATTTTCTGCTTTACTCAGTTCTGCTGTTCACTCTAACGGGATTTTGTCTCAATAAATTCCCCCAAATTATGGAAGGCAAGTTTCGTAGCATCATAACAATCAGCTTTATTCCACTTTATCTTTACCCGGTTTCCATTCCACTTACCAATGAGGTGCAATATACTCTTTCGCAATGGTTCTCATTTGATCCACGGATACTCTCCTTTATTGTTCTTGTCCTTCTCATCCTGCTCAGTTTTGTGTTTTATCGGATACAGGCACAACAAAATCACCTACTCTTTAATCCACAATCCATACTCGATAACCTCTCTTTACCAGCATTGTTAGCCGCCGTTTCACTCTATGCAAATTATTGGGCTACTGCCCCATTTTCATCTGTTCAGTGGGGCGGAAATCTTTTTGAATTTGGTCTGACAAGCACCGCGGTCCAACAATTTTTTGATTTTGGGAAAATACCATTCGTAAATATTGTTAATCCCCATGGGTTTATGGATATTTATTTTGCAATATTCTATTCCATTTTTAATGGGTACCAGCCTATTGACTGCTTTTTATGGCAATGGATAACCCCAGTTCTTATAGTACTGGCAGGTTACTTTTTCCTTAAGGAATTTGTCGAGGGACACGTTGCCTTGTTACTAATGTTATTTCTCCCGGTCTTTGGGATATTTTATTCCTCCAATTTTTTTATTCTTATTGCCGGGATTTTTTTGATCAGATTCTTGAAAGATCCACAATTGAGGAATTATATTCTCCTGCTGATCACCATCATATTTTCTTTTGCATGGCGAGCCGAATCAGGAGTTTCTTCGGCATTGGCAATCGGCCTTATCACCGTTGTT
>JBAYMG010000027.1:0-16716 GCA_041663665.1 Candidatus Omnitrophota bacterium | reverse complement strand
GCTTCCTCCCCCTTAGGTTCTACCACAAGCGCCTCTTTCGGCTCAAGCAGGACAAGCTCTTGAGAAGAAGCCTGGCTAGAAGAACTTGCCACAACTACCGCGCCTACTTCACTGGGGGAAGATTTAATTTCTTGCGTTAATTTAGTCAAAAATCTAGCGGCACCTTCCTGCCCGCCGTTAGGTATCCAGAAATAACGCTGGGCCAGATTCATATTGTTCTTATCTGACGTTTGGATAGCTCCATCCAATTGTTTCAAAATATCACTATCGGTGATTTTAACTTTCAGTTGGGCAATACGGGATGCATCAGATTCAGTTTTACTGAGAAGGCTCAACAGCTCTTCGATCTCTTTAAAAGTCAACGTGCTAGACTGCTTAAGATTATTGATAAGCTCAAGATTTCCGGTAACTATCGGAGAGATGCGTTCTGGACGCGCCGCTACGGAAACTATCTTAACTCCATGCGCATAAAGCACCGAAGCATCGTTGCCTTCGCCATACCAATAAAGGATACTATTGCCATCCTTCTTGACTATGCGATCGTCGATTTCGTCAGATCCGGCATCACTCTCTATACCGCCTGAAATCTTTATTCTGCCTAAGAAATCTTGAAACCAAACTTCATTCTTTATTCCCAGCGAATCCCCGAAGAACACGCGATTGACATCAATAGAGCTAACCAGCGGCACAGTAATGGGATCTTTCTTCAACCACCACTCATCACCCATATAACAGCCTTTTTCAAGCACAGAATCAACTTCTGCCTGCCGCTTATCGGAAGAAAGCTTGTTCCAATTTTCTTTACCATGCTCTTTAACATATATTTCTTCCGCAATATAGCTAGCAGCATCATTTACCGCGGCTCTTTTCCCGCCTCCGGTAATACGCGTTACCTCAACCGTATTACCATCAACCACTTCTCCACCTTCGCGAATTTCTACCGGCTTAATTAAATCAGCATACACAGCATATTTCTTTACTTCATCACTAGTTAACGTTTTATCGCCCAAAAGTTTATTAATCCTGGCAAGCAACTCATTATTGTCAAACGTTTCATATTCAATCAGTAAATCGGCAACGCGCTCATTTTCAAACGTTAAAGAATCCCGTATCGTCTTCTTTACCCCTTCGTCCAAGCCTTTCTCCACTTCCCCCAATTCAATCTTGCTCTTCTCTTCATACATCGCCCTTGCCAGAAGGATCCAAAGCAAACGTAAATCAGAAGGATAATATTGGGCTAACTGGGCCACAAACACAGGATTCTCCTTCTTGTCTTTCGGATCATAATAACCTTCCTGTTCGGGAATACTATTTGCTTCGGGAGCTTTAACAGGGAGGCCGCGTATTTCCATGCTAGTATTACGCGTATCTAATCTCCAAGCACTTATCCTGGTATCATAACGCACAATATCGGAGAAATTCTCGCGGAAAGCACGAGTGATATTTTTATTAAAAACCTCTTCTAATATTTTGATGGTCGTTTTGCCAAACAGATTTCTAGCGGTATATGCCCGTTCAGTGCGGAACCAACCGGTCTTTAATACTCCTTTTTCTTTTAACTGCATATTACGGTCATAAACTGCTTTTGCGCCTGCGCCAGAACAATAAAGCATTAAATGCTCAAGAGCACCGTGTTTCTGTTCTTCGGTTATTACCCCTTTTTTCACCCTAGTCTCCAATTCGGCACGGATAGAGAAAAACACACGGTTATACTGGCCCTTAATGGCCCCGAAAGATACAATTACGAAATATTTCCCTTCCAGAAGCAAATCTACAATCGGCTCAAGATTGGGAGTAGCATTAAGGTTACCCTTATCAATAACTGTCCCATCGATATCGGAAGCAACAAAAAGCACTTCTTTGGCCGCTATTCCAATACTTTCTTCAAAAGGCTTAACAGCGGCTTCCTTCCAGCTAAAAAACTTCTTCATGTACTCCAGGGAGTAAAAACGTTCATACCGCGCGTCCAAGTCTTTCTTGAGATCACGATATAACGCGGGGATGGTGCGAATATAAGGAGCATCCTTATGCAACAACATGCCAAGAAGCCTCACGGCTGAATCCTTCGGTATCCTGGTTAAAAGATACGCAACGTTATTTTTACCGGAACCGACCAACCTTTGCATAAACACCTGCCTTTGTTCAACCATAAATCTGTTTTCTATTGATTCAATTATCGCCTTTTTAGACTCTCCCGAGGTTAAATGCTGATCTTTTTTAAGAGCCTCCTTTTTATGAAACCAATAATTACCAAGCTTCCATAAAATTATCCACTCTATTATCGAAGCAAATAAACTGACCGGAGTATACAAGATAGCGGCGATCCCGTTAAAAAACACGCTGACGGATATTTTGAGGCTCTGGACGATCCGGTGCAACCATGACCCCTTAACCGGCTTGAGATTATGCACGAACGGACCCCAGATACCGGCGATGGCGAACATAATGAAGAAAAAGTTTATCATTACCGCCAGAGGGTAAAACGGAGCGGCCATAAAAATCAAAAGAAAGAAAACCCCCATATAAATCGCCGGGCGATAAACCTCATAAGTAGTGTAGAATGGGGCTTTATAGAAAGTGCTGTATTTCTCACCGCGAGTAAAGACTCCGACCTTGCCCTTTAAAGCATTATCTATCCTGGCAACATAAAGCATAATATAAGTAACAAAAGTAAATATTAGGCCCCAGAAATTCTTTGTATATTCGCTGTAGCCTTTCTTAAGCCCTTTATTTTTTATCAAAAGCCCGATAGCCGAAGAACAAATCCCTTCCGCTAAAGGCATGCTTATAAGTATGCCTAACAATGGAAGCCCTAAATAAGAGAAAAAGTTGTAAGAAAAGAAGAAGGCAAAAACCCACATTAGCAGATTGAATACAGGGATAAAGGGCTTATGCAGATAGAAATCATTCTGCAACAAGACATCCATCCTCTCTGCCCAATGAATATCTTTATCTTGGCAGAACTCTTCAAAACGCACTGAAGACGCATCATCCAAGACTAAACCGGGGAACCTCGCGGTAAAAGCCGGGTGTAGTATTTTAACCTTTTCTCTTGCCTGCCCCAACATCAATGAATCACGGTAAATTATCCTATATTTATTTCCAGTCGGGCTTTTTTGTTTTAATATCTCCTGGCCGGTAGCATGGTCTTCAATGCGGGAATAATGCACGACAGAATGCAAGAGGACCTTTTTTCGTAAAGCCCCCTTGCCATAAAAAGTCACCGCACCAAACTCCGCTCTGACCGGCAGCTGACGGCACTGGAAGGTATTTTCGGAAATAGCTGCCACCGTATTAAGAGGTGTTATATCGTTATCAGTAATCATTAAATCACAGAGAGCGCCTCCTATCTCCGGATTGTTAAACTCGGCGACAAAATGCGGGAGGTTCATAAACTGATGTGGAAAAAGTAAATGCGACCAGTCCATAGTAAAGATAACTTCTCCTCTTACATAAGGATAGGCAGTTGCCTGGGACTGCATTTTTATAGAATAAAACTTATCCTTGGCCGAAGCGGCAATTATGGATTTCTGCGCATCCCGCTTGTTAACCGGCCAGTTTTGTTTTCCAACCAAATATTTTTTCAAATCCTTATCTTCCGCAGAAGCATCGGGATTACTCATATCATAATCATAAAGCAGAACTACCTGTAAATTCTTAAGCCATTCCATACGACAAACGGCATTTTGTTTTTTATCAAAATCAGTGATTTCTGCTTTTTTCTCATCCCAAGTCTTCTTTTTATCTCCAAGCACCTTCAGGTCTTCTGTAGTAAAACCATCAATACTAGGCTGAGCGGAGGAGGCTGCTATCAAACCCATAAGGATCTTATCTTTTAATTCAACATCGTTTTTCACAACATAATCATAATACAACTCATAAGAAATCCGGCTGGACTTTTCAACCAAAACAGTGGTCTTATAAACGTTTTCATCGCGGAAAACTACCCAATCCGTGATAATTTCATCCTCTACTTTACCGGTTTTATTTCTGCTTCGATCGGCCAAATAGGTTTCATCCTTATAGAAAAGATTAAATTCATCATATCCTGACCATACCCCTTTTATTATGTCAGCAACAATAACACTAAAGATAACTTTTTGCGGATAAGTCTTATCCAAAAAGCCTTCAAGCTTACCATCAAAATTTTCAATTGATGACTTCTTTTCAACCAAGCTCTTGATACTGTCTTTAAGCACCGCTAAGTCTTCAGTTGTGAAACCACCCAGATATTTCTCAAGCTTGGCGTCAAAATTATCTATCCGCTGCTTCTTATCCTCCATTTTCATCTTTTTATCTTTAAGTATTGCCAGGTCTTTATTTGTAAAACCGGCCTGCCTAAGCGACGACGTTTCTCCATCTTCCTTGGGAATATTTCCAAGAAGTGATTTCTCCAACACTAAGCCAATCTTCAAATATTCCTCTGCCTGCTCAAGAGTAAGATTTTTTCTTTCTTCGGCCCCGATAAAGCCGGAGAAACCGACATTTTCCAGTAATTCGTTTATGGCAAAGATGTGATCTATCATTGCCCTGCGGGAAGAACCTGGCTTGACAGACTGAGTAGCATCAACAAGAATATAAATAATCTTATCGCGTTTTACCGAATCAAGCTTACCCAAAAGATTGGATAAGCTTGATTCAGGATTGGATAACTGTTTATTTAAAGTGCCAAGAATAAGATGGGTATAGATAATATCAAACCTTAATGTTCCAGAATTGCTGGGGTCGGCAAGGAAAGCCCTATCATCAGGGCTAATCCCAATTTCCTTTGGCAAAGCCACAGTGGTTATATTCACTGCCGCCTGATAAAAAGAAAGGATTATTGCCGTGCGCTCAAAAGTAGTGTCAGGATCTAACAATTCATTGAGCAGCGTGTCGGTTTCGCCACCAGCCGCTTTATCAACCGCTATCTTTTTAAAATAACCATTTAGTTTATCAATAATATATATCCTCCACTCTTGAGGATAAGTTTCCTTTAAAAGCGTAAAAAGCGTGCAGTTAAGCGCCATCTGCCCGTCTACAAGGTCAAGAGGAGCTTCCTCTCGGTCCAATTCTATATTGGTAGGAAGGGGCTTCTCTTTATTCGCAGAAATCTGCACCGTAACCGGCTCAAAAGGAATTTCAGCTAATTTCTCGCTAAAAACAAGATTAAACCATTCCAAGATGAATTTACTTGCCCGGGGCGATTTCAATTCAGGTAATTCAGGCATTTCTTTGTCGGCACCGCGGGCAAATTTTTCACAAGCTATAATAAAGTCTTCTAAACTTTGTTTTTCTAATTCATCTATAATAAAAAGCTCGCGCATCGGCTCTTCCAACTGCTTACGGAAAGAAGTACGCAGATAAGAATAAGCCCCGATAATTGCAAATACGTGCTGTTTGCCTTCTTGAATTTTGATATCCGGATCAGGATTTCCATACCCCTGCGGCCTGGCTACGGTTTTGATAGATTTTAATCCGGGATAGGAATTAAAAAATGACTCCTTACCCCTTTGCGTGCGTCGATCATCCTGCAACTGTGCCCCGCCTTCATATTCCAGATAAAGAAATGAACGTATTGAAGAACGCGCTGAGAGAAGGAAAATTGGAGCCATAAATAAATATCCCCACCAGGGAATAGCGCCGGACAGATAATATCCGAAACCGAATAAACCCAGCCAAGCCACATTCCACAACCAAACCTTAATCCACACTAACGCCTGGAAACGGGTTTTCTTAGCAAGATGCTCCGGTTCTTTTTTACTCTTACACAGAAGCACACCGAAAGTAACCGGCATAACGATAAAACTTAAAAATCCTTTCCAGCCGATAATATTATAAACGCGTTTTATTTCCAACCAGAGAATGGGAAGATAAGAAAAACCAGGTATTTTAGAAAAAATCTTTCCCAATAAAGGAATATTCAACTTCATCGGATACCGCGGCATATGCAAATTATTACCTTCCCTTTTTCCTTTTAGATAATCGTAAATATTTTTTACTATTCCGTTTATCACCAAGTCCCGCTCGGCATCTTCCGCCCATAAACTCAAAGCAGGAATCCCTTTATCGAAATTACCAAAGATGTAATCTTTAATCATCAAAACATCTACAAAATCCTTGCCATCCTTAAGGGCATACTTTAAAGCGTCTCTTAACTCCGCATCGGTAAGCGCCCAAGCGTCCATCTTTTTATCTAAGGATGCCTTACCGCCAATAATATCAGAATACCTATCGCCTTCCGCGCGCAGGAGAAGCCTGAAAAATTCCCAATAAGGAGCGATTACTTTCTCAATAGAAACTTTATTCATAGAAGATAAATCTTTTTTATCGGCTGACGCCACTTCTTTAACCTTTATGAATAACGACTCAGTTAATTCTTCTAGGTAACTAAAAGCCCCTGAGCGGTATACACGAATGGTTTCTTTTATTTCATTTTCTATTCTCTCTCTTGCTTCCTTATCTGTATCCAAAGCATCATCCGAATGGATAATAACTGTAGAAGATGTTTTCAATGAAGCTTTTCCTAATCCCAAAGCTTTCTGTAACCATTTAAAAACTGTGGGCACATAGTAAAGGATAATCGGCAGAATGAAACGATAAAATAAAATTCCTAACAATATAACTAACAACGTAGGAATAAAATAGCCAATATTAGAGATAATTCCATTCTCTTCTGAGTGTTTAAAGGCAAGGCTCCAAAACTCTTTGAATGAACCAGTTCTAGTTTTATATTCCAAAACATACCGGTTTTGACGTTGCTCTACAATATCCCCTTTATAAAATAACTGTCCGTCTCTTTCCCCTAAGGTTGCCGCCTGTTCAGACGTCATTTCTGTAATGATAGTACCATCCGAATTTTTAAGACCCGCAGGGTCAATCTGATTACCATTAATTAAATTAGTTAAGGGGTAGCGCAAACCGCTGTCGTTAGCATCCCTACTCCAGACCCAATAATAACCCGGCTTATCCGAACAGAAAATAACATAATAATCTTGACGATCGCCTTTATAAGAAAACATATCGCCATTTTCATTCAAAACTACAGAATATTTAGGAAGCTCCCTTTCGTCATACCTAATTTCAGCGATGTTACCTTTCCCGAATTTCCCTTCGTTAATCTCATAATACAAACTCCCATTCATGCGCAGGCCGATTTGAGTTACAGATTTCTTGTTAGCTTCTTCATATTTCGTATCATAAACTCTAATCTCTTCCCCGTTTTCATCGGTTTCGATCCGTAAATTATAGGCTTTACCAGTCAGCTTATAAGAATTGCTATCGAATTCGAATGTCCTTCCGTAACCTCTCTCGGAATTCTGCCATTCGGTATTTATAGCTATATGGTTGTCATCAGTCATGATCATATAGCCTATTGTCGGATTATTCGGCAGATAGTAACAATACTCGACCTTGCCGGCCTTTCCGGTTTTATCGGCATAGGTGCGTTTTTCAACCCTGAATTCGGTATTCAACAACAAAGCTTTATCAGCTTCACTTATGCCGTTTCCTTCAAGTTTAGAAAGTATAGCCTGCTGAGCATCTATGGAAAGAATCCCGGATAACATCTCGCCACCGGTTATTTCAGAACTATAGAAAAGTTCCTCATCGCCGTTAACAATGCTATACATCCTGCTAACAATCGGTTCATCGCGAACCTTAGACCACTCATCAACCCAAAGGCGAGTTCCAGGAACCCATCTTTGAGTAACATTTATTGTCTTACCCATATTATCCACATATGAATAAGGTTCATCTAATGCTTCAAAATAACCACGTTCTTCATAGGCATAGCCCCCCCAAATATGGGAAGGATACTGCCACCTATACCAAACTTCTCCGGTATTAGAATCTCTGTATCTTACCCTATAGTATCTTAACTCATCGTCTACACCTAAACCATAATCGGCATCTTTATCATCAGTATTTTTAAGCTCAAGAGTCTTTTCTCCAGTATTTTTATCAATGAAATAACCTTCGTAAGTAATCCGTTGGGAATCAATAAAACTTTGAGCAACAAAGATGGTCTGCCCACGATCAATAAGAATAGTACGGCCTATTTCATCCCCGGGAATAGAATATTCAAAGAAAGATTCGCCATCAATCCATGATTCTGTCTTTACAAACTGCACCGTGCTTAAATCTTCTACTTCCTGCCCCTTTACTTGTGAAACAACCTTCCTGATATCTTCTTTCTGAGCATCCGTAAATTGATAAATATTATCAACAGTAACAAAACCCTCCTGAGAAATCATTCTCTTGACTACTTCATATTTATTTGTATCTTCATTCAACTTAAGTATTAAACTTTCTTTAGGCTGATAGACATTTTTATCCTGGAATTCAGTAACCAAATAAACATCCTTCATATCCAAAGAGGCTGAAATTCTTGTTCTGCCAAATACATCCCCTGGCTCGCGATAAACATAACTAATAAGCTGGCCGCCATTGTTAAGATACAATCCGAATCTAGTAAGTTTTAAGCTTGATAAATTGAAAGTCTTATTCTGCCCTGTGGCGGCATCATAATAACTAATATCATCCATCTTATTAGCTTCTCCCAACATGTAAGTTATGGTGCCTACTTCAGGCTGAAAGTCGATAGAAGGGACAGAAACCTTAAAATAGGTAAATACTACTTCAGCATTCGCAGGTATAGTTTCTAAAGAAGAATCTGACTTGAGATATTCTTTAAGCTCTGCATCAATAACAAGGGAATTCTTTTCATTTGTTTTAACAGGCACAACATCCTTAGCCGCCCATAATTTTTGCATAGCAGTATAAACATCTTTAGGATTACCATTAATATCGACCCAGCCGAAATATTCCTCATTACCAAAAGAATCCGGACTTACGCCGAATGTGGCTCCAGCTGTATTCTGCTGATCAATAGAACCACCTTTCCACCATTCATCTTTCCAAGTCATGAAGGTTACACCTAATGTTTTTGAATCTTTTAATGTATTATAAATATTGGTAGCTGTGTTCGCTTGAGCTCCCTGGTCTTCTTTTCCCGTATACTGATTCCAAGAATCTGACCCGGTCTCAGAGATATAAACCGGCTTATCGAAAGAGCCACTGGAGACTTCTCTAGCTACTGCTCTAAAACTATCAACGGTTGTCGAAATATTATCCCAATTGTAAATATTTAAACCCCAGATATCAACTGAAGGAGCGGTTTCTATGGCTTTCCTTAATTCATCTTTACCTGCCTGGAATCCGCAAGCAATATAATCATAACCGTAAGCAGTAGAAACAAGGTGATTGCTATCCATTAACTTTGTTGTTTTAGCTGCAGCTTCTAATGCAGAATACCAAACTTTTGTATCTCCGCCAAAATACTCAGGGTGATAATTATATTCATTACCGAACTCCCAAGCAAGAATAGCAGGATGATCTTTATAAGCATCAATATATGCGCGATATGTACCGCTCTTAACATCCGGGCCCGGATTATCGCGGTCATCATAATAAGGAAATCCTACGATTACCCGGATATTATTATCTGCAAAAACATCCAGCAATTCTGGAGCTGGAGGATAATATGTACGTACAGTATTTATCCCAGCCGATGCCATAGCTTTTACTTCTGATTCTTTTAAGGATTCACTGTTAAACACAAATACATTCCTATCCTGGCCGGCAGGAACTACTGATAAAGTAACACCACGGATCTCATATTCTTCCCCGGCTATATAAATCTTATTATCTTTTACTGTAACTTTCTCTGCACCGGTGTAATATTCATTTGTAGAGAAATAAGTATCTTTATCTAAGGAGAATGTTTCAACCTGCTGGTCTATGCCTTGAGGATAAGTAAACTCTATTTTAGTTGAGCTAATACTAAGGCGAGGCTCGGTATATAATCCGTCATAGACTAAATAAGTTTTGGTCCCAAGAGGATAGGTTGTTCTTTCATATACCGCAAAAGAAGTTTTACTATTAAACCCATTAACAAATTCATTAAACTTAACACTAAGATCATCTTCTCTATTATTAAACTCAACGCCATTAGAAGCAGCAAACTTCTCTAAATCGCCAGAAGAGATATTCTCTATTAATTTATCATTGAATACTAAGTATCCATTATCTATGTTATATATTTTTACCCAATTTATAACATTAGAGTTTTGATATTGTTCGCAAGACTCCTCGCTAAAGAGGGCGAGTGAACCGTCTCTGTTTATTTTAAATGTAGATTTTATATAAGAGCCATAATCACTGATAAAGCCGTCTTCATCCGGCATATTTTCATATTCAAACCTCTCGACCTTCCCAGATTCCCATTCAATACTAGAAGTACGCCACTCTTTAGGATAAATCATCTTCTTTACCGGAATTTCCCAAGCCTTGAACTCAGTAGTAAAAGGCCTCCACAACCATTCAAATTTAGTGTTGAAAGGCTGCCATTTCCAATAAGGCTCAAGAACATCTGTGGCGGGACGATGTTCTTCATCTCGCTGCCATATCCACTCTGTATCCGTAGCCAGCCAATACCCGCCTTCAGCATCAATTCTTGCTCCAGACGTAGGAACAGTTGTGGGAGCAGGACCAGTAGGTTCTGAAGGGCCATAATAATCCCAGGCATCATAATGCACTAAATGTTCACTCCAAACCCAATTACCGCCTTGCCCGCTTACTGCTTGTCCAAGCGAAGTACCGGAATTTACAGGCAATGAATTAGTATCAGCAGGAGCTAATTCATTTTCAGGAGTATTAACTTTCATCCACTCCCAATTTCCTTCCTTGCCCTTAACTTTTTCACCTTCACTTGTTCCTTCGCGTGTAGGCAAAGAAGCTAAATCTGGGGATGAAAGCCTATTCTCTGATATTGTAACCCAATCGCCTTCGTTATCAGATTGTTCGCCTAACCTGGTACCCACAACCTTCATCTCGCCTTCCGACTTAACTAATACCGGCTCCTGGTAAATAACATCGCCTTGATCTGTTAATACCCATTGTTTTTTATCATAAGCAATGTCCCCGGTTCCAGACTCCGCTACCTCATAAACGAATATCTCACCGGTCAAAGCATCAGCATTATATGTATATTTTAAAAGTTTATCGGAATACTCAACCCATACCAACCTTCCTGCGTTATTTCTCTCTGTTTTAACAGTAGATGATTCAGAAGTCGTACCTGTGCTATTAGATTCTCCAGAAACTGTTTCCGCAGGTGCAGGCCCCTCAACAATATTTATTTTAAACTGCTGCCCAACGTAAATAAGGCTGGGATTATTAATCTTGTCCCTATTTAACTCATAAATTTCATCCCACCTGCTGCCATTACCAAGATATTCTCTGGCAATATTCCATAAACAATCGCCCTTCTTAACGGTATAGGTAATAATATTACTGATACTTTCTTCCTCAATAACTGTGTTGGGCTCTTGCGCTGGAATAACAACACTATCTTCAGCCTGATCTTCCTGAGTCGAAACTACAACTGGAGAAGACTGAGTTGGAATGAATGGAGTTAGAATTTGTGATGCCGGCAGAAGCATTATAAACGCAATAAGAATAAGCAATACGGTTCTCTTTAAAAATGCCTTAAAAGATAACCGGTTAGCTGAAGTAACATCTTTTCTCTCTAATTTAGGTAAATGGATTTTTTTGTTTTTAGAGACTTCTTTTTTAATACTTGAATTATTTTGCTTAGCTGGTTGACTATTTGACTTCTGCGATTTTAGAAGCCCAGAATATCCTAACTTCTTTAAAATAGAACCTGCCTGATTACGAGTATCCTTAGAATGAGCGAGCGTTGCTAATACCTCAAGCCTCTTAATAAATTTATCCCACTGGGTATTCCCCTTAACTTCTTTATTATTTAAAACTCGGATTGACCTTTGTAGCTTTTTCATCGCAACAGTCAATGCCATACTGTCCAATAAATTATCAGCAATATCATTTACTATCTTAATTATCTCTTTCTGATTTTTTTGCTCCACGCTTGAAAGCTTTCTTTCTTTTACAGGCCAGCTGGACAGATTTCTTTTTGCCCGCATCTTCCCAAGCACTCGTTTTAAATATTTTATCCTCCAAAGCCATAACAGTACATTATAGGCAACTATCACAACCGCAGCAATTATCAAAACTACATTGAGGCTAGGTGAAGGTGAAACTGCCGCGCTACCACCTAATTCTTCTGCCATAGCCGGGGTAGCGAAAGTAAATGACATTACCACCGCTAAAACAACTGCTCTTATTGTTTTCTTAGTTGCTATATACTGCTGAGTTAATCCTATAGACTGGAACATATTGGCGAGCTTCACAAATGCAGTTCTTGATAGTGTCGGCGAGCGAACCGATAATTTCTTTCCATGATTCTGCTTGACCGTTACGCGCATAGACAGAGCCTGAATCTTTGACCATAAAGATCCTAATTTTGTTGCTTGTGTCGCGGGCTGCGGCAAAGGTTGAGTAATCTTCTGCGGAGTCAATGATGTGATCAATCCTAATCTCTTCGATTTTGATGGGACACATGCTACACCTCCTTTAATTAAAATAGCCGCAATGACTATTCCTGCTAAAGAAAGAATAGCCTGCGGCAAGGTTAAAAGATTAACTATGGAATTTATACCAAATTGGTAAGCTACTACGATGAGGCCAAATACTACTGCAGCTGTTAAAATACTCTTTAACTGCGCTGGCGGGCCGCGTACGAAGAGCGTACTAAGGTCAACCAGATAATTGCCTAAGTTTGTATAAAAACTATTTAATTTGCCGACTTCTCGACTAACATGCTCCTGAAACTTAACATTTCTAACGCCGCGGCCTGTCTTATCTCCTCTAATCTTTTGATTTTGTACTGGTTGTCCAGCTCTGCCATGATTTCCCTCATTTCGTGAATTCTGTCTAGATTTAACATTTGTTCCTCCTTTAATAGTTAATTGGTTAACTACGGCAAAACGATTGTCGTTATTAACCGGAGGAGCTTTTGTTAAAATACTACTGCCAACGCCTATCTGATCATTTACTGCTGACTTATTATCTCTAATTTCGGACTTAGAAACCCCGCCCAACATCTTTCTCACAGAAGCAATTAAACCACGGCCCTTTCCAAATAACTGCATTGTTAACTTAGCTAAATTATCCTTAAGCGAATTATCTTCACTCGCCGGGAGAAAGAAAGCGTTTACATTTCCACTCTTCTGCTGCTGGCTTACAGGAGAATTCGTATTAATGCCAACCAAGGAAGAAAACGAAACAATCCACTTTCCAAAATCACTTGACCATTGCATAAATTGTATTAACCAGCCTGCTAGAAATTCAGCGATCCCTGCCTTTATTGCGTTTATCACGACCCCTACACCTAGAACATACTGACTCACAGAATTATTTAAGATATTAAATACATTATTTAATATGTCATAATTTCCGACTGTGCCTTCTTCCGCTATTCTCTGGCTATTGGTAGAATCAGTTACTTCAATATTTTCTGTAACAAGCTTTTTGGCTAATTCAGCTCTTACAAAATCTTCTTCTTTTAACGCTTCGATAAAATCATTAGTCTCATTAAGCAGCATAAATGTAGCAGCAAGCTGAATCATTGAAGAATAAGGAAGGCCATATCTATATGCGATTAAACGAGCAGCTCGGAAATAACGCCCATTTAAGCCTCTTAAACCATGATGGGTTTTAATCGCCCCCATAAGTTTCTTGAGAAGAGCCGCAACCACATCGTCTTCTTCACGGCGAACTGCTTTATCCATTAAACCAAGATTGACAAAACGATTAAGTAAATCTATAGCGGATTTCTGCTCATCGGCAAGATTATCTAAAGCATTGGCAGTATGACTAAAAAGATTAACTAATTCTATATCAGATAAATCATTAGCCAAATCACGAAGTATATTTCTATGGGCTTGCGGAGGGCTGCGGGCATTGTTTACCATCTCGTTAGATGAAAAACCAAACAAATCATTGGGCATTATTGTTCCTACAATATTACTATCCAAGACATCATCTGGAGTTAAAAGATCTCCTTGATCACTACCTGCATCATTGCCGATTAATTGTTCAGCCTGGTCTACCCTAGGATTAGATCCTTTGCTACTATTGCCGGTAACATTATTGCTAATCGCTACAGCATCGTTATTGCCAGACATCCCGGCACTATTGTTATTAGACATCCCAGCGCCATTGCTTCCGGTTTTGTCATTAGTATCATCATTATTTATATCCTGGTCTTGGACGTTAGATTCACCTGAGAGATCCATATTTTTAGTTAATAACTCAAATTTCTCATCTGAAATCTTTTCGTTGTTTAAAATATGACTGGAATCTTTTGCCTGAACTAAAATCATAACGCCAGATCTTGTGAAATCTAAATTCTCAAGATCAATAGTTCTCTCTATATCTGAATCAACAATATTTCCATTAACAGCTCTGATAAATATCTTTTCAGTATTCTTATCTTTACCCCAACCCAAAGGAAGAACCACATGAAGATTGCCATTATTAAGCTTCTCGATAACTCTAAATGAAATACCTCTCTTCAACAACTCTACTAATCGATCAGCTGTAACCTGAGCAGCAAACTGTAACTCTATTTTATCCTCATTGGTTGCGTTATGTTCACCGGCTAATCTATTACGAATATTAAGATACTCAGTTGCTGACCAATGCCCACCTCTAATTTTATGTTCTATTTCAAGCTGGGCCCTTATCTGTTCACAATCAGTAGTAATAGCGCAGTTTTTTCCTCCCATCGATTCCAATGCTAATTTAGCCACTCTTGTCCTATCATTTACCTCTTCACTAGCTTCATTAGCTTTTGCCTTGGCGTCTATTGCATCGTCCTTAGCTTGGTTAGCTTTTGCATCTGCTTGGTTAGCTTTTGCATCTGCTTGGTTAGCTTTTGCATCTGCTTGGTTAGCTTTTGCATCTGCTTGGTTAGCTTTTGCATCTGCTTGGTTAGCTTTTTCTTCTGCAGCTCTTGCCCTTTCTTCTGCTGCCTTAACTTCAGTTCTTAAGTCAGCATTCTTATTTTCTAAATCAGCTATTTTCTTACTAAATCCTTCTAATATTTCTTTCAAATTTGGGTCTATGCCCTCAGGTATCTTAACCTCGCTCGACACTTTCTCATCATCCTCTTCAACCTTATTACTCTTTTGACTAATAAAATGCGGTAAGTCATTAAATAATAAACCAACAATTCTACCTAATAATGTAGGATTATTGCCTTTAAGCTGATTTAACGAGGAAACTACTAATTTTTTAGACTGAGGAATAACGATTAGGTTATTTAATACATTGCTAATCTTATTGCGGAAGCCAGACGCACTAATAGAATCTCGGGTTTCGACATTTTCTGCCTCACCGTTGACTCTAAATGAACCTACATTTGCAGCTTCATTTACTTCAGCTGCGGCAACACTGGTTGCTAATGTTTCTGCGCCTGCTTTATTTTTAGCTTCAGCGCTTACACTTCCAGAACCGCTGATTCCCTTGATTATTCTGGCAATTTTACTACCTATACTATTGCCAGACATAACACTGGAATCAGCCTTAATTACGCCCTCTACAGGCGTATTACCCATATTACTGGATGCATCTTCTACATCCTGCCCAATTTCTCCATTTCTGGAGTTTACACTCTGGGCACCTGAGATTCTACTATTTTCCCCGGATAAAATACCTGCACCGGCCTTACTAGCAGAATCTTCTATGCTTGCACCTTCTACAGGCGCAACACCGCTATTACCTATATTACTGGATGCATCTTCTACATCCTGCCCAATTTCTCCATTTCTGGAGTTTACACTCTGGGCACCTGACAGTTTCCTTCCTACTGAAACTACACTTCCCACTTCACTTACTTCTACATCACTTACATTTAATACATTTGCTAACTTATCTTCCTTCTTTGAATCGCAAACAGACTCTGGAACAGGATCTGTCGCTGAACCAGCAGGCGGGGCCAAATCACTAGTGAAACCAGACAAGATACCACTAGATTCAAGTTTTACACTAGGAATAACCATAGAATCTTCATTAGTATTGGGTAATACTGGACCAACACCACCTATTATTGTCCTCTGACTGCTAAAACCGCCAACAACTGCACCAACTGTTGGGCTAGCAATAGGCCCAGTTTGACTATTTTGGGCAGGAAGAGCAGGATTTGCAGAAGATCTTTCGCTTGCGGGCTCCGGAGTTGGATAATTCTGGGTAGAATTCAGCTTAGGAGTAAATGGAGTCTTGATAATCTTGAATCCATAACGCGAACCGGAATCTGGTACCGCAATTCCACCATAGCTAAGATCAGGGTTAAACCTTAAAACTACATCCAAAGGCTTAGCAGTAAGATGAGTAACAACATCATCAACAATAGGCAGCTTAGCAATTTCCTGCCTAAAATAGGCAAAATCTTCAATAAGAATTAAGAAATATTTATTATAAAATTCGACACTCTTGTCTTGAGGCCTGTGCAAGAAAACAGGTGCGAAATTTTCATCTATAAATATACCTGCATACGCAAGCTTATACCCATTCACACTCTTACCAAAGGTTCCCCTGGATTCCTTAGCCTTATACAACGCTTTATCTGTACGATTAAAAAGCTCTTCTTTTGTATCTCCATTTTTAGAGGTACTTATTCCTAAACTGATCGTAGCTTTAATTTTAGAGAGCGTTTCATTACTCTCAATCATTGCTATCAGTCTCTTAGCAGCTACCTGGGCGCCTTCTTCTGTCGTCCCTGGCAAGATAATTGCAAATTCATCTCCGCCAATT
>JBAYMG010000026.1:0-17417 GCA_041663665.1 Candidatus Omnitrophota bacterium | reverse complement strand
AATCTTGCTTCTAAAGCTTGATATTGATCCTCCAGTAAGGATTCAGAATGCTGTAAGTTAAAACCGGTTATTCCCAAATCAGTAAAAATACTATCTTTAATACCATATTCCTGTACTAGCTGTACTAGCTGTCCTGCTTTACGCTGAGCTTCTTCAGGAATAGGAAGAGGATAGGGATGATTAGCAATAGGAGAAGAATTATTAACAGCAGAAAATGCCTGATGTATAAAAGTAATTATTTTCAGAGGCAACAATTCACCTGAAATTTCAGTTAATTTCTTAACTAAATCTTCTTCTCTTGTAAAAACTGACAATCCATCAACTTTTAAATCTTCGGCAAATTTTCTCAATTTTTTTAGTAAAGCCGGTTTATCCGGATGAGAATTAATCAAATCCATTGTCATTTGCCAATAATTACTAGGGATTGCGGATAAACCTGTCTTACCTTTATATTCAACAACTAAATTACCTATCGCGCTATAAACAACTAATCGCCACATTTCTCCTGCGATATCCTCAATAAGTTTCTCATATTTAAAATCATGGATATCCCAATCAATCGCATAACTAATACCTTTGACATTTAATTTCTGCCATTCTTTAGCAAGCGAGTTAAAAGTTCCCTTGGTCCTAAACTGCTGATGAGGCGTCTGAATATAAGCTACGGTTAATTGATCATTACCAATTAACTTCAAGTCTTTACGAATTTGTCCTATAATTGGCACTGCTAAAACAAAATTTTCTTTTGTATGTCTAGATTTTTTCTCTAGGTAGACATCATTGTTATCTAAGACAAAACCTTCTTTTAAAGCAAGGGAAGACAAAATTTGATAGATTATTTCTGCCTCACTCTTCTTTACAACTTCACCCAATCTCTTTTCACCATCTAATGCTTCTAAACCCGTTAAACTGTCATTCGGAATTAACGTTTCCTTATCAGAAATATCTATGGATAGATTTTCCTCTAAAGCAGCCCTGATAAGCGGCAAAGTTAATCTCCCGTAGCCGCCAACAATTAAGATCTTTCTAACCTTGCCTTCTTTATATGCTCTTAAGGCCTCTTTAAAAGTTTCAATATTATCATTACCACATATTATTAATACATCAGCCTTCAAATCATCCGGTGCGACATCGGAAGAATTCAATAATTCCTTCAGAATAGGAATATCTTGAGATTTTTCTTCGTCAACTTCAATCGTAGCAGGCCCCTCAAAGACCACTTTGAGCTGCTCTGAGGGGCCTCTATTTGAAACCTCTTGATTTATGTTATCCAAACTTAACATATTTCCTATCTTAACTTTGGCATACGGATTTGGGATTATATCGGTAGCGATCACTTCTTCTATAAATGATCCTCCCTTACTTTCAAGCTCCATTAACTGTGCCTGGCTTAACTGGCCCGAAATGTTCAACTGTTTTATTGACGCACGCAACATGTTCTTATCCTGGAAAATATTAATCCCTTCAGTGAATTCTCCATACACGCAGCCTATAAATACCCTGGAAGCTCCTCTAGATAATAATAACAAGGCAGCCTTAATGATTGTTTCTCCGCTAGAAATTATGTCATCAAGCAGAATAATATCCCTGCCCCTGACATCTATATCCGGCATAATCATTGTTACCTGTAAACGAAGCGGTTTAGAAGGATCTCTTTTTTTATCCATGTGTCCGCCATACACTATCCCATTCTTCCGGGCTGCATCACTTGAGAATATATCAGCCCCCTTATCCGCTCCGATAATAACCGGATTAATTAATCCTTTATTATCCTTGAAATATTTGGCCAGGTCAGTAAAGATATTGACATTGCATATCTCAACTGAAGCAACAATACCAGGAATTACCTTTTTAACATTAATATAGCCGAAATCTTTAGAAAAATGAACATTGAGAGTGTGAATTTTCATTGAAAACCTGCTTATTGATTCTAAAATCACGCGGGCACTATTACCGCTTAGCGCAAAAGAACCATGCTTCTTCATCTTATACGTCTTATGTTGACGCATATAACTAAAATATGTAAAATATAACCTCGGGACAATCCCCTTGCTCTTAAGTGTAAACAAAACTTCAAGCAATCTTATTATTCCAATAGTCGCATCGGTAGAACAGATCAAAAGGTAGTTCTTATCTTTATTCAAATCCTGCGGTAAAATTATTTTTCCTTTTTCATCTATCCTGATAGACTCACATTCTGGCATATTTTCCTGCCTAAAAATTTCAGTATTGGGCATAAATAGAATCGAATTAAAATTTTTAGCTAGAGGATTTTTAGCAACTTTAAACGCCCTCTGAGTATATCTTCCCTTACTCATAGACCTAAAACTATACTTTTCCATATCCCCTTTGCTAACTAACCACAGATTAGCAAATTGTGTCAAAACTTCTTTTAGCCAAGCTTTAGCATTATCAGGAAGAACACAAGTGATGCTTTTTGCCTTACAATCTTCCAGAAGTCCAAGGGTAAATATCAATTTTAAAACTTCCCGATCATCCTTTAGCTGTTCAAAAAACAACACACAATCTCTTCCCTTAATATAAACGGGATTACTTATATAAACATAAATTTCCTCATTACCAAATTTCCCTGAAAGAACTTCGAGATTTATACCGCTGGCTTCAACCGCAGAATTCAACCGGCATTTATCCAACTTCTCATTCTGGCCTTTGACTGTCAGAAATACATCCTGGCTGGCTAATAGCTCTTTCTTTTTGGTTTTGACATACCTATAAACCAATCTCTGATTCTCATTAGTTGATGATTTAAACCTATCCAACCCATCTATATCCCCTTCCGAAAATAATCTATCTATATATAACTTTACAAATTTATTTATGCCGGTTTGACTGTCTACAAAAAATTCAAGCCAACCCCTATCCTCCCAAGCCTGTTTATGGCTCCGATGCGGAGTAGTGCCTTTTTCATAAAATTCATGATCCAAGACAAAACCAAAAAGGCCTAAATCAGCAATTAAAAATTCATAAAAACTCTGAGTAATATAACAACAGAGATTGCCCCGCTTATCCGGTATCGTATATACGGGAATAGTATCCCTGGCTAAAACGGCATTTTTATACCTGGGTATACCAAAAAGATTAGCAACCGAAGGAGTCTTTACTACAAATAACCTTAAACTCGGAGATCTCTTAGCAAGAACAGCTTTAACTAAATCTCCAAATCCCCAACTTTCAAGCTGGCCAATTAATTCTTCCGGTATCCGGACCTCTTCCCCATCCTTAATCACTTTTTCAATATAGCTAAAATCGCAATTAAACCTCTGCATTAAATTATCCGTAGTTGGAGCTTTAAGGGTAGAAAATTTTGAGTCCTGAGATTCTCTGCCCGATGTATTAGTTTCTTCCCGATTAGGTATATATTCGGACTCAACCCCATAACTTAAGGACTCAGAGGAAAAAGGAGTCTGCTGACTTTCTACTTTAACCAAACAACCCAAGTTCGAATCTTGACTTAAGATATCTTCGGGCCCCTTGGTTCTTGTTTCCGTTTTAAAACTTTCTTGACCAAAAATAACTTTTACATTCTCTGCAACTTTAACCTTAGCCCAATAATTATCCAAATAGCTGCGCACTTGCGGATATTCGTTTAAAATTGCTTCAAGAAATTCTGCTAAAAATTCAGGCCTACCTATACTCTTACGAATTATATAATATAAATAGTGCCAAGTAATATACCCCTGCCGTTTATTACCAACCTTAAAATCCTTATCAAATAAAATAGGGAGAATATAAGCCAAAACATTTTCTAATCTGCCGCGGCGACACTCCATAGGAAGAAAACCAGCTGCTGCCTCATCAAGCACAACGGTAACATTGGAATGCTTTTGTAACAATGAAGCCGGGATCTCTTCACTCACCGATCCTGTTAAAGCAGCCTGGACAATCGATGCTTTTTTCTCCTTATTAGCAAAGAAGAAAAGATGTCTACCTTCAAATATATCAGCCATACCCAAGGTATAAGCATAAGGGCTACTGCGTATACCAGGATAATCAGATTCATTCGCTGCGATTGTACTTTGGTTGACTTCTATCTCATGTATTCGGCTGTCAAACCCAGAATAAAATGGAGGCTCATTAAATGCTAAGTGGCCATCCATGCCTACGCCAATTAAAACAATATCCGCCCCTCCCAAACTATGCAATTTCTGCATATAACTGGATAAATCCGGTTGGGCACCGTTAATATAATGGATATTTTCAGATGGAATGGAAACTTTAGAAAATAAATTTTTATTTAAAAAATAGGCAAAAGAATACGAGCTGTCAGTAGAAAGGCCCTTATATTCATCCAAATGAAACGCCTGCACCCTGGACCAATCTACGCCCGGGGCCTTAGATAAGTAATCCAAGAAACCAATCATTGTATTACCAGTAGCAAAAACAATTACTACCTGACGCTGAGGATCTAGTTGCAGCCTTCGAATCTCTTTGGCAACCAGATAAGCGGTAAGGCAGGAGAAATTTTCTGCAGAGACAACATAAGTTGAAGTCGCCAACAACGTATCCTGCATCGCTTGATCTTCATCACGAATACCTTTAACAATATGGCTGATAAGCTCATGATAAAGAATTCTTAATTGTTGATTTTGGGCAAGTTCAAAGAAATAAGGATGAAGATAAACAGTTTTTAAATTAATATCGCAGGCAGCAACATTACCTTGGGTAAGGTTTAAATCAGTAGTAATAATTAAATTCCAGGATGATAATTCCGGAGGGGCACGGCCTAAAAGCTGTTCCAGTAACTTTAAAAGTTTTCGTAAAACCTGATAATGATCATTCAAAAAAGCTTCAGGATATTGTAAATCAAGATTACTTACTTTCATATCGGTTAGTATGACATCTCTACCGGAATATTGTTCAGCCTGAAATTGATTAGCTACAGGAAGAGGATAAGGATATGTATTAGCCCAACCATTAGGAAGCGACCGATTAATTTTAACCTGCCACTGTCCTATTACTGGAGCGATCCTCCTCACAAAAGAAAACTCCCGATTAACTGCAACCCCCAGCTTATGATAAATAGCCCTGTAGCTATCATGTTCGCTAAATAATTTAGCTAATAAATCATAATCCGTGTTCCGATCATATTCAAGAGTTTCATTAAAAATAGCATACTCTTCGTTACTAAGCGTTTTCTTTGCTACCCCTTTTAAATCATACTCCGCTAACGTCTGAAAAATCAACACCTCCCAGAAAAATACCCTGCCAGGAGTAAGAGCATCTAAACAAAGTATATTACTCAAATTATCCTGCCCGGTAATTAAGCTGGGAAGATCATGGCTTAAAGTAAAAAGTTGGCCAAAAAGCTTACGCGGAACTACAGTATTCATCACTATCCAGACACTCTCTCTACCGGCGGAAACTAACTCCAGCTCTCCGCTAGCCTGGCTATATTCAAAAATACTAAAATCAGATTCATTAGCAATCCTGAATATTTCTTCACGGATAGCCCGGTCCTCCTGGCTGTGATTAATAAAAATAGTGGCCGGGCAGGAAGCAAAAACTGTATCATTATGGCGTGCCAGGACAAAAGCCTTAAAATACCTTGCCACTTCTGAGGTGTAATGAGCATAAATAAAACCCCAGTTACTTTTTATTGTTTCATCAACATTTAATACGGCGTAACCGGGTATTTTTTTTAGAACTTTAGCTCTTTCCGCAAAAATACTATTCTGATCCTTAACTCGGCAATCCCTGACGTAACTCTCAAAATTTGGCGCTACCGGAGGCACCCCTAAGACATCTTTATTAAATCCTAATAAGTAATGCCCTGCTTTATTAGGATTCTGCCAACGCAACTCCCTCCCTAATTCATGAACTGTAATCTTCATTGAACCTTCTCGGCCGATATTATCAAAATAATCTGCATCTGAGCCGATATATTCGTCAGAATAAATAGCATAAAGTATAACTAAGTCTCTTTCCCCTATGAATTTCTCCATTTTCTCTTTAGAATCTAAAGCGTTTATATAAGTTATGCCGCCTAATCTCTGTATATTTCTCTGGTTGTCAAAATTACTGATTAACTTAATTTTGCTCAAAAAGACATAATCATCGTTCTTAAGAAAGATTACTTTTACCGGCAGAGTAGGATAAATTTGTTTTAACTTCTGAGCAGTGTTCACCATAAAAACCACATCTCCTGCTCCAGCTAAACGATAAGGTAAAATTAAAGTAACTGAGGGAATCTCTCTTTCCGCTAAAACTTCTGCCGTAGCCAAATGCTCCCTTAAGTATTCCACAATAACCTCAGCTACCGATACCCTGTTGGTTTGCGAAAAAATAGTATCTGTAGAAATAACCTCCCGCAAAAGCGGCAAAGCATGCTTATCAGTAAGCGACATAAGCTCCGTTAAGCTCTCTTCAGATTGTTTACCATGCACTGTCCCTACGAAGATATCTGCCGAACCGTATTTATCTCTAAGAATACGGGCAAGTTTAGTTACAGTTGCTCCACCAGATATAACATCATCGAAAATAATAACATTTCTGTTTTTAACATCTAAACCTTCCGGATCAATAAAAACAACCTCTTTTGTGTTAAGCTGGTCTTTCTTAAATACATACAGAGGCCAGCCTAAAGATTCTGCCAATAATGTCAAGAAAGAAGCCACGCCTTCATCAGGAGCAACTAACACAGGATTACCAAGCTCATACTTTTCTTTAAAATACTTTGCCAAATAAGAAAAAGCATTAAGATTAACTATTTCCAGCCCTTCCACGCCTTCAAATCGGTAGGCATTAATACGCGGCTGCTTAATAAAGTGGCTGTTTACAGTATATATTCTGCTGCAATACCGGCTAACAAGTGTTAAAAGTATTTTTGCGGCATTAGCAGTAAATGCCTCAGGGCCATATTCAACAGCCGGAAAATTTTTCTCTTGCCGATCATAGCCAAAGAAGAAAAATAAAACATGAATATCTTTAGCTCCCTCATTTTTCAGCTTCTCAAGAGTAACCAATAACTTCATAATGCCTTTAGCTGACCGGGTAGAAAGTATAAACAAGCAATCCTTACCTTTAACATCTATCGAAATGTCAGCAGCAACATTACCTTCGGCTAAAGTCGTCACCTTAACGGTACCAAATTGTAAACTATGATTCGGATCAAATTTCATTAAACCTTGATTAACCTTTTCATTTAATGGATCACTTTCGGTAAAAAGAATACACTCAAATTCCCTCTTTCTCGATAAAGGCGTATTGGTTATAGCAGATTGATAGGGGATGAACTCAACATTTGACAAATTAATTTTTTTCGGTAAAGAAACCATACCGGTTAAAGTATAAATTTTCACATAAGGAGCGATTATATCCAATAATACTTTGTTATGCAAAGTGCTGCCGGGAAAAATACAGTTGATTTCTTTTACTCCAGAATCCCTTAAGCCTCCGATGGTCAATATGAGCTGCGTAAAATCGTCATCGGCGCTTAGGTCATGCAATAAACAGATAACTTTACCTTCAATTCTATGTTTATCCGGGATAACTACGCGAATCTCACCATCAGGAAATAGATCTTTCTTTAACTCAATAGTTGAGCAACCATAAACAATCCCTAACTGCTCCCTTAACTCGGCATTATTTTCTAGCGAAGCAACTACCCAAGATAGACCGGGCGCATAAAACTCCATGCTAATACCTAAATATCTAGTTATTTCCTCATCAGCTAAAAAGCTATCGGTATCTTTTAAAGCCTCATCTTCATCAATAATACCTTTAGCAATATGGCTAATAAGTTCATGATAGAGAATTTCAAATTGCTTGTCTTGGTTGAGCCTAAAAAAATAGGGATATATATATACGGTATGTGATTCGATATCACAAGCAGCAACATTACCTTGGGTAAGGGTTAAATCAGTAGAAATAACTAAATTCCAGGATGATAATTCCGGAGGGGCGCGGCCTAAAAGCTGTTCCAGCAGCTTTAAAAATTCTCGTAAAACCCGATAATGATCATTTAAAAAAGCTTCAGGGTATTGTAAATTAAAATCCGTCACTTCCACATTAGTCAAGATACTATTTACTCCGAATTCTTTCTCTCCCTTAACCTGAAACTCCTGAGGAATCTGCATCCGATAGGTAGGTTTAACTATCGAATTTTCAGCACTTCCTCTGTTGATTTTATTTGCTTCCAAACTGATAGAATCTGGAATTTTTCTTAAAAATGCCCTCTCGCAAACAATCTTATCCTGAATCTGATAACTACCTACAGCGATAAATAATTCATCAACGGATTTTAAAGAAAATTCTCTCAAGACTAAACCCAGTTTTGTCAAAATAACCTGGTCATCTAAATTTAACCCTCTGTTTTGGAGTAACCGCCGGCCATTATATCGGGCGTAATCTTGTACTTGCTCTAAAGATACTCCATTTACTAGAACCAAAGCAGCACATAGCTCCGCTTCATTCTTTAAATCGAGCTTGCGGGCAAGTGGATACCAAAAATTATCTTTAGTGTAAGGGCTAAACGAGAACCCTGCTTTCCTTAGTATATCTTCTCCTAATTCTTGGGCTTCCGGTATTTTTTTAGAATTTAAGATATCCAGCAGCAAGATTGTACGCAGATGTTTAGAATTTCCTCTAATAGTTATTCCTGCTTTCGTTGACCTCAGTAGGAAATTTGGGCTAGTGATAATATCAACTATATCTGCCGGTTGAAGTTGATATTTATCTGAATACATCCTTTTCGGGTACACAACCAATTTATTCTCCCTCAAGTCATACTCTTTCTTATAAATTACTGCTCCTTTATAATCTTTAGTAAAAATATCCACATCTCTTAAAGCAGCAAAATCCGCAGGAATACTTCCGGAAGCTAACCTTAACGGCTTCATCACAATCCTGCCAGATTCTTCAACTTGCTTGAATATAAATACCCATTTACTCAATGATTCTTTCACCGCCATAAAATCACTGGCAAAATTTCCTGTTCTAATTACCTCATCGGCATCAAAGGCTTGGCCTGTTTCTCTGTGCAACTTATAAGACCAATGCGCAGCCTTGCCATACTTGTATCTTCGATAATTTTCTTCAGTCAAAAACTGAAACTCATAACTCCTACCCAAATTATCCTTAACCCCGCTATGTAACCCCTTATATCCGGTCTTCTCTAATCTTTTAAGTTCAATCTGCCCTTTTATAGGTTTCCCAAATAATAGGGGAATACCTACAGCCCTCCATATATCTTCTTCAGAATTAAAAACTACCCTTACACCTAGGAGATCATCAATATCTTCCAAACACTCAGCATCCGTATCTTCTGAATTAATTTTTTCATAAATCGAGTAAACACTCTTAGCTCTCACTGATACTTTAGCTTCGATTTTTAACTTTCCTAATTTCTTAATAACTTTTCTCTTAATACTCCGTAAGTATATTTTCACTTCCTCCATGCTCATGCCCAGTCTTTTCTCGACTTCCGCTTTAGTTTCTGCATAAATCTGTGGCTTACTTAATCTAAAAACTTGATCCCTAAAAATTGCTGCCAAAGAATCCAGCCCTAACCTCTCTGCCAGAGGCGCATAAATTTCAGTAATTTCACGATACAAATAATCATTTTCTGATTCCTGCATAGTTAGAATAGTCTGCAATTTATCAGCAAAAACCAAAAACATCACTTCGGACTCGGAAGCTAATTGAATAACCATATTCATCTGATTTTGAATAGTAAAATTACCTTTATTCGATGGAAAATAGGGAAGACGAATCACACTATTCATTCTCCCTACTAATTCACTGACTCTTTTTACCTGGTTACTATTCAGGCCGAGTGAAGATTTTAAAATTACTTTTAGTTCATTTAATTCAACACAATGGAATAAAGCCGCAATTTGAGTTAAACGATCTGGAGCAAGAGCTAAACTCATCAGATTCCACCTGACTGCCTTTACATGCGCCAAGCAAGTCTCTCCTGAACGGAAAATCTTATCCTTATATACCTCATTGGCAATTTTTAATAAATCGGTTTTAAAGAATAATTCCGAATCTGTTTTAGCCAAAGATTCATCCGATATTTTCTTTACAATATGGCTGATTAATTCATGGTAGAGGATTTTTAATTGCTGATCTTTAGTAAGCTTGAAAAAATACAGATGGAGATAAACGATTTTTGAATTAATATCACAGGCAGCGACATTACCTTGGGTAAGATTTAAATCAGTAGTAATAATTAAATTCCAGGATGATAATTCCGGAGGGGCGCGGCCTAACAACTGCTCAAGCCCTATTAAACGCTTGCTTAAAATATTAAAATGATTATCAATAAAAAACCTGGGATCAGATAATGCCAGTTCACTTACCTTAATGTTAACTAATTCTTTATTCTTCCCATACTCATTCTCTATTTTCTGTTGGTTTTCACTAGGAACACCAAGAGGATAACAAAAAGTATTCGGCCCCTTAACTTCACTGTTCCTCTGAATATAACTAAGCGTAGAAAGATCCTTCCCGGTAAGATAATCTAAACCTGAGCCGCCCATAGTAGAAAGCAAATCAAATAACTTCTCGGCCGAATCTTCCCCCAATCTAGTCTTAACCGCAGTAACACCATCGCCTCCTAAACCAATAAGTATGACCTGAGGATTATTTCTCTTATGCTCGGCAACCATATCAACTACTTTGTTAGTACCTTGAGCAAACTGTTCATTTTCATTTAAACCGGCAGTACCATTTATAATTACGGTATTTGCCCCTTTAAGAGCTGAAGACAAAACAGTTTCAACATCCATTGAATCGACATCTAAAATTAACCAGCCTTCCGGAACCATACTGGTAGGGAAAGTAGCTATTTCAACCTTCTTCTTAGAATCTTTCTTTAAAGAATCAATAAATATTTCAACTGTTACATCTAAGGGTAATCTTGCGGCAACTATTTTTTTCGGGAGGATAAGCTCAACATTGTATTGCTTTGCTAATTCCCCAATCTCCTGGGCAATTGGTTCATTATTAATAAAAGGTATCGCCATTTTACCTAAAATCGCTATTCTGTCTGCGATCTTATTAATAATAAAACTCTTGATTACTTCCAATTTACCTTCAAGCTTTGCCCCCTGCATAATAGCTAAGACAGGTTTTTTAGGATTAGTGGCTAAATTGTAAAGTCCCGTTAGCTCTTTTTCAACCAAAAGACCAACTACTTTTTGTCCTTTAATAAAATTAGCAGCCGGTCCTCGAGAAGCTTGAGACCCTCTATGCAAGGCGCCGGCAGCAGCTTGAACATAAATATCAGCCCGAGCTGTATCCTGAAGCTGCTTGGCAAATTCTTTTACCTGTTCTTTATCTTTAGAAGTTTCAGCCATAAAGAAACGGGGATTCTCCAAAAGAAAGACCCCGTTGGTTTTTTGCTCAATCACTGAAGAGGAAAATTGGCCAATACAACTAGACACAAAGATAACTTCTTGGCTTCCAATTAATAACTTCTGACTCCTTAACATCTCAGTAAGAATCTTAGCTATAGGCTTTAAAGTATAATCAGGGTCAACCAAACCGTCTGAGATTTGATCCTCGTTTAAACCTTTATAATAATCTTTCCTATCCCCATTATGAGAACAAAGAATAATCTTTCCCGCTCTGTTCCCTAAGAGATACCTGATATCTTCTAATACCGCCTTTACGCGAGTAAGTTTTTCAGATTTTAACTCTTTAGATGTTTTACCAACATTTAAATCGACACTTAAGAACACAGTTTTACCTTCTAATTCATTAGCAGCTATATCGCTGACAGAAGCACAATCTGAATAGTCAATAATTTTAAACTCAGCAACCGTTTCAGACCTCTTAAGCATGCTATTAATTACCAAGAAAACCTTTTCTTTTACGATAAAAAATAAATACCCAAATACTCCAGCTGTTCTTACCCCTAAAAATTTAACTGCAACCGATATTAAATTTAATGCCTGAATAAGATAAGCCCCTATTTCGCCTCTACCGGATAAATGGGCCTGTTCGTGGCGAAGAATGGAATTTGCTACAATCTTAACGCAGAAGTTATGGGAATTAAATAAAACATCAAAAGCTAAATGTTTGATTAATTCATTATTCTTTACATGAGCAACACCTAAAGTAAGGATTTCTTTTAAAGTATATGGCTTACCCCTAATAACTCCGTGTTTACTGAATGCACCAATTATTAATATTGCCTGGGTAAAAAAGAATAGGCCCATAAAACTTAAAATAACTCCGGAAAAACTTGATAAGACCAGCAGGGGAATAATCTTACCTGTAACAAAAGCGGCAGTAATAAAAATTGATCCGGCAATCATTGAGCCTAAAGCATTAACTTTACTTTTACGTTCCTTATTTTTTCTTAATTTTTTTATTAAAATAAAAACAACTCCGCTTAAAATAGCAGCTATTGCCACACCAATGGCCCCTACTTTATCCCAGATATTTTGCCATAATCCAACTGAAGGAGCCGAAGTCGGATTAGGCGTAGGCAAAGACTCAACTGTAGGTATTGAAGTAGCTAACCATTGTTCAGCCATTTGACTTAAAACTAATTTCGGCTCTCCATCTATATTAATCCATCCCCAGTACTCTTCATTGCTAAAATTATCATACGGGACAGAAAGGCTTATTCCTCCAACATCTTGAGTATTAAGGCTGCCTGCTTTCCACCACTCATCCTGCCAACTCATATAAGTAATACCCAATACATTTTGCTCGTCCTTTATCGAATTCCAGATATTAACCACTGCCTTAGCTTGTTCAGCCTGATTCTCTTTGCCCTCATTTGTATTATAGGAATCAGTTCCGCCTTCAGAAAAATACATCGGCAATACTGTCAATGATTTTACTTCCTGGGCTGCTGAAAGATAGTTATCTCCGCGATATGAATTTAAACCAATGACATCAACGCCGGCAGCAACTATTTCTGGGATATCAATAGCTAAATTCATGTCTGCCAAAGTAGTCGATACCGGATGACTAGGATCAATCTTATGAATTTCTGTAACTGCATCTTTTAGTTCTTTCCACCAATCAGCTAAAGATAACCATTCTGGATGCTGCCTGAATAACATATTATATTCATTGCCTAATTCCCACGCTAAAATTGCCGGATGATCTTTATACTGGTTCACATAATCTTTATATCCACCTCTAGAGATATCCGCGCCAGAACTATATCGATCATCATAATGCGCAAAACCAACAATTACCTTGATATTGTATTTAGCAAATGCATCTAATAAATCTTTTTGGGGAGGGACATAAGTTCTTACTGTATTTATACCTACTTGCTGCATTTCCCTAATATTGTCCTCACCGACAGAGGCTAAATTAAGAACTAAATTTTGTCTATCCTGTCCCTTGGCAACCGTAGATAAAGTTACACCTCTTATCTCATACTCGCTATTACCGATAAAAAGCTGATTATTCTTCACAGAAATATTCTGTGTTATTGCGGAATTTGCAGGTTGAGTAGCATAAGCAGGCTGGGCAATCGAAAAAACTAAGCTTGTGGCTAAGAAAAATGTTATTACCAATGTAGTGAGTCCGTTAGCTATTTTCTGAAGGAATGTGCTTGCGGGTTTTTCATCCCCTTGAATATTATTAATTACTGCATCAGCAGAAATGAGATCTTCAGCGATATTAAAAAGCTCTGCGTCACTAACCGACTGAGCCTGACTAAATGTTTTAAGCATTTTCTTAAGCGAACTAGGTGTTTGTGGAATAATTTCCAATAACTCCGGCTGGCTGATAATTTTTTCATAAAAAGCTGCCAATAAAGCATATTGCGCCGTACCCATAGAATAAACTGTATCGGTATAAAGCTTTATCCAATACAAAAGAGGATTATCATTTCCATAACTTAAAAAATTAAAAAGCAGTTTTAATCTCTGAATTTTAGACCGCCTTAAAATACTAACAATGTAAGCCATTTGTTTTTTACTAATTTCAATATCAGAGATATCTGAAACCATATGCGCCTCGGAGAGCCCGCTTTCAAAATAAGCAAGAAAATCCTGCTGGGTTTGAGGTATCATCTTTGCAGCTTTAAGCTCATAGTAAGCATCCAGCTCTTCTGAAAGCCCAGTTGGCCGCACATCTGCTTTCCTATATATAGTAGGATCAAATAATAATGCTTGATCTCTTAAGCCATCAACCCCGACTACCACTAGTTGCTCTACACCATCCAAAAGAACAAAACCATATTTCTCCATAAATTTAGGATCCACATCTATAATACCGCGCATCCACAAAGCCCGTTGCAATCGAAAATATTGATCAATTATTTTCTTCACTCCGTCAATATCCTTGACAACTAAAAGCTTACTCAATCTTTCCTTAAGAGTCTCAACCCGATTCTGCAAGAGGACTTCGTCAAATCTACGCATTTTACCATCAACTATTCTTTGCATGTTAAGGTCGATAAGATTAAGAATGGTGCCCGGAACCATCAATCCGCCTAATCTTTTCTTTAATACCTGATTATAGAAATCAGCAAACTTATCTTTAAATTCTGACAAGAACTGTGCACGCGGGACTTTAATTACCAAGCCGCAATCATCAATAAAAACATGAAAAGACGTGCCCTCTGTCTCATCGATAATCCCGCCTCCGCCGCCTAAGCGCAAGAATACTTCAAAACGATAGATATCTTGAAGAGAACGAATCAACTCAAGATAATTAATACCCATATTATTTAAGGCCTCTAACACTTCATCGCTAGGATAATAAAGTTCTCCGCGCATATATGCTACATAAACAGCTTCTGAACGGGTGAGATTAGTAACCACCCAGCGGGCATTTTTCATAGTCGGACGAATATAAGGAATCTCTTCGGTACGCACTAAATTTAAACGTTTCTCTATAAATTCCTGCTCGGTAGTCTTTCGTCCGCTTTCCCCTGCAGCCCGGACAAGCATGCGCAAAAGGCGAGCTTCAAAACCTCCGGTAATATAAACTGTCAGACATTTCTCAGCAAGCTCAATACTATGAAGAGTAAGAATACCTTCTACGATAAAAACTTTTCCTTCCGGCTCAATCATCTCCAAAGCCTCGACAAGCTTACCCCTTTCAAGAACGCGCAAATTAGTTCCGGTAGAAACAACAACACCGCCAGAATTATCAAAAGTAAAAATATTTTCACTTTCCTTAATAACCACAACAATATTGCCTCCGAGATTACGATAAACTTTAACTCGTACCGGAGCCTCATTAGAACCAAGAAGAAGCGAATCCTGATTCTTACCCTCATACAAGAAATACGGCTTCTGAGTCTGCGCATCTATTACAACCGGGATTTTAACCGACTCAATAACTAAGGATATATCCCCTTTTTTATTAAAAGCAAATTTTAAACGTCCACGGGTTTTAAAATCATAAACCGGCTTATAAATAGTTTGGCCATTTACAAATGCCAACATATCCGACACGAAACGCTGAAGTTCAAATTTTTTTAATGGACTCTCAACAGTCTTCCCGGTTGCCGGATCAATCGGACGATCGGTAGGCTGTAGAATATAGTCATCGAAAATGATCTGTTGGACGATCCTCTCTTGATCCGGTAAGGCCTTTTCACGACGCATGTCTTGCAAGGCCCGCTCAGTAAACTCAGTAAAATAGCGGGTAATCGTAGTTTTTCCAATACCACCTTCACCGGTAAGAAGCATAACTGTTGCAGGCTTCCTTCCCTTCTGCCCGGCTAAAAAATCTGCATATTCTTTCTTTACCTCAGGAAGGATTTCCTCTTGGAATACTTTCTCACAAGGAGGATAACGATTGAGTTCAGTGCGCAGCTTAAGAGAATCTCTCTTATATAACCCGGAAAGAATATCCGAAGCCTCCCCCACTCTTTGTCTTAACGTAGATTCTATGAGTACGCATGATTGCTTATCTTCCACGGAATTAGCTCGACGGTCTAATATTCCGCCAAAAATTTTGTTTGACGCTTTTTTTATGCGGTCTTGTAAATCAAAGGACAAACATCTGGTATTACCGATATTATTTTCAATTGCCAGATTTTCTTTATGAGTTAAATCCGGAATTAAGACAGCTCGGATTTCATGAGCAATTATTTCTCTGGTTGCACCTTCAGGAAGGATAATTACAAGTTCTTCTTTTCCATTTTTATTTAAGATACCGATGGAAGCTCCGATTTTCCATCCAAGAGGAGCCAAAACAAAATGTACTCCGCGGGCAAGCAATAAACCATAGATTGTAGTTGGTGGAAGATCCAAACTCTGCGCTGCATCAGCAATACCGAAAACTATATTGCGAAAACCAAGGATATCCCTAATTTCTCCTTTTGAGATCTCTTCTATGCCGCCGAATTTGGCAATAGCTTTGTCAACCTTATCTGCACTTGAGCCATTCTCCGAACGATCAGAAGAAAGCGCTTTCTTTAACGATAAAAAATTATCAGCACCAAGTTTACTTAAATATTTCAGCGCAGCAAGATAAGGCTCTTTTTCTGCGCGGGGAATACCTCTTTCTAAAGCAAAAAGGCCTATTCCAAAATCATATCCGTAGTTCTGATTAAACCAATCCGCTAATATATTTATTATCTGCTCAGCTTGATATAAAACTAAACCTTTATAAGTTAACTTATCTAAGTCTTGATATAAATTCTTTCTAATAAATATTTCATCGGACATCTTTGTAGCATAACTTACAACTCCCTCTAGCCCCTTCCTTAAATTTGCCTTACCACTAAATAATATAAGATTATGCTCCCCGAAAAATTCCTTACTCTCTCGAAGAATTCCCGTAAAAGCTATATCGAGCAGCAATAATGCTTCCATGTCCAAATCCCCTAATTTAATCTTATCTTTCCCGGGGAAAGACTGGAACATTTCACCCTCTATCTTTACATTCTCTTTAAATTGTTTTGTAGACGGGAATACTGACGCATAATCTAGCCACTCAATAGGATGCCAGGTAAATTTTTTGCCGGCAATTTTTTTGTCCCATTGCTGCTCTATATTTGGAATAATCAACTCTCGGATACACTTACTAACAGCTATAGGAGAATTTAAACTAGGCAATACTGATTTTGCTCGAAAGATGTTTTTAAGCTCTTGTCCTAACGCCTTTCTTAATTTCTCCTCTTTTGCAAACAGAAGGCTTTCAAATATAAATGAAGTTGTATCTTCCATTGCCTCATCTTCATTGGTTATACCTCTGGCAATATGGCTGATAAGCTCATGGTAGAGAATTTCAAGTTGTTTGGATTCAGGGAGTTCAAAGAAGTAGGGATGAAGATAAACGGTTTTGGAAGTAATATTACAGGCAGCGACATTACCCTGAGTAAGGCTTAAATCGGTAGTAATAACTAGAGTCCAGGATGATAATTCCGGAGGAGCACGGCCGAATAACTGCTCAAGACAAAATAATCTTGCTTCTAAAGCTTGATATTGATCCTCCAGTAAGGATTCAGAATGCTGTAAGTT
>JBAYMG010000025.1:0-18310 GCA_041663665.1 Candidatus Omnitrophota bacterium | reverse complement strand
CTACAGTTGCAGCTCCGATTGAAGCAATAGTGCTAAAGGGCGATATTATCGACAACATGTGCGCAGGTGCTAACAAAGATACTTTAGCTGAATTTGTTAAGACACATACTAAGGATTGTGCTTTAAAATGCGCAACCAGTGGTTATTCTCTTTTTGCGAATAACAAACTTAGTAAACTTGACAATGAATCAAACGCTAAGGTGGAAGAGTTTCTTAAGAAAGCTGACAGCAAGTTACAGGTATCAGTTACTGCCAAGCAGGTTGGCGATGAGTTAAACATAGTCTCGATCGAAAACCAGCAATAATTTATTTTCTTAAATATCAATAAAAAGGCCTCTTTTAAACTTTAAAGAGGCCTTTTTATTTGGCTGTTAGGATTTAGCGGCGATCTTGCATTTTGCGTTTTAAAATGGCTTGGGTATTCCCTATAGCTAGTGTATAATTAGTCCATGAGTCAATGCCGGCAAAAAAGCGGAGGGATAAATATGAGACGCGTTAATTCTAAAAAGTTATCAAACGAACTTGACAAGATTAATGCCTATTGGCGGGCGGCCAATTACCTTTCGGTGGGCCAAATTTATCTTTTGGATAATCCATTATTAAAAGAGTCTATTACCCTTAAACACATTAAACCCCGGCTCTTAGGCCATTGGGGGACTACTCCCGGATTAAATTTTATTTATGTTCACCTTAATCGTTTGATTAAAAAATATGATTTAAATATGATTAATATTACTGGCCCCGGGCACGGTGGGCCGGGATTGGTAGCTAACGCTTATTTGGAAGGTACTTATAGCGAATATTATCCGGATGTTTCGCAAGATGCAGAAGGCATGAAAAAGCTTTTTAAACAGTTTTCTTTTCCCGGAGGAATTCCTAGCCATGTCGGGGCGGAAACTCCCGGCTCAATGCATGAGGGCGGGGAACTAGGCTATTCACTTGCCCATGCTTACGGAGCCGCTTTTGATAATCCGGATTTGATTGTTGCCTGCGTGGTTGGTGACGGTGAAGCTGAGACCGGTCCTTTGGCTACTGCCTGGCACTCAAATAAATTTTTGGATCCTGCGCTTGACGGTGCAGTATTGCCTATTCTGCATTTAAATGGTTACAAGATTTCTAATCCAACCGTGCTAGCGCGTATTACTAAAAAGGAATTGAAGTCTTTTTTTGTTGGATGCGGTTATAAGCCGTATTTTGTTGAAGGCTCTGATCCTAAAAAAATGCATTGCTTAATGGCTAAAACCTTGGAGATAGCGCTTAAGGAAATTAAATCCATCCAAGTAAAAGCCCGCAAGAATAAGAAAACTGTGCATCGTCCGGTTTGGCCGATGATTATTTTACGGACACCTAAAGGTTGGACTGGCCCTAAAACTATCGATGGCTTGAAGACCGAAGGCTCTTGGCGTTCACACCAAGTTCCTTTTGCCGAGATGGCTGAGAAGCCTGGACATATTCGTGCTCTCCAGCAATGGATGGAAAGCTACAAGCCTGCGGAACTGTTTAATAAGAATGGTTGTTTAATTTCTGAGCTTGCTGAACTTGCTCCCAAAGGAAAGCGCCGGATGAGTGATAATCCTCATGCCAATGGCGGGCTGCTATTAAGTGATTTAAAACTTCCTGATTTTCGCACCTATGCCGTAAAAGTCGACAAACCCGGGATAATTGAATCTGAGCCAACGCGGGTTATGGGGTATTTTTTGCGCGATGTGATGAAGATCAACCAGAAAACTAAGAATTTTCGGTTGTTTGCTCCGGATGAGTTAACTTCTAATCGCTTGGGTGCTCTTCTGGATGTTACTAATCGAACTTGGATGGCGAAGATTATTCCGGAAGATGATCATTTGGCTGTAGATGGCAGGGTAATGGAGATTTTAAGTGAGCATACTTGCCAGGGGTGGTTGGAAGGTTATCTGCTTACCGGCCGGCATGGATTTTTTACTTGCTATGAAGCATTCATCCATATTGTAGATTCAATGTTCAACCAACATGCTAAGTGGCTAAAGACTTCTCTGTATATTCCGTGGCGGCGTCCGATTGCTTCCTTAAATTATCTTTTAACTTCTCATGTCTGGAGGCAGGATCATAATGGGTCTTCGCATCAGGATCCGGGTTTTCTTGATCATGTGGTCAACAAGAAGGCGCAGATTATCCGGGTTTATCTGCCGCCGGATACTAATACTTTGCTTTCTGTAACTAATCATTGTTTGCGCAGCCGTCATTATGTCAATGTGATTGTTGCCGGTAAACATCCGGGTTTACAGTATTTAGATATGGATGCGGCGATTGCGCATTGTACTAAAGGAATCGGCATCTGGGATTGGGCAAGCAATGACCATGGAGGAGAACCGGATGTAGTGATGGCTTGCGCGGGCGATGTACCGACTATGGAAACTTTGGCGGCAGTAGATATCTTAAGGCAGCAGTTTCCTGACTTAAAGGTGCGGGTTATTAATGTTGTGGACTTAATGACCCTTCAGCCGCAGAGTGAGCATCCTCATGGGCTTTCTGATAAGGATTTTGACAGCCTTTTTACTGTTGATAAGCCGGTGATTTTTGCTTTTCACGGTTATCCCTGGTTAATCCATCGGTTGCTGTACCGCAGGACTAATCACAAGAATATCCATGTGCGCGGCTATAAGGAAGAAGGGACAACAACCACTCCTTTTGATATGACTGTGCTTAATGAGCTTGATCGTTTTAATTTAGCTGATGATGTTATTGATCGTGTCGGACGTCTGCAAAATCAAGCGGCGCATGCTAAAGAATGGCTGCATAATAAGTTGATCGAGCATAAACAATATATTATTACTCACGGAGAAGATATGCCGGAGATCCGCAATTGGAAATGGGTATATTAAGTTAATCAAGGAACAGATGGATAAAGAAGCTTATGAGCAAAAACAGCAAGAGCTTCAAAATGCTTATGAGGGGCGGTGTAAAAGATGCGGCGCCTGTTGCGGCTCAACTAGCCAGGAGCCTTGTGAGCGCTTAAAGAGTGATGCGCAGGGTAAATTTTATTGCAGTGTTTATTCTAAGCGGCTAGGTTTACAGAAGACGGTCACCGGCAAAGAATTCCATTGTGTATTAATTCGCGATCTTGGCGCAAACATACCTTTTCCGGAATGCGCATATTTTAAACATGGGTAAACTCAAACTGGATTTACATGATATCTATAGTGACGGACGCAGGATCGAAGAATCGCTAAACAGGATTATTTCTGAAGCAGTAAGGAAGAGAATTACTGAAGTCGAGATTATCCCGGGTAAAGGCAGCGGCCAGTTAAAAAAGAGTGTGTTGCGTTTTCTGGAGCAGCCGCAGATTAAGAAGCTTTATCACCGCTTAGAAAAGGATGATAAGAATTTCGGGAGAATATTCGTTCACTTTAGATATTAAATAAATTAAAAATATTACTGGACAAGCCGGTAAAATGTGTTATACTTATTTTCGTAGTGAATAAAGGATTAGAAGTTTGTAGGCCGCGAGGTTTAGAAAACTAACCTTCGCGGTTTTTTGTTTCTGCCGTTATTTGCTAAAAAATTCTAGAGGAGAGGGGGTAGTAAATAATGGCAAAGGGAAAAGTGAAATGGTTTTCAGATCAAAAAGGATTTGGTTTTATCACACCTGAATCGGGTAGCGATGTATTTGTTCATCACAGCGCAATCCAGGGTGAGGGTTATAAATCTTTAGCTGAAGGTCAAGAGGTTGAGTTTAACATCGAAAAAGGACCGAAAGGCGAGCAGGCTACTAACGTAGTCAAGCTTTAAGCTTAAAGGTAGAAATACCCCACCTCCAGCTTGCTGGGAGTGGGGTATTTTTTTTATCGTTTATTAATAATTATTCTTGGGTTTTTTAATAAAAATTGTATAATATATCATATGAAAAATAAAAAAACAAAACCAATAGTTATCGATTGTAGTAAATGCCATGATCCGGCAGATTGCTGCAGGCTTGGGGCCTGGATCGACCTGGAGGAAGCTAAAAAAATATTATTAGCAGGGATAAAAGGTGATTTTTTTCATTTAGAACTCGATAAAACTTTTCCTTCCGGTTATAAGATAGGAACTAGCTATGAAGATGAACAATGTGTTTTTCAGGATAAGGATGGTTTGTGCAGGGTACATAAGGTTGATTACGCTCTTAAGCCGATAACCTGCAAGGAGTTTCCTTATGAGGACGGCGAAATCGCACCGATTGCTGAGAAACTCTGTGTTATGCACAAATCTAAGCTAAAAGCGCCTAAGGCGCAAAAGAAAAGGTGAATATGAATAATCAAGAGCCAAAATGGTATTTTAAGGATTGGTCATTAGTTATTTCTTTTCTTTGCATCGGCCCGTTTATGCTGCCGTTAGTCTGGACTAATCCCCGTTTTAATAAAAACATAAAAATCATTATCAGCCTGGTTGTGATTGTTTTAAGCTATATACTGGCTTTAGTCTTGATTAGTTCATTGAAATCTATCTCAACTTATTATCAATTGTTGTCAAATATTTAATTTAACCCATAATTTAAGATGAAATATACTAAAGGTTCTATCGGCAGAGTTTTCTTAATTAAGTTTGAAGATGACGAGATTTTGATTTCCAGCCTGGCTAGTCTGGCTAAAAAAGAAAAGATTAGCTCAGCTGCGGTAATTTTTATCGGAGCACTTAAAAAAGGAGATTTGGTTACCGGGCCTAAAAAACCGGTTATTCCGCCAACCCCCAATGAAATGGTTTTTAAAGATGGGTGGGAGGTAATGGGTATCGGCACGATTTTTACAAATTCTAAGAAAATACCTCAGGTACATATTCATGCCAGCATGGGTAAGAAAAATAAAGTTTTAACCGGCTGCGTTCGCGGTAATTCAAAAGTTTTTTTAGTTATTGAAGCTGTGGTTTTAGAGTTAAAAGGTATGAAGGCAAGCAAAGATATCGACCTGAAAACCGGGCTTAACCTGCTAAAGATTATCTAACTTTAAACCGCCTACGAGGCCAAGGAAAAATATGGACTTTAGCTCAATTAGAAAAGATATAAAGTTACTTAATTTTGAAGACTTGCGTACTGATTGTGATAATTTTTTTGAGGGAGTTGTTATTAAGCAAGAGATCGGTAACCTTAATTTGTCATTAAAGAATCTATTAGGCGAACCGGTTTACCCATCGAAAAACAGGCTGGCGTTAAAAGTGCAAAAAACAGTTGATGGTTTCGGCGGGATTATGCCCGGACAAACACTGTATTTTAAAGATTTAGGTGCTGATAGTATTTTGGCAATGCTTTGGCCTTGGAAAGACGGGCAACGTACTACTTTAAAAATTATTCAGCAGTAAAGATATGGATAAGGAGCGGGGATGGGACTAAAATTTGATTTTAACAATATGCTAAGTTCTAGTGTGGGAAGCCACGGGGTTGATCAGCAGGATATTGATGGAATTTTACCTCTAGCTCAGGAAGCATCAGTTCATTTAAAGAAAATTATTGCCAATCCTGCTGCCAGAGTAAGATTAAATTTAGAATGGGTAAAGCTGCCCGAACAGGATAAAAATCAGATTGCTGAAATTGGAAAGCTTGGGCGTCAAATCGCTAAAAAATATGAGAATGTACTATTTCTGGGAATCGGTGGTTCTTATTTGGGTTTAAAAGCTGCCCAGGATGCTTTATGCGCCCCATATTACAATGAATTTAAGCCTTTAAGAAAAGAATTGCCGCGCATTTATCTTGAGGGTAATAATCTTGACCCGGATACTTTGCAGGTTCTATTGAAAAATCTTAATCCTAAAAAAACATTTGTTGTGGTAATTTCTAAGTCCGGTGAAACTACCGAAACTAAGGCGGCATTTATTTTAGTTGAAGCCTGGCTTAAAAAAGGGGTAGGTGTAAAATATGGCAGGCAGGTTTTAGCCATTACTGATCCGGAAAGCGGTTCTTTGCGTAAAAAAGTTACACAGGAACAAGGAAAAGATATTTTAAGTTTTCGTTCTTTACCGCTTCTAAAAGGCGTCGGAGGCAGGTTCTCGGAATTTAATATGGGCCTTTTGCATTTGGCGATTGTCGGCGTAAACATAAAAGAATTATTTTTAGGCGCGAAGGATATGTTTGAACGGTGCAGCCAGGATGATATTTTAAAAAATCCGGCTTATGTGTATGCCTTACTGCATGTTATTCTTTATCAGAAAAAAGCAAAATCATTGGCAATTCTAATGCCTTTTTCCCAGACTCTTAAGTCTACTGCCGATTGGTATGTTCAGCTGCTAGCCGAGAGTTTGGGCAAGAAATACCACCGCAAAATCGAAGTTGATAAAGACGGGCTTGAAAATTGGCTAGCAAATAAAGACGATTTGTTTAATCAGGGGCGTACTCCGATATCGGCAGCCGGCACCAATGATCTGCATTCTATTCAGCAAAATAACGTGGAAGGCCAGAGCAATAAAGTTGTTACCTTTATCCGGGTTGAGAAATTTAAAACAGATTTAAAAATTCCTACTAATAATGACTTGCTCTCCGGTAAAAGTTTTGCTCAACTTATGCAATTGGCTCAAGAGGCTACCGAATGGGCATTAGTCAGGCAGGAACGGCCTAATTGTACTATTGTCATGCCAGAAGTTACTGCTTACAATTGGGGCGCTCTATTGTTTTTCTTTGAGATGTCTACTGCTTTTGAGGGCGAGCTTTTTAATGTGAATGCTTTTGATCAGCCGGGGGTTGAAGGATATAAAAATTATATGTATTACAAATTAGGCAAACCCGGAATTCCGCAGGCTATCGCTGACGAAATAAAAAATAAACCTTTAATTAAAGATCCTAAATATATACTTTAAAAAATTTAGCGGGGCTTGTTTTGAATATTTTCTCGAACTGCTGTTTTTTGAAAATACCCAAGACACCCGCTAATTTTTTATAATTCTATGTTAGAAATCGGAAAATTAAAACTAAAGTCAAATTTAATCTTAGCTCCTATGGCGGGAGTTACCGATTTGCCTTTCCGGATGCTTAACCGTAATTTTGGCGCAGAGTTGTCTTTTGTCGAGATGATTAATTGCCGCTCGGTAAGTTTCAAAAGCCGAAAAACCAAGCAGATGCTTTCCAGTTTAACTTTAGATAAACCTTTAGGTTTGCAGATATTAGGTTGTGAAGAACAGTATATTTTAAAGTCTTTCGAGGTTCTCAAAGATTATAAATTTGATATTTTGGATTTTAATGCTGCTTGCCCGGCGAAAAAAGTTGTGCGTAGAGGGGAAGGTTCAGGCTTGCTGCAGGACCTTAAAAAATTAAAGAAAATTCTAAAGCTAGTGGTTAAGAATTCCTGGCTTCCGGTAAGCGTAAAAATTCGTTCAGGCTGGGATAAAGATTCAGTTAATGCTTGTGAAGTTGCTTTGCTTGCGCAAGATTGCGGGGTGAACGCTTTGGTTATTCATGGACGGACAAGAGCCCAAGGTTATAGCGGCCAGGTTGATTATGATATTATTCGGCAAGTTAAAAAAGTTTTAAGTATCCCTTTGATTGCCAGCGGCGATGTTTTTTCCGGGCCCTTAGCTAAGAAAATGTTTAATGAAACCGGATGCGATGGGCTGGCAGTAGCACGGGGATCTTTGGGTAATCCCTGGATATTTAAAGAGATCGAGGAGTATTTAAAAACCGGCAAGCTTATCAACCGGCCCGAGAAAGAAGATATTGCCAAAATCATGCGCGAACATTTTAATGCTTGCGTTGATTTCTATGGCGAAAAAAACGGGGTGGTTATTTTTAGAAAGTTTTATATTTGGTATACCCGGGGTTTACGTAAGGTCCGCCAGTTAAGAGAAAAAGCCTCGCGGGCAAAAACCCGTTTAGAGGTTGAAAAGATTATCCAGGAAGTATTAAAATAAAGAAAATTAAGGGTAAAGTAAGTTGTCCGCTTATTAAAGGAGGATTTATGGATGCTTTGTTAAAGAAAGTGCTTGAGGCGCCCGGTATTTCCGGATATGAAAGCCGGATTGCTAAAATTATGTATGATGAATTCAAAAAAAGCTGCGATGAAGTAGAAATTGATAATTTCGGTAATGTCATTGCTAAAAAAGGCAAAGGTAAGACTAAGATTATGCTGGCTGCGCATATGGATGAAATCGGCCTGATGGTTAAGCATATAACTAAAGAGGGCTTCTTGTATTTTATAAAATTAGGCGGGATAGATGACAGGATATTACCGGCTCAACGGGTAATAGTAAAAGCTAAAGCCGGGGATTGTTTCGGGATAATTGGAACTAAGCCGCCGCATCTTCAGAAGGAAGAGGAGAGAAAGAAGCCGCTTAAATATGAGGATATGTTTATTGATATTGGCTGCAAAAGTAAAGCCGAGGCAGAGCAAAAGGTGGAGATTGGTGATGCGGTAATTTTTGAACCTAATTCCGGACTGTTAAATGGCAGCCTTTATTATGGCAAGGCTATTGATGATCGCATTGGCTGCTTTGCGTTGATTAAAATAATGGAAAAACTTAAAAACACCGATGTGCAGGTTTATGCTGTAGCCACAACACAGGAAGAAGTGGGATTAAAAGGTGCGCGTACTTCGGCATTCAAGGTTGACCCAGATTATGCTTTAGCTATTGACACCAATGCTGCCGGTGACACGCCTCAGGTAACTGAACGCGAATCTTCTTTAAAGCTCGGTGAGGGCGTTGCCATTACGATTATTGAGGCATCCGGAAGAGGTTTGATTGTTAACGAAAAAATAAAAAATTTCTTGATTGAGACGGCTAAGAAAAGTAAGATTAAATATCAGATTGATGTTATCGAGGGGGGCATGACTGATGGAGCAATTATTCATATGAATAGAGAAGGTGTTCCTACGGGGGTATTAAGTGTGCCGACCCGCTATATTCATTCGCCTACCGGAGTCTTTAATATTGAAGATTTAAATTCAGCTGTGGATTTAGCGGTTAAGGCAGTAGAAAGTTTAGCTAAATTATGAATGAATATTTGAAGGCAGCTATTGTTGAAGCAAAGCTGGGGCTAAAAGAAGGCGGCATACCCATTGGCTCAGTGCTTGTCTGCGATAATAAAATTATCGGATGCGGGCATAACCGGCGCGTACAAAATAATAGCGCTATTTTGCATGCCGAAATGGATGCTTTGGGAAATGCTGGGCGTCTAGGCGCTTCCGTATATAAGCGCTCTACGCTTTACACAACACTTTCTCCTTGCTCCATGTGTTCAGGAGCTATAATTCTCTATCAGATACCGCGCGTAGTTATTGGCGAAAATCAAACATTTATGGGGGAAGAAGAACTTTTGCGGTCAAGAGGAGTGAAGGTGGAAGTTTTACAGGATGAAGCTTGCATTTTACTTATGCAGGATTTTATTCAAAAAAACCCCCAGCTTTGGAATGAGGATATTGGTATATAATTTAAATATTCTATGTTGAATAAGATATTAGAAAGATTTGCTAAATTGCTGGTAGTTTGGGTGATTCTGGCGGCAGTGGTTGGGTACCTGTTTCCGCAGGTGCTGGTGCCGCTTAAGCCTTATATTGATTGGTTGTTTGGTTTTACTATGTTTGGTATCGGATGCCTGCTTTCGTTAAATGATTTTAAACCGATCTTTGAAAAGCCAAGATTAGTTATCCTGGGTACGGCCGCTCAATTTATAATTATGCCGCTTTTAGCTTTTTGGATCATTAAATTATTAGGATTGACTCCGGCTTTAGCCGTGGGGTTAATACTCGCTGCTGCTGTCCCGGATGCTATGGCAGCAGGCGTAATGTCATATCTTGCTGAAGCTGATGTAGCATTTTCCGTAGCCTTGACTACTGCCACAACTCTTGTTTCGCCGCTGTTAACGCCGGCTTTAACTTATTTTTTAGGCCGCCAGTATATCTCGATACCATTTTGGCCGATGATGCAGAGTATTATGATGATGGTGATTTTACCTCTTATGCTGGGCCTGTGGTTTCAGCATTGTTTTAATAAGATTACTTCTAAGATTAAACCAGTATTCCCTGCGCTTTCAACCTTGTTTATTGCTTTTATCTGCGGATTAGTCGTTGCTTTAAATAAAAATGCTTTAGGCAAAGTTACAACTGTAGTTTTTGTAGCGGTAATCAGCTTGAATATCTTGGGGCTTATTTTGGGTTATCTTGCAGGCAAGGCATTTAAGTTTAATTTGCCGCAGCGCAGAACTTTGGCGATTAATGTTGGTATGCAAAATGCCGGTATGGGGGCAGTACTGGCGATTAAGCATATTTCTGTTGAAGCTGCAATTCCTAATGCTCTTTTTGCCACCTGGTGCATTATTAGTGCGGCAATTTTAGCCGGTATTTGGTCAAATAAAAATTATTAAAGTAAAAATTAAGAAAGGATAGAGATGATGAAAAAAATAATTTTGTTCTGTGGTTCGGTTTTGCTTCTTTCTATTTTTTTCGGAACTATTTTTTCGCAAACTAAAAAAGTTCCTAGCGATACTTTAAGTGTGATTCATTCCCGTAAAAGTGTACGTCATTTTACCGGTAAGAGCGTGTCACAGCAGGATCTTATCAAACTTGTTAAAGCAGGTATGGCTGCCCCAACAGCTGTCAATATGCAGCCTTGGTCGTTTGTGATTATTTCCGAGCGCAAGCAGCTTGATGCTTTGGCTGAAGTTTTGCCTTACGCTAAAATGCTGGATCGAGCAGGTGCAGCGATAGTTGTTTGCGCTTTACCGGAAAAAGCTTTCCAGGGTAGAATCGAGTTTGCCATTATCGACAGCACTTGTGCCGGAGAAAACATTTTATTGGCAGCTGAGGCATTGGGGCTGGGTGCGCTATGGACAGCAGCGTATCCGGATCAGGAGAGAATGTCTCAAGTCCGTAAACTGCTTAATATTCCGGAAAACATTATACCTTTAAATGTTATCCCTGTCGGTTATCCTACCTTTGAAGATAAGCCTAAGAATAAGTTTAAAGCAGAAAATATTCACTGGGAAAAATGGTAACTATGGATTTAATTACTTTCGGTTTTCAAAATTCAAATCTTTTTAGGCACATGCCGTTGTTTGATGAAATTGCCTATGTCGGCCATGCTGAGGATAAGGTGCGCCGTTATAAAGCGGTGCGCGAGAATCAGCCCTGTATTATTTTGTCTTTAAATTTTATCCGTATTGATGAAAAGATCCTTTGGGATGCAGTGGAAGATCTTATAAAACGCAGCACATCCAGTGCTACGAGCAGTGTGCACGGATCCTATATTTTTGACCTTTTGACTATTGATATCCACAAAGAAATTAAAACCTTTAAGCATGCGGAGCTAGCTGCTGTTATCGTGAATGTGGCCAGTAAATTATCTACCGGGCAAATAAAGATGGTTAAATATTCTTCTGCTTATGCTCTTTTCCGCAAAACCGTGGATTTTGAATGGGGCAAGATTGTTTTTAAAACCGCGGTGGATGTTTTCAAAGATAAACCTGAATATTTAGACCTTTTAATTAAACAACTTCTTAAGGATTTTACTTTTTCTCACGATCCGGTAATTCTTTTATTAAATGATTTAAGTCAGAATCCCATCTTTGACCTGCAGAATCAAACTCAGCAGTCCCGAATTAAAAAAGTTATTACCGATCTTATTCCTAACTCTATGGAATTTGTCCCGGAAGTTTATATCCAAGATAAAAGTGGGGCCAGGGAACTTCTTTCGGGCTTAGAGCTAAAATAAATATATTTTTTGTTATTGGCAGATTTTTTAGTTGAATATTTCGCTAAAACCGCAGAATGAAATGGAAAGTTTAGACGACTTTAATAAATAATAAGATGCCGCTTTTAGTTAAAGATAATGTTTTTCCGACCATGGTGCGCATGGCTGTTCCGATGTTGGTAGGGACGTTTGCGATGAACGCGTATAATTTGACGGATACTTGGTATGTTTCACGGCTGGGTACCGACGCCTTGGCAGCGATGTCGTTTACTTTTCCGGTAGTTATGCTCTTGGGGTTTATTATGCGCGGCCTGGGCACTGGAGCGATGACCCTGGTAGCTCATGCTTTGGGGCAAGGTAAGCATGGAACCGCGGCGCGTATTACGACGCATTCGATTTTTCTATCAGCAAGTATCTCGTTTTGTCTTATGGTTATCGGTCTTCTGACTATGCGCCCGCTTTTTGCTCGTTTGGGAGCTTCCGGGGAAGTGCTTGTGATGACGCAGCAATATATGGTAATTTGGTATCTCGGTTTAGTTACCCGGGTTGTGCAAATGTTGTCCGCCGATATTATTATTGGTACGGGTAACACTAGGGCGTTTAGCTTTTTAATGGTTGCCGGAACGGTATTGAATTTTATTCTTGATCCGGTGATGATCTTTGGGTTTTTGGGTTTCCCGAAGATGGGAATACGCGGGGCAGCTTTGGCGACAGTTATTTCCGAGGCTCTGGTATTAGTTGTGGCATTCTATTTTGTTTATCATAAGCACCGGTTGATTACTTTTGTGTCACATTCCCGCAGGAAAATTATGGTTTCTTGGGGGCGCATTTTGCATATCGGGATACCGAGTATGCTGAGTTCTATTTTGACTCCGGTATCTTCCGCGGTGATTATAAAAATAGTGTCCGGGTTTGGACAGTCCGCGGTTGCTGCTTGCGGTGTTGCCAGTCAGATTGAGATGTTTGCTTTTATGATTCCGATGACAGTGGGAATGTCGTTAGTTCCTTTTGTCTCACAGAACTATGGAGCGCATCGTTTAGACCGGATTAAAGCTGTGCGAAAAGGAGCAATGTCGTTTGCCTTGATTTTCGGTTTAATCATTGCCGGAATATTCCTGCTCATTGCCCGGCCCCTGGGAGAGCTATTTTCACATGACCCGAAAGTAGTTGATGTTTTGGTCCAATATATTTACATTACTTGTTTTGGCTATGGTTTCCTGGAAGTACACCGGTATGCCGGGTTTAGTATGGTTGGGATACATAAACCGGTTGCCTCCGCGATATTGAATACAATCCGCGTAATAATTTTACTGATACCGTTATCGTATTTCGGTTCTCAGGTTTTTGGCCTTACCGGGCTTTTTACCGGCCGGCTGATTACTGATATATTTTCGGGTATTATCGGTATTATTTGGACGGGAAAAATTTTAAAATTAAAATAGAATGATAGTTTTTCGTAAAACACCTTGCAAAAATATGTAAGAGATGTAAGATTATAAACAAGGGAGGTGTCTATGAGCTGCGGAACATGCAAATCAAAGAAACCCAAGAAAAAAATAGTAAAGAAGAAAAAGAAATAAGTTTTAAGTGGCAGATTGGGAATCCTCAATCTGCCACTTGTTTTTTTAAGGGGAGATCAAATGACTAGAAAAATAACTTTTAAGGGAAGCCCGTTAACTTTAGTCGGCAGGATCTTAAAAGAAGGTGCCCTGGCTCCTGGCTTTAGAGTTACTTCTCAGGATCTTAAAGATGTTACTAGCTCGGATTTTAAGGGTAAAATAAAAGTAATCGCGTCATTTCCTTCTTTAGATACTCCGGTATGCGATTTGCAGGTAAAAGAATTTAATCAACATGCGGCTCAGGTGTCTTCGGAAGTAGTAATTTTAGGAATTAGTAAGGATTTGCCTTTTGCTCAACAGAGGTTTTGTTCGCTTAATGAGATTAAAAATGAAGTGGTATTATCGGATTACAAATTCTCATCATTTGGGATAAACTATGGTTTGCTTATCAAAGAATTAAATCTTTTGGCCAGGGCAGTTTTAATTATTGATAAAAATGACTCTTTAAGATACATTCAGATTGCCGGAGAATTGACCAGTAGCCTTGATTATGAAAAGGCTTTAAGAAATCTGGATGAAGTAATAAAATCACCGGTACTTGCTTTAAATGATAAGGTGCTGTCTTTTAAATGTGCGCCTTGTGCGGGTAAAGTGTTTTTGTTGCCCAAAGAAAGAATAAAAGTTCTAATATCCGAGCTTAGTAGCTGGGAATTAGTCGAAGGTAAAAAACTGGTTAAGGAACTCAAATTTACAGATTTTGTTGAAGCAAAATATTTTCTGGATATACTTGCTATCGTTTCAGAAGAGCAGGGGCATCATCCGATTATAACCTTAGCTTATGATAAATTAAAAATCACCTTAACTACTCATGTCGCAGGGGGATTAACCGAGAACGATTTTATCTTAGCCAAGATTATTGACGAATTAGGCTAATTAACTTTTTTAAATCTGCACTATAAACAAAAAAGCCCCGCAGATTCCCGGGGTTTTCTTGTAGGTGATAGGCCTAATAGCTTCCGCTATCCTTTACAGCCTCCTAATTATGTTCTTCACTTCCACCTTCGTTTTAAATATAACATATAAATATTCAAATTTCAAGGGGTGCTAAAAAATATTTTTGTAGTATAATAAATTCACTATGCGGATCACACCCATTCAATATCTTAAAGGAATCGGCCCTAAGCGCGCTGAGAGTTTTCAGATGCGGGAAATTAAAACCATCGAAGACCTGTTGTATTATTTTCCGCGCCGTTATGAGGACCGCACTAATTTTGCTAAAATTTCGGAGTTAAAAATCGGCCAGGTTTATACAATTCAGGCTCAAGTTTTAGCTGGCCAACAGCGCCATTCTTGGCACAGACGTTCTTTTAGTATAACTGAAGCTTCTGTTGAGGATAATACCGGAAGAATTTCCTGTATTTGGTTTAACCAGCCTTATCTTAAAGAATACCTTAAAGTTGGAGCCTTGATGATTCTTTACGGAAAGATCGAGTTGTATAATGGTAAGCTGCAAATGAATAATCCGGAATTTGAGTTTATCGATAAGGAAGGGGAGGATTCTTTAAATGTCGGCAGGATAGTTCCGGTTTATACTTTACCCAAAGGTTTTAGCCAGCGTACCATGCGTTGTTTGCTTAAAAATGCGCTGGATGAATTTTTGCCTAAAATTAATGATTCTTTGTCGTATGATCTGCGTATCCGTAATAATTTGCTTAATTTGGCCCAGAGCCTGTTGAATATTCATTTTCCGCAGGATTATAATTTACAGAAACAGGCGTATACGCGTTTAAGCTTTGAGGAGTTTTTTATTTTTCAGCTGCCGCTGGTTTTAAGAAAATTGAGCCGTAAACAGAAAAACGGCATTGCACATTCTATTAATGGTAAGTTAGTTGATGATTTTATTGCGCAATTAGATTTTACCTTGACTGCTGCTCAGGAAAAGGTATTGTTGGAGATAAAAGGGGATATGAGCTCGCTTGAGTCAATGCAAAGGCTCTTGCAGGGGGATGTTGGTTCAGGAAAAACTGTGGTAGCTACCTTAGCTTGCTTAATTGCTATTCAAAGCGGTAATCAGGCGGCTTTTATGGCGCCGACAGAGATACTTGCCCGCCAACATTACGAGAAGATATCTTCGCAATTATCTAAATTAACCTTCCAGTCCCGTAAATTACGAGTAGGCTTATTAACCGGGCAGAATAAACAAAAAGAAAAAATATATCAAGATGTAAAAGATGGTAAAATCGATTTAATTATCGGTACTCATGCTTTGTTGCAGGAGGATTTAAGTTTTAAAAATTTAAGTTTTATAGTTATTGATGAGCAGCATAAGTTTGGTGTTGGGCAGAGAGCGCTTTTGCCTAAGAAAGGGGCTAATCCGGATGTTTTGATTATGACAGCCACGCCGATTCCCCGGACATTGGCGATTACGCTTTATGGAGATTTGGATATTTCGGTAATTAATCAGCTTCCTGCGGGCCGGATTCCGATTAATACGATGTTATTTGACACCAAAGATGAAAAACAGGCTTACGCAATGGCAAAAGAAGAGTTTAAACGCGGGCATCAAGCGTATATTATTTATCCGGTAATTGAAGAATCATATGCTTTAGATATTGCCGGAGCCAAGAAAATGTTCCTTCAGCTTAAAGCCGGTGAATTTAAGGATTTTCGCCTGGGATTAATCCATGGTAAGCTAAAAGCTAAAGAGCAGGAAGAGGCGATGCTTAAATTTAAAAATAGGGAGCTGGATCTTCTAGTTTCTACTACTATCCTTGAAGTAGGTATTGACATCCCGAATGCTACCTGTATGATTATTACCTCTGCCGAGCGTTTTGGTTTAAGCCAGCTGCATCAGTTGCGCGGTAGAATCGGCAGAGGTAGCCAGCAGTCGTTTTGCTTACTTATTTCTAGCAGCCAGGGTCAAGAGGTGTCTGCTCGTCTTCAGGCTATGGTTACATCCGCAGATGGTTTTTATATTTCCGAACAGGATTTGAAAATCAGGGGGCCGGGTGAATTTTTTGGAAATAGGCAGCATGGTTTAGCTGAATTAAAAATCGCTAATCCTTTAACTCAAATGCAGCTACTTAAGGCAGCCAGGGATGAGGCGATTAAACTGCTTAATCAGGATCTCCGGTTAGAGGAACGGCAGCATCAGGGATTAAAGGAAAAACTTTTACAGCGATTTCCGGAATACGAAAAATTAATGCTAGTAGGATAATATGCGCATAACTACAGGAAAATACCGTAATCGTAAAGTTTATATGCCCAGGGGTATTCGTCCTACTCAGCACAAGGTGCGTAAGGCAGTGTTCGATATTCTGGGAGATATCAACGGCTTAACATTTTTAGAGCTTTATGCCGGTTCCGGGGCAGTGGGAATAGAGGCGCTTTCCCGCGGAGCAAGCCAGTTGGTTGTAGTTGAAAGTAATAGTGACTCAGTATTGGCTATCAAGAAGAATATTGAGATGCTTAATGCTTCAGGATGCAATATTTATCATTTTGAGGCAGAAAAGGCAGTTAAGCTGCTATATTTAGATAAGAAGTGTTTTGATATAATATTTATCGACCCTCCTTATCTTAAGGATATGGCAAAAAAAATCTTGCAAACTTTAGAGGGTTATGATATATTGGCGCCTCATGGTTTAATAGTTATACAGCATTCTAAGGCTGAATTATTGCCTAAAGATAGCTTAAAATTTGATTTAGTTAAAGAAGCCCGGTATAGTGATACTCAACTTTCAATTTTCAGGAAGAAAGAGTAGTGGCATCTCCAATCCGGGTATAATTTACGATATAGATTAAGGGTGAATTAATGTGCCAAGTTGCTTTGTATCCAGGTACTTTTGATCCGGTAACTAACGGGCATATTGATATAATCTGCCGTGCGCATGAGATTTTTGGTGAAGTAATTGTAGCTGTTGCTCGTAACCCGCATAAGAAGCCGATTTTTAGCGTTGCTGAAAGGGTTTCCATGTTAAAAAAAGCTACTAGCGGCATGGACGGAGTTACGGTTACGCACTTTGATGGTTTAGTTGTTGATTTTGCTCATAAAATTAAAGCTAAAGTTTTAGTGCGCGGTTTGCGTATGCTTTCAGATTTTGAGTATGAGTTCCAAATGGCTTTGACTAATCGCAAACTTTCTAGTGACATTGAAACAATTTTTCTCATGCCGCATGAATCTTATAGTTATTTATCGGCTAAATTAATTAAAGAAGTGGCCAGATTAGGGGCAGATTTGTCCAGTTTTGTTCCGGATTATGTGGCGCTGGCTTTAAAGAAAAAGTTGTTTATAAAATAGTGAAGATAATTATTAATCAAATCCCGCAAGAGGGATGGCTTTTAGAGGAAGAAGTAACTCCGGCGGAGCTTGATTTAGAGACAGATTTAATAAAATTCCGACGTCCTTTAAAATTAAAGGCGCAGGTTTATCGGATTACTAATGCGCTCACTGTTGAGTTAAACATTAAGGCAGTTATTTTTTCAAATTGCTCCCGTTGTTTGGATGAGTTTGACTGGGAATTCAATAAAGATGTGCGGTTAAGTTATCCTTTAGAGAGTAATGATACTTTTATTGATTTAGATCCTGTTATCAGAGAAGAAGTAATATTAGATTACCCCATTAAAGCTTTGTGTAAGCCGGATTGTCAAGGGCTTTGCATAAAATGTGGTAAAAACAAAAACGAAGGAGGATGTAACTGTGGCTCTACCTAAACGAAAGCATTCAACAGCGCGCGGAAGAAAACGCCGTACACATTGGAAAGCTAAAGCAACTACTCTGGCTCCTTGTCCGCAATGCAAACAATTGAAAGCTGCACATCGTGTATGCTTGATTTGTGGATATTATGACGGCCGTCAAGTTATTGAAATCAAGGTAAAAACAAAAAAGAAAAAGAAGTAATCAGCTCGTGTTGTTCTGGAGAGTAATTTCCTTAAAGGGATTGTTCTGCGGTAAACGGAGTGTTGGTTGTAAACAACAAATATATTAAATGAAGATAGTCGTCGATGCGATGGGCGGTGATCATGCCCCGGATGTAGTCGTTGAGGGCAGTTTGGATGCTGTAAAAGAGTATGATGTTGAGGTTATTTTGATCGGTGATCAACCGAAAATTGAAGCTCTTTTAAAAAAAGCCAAGTAT
>JBAYMG010000024.1:0-18626 GCA_041663665.1 Candidatus Omnitrophota bacterium | reverse complement strand
GTGATACCGTTTAAACAGCATCATCCGGGAAAGTAGCAGCAGATAAATGCGGCAAGAATAAAACATTAATAAAGGAGAGACAAATGAAGAAATTGGTTTTTTTGACAATGGCGTTAGTTTTGTTGCTAGTCGGTGCCTGTTTAGCAGCAGGCGATGATCTATTGCTTGAAGATTTTGAGATCGTAGTTTCAGGGGGCCCGGAAGGGACAGTTGATTTTGGCGCAGGGAATGGGTCTTCTGTTACAGTAACCGAAGCAGGCGATATCAAGAATAGCGGGAATAAGGCATTAAAAGTTGTCTATGATGCTGCGCAGGGAGGATACATATATGTGTCCCGCGGTTATGGGCTTGATGCCAAGAATGCTAATTGGGGGATTAACCCAGCTAATATAAAATGGGAAGGATATAATGCCATATCGTTTTATGTCTACGGCACGGATTCTAAGGCCAAGATCGCTTTTGATATTAAAGATAATGGCGGAGAACTTTGGCGTTTTATCACAGTCGATGATTTTAAGGGTTGGAAAAAAGTGGTTTGTGAGTTTGATAAATTTATAGTCCGTGATGATTGGCAGCCAAATGGCGCCGATAAAAATGGGAAGATTGATTTTCCAATCAGGACTTTTCAATTCGAACCGCTTCCTGTTTCAGGCGGCACGCTTTACTTTGACACAGTGGAATTGGTGAAGAAATAGCCGGTTTAGATGGAGGGAAAAATAAGATGAATAATCAGGATGTTAAAAACCTAAAGAAACGTTATTGTATCTGGCTCTATAAAATCGCTAAAGAAGTTTTTGACAAGTATGAGCGAAAGTTTACTCAAGTGGATATTGATAAGGATATTTTAGCGGAAATGGAAAAAGAGCTTTTAGGCCTTTATCTTCCTCATGAAAAAGAGGTTTTGCAAAGGCATATTAATGATTTTGAAAGTTACATTGAAAATAAAGAAAAATCTTGTTCAGAGTTTAGGAATCAGGGGAAAAAGATAAATCCCGATTTTATTTTTTCAGAAATTAAACTTAATGCGGTTGAGAAGATTATTGCTAAGGAATTAGGGCGCAAGGGCCTGGAAGAGATTAAGTCTCTTTATGAGCGGGAAATGATTGAGCGTATTTTAAAGAATACGGAGCATTAATGCTAATTGATGCACATAGCCATTGGCTGCCGCTTGAAATAATTTCCAATGCTCATTTTTTCCATAAAGGCTGGGCGGATATTGAGGGCCAGCTCAAAATTATGGATGAGCTGGGTATTGATAAAGCGGTTTTAAGTTATCCAACAACGGACGCGCATTTAAAACTAGGCAGCATCAGTCAGGTAGCACATATTTATAATGACAATGTTGCTAAAATTTTAAAAGCTTACCCGCAGAGATTTATCGGTGCGGCAGTTTTGCCGGTTGATAATTCTATTGATATGCTCGAAGAGCTTAAGCGGGCAACTAATGAATTAGGATTTAAAGCAATTTCGCTTGCTTCAAGTTATAATAGTATCTATTTGGATGATAGGATGTTTTGGCCTATTTATAAAGAGGCAGAAGCTGAAGGGATACCGATATTTGTGCATCCGCAGATTGTTAACCCAATAGGTTTTGAGCGGGTCAAAGATCCGCTTTTGACTCCGGTAATTGAATATGTTTTTGATACAACAATTTCAGCCGGTAAGCTTTTGATGTCGGATATTTTTCGCCAATATCCTAAGGTTAAATTTATTTTTGCTCATTTCGGTGGGGCAATCTGTTATCTTAAGCAGCGTTTTGATTCAACTTATCAAATGTTGCGGGGTATGAATTTTGTTAAGGATCTCCAAGGTTTGCCGTCGGATTATTTTAAAAATATTTATGTGGATACCAGCGGAGACACGACGCAGGCTAACTTTCTTTTAAGTTTGGATTTAATGGGGCCGAAACATATTTTGTGGGGCTCTGATTGGCCGGCAAAGAAGGATTTTGCCGGTGGAATTCAAGCCGTCAAAGATTTAGATATTTCTGAAGGTGATAAAGAAAATATCTTGGGTGGTAATTTAAATAAGATGTTAGCTTCTTAGTGATTTTGCGGGTCCTGTCTTGGGTATTTTCTAGCGCTGACGCGCTTCGAAAACACCCAAGCCACCCGCAAAATTCGAAAGACCATTGGCGTGAATAAATCGACCTCGAGCGAGAAAATCCTCAGATTCATAGCTTAAGTTTATGATAAAATTATTAAACTTGATTATTGGTGGAGCAGCGGGGACAGCGGCTAGGTATGTTTTAGCCGGAGTTGTTTATAGGTTTGCCGGAACAGGTTTTCCTTATGGTACTTTAATTGTAAATATTAGCGGCTGTTTTATTCTGGGTGTTTTAGCTTCTTTATCGGATAAGAAATTTATTCTCAATCCTGATGCGCGTTTGTTATTAATGATTGGTTTTTGCGGGGCATTTACGACATTCTCGACTTTAATCTTTGAGTCGGATAGTTTGCTGAAAAATGGCCAAGCCCTGCGTGCTTTTACTAATATCTTTGTCAGTATAATTCTAGGTTTTATATTATTTAGAGTTGGCGGTTTATTAGGAGAGAGAATATGAAGATACCCGCGGATGGAAAGCTTTTAAGGATTTTTATCGGGGAAGCGGATAAATGGAACGGTAAGCCGCTTTATGAGGAAATTGTACTTCTAGCTAAGAAAAGCAAGATGGCCGGGGCAACGGCAATTAAGGGATTTATGGGATTCGGCTGCAAAAGCCACATGCATACGGCTAATTTATTAAGGCTTTCGGAAGATCTGCCGATTATCATCGAGATCGTTGATAGTGCAGATAAGATTAATCAGTTTATTCCGCAGCTTGATGCCATGGTTAAGGAAGGATTGATTACTTTAGAAAAAGCAAATGTGGTTATGTACCGCGCTTAATTCAAAATGGAGGAACTAAAAGATGCAGATGCAAAAAGAAGTTCATTTGACTGGAAAAGATTTAACGGCTATGGTGCAGCTTAGGAAGCAGGATGTGGCTAAATATGCGATTGTGCCCGGCCCGCGCGACCGTTTAGATGTTTTAATGAAAAAAATAGAAAATCCCGTACGTAATTTTTCGTTTATGGAATATACGATGTATACTGGGACATATGAAGGCATAAAAATCACCGGAATTAACGGTGGAAGATTTTCAACCGACACGTCCATTACTACCGAAGTAATGTGCAATGCCGGTATAGAAAATATTATCCGCATTGGCACAGCCGGTTCACTCGATGAAAATATTAAAGTCGGGGATTTATTTGTGGTCGATGAGGTTATCCGCGGAGACGGAGTAACTCCTTATTATGTGGATAAAGATTTCAAAACAGTAAGTGATAAAAGTATCTCTGATTATCTTTTTGAAATTGCTCGTGGCATGGGCTTAAATGTCCACCGCGGGAAAGCCTGGACTACGGATGCGCTTTTACGCGAGACGCGCGAAATTGTTGAAGCTAAACGTAAAGAGGGAGCAAGGGCAGTAGATATGGTTTCATCTACGCTTCTGACCATTTGCCAGACATATAATATTAAGGCCGGCTCAATTTTAGCAGTAAGCGATAATGTCATTACCGGTGAGATGGGTTTTATGAATCCGTTATATTACTTGGCAGAAAGCAATTTGATTAAGATCGCATTAGAATTAGTTAAAAAATTAGAAGGCAAATAAATTAATCTTGCGGGTCCTGTCTTGGGTATCTTCTTGTGCTAGAATGCACTGTGAAAACACCCAAGCTGGTTAGCAAAATATAAAAATTATGAAATTCTCTCCATTATTCTGGCCGATTCAACTTAAAGGTAATACTATCCATATCTTGGATGAAACTCAATTGCCTCAGAAGTTAGTTTATATCAAGGCAAAGAATTATTTAGAAGCCGGCAAGGCAATTAAGCAGATGAAAACTCGTGCTGTTGGCCAGGTGCTCCTGGTAATGTATGCATTTCTTTTAAGCAAGAGGCAAAATAAAAATTTAGCTAAAGTAGCCAAAGCGATTAATGCTACGCGTCCGACACTATCTTTTAAATTTTTAACAGATATGGTTTTGGGGTGGGAGAAGGACGGGGCACCGTTAGAGAAAAGTATTTTAGGTTTTCTGGAAATGCTTAAAGCTAAACGTATAATACAAGCGCAAGAGACAGCTAAGCTGCTTAAAAACGGAGACGTGATTCTTACTCATTGTAATATCAGCGGTTTAATGCCTCTCATTGCTCAGTTTGCCCAAGAGCAGGGTAAGCGAATAAGTTTTTATGTTACTGAGACCCGGCCGTACCTGCAGGGTTCCCGGCTTACGGCCTGGGAGATTATGCGCGCGGGTTTTGATGTGACAATTATTACTGATAATATGGTGGCATATTTATTATCGTTAGGCAAAGTGAGTAAGGTTATTGTCGGCGCAGACCATTTAACTTTAAATGGCGACATTGCTAATAAAATCGGTACTTATCAGATTGCCGTAGTTGCTAAGTATTTTAAAATTCCTTTTTATGTAATTTGTCCTCCTGCTTCAAGGCTAAAAACCGGCAAAGAAATTAAAATTGAAATTCGTCCGGACAATGAGTTAAAGATTTATCGGGGGCTGTATCTTGCGCCTAAAGCGGTCAGGGCTTATTACCCGGCTTTTGATGTAACGCCGAATGAATTAATTACTCAGCATATCTATTTGGGAGTTTAAATGTTAGAACAAGATTTAAAGCTGGAAATTATCGAGGTCGGCAGGAGGCTTTATAACTCCGGATTGGCTGTGGCTAAATCAGGTAATCTAAGCGCGCGGATTGATAATGATAATATACTGATTACCGGCACCGGGACCTTTTTGGGCCAATTAAAAGAAAGCGACATTGTCCGGGTTAATTTAAATGACGGGGAATCTGAAGGCCAGTTGAAACCCAGTTCAGAATTACCTCTCCACAGTTTAGTCTATAAAAATTTTCAGGCTAAGGTTGTTGTGCATTGCCATCCGCCTTTAATTAACGGGTATTTCGCAGTTGCTAAAAAACTTAAAGCCATGAGTTTTGAGACTAAGTTTTATCTCGGGGATATTCCGGTAATTCCTCAGGAAACTCCTACGGTTACGGATTCTGCTCCAGTGCTTGCCGGATTAAAAACTAATAATTTAGTCGTTTTGAAGAATCACGGGACAGTGGCAATAGCCGATAAATTTCAAGATGCTTTAAGTGTTACTGAGGCGTTGGAAGAGGCAATTAAAAGTGCTGCCCTTGCCCGCCTGTTTGATAAAGATATCTTAGATGATTTAGATGCTGCTTTAAAAAATGATTTAAAACGGAATGAAGCTACTTACGCTATGTTTAGCCGGGAACACATTATGGCCATCGTTGATTTAGTTAACAAAGATGAATTTATTGCTGCAAAAGGCAGAGAACTTGATTTAACTGTGAAATTAGCGATTAAGCTTGATAACAGTAATAGTGTTTTTAAATTTAATTTTGAAAAAGGTAAAATTATAAAATTAGATACTGATGGGGAGGCCCCTTTTGTTATTTCTGCATCTAGCGCAGTATGGGAGCAGGTGTTTTTAGGTAAGCTGGATTCTTTTGTGGCAGTGACTCAGGGAAAAATGAAATTAAGCGGCCAATTAGGCCAGCTTTCTAAATGGTACGTTCCGTTTAACCGTTTGTTTACACTATTTAAAGAGGTAAAAATTGAGCACTAAAATCAATGAAGGAGAAAGTATGAATTTGAAATACCCGCTTTATATAAACGGCCAGTTTATTGAAACTTCGGAAAAGCAGAATATTATTAATCCTTCAACGGGAAGAGTCATTACCCAGGTAAGTTTAGCTGAAGCGAAAGAAGTGGAGTTTGCCATAACCAGCGCAAGAAATGCTTTGGACAATGGTTCCTGGACGCAGTTTTCTTTGTTTGAGCGCAAAGAATTTATTTTAAGGATTGCTCAAGGCATTTTAGATAATGCCGGAGAATTAGCACAGTTAGAGATGCAAAATACAGGCAAGCCGATTAAAGAAACTACTTTTATGGATATTCCTTCCAGTGCCAGGACTTTTGAATTCCTGGCCAATAATTTTATTGATTATTTGGGAACCGGGGAGCTTAGGGTTTTACAGGGAGTGAAAGCTGAGTTAATCCATGAACCGGTGGGCGTGGTAGTATTAATTGTCCCCTGGAATTATCCGTTTTTAATTGCCTGTTGGAAGTTAGCCTCAGCATTAGCTGCCGGCAATACGGTGATTTTAAAGCCATCCAGCCTTACTCCTTTAACGGTCTTGGCCTTAGCGAGAATTATCCATAATGCTGGTTTGCCTGCTGGTGTGGTTAACATTATTAATGGCAGTGGAGCAGCGGTTGGAGAGGTATTGTGTTCAGATAAACGGGTGGATATGATTTCATTTACCGGCAGCAATGAAACCGGTAAACAAATTTTACAATATTCCTCCAAGAATGTAAAAAAATCGATTATGGAATTGGGAGGTAAATCTGCCAGTTTAGTATTTAATGATGTGGATTTAAATGTCGCGGTGAATAGTTCCCTGACATCTATTTTCTTAAATCAAGGGCAGATGTGTACGGCAATGTCGCGAATCTTTGTGCAGGAAGGCATCTATGATGATTTTCTGGTTAGTTTTGTGGAAAAGGCTAAGCGCATAAAATTGGGCTTAGCCGATGACCCTCAAACCCAGATGGGCCCATTAATTAGCGATGCGCAGCGTAAAAAAGTTATCGCTTATATTGATAAGGCAAGGGCTGAAGGCGCTAAAGTACTCTGCGGAGGCAGGATTCCGGAAAATGCCGAGTTGAAAAACGGTTATTTCTTTGAGCCGACAGTTTTGATTGACGTGGGCGTGCATTCGCATATCTTTAAAGAAGAGATTTTTGGCCCGGTAGTTTTAATTCATAAATTTTCCGGGAGTGATGAAGCTGCGTTTTTAGCCAATAGCGTAGATTTTGGCCTGGCTGCCTGTATTTGGAGCAAAGATTTATTTTTGGCGCAAGAGTTAGCCAGGAAGTTAAATGCCGGAACTGTTTGGATTAACACTTATGGTATGTTCTATGATCAGCTTCCTTATGGAGGTTTTAAACAGAGCGGATTTGGAAAAGAGCTTGGGCGTGAAGGATTCTTAGAATATGTTCGGATTAAGAATGTAGTTTTGGATCAGTCTAGTGAAGGTAAGCCGTTGGTTAATTACTGGTATGGATTTTAAATGAATGTAGTCAATGTTTTAGAAAAATGCGCAAAGCTTTACGGCGGTAAAACCGCGGTTATTTTTCGCCAGGAACAGTTATCTTTTTTACAACTAAAAGATAAAGTGTTCTTGCTTAGCCAGAGTTTGCTTAAGTTGGGAGTGAAGCCGAAAGATAAAGTTGCAATTTATCTTCCTAGCTGGCCGGAATATATTTTTAGTTATTTAGCTATCTGGTCTATCGGCGCATGCAGTGTGCCCTTAGATTTTATGCTTACTGAAGATGAGATTGTTTCTTGTTTAGGGCATTCAGAAGCAAAACTTTTAATTACTAAACATAAAGCTAATATTTCCGTAGTAAACCTAAAAACAAGATTGCCGCTTTTAGAAAATGTTATTTGTTGCCAGTCAAATGAGGAGGGGTGCTTAAACTTTGAAGGTCTTTTAACAGCTGGATCGGCTCAGAGCCCTAAAATCGAGATAAAAGAAAATGATTGCGCTATAATTTTTTATACCTCCGGCACTACGGGTAAGCCTAAGGGTGTTTTAATTAATTACGCTCAGCTTGATGCCCCGCCGAAGTCAATGGCATTTTTTGTAAATTCGGATTTAAGCGAAAAAGATACCACGCTTTGCGCTTTGCCATTCTCGCATTTAGGCGGATTAATTTATATTCAGAATACGATTACTTTTGGCCTGACTATGGTATTAATGGAGCGTTTTATGCCATTAGATTTCTTAAGGAATATTCAGAACTATAAAGTTAACTTTTTTTGGATTGTTCCTTCGATGTATTATGCATTATTACAATTGAAAGAATTTGAGACCTTTGATTTATCTACTTTGCGCTGGATTGTTACTTTTGGTGCTTCGAGCTCGCCGGATGCCTTGCGCAGGTTTAATCAGTTTTGTCCAAAGGCCAGCCTTTTAAATGGTTGGGGTTTGACCGAGACTAATGCCCCAACCGTAGTTTTGCCGATGGGCTCAAAAAATATCGAAAGTGTCGGCCGTCCTGCTCCCTGGATTGAGGTTAAGATATTCTCAGATGATGACCAAGAGCTTCCTAGCGGTTCTACCGGAGAAGTGGTAGTAAAAAGCTGGGTGGTTTGCGATGGATATTTTAAAGATGAGGAGTTGACTCAAGAAACTATCCGTCACGGTTGGTTTCATAGCGGAGATTTGGGAAAATTTGATGATCAGGGGCTTCTTTATATTGTCGGCAGAAAAAAAGAAATGCTCAAGGTTGGCGGAGAGATAGTTTTTGAGCCGGAAGTGGAAGCCGCTTTGTATAGACATCCGGATATTGCCGAGGCAGCTGTAATTGGAGTTATTGATAAGCTAAGGGGGGAAGTTCCCAAGGCTTTTTTGGTTATCCGGGAAGGAAAAAGTATCTCTGAAGAAGATTTACGTTTTTTCTTGCGCCAACATTTAGCGCATTTTAAGATTCCGCATTATTTTGAGTTTTGCAAAGCTCTTCCTAAGAACCGCACCGGTAAGATTGATAAAGAACAGTTAAGAAAGTAGCTTTCCATGCAAGATATTAAAGAATTAGATTTAAAAGAACTCCAAAGCCAACTTCTTTCTTTAGGCAGCCAGAAATATTATGCTCAAGAGATATTTAATTGGGTTTATAGTAAAGGGGCCCATGAATTTAGCAGTATGAGCAATCTGCCTGGGCTTTTAAGAAAATCTTTAGCCGATAAATTTTACATTTTGGGTTTAGGGCTTATTGATTTACAGGAGTCTGTTGATGGCACGAAGAAGTTTCTTTTTGAATTGAATGACAAAAATTCTGTTGAGGCAGTGAATATTCCTGCGGCTAACCGCTCTACCGGGTGCATATCATCTCAGGTAGGCTGTAAATATTCCTGTCAGTTTTGCGCCAGCGGCTTAAAAGGTTTTAAGCGTAATTTGACCAAAGGAGAAATCCTTGATGAGGTTCTATATTTAAAAAATAATGCCGGAAAATCCAACCCGCTTACGCATATTGTATTTATGGGTACAGGCGAGCCGTTGGATAATTATGAAAATGTTTTGGGGGCAATTCGGATAATTAATTCTCCGGGTGCTTTTAATATCGGAGCCAGAAGGATTACTATCTCAACTTGTGGGGTTATTCCGGCAATTGAGAAATTAGCCCTTGAGGATTTGCAAATTGAGCTTTCGATATCATTGCATGGAGCGGATGATTTAATCCGTAGCCGGCTGATGCCGGTAAATAAAAAATACCCCTTAGAGTCATTGATTAAATGCTGCCATGAATATATTGTTAAAACTAATCGTCAGATAACTTTTGAATATATTTTAATTAAGGGGATCAATTCTGATTTAGCCAGTGTCGAGAAATTAATTACACTTTTAAAAGATTTAAGATTAGCTAAAGTTAATTTGATTCCGGCTAATCCGATCCCGGAATTAAAAATCATGCCGCCCCGGGCACAGGAGGTGGATCTTTTCAAGGAAAGTTTATTTAATGCCGGTATTAATGTTACATTAAGAAGAGAGCGTGGGCAGGATATTGATGCTGCTTGCGGACAATTAAGGTTAAAATATGAGAAGAAATAATTTGAGTTTGGTATTAGTAGCTTTAGCCGTTATTCTCTCTGGTTGTGCCAAGCCTGAAGTTAGGAATATTAATGCCCCGGGGGCAAATATTATTTGTTTTGGCGATAGCCTTACTTTTGGGTATGGGGCTAATTCTGGGGAAGATTATCCGGCAGCCTTGGCTAAGTTAGTAGATTTGCCGGTAATAAACGCAGGTGTTGATGGAGATACGACTTTTGCTGCTTTAGAACGTTTGGAAAATGATGTTTTAGCGAAAAACCCGCGCCTGGTTATTGTGGAGTTCTGTGGTAATGATTTTCTTAAAAAAATTACTAAAGAACAGACAGTTGAGAATTTAAGTAAAATTATTGACCGTATTCAGGCTAGAGGGTCGATGGCCGCTTTAGTTGATATCAGCGCCGGAATGTTTTTTCAAGAGTACCGGTCAGTTTTTAAGAAGCTGGCAGATGAGAAGAAGGCAATTTTTATCCCGGTTGTTTTAAGTAAAATTATTACTAACCCCGTAATGAAAAGTGATTTTTTTCATCCTAATGCGCGCGGGTATCGGGAAATTGCCCGGCGCATACACCGGTTAATAGCTTTGTATATTAATATCAAATGAGAAAAATAAGTTTAAATCAGATGCGGGGAAAACAAAAAGGTTTTATTTGCGATATTTCTGCCGAAGCAGCTTTGCAGAATAAGTTTATGGGTATGGGAATTTATAAAGGCAGAGAGATTACTAAAATCAGCCATATTGGTTTAAAAGGTCCGGTTGCTATAAAAGTGGGCAGGAGCGTTTTGGTCCTGGGACACAGTGTTGCCAGTAAAATTACCGTCGAAATTCAATGATTAAAAAAATATTTTTAATAGGCAATCCTAATGTTGGTAAAAGCGTAGTTTTTTCCAGGTTAACCGGAGTGCAGGTTATTTCTTCTAACTATGCCGGCACAACTGTTGAGATTACGCGTGGATTTTTAAAGCTGGGAGGCAAAGAGATTGAGGTAGTAGATCTGCCGGGTACATATTCACTTGAAGCAAGCTCTAAATCCGAAGAAGCAGCGGTGGTTTTGTTAAAAGAATGCCCTAAAGAAGAATGTGTGGTTGTTAATATTGTCGATTCTACAAATCTGGAGCGGAATCTTTATTTGACTTTGCAGTTGATTGAAGAAGGTTTGCCGTTAATTGTGGCTTTGAATATGTGCGATGAGGCCAAGCACCAAGGGGTATCTCTTGATGTCGGCTTGCTTGAAAAAATTCTGCAAGTACCGGTTGTCCCTACTTGCGCAATTACCGGTTTGGGGATAAAGCTGCTTTTAGAAAGGATTAGTGAAATAAAGCCGGTAGTTCGGCAGAAATTTTTGCATCGCCAGCGTTGGCAGGAGATTGGAAACATTATTGAACAAGTACAGAAGCTTGCACATCGCCATCACACCTTACGGGAGACTTTAGAAGATGCTTCGGTGAAGCCGTTTAGCGGGTCAGTGATTGCCATTGGCGTGATGTTGGCTTCTTTTGAGATTGTACGTTTTATCGGTGAAAATTTAATCAGTAGGATTGCCGACCCGATATTTTTTAATTTCTACCAACCCTTTTTAATTAAGCTTAGTTCTTTTTTGGGAGAGGAAAGCTTTATCCACCATTTGTTAATCGGGGATTTAATTAACGGAAAGATTGATTTCAAGCAGTCTTTGGGGCTGTTAACGACTGCTCCTTATATTGAATTTGCTATGGTTCTTCCCTATATTATTTCATTCTATTTTGTTTTGGGGCTGCTTGAGGATATCGGAATTTTACCGAGGCTAGCGATGCTTTTAGATAACCTTTTGCATAATCTGGGCTTGCACGGTTTTGCGATTATTCCGGTGCTTTTGGGTTTAGGCTGCAATGTCCCCGGGATTTTAGCTACTCGTAATCTTGAATCCCGGCGGGAACGTTTTATTGCCTCGACTTTAATTTCTATCGGAGTGCCATGTGTTGCGTTGCAGGCGATGATTTTTGGTTTGTTAGGAAAAATTTCCGGGTATTATGTTTCTGGAGTCTATCTAGTACTTTTGGCGATTTGGCTTATTTTGGGAGTAATTCTGAACCGTATGGCAAAAGGGTATAGCCCCGAGCTTTTAATCGAAATCCCTCCGTACCGTTTTCCTTCGTTAATGATATTATGGAAAAAACTATTTTTGCGGATTAAGGGATTTTTAATTGAGGCTGCGCCGCTAGTTTTGCTCGGCGTATTGATTATTAATATTCTTTTGTATTTTAGGCTGTTTGATATACTTACCGGTATTTCTGCTCCTATAGTTAAGGGGTTATTTGGTTTACCAAAAGAATCTGTGGTTGCATTAGTGATGGGGTTGTTTAGGAAGGATGTGGCAGTAGGCATGCTTATGCCTTTGGCTCTAACTGCCAAGCAGTTGTTCATTACCGCGGTACTTCTTGCAATATCTTTTCCCTGTGTGGCAACATTTATTGTATTTTTTAAGGAGTTGGGGATAAAGGATTTAATCAAGGCATGTTTAATTATGCTTGCCGTTGCTTTGATTACCGGAACAGTACTTAATTTAACTCTTCATTAATTAAAATGGAGGCCAATCTATTGAATAGATTGGCCTCCATTATTTATACCGGGAGAGGGAGTTGAACCCACATGAACTTGCGCTCAACAGCTTTTGAGGCTGTCGCGTATGCCATTTCGCCATCCCGGCAAAGATTTTTAAGTTGACCCGATTAGAAATTATGTTATTATTATTTAAGCGTAATTCTAGAATCTAGAGACATTAAGTATTTTATATTTAAAAAAAGTAAAGGTCAACAGTTAAATTTTTTGGGGCTGTAGCTCAGCTGGGAGAGCACTTGCATGGCATGCAAGGGGTCAGGAGTTCGATCCTCCTCAGCTCCACCAATTTTTTACGACAAGTAAAAAATTGGTGGCACTCAAGTGAGCGCAGCGAGGCGACAAGCCGAGCAGCGAACGGAGTGCCAAGTTAATATTTCGACAAGTAAAAAATTGGTGGCACTCAAGTGAGCGCAAAAGCTTTTATCCGGCGAAATACTTGCGAGCTTTAGCGAACAAGTATGAGCGTCAAACGGATGCGCACCACAAGATTCGTGGTGTAATTAGCTGGATGCAATATAAGGCTAATTAACAAGCCGAGCAGCGAACGGAGTGCTAAGTTTAAACTTTTTTCGACAAAGGACGGATAATTTCCGTCCTTTGTTTTATAAGATATTGACGCTTATTTCCGTCAGGAGTATAATTTAATTATTATGATTCTAGGCGTGCATGTTTCAGGGGCAGGTAAGCTTTATCAATCATTAGATGTTGCCCATAATTTAGGCTGCAATACAATGCAGATATTCAGTCGTTCTCCGCAAACCTGGCGCAATGGCAGCCAGCTTGCCGCTGAAGATATTAAGGAATTTATTTTAAGGCGTAAAAAATTTAAAATTAATCCGGTTTTTATCCACATATCGTATTTAATTAATTTGGCTTCTCCTGATCCGCAGCTGTACCATAGTTCAATTAAGGCTTATATCGAGGATATTCAGGAGGCAGAGAAACTAGGAGCGGACTATATTGTTACGCACATGGGCAGCCATAAAGAAACTTCTGAGGATGCCGGGATTAAGAGATTAATTGCAGCGCTTAATCAAATACTAGAGAAGACAAAAGATTCGAAGGTCGGTATATTATTAGAAAATACTTCCGGCAGCGGTTCTTGGCTGGGATATAGGTTTTACCATCAGTATAAAATTCTAAAGGGGATTAAAGAAAAATCGCGCGTAGGGTTATGTTTAGATACCGCTCATGCTTATTTAGCCGGGTATGATTTATCGATTAAGGCCGGGCTGGATAAGATGATTGATGAGATTGAAGAAATGGTGGGAGTAAAATTAATTAAGTTAATTCATCTTAATGATGCTGCCGGAGAACTGGGCTGCCATCATGACCGGCATGATCATATTGGGCATGGGCATATTGGTTTAGCCGGCATGAAAAGAATTATTAACCATCTAAAGCTGAAGAAAATCCCAATGATACTTGAGACACCTAAGAGTACGCCGGATAGTGATAGAGATAATCTGGTTTTAGTCAGGAAGTTATCGGGTAAATAAAATGCATTATAATTTTAAAGAGATTGAAAAAAAGTGGCAGAAACATTGGCTGGATACTTGCGCTTTCCGCGCGCAAACAGACCCAACGCGCAAAAAATACTATTTGTTGGAAATGTTTCCTTATCCGTCGGGTAAAATCCATATGGGCCATGTGCGTAATTATACTATTGGTGATGTTGCCAGCCGTTTTAAAACCTTAGAAGGATACAATGTAATGCATCCTATGGGTTTTGATGCTTTTGGCCAGCCAGCCGAGAATGCGGCAATAAAAAATAAAACCAAGCCAGCCGTTTGGACGCACAAATGTATTGCCGAAATGGAAATAGAGTTAAAAAAGATGGGTTTTTCTTACGACTGGCAGCGCGAGTTTGCCACTTGCGATGATGATTACTATAAATGGAACCAGTGGATATTTTTGAAGATGTTTGAGCGGGGATTAGCTTTTAAGAAAGCTTCCGGAGTCAATTGGTGCCCTAGTTGCCAAACAACATTGGCTAATGAAGAGGTTATTGACGGCGGGTGCTGGCGATGCCATACAGCAGTTGAGCAGAAGAATTTGGATCAGTGGTATTTAAAGATTACTGATTACAAAGAAAGGCTGTTAGAGGACTTAGGACAGCTGAAACATTGGCCGCAGCGGGTTTTGTCCATGCAGAATAATTGGATTGGCAAAAGCTCCGGAGTTGATATTTATTTTCGGCTTAAGGATAGTGATAAATTAATTTCCGTGTTTACTACCCGGGTAGATACTATTTTCGGAGCAACTTATATTGTTTTGGCTCCGGAACATCCGTTAGTTCAAGAATTAATTCAAGGAAAACCTCAGGAAAAAGAGGCTTGTGAATTTATTAAAAAAGTCTCTGTCCAGAGTAAAGTTGTGCGCGCTGCATCGGATGTTAAAAAGGAAGGAGTTTTTACCGGCAGTTTTGCGGTTAACCCGGTAAATAATGAAGAGGTGCCGATTTGGATTGCAGATTATGTTTTAATGGAATATGGCACTGGTGCGATTATGGCTGTGCCTACTCATGATCAGCGTGATTTTCTTTTTGCGCGGGAACATAAATTACCGATGCGTATTGTTATTAAATCTAAAATCTCGGTGAATTTAACAAATGATTTATCGCAAGCATATGAGGGGGATGGGGAGCAGGTAAATTCCGGAGAATTTAATGGTTTAGCTAACCAGGAAGCAAAATTAAAAATTGCGCAGTGGATGGAAGTTCAGGGTATGGGGAAGATTCAAGTACATTGGCGTTTGCGTGATTGGTTGATTTCTCGGCAGCGTTATTGGGGTACACCGATTCCGATAATCTATTGTCCGGCTTGCGGAATTGTTCCGGTTGCTTACCAGGATTTACCTGTAAAATTACCCGCGGATGCCCCCTTTACCGGAGAGGGCGGAAGCCCGTTGGGTAAAGTCGAAGAATTTGTGGAAGTTAAATGTCCTAAATGTAAAGGAAATGCCCGTAGGGAAACTGATACTATGGCAACTTTCTTCGACTCTTCCTGGTATTTTTTAAGGTTTTGTTCTCCGGAATTTAATCAAGCGCCGTTTGATAAGCAAGAGGCAAAATATTGGATGGTGGTTGATCAGTATATCGGTGGTATTGAACATGCCATTTTGCATTTATTATACTCAAGATTTTTTACTAAGTTCTTCCAGGATTTAAAGATGATCGATTTTGCCGAGCCATTTGATAGACTGCTTACTCAGGGTATGGTTTTAAAAGATGGCGAGGTTATGTCGAAATCTAAAGGTAATATTGTTGACCCGGATTCAATGATAAAAGATTATGGTGCGGATGCTTTGCGCTTGTTTATTTTATTTGCTGCTCCTCCGGAGACAGAACTGGAGTGGGACGAACGCGGGTTAGAAGGTGCATTTAAATTTTTAAACCGGGTTTGGCGGATACATGAAAATTTAAAAGATCAAGCTGACCAGGAAATTATCAAGGTTTTACATCGAACGATAAAAAAAGTAAGTGTGGATTTTTCCGAATTTAAATTTAATACCGCCATTGCCAGCCTTATGGAGTTAACTAATGCCATTTATCAGCTGGGTGCAGATAAGGCAGTGTTTTTAAACCTGGTAATTATGCTTAGTCCGATTGTCCCGCATTTTTCTGAGGAGCTTTGGCAGATTTTAGGAAATAAAGAAAGTATTTTTAAAGCTAGCTGGCCAAAATATAATCCTGAGCTGTTAGTTGAAAAGCGTGTTGAGCTGGTAATTCAGGTTAACGGTAAGCTGCGCAATAAAATCGAAGTTTCCTGTGGTATATCTGATGATCAGCTTAAAGAATTAGTGCTCAAAGATGATCGAGTATCTCTCTGGCTAGAAGGTAAATCCCCGAAGAAATTTATCATTATTCCGCAGAAGCTGGTTAATATCGTAGTTTAGTGCTAACCACTCAAGATATCTTTAATATCAAAAAGTAGTCTTTGGTAATCGATGGGTTTTTCGACATAGACGGTAATTCCGCTTTTGGCAGCGATATGCTTGTCAATTTCTTCATGTTTTAGGGATGTGGCAATGATGGGGATGTTAAGGAATCCTGGAAGAATTCTTATGTCTTGAGCAACTTTGAATCCGCTTTCATCCGGTAGGACTAAGTCAAGGAGTATACAGTCCGGATTCTCCGCTTTAAGTTTTTCTATTCCTTCTTTAGCGTTAAAGGCGACTACTACCGTATAACCTGCTTTAAGCAATTCTTCCTTACTTTTTTTAGCGATATTATAGTCGTCGTCAATAATCAGGATTTTCTTCGGCATATTTTAAGTATACATCATAAAACTACTGTTTACAACCTAAGCGGCCAATCTTATTCCTTAATTAGCTGGGAGACATTTTAAGTTAGATTTTGTGTATTTTTGCGTCTATTGAAACAAGGGGAGGCAAAAAATGTTTAATCTTACCGGCGAAGAAAAAAAAGTTATTTTATTCCTTTTGTTTTTAGCTTTTTGCGGTTTAGCGTTGAGTAACCTGATCAAAATCAACAACCGAATCGAAAAATTAATTTATCCCCAGGTCCAGTTGGCCAAGGTGGACTTGAATAAGGTAGATTTAGAGCAGCTAACGGAATTAAAGTGTATTTCGGCAAAATTAGCCTCCCGGATTATAGAATACCGTAATTCTATTCAAAAATTTTCTAATTTAGAAGAGCTCATGGATGTCCGAGGGGTAGGCAAAAAGAATTTTCAGAAAATAAAGGCCTTATTTTTTATTGAATGAAAAAGCCATTAGCAGCTTTGATCCTATTTTATTGCCTGGGAATTATTTTAGGCAGATTAATTTTAATTAATTTCTGGGTAATTATGTTTGTCGGGGCAGTTGTTTTTATTGTCGCCGGCATATTTAAGGAAAATAATTATATATTTCCAGTTTTAGTATTATTTTTAACCTTGTTGGTTGGTGTGGGGAGTTTAAGGAATTCATATTTATTGCCCGGATGCCACATCAGTAAATTTGTTTATTATCAGGATGATTCTCTTTATAGTTTAAGCGGTTTTGTGGATAGTGTTATGGAAGTTAAAAGTGATCATACTGAATTTATTTTTCGTGTGCGGGAAATTCAAGCTAAACAGTTGAAATGGCATTGCTGCGGAAAGATTCTGGTCAAATCGGGCAATACTTTCGAATTAAATTATGGAGATAATCTGCTGCTTATCGGCAGATTGTCCAGGCCGTACAGTTTTGGCATGATTGGGAGAAGTTATAAAGATTTTCTTGCTCGTCAAGGAATCTATTTGGTAATGTCGATAAGCGATTTCCGGCAGATTATCCGCCTTCCCGGCAATAGCGGATCAAATTTAATAAAGTTTTCTTTTAACTTGCGCGCGAGGTTGGAAAAAATTATCAGCCGGAGTTTTGATGGCTTATCCGGGGGTATCCTTGCGGCTATGGTTTTAGGCCAGAAGCGTAATGTTCCTTGGTTGGTAAATAATTATATGGTCAGATCCGGGACAGTGCATATTTTGGTAGTTAGCGGTTTTAATGTCGGGATTGTCGCTTTTATGGTTAACTTATTATTTAAAATTTTTCGCCTGCCCCATAAAATACGGATTATTTTAACTATAATTTGTTTATTCATTTACTGTTTGATAACCGGCTCAAGTAATCCGGTTGTACGTGCGACAGTAATGGGTGTAATTTTTTTATCCGCATATCTTTTAAAAAGGGATCCGGATATATACAATTCTCTGAGCCTCGCGGCTTTATTTATTTTGGCCATTAATCCCCGGCAGCTTTTTGATATAGGTTTTCAATTATCTTTTATTAGTGTTTTGGCAATAGTTTATCTTTACCCTAAGTTAAAGTGTTTAATTCATTTGCAGGATTGTAAGCTTAAGATCGTAAAATTTGCTGCTGAAGGTTTTCTGGTTTCGTTGTCTGCTTGGTTTGGTACATTTGGGATCATTGCTTTTAACTTTCACATTGTTGCTCCAATTACAGTTTTAGCCAATATTTTTATTGTTCCTTTGGCTACGGTAATTACTTTGTGTGGATTTACTTTAGTTATATCCGGCTTGCTTTGCCCGAGTTTAGCAAGCCTTTTTAGCCTCCCGATTTCTTTGTTGATTAATTTGCTTTTAAGTTTAAATGCCGCGATAATTAGGATTCCATTTGCCTATTTTTATTTATAAATACCGGGCACTTTGTAAACAAACAGGTTTTTATCCCTCGCGTAAGGATTCCACTAGACAAAAACTTTAGGTGCTTTTCCTGCTTCGCTGCGCTCGGCAGGGTTGCGCTAGACAAAAACTTTAGGTGCTTTTCCTGCTTCGCTGCGCTCGGCAGGGTTGCGCTAGACAAAAACTTT
>JBAYMG010000023.1:0-23060 GCA_041663665.1 Candidatus Omnitrophota bacterium | reverse complement strand
GGGCTAGGAGTCTTGGAGGATTTATTGGCTGATCCGGATATTACCGATATCATGGTTAATAATAAAGATGAGGTTTATATTGAACGCCACGGTAAGATTGAATTAACTAGTAAAAAATTTCTTTCTAATGAGCAAGTTAGAACAATAATTGAACGTATTATTGCTCCCATCGGTAGGCGTATTGATGAATCTGTGCCTATGGTTGATGCCCGCCTTGCTGATGGTTCGCGTGTTAATGCAATCATTTCGCCTTTGTCTTTAACTGGGCCGACATTAACTATCAGGAAATTTCGCAAAGAAAGATATAAAACAGCTGATTTACTTAATTTAGGGGCTCTTGGGCCGGGCATGGCTGATTTTATTAAAGCTTGTGTATTATGCCGGAAAAATATAATTGTTTCCGGAGGTACGGGTTCAGGTAAGACTACCGTTTTAAACGCGCTTTCGGAATATATACCTGCCGGAGAAAGAATTATAACTTTAGAGGACGCCGCAGAATTAAAATTAAACCAGCAGCATTGGATAAGGTTAGAGTCTCGTCCGCCGAATATCGAGGGAAAAGGCGGCCTGACGATCAGGGATCTTTTCCGCAATACCTTACGTATGCGTCCGGACAGGATTCTTGTTGGGGAATGCCGTGGAACAGAGTCTTTAGATATGCTCCAAGCGATGAACACTGGCCACGATGGCTCGATGACTACTATTCATGCTAATTCTACTGTTGATGTTTTGTCGAGGCTGGATTCAATGATTTTAATGTCTGGAATTGAGCTTCCTGCTAGGGCTATTCGTGAAATGGTTGCTTCGGCGGTTGATTTAATCGTGCATACTACCAGGCTTTCGGATGGCTCCCGAAAAATTATGAGCATTGCCGAAATAGCGGGAATGAAAGATGATATGCATATAAATTTAAATGAAATATTCGTTTTTAAGCAAACCGGCATAGATGCCCAAGGCAAAGTTCAGGGGTATTTTACTGCTACAGGTTATAAGCCTTCATTTATGGATGAAATCCGCGTACGCGGTATAAGTATTTCTGATGACATATTTATACCAGTCAAGCCTTAAGAAGTATTTATGCGCTTAATTAATAAAACTAAAAATTTTATTTTAGCCGAAAATGTTTTTATAGCGGACACCTTTTTAAAAAGAATGAAAGGGTTAATCGGCAGAAAGGTTTTTCCCTCCGGTAAAGCTATAATTCTAGATCCTTGTAATTGTGTACACACTTTTTTTATGCATTTCCCCATAGATGTAATTTTTGTTGATAAAAATTATAAAGTTGTTAAAGTGCTGAATAAGCTTAGTCCCGATAAAATTACCTCTCTGTCTTGGCATTCTAGTAAAGTTATTGAATTGCCTGTTGGGGGATCAAGCCTTACTGCTGTTCAAGACCAGTTGCAGATCCTATACTAATAATTACTTCTGTCCAATCTAGCTTGACAAATTAAAGAAATAGCATTATATTTATATAGGTAAATGTCCAATCTGGAGGTTTCATGGGGGTAGTCCACAAACTTAAGCCTGAAATTTTAAAGCTAATTCTTGAGAATAAAAAGAACGATCCTTCCTTAAGCTGTAGAATTCTGTCGCAACTAATTTTTGACAAGTTCCAAGTCAAAATTTCTAAATCAAGCATTAATGCAATTTTCAAGGAAAATAATTTAAGTATGCCTATTGGCAGGAGACAAAAGCATAAAAAGAAGAAATTCAATATGCCTGCTTTGCCGGTTATCGAGGGTACTAAGCCTATTGCATTAGTTGAAAAACCTAAAGAATTAGATTTAAAAGTAATCAATGAAGCGGTAAAGAAAGAAATTGTTGAGGAGCAGGGGATAGAAGAGGTTGATTCAGAAGAGAGTCGTATTAAGGAAGCAGAAGAATGGGCCAAGAAATTGTTGGAAGAAGAAAAAAATAAAATGGAGGAGAAGGTTGGTCTTGAGAAGCAAAAAGTTGAAGATGTAAGCCCGGCTAAAGAAAATGAAGAGAGAGAGCTGGATATCTTTTTTGAAGAAACAGCTAAGATCGAAGCTAAAAAAGAAGATGCTAAGCGCCTTGAAGAAGAAAGAATTATCCAGGAAGCTAAGCTTGAGGCGGAAAAGGAAAAGTTATCAAAACTTTTTGAAGAAACAGCTAAGATCGAAGCTAAAAAAGAAGATGCCAAACGTCTTGAAGAAGAAAGAGCTGTTCAGCAAGCTAAGCTAGAGAAGGAAAAAGAAGAATTGGTAAAACTTTTTGAGGAAACAGCTAAGATTGAAGCTCAGAAAGAAGATGTCAAACGTCTTGAAGAAGAAAGAATTATCCAGGAAGCTAAGCTTGAAGCGGAAAAGGAAAATCTGGGGAATTTTGTTAATAAGGAGGCTAAGGAGTCTGAGGAAGACAGGCTCGCCCAGGAAGAAGCGCTAAAAGCTGAAAGAGATAGATGGGCAAGGTTTGCAGAAGAAGAGCTTAAGGCTAGGCAGCAAGTAGGAAAAATCACCCCGCTCGAAAGTGAGCCTGTTGTTCCGAAAGAACAGGAGCCCGTTGTTTTAAAAGAAGAATCTGTTGTCCAAAAAGAAAATGAGCCGAACGCTTTTGTTAAATTATCCCAAGACAGGGTTTGTTCCGGAGTGGTGCTGCTTAAAGCTTTAGATTATTTGCTTGGGGGAAGCAAGGAAATCAATTCAATTATTTGCAAGGAATTAGGGGTTGTTCCAGAGGAGTATCAAGCGCTTACGGAAGCAGTAATATTCAGGTCTTTATTCGCAAACGACAATCTTTCCGCACTTTGGGATTTGATTGGGGCTCGATATTCTCAAGAAAGATTGGATGCGTATTATGCACAAATTCAGCAGTCTATAAGTATTAAAACGAACATCTCTAGAATTCTTTCTGGGGCATTTACTGAAGCAAGAGGCATAAAGATGCATTTTATCGACGGAAGCATTGTTTATTTAGATGGCCAGCTGCATTCTATATGGAGCACCCAATATATACCGTATGATTTTTCTAATACAGTTTATGAGTTAAAAAATAATTTAAATAAATATTTCTTTCAAAACCAACCGTTAGTTTTATTTTCTGCTCCAGGTTATGATGTCCCTTCAAAAGACTTTTTTAATTTACTTTTAAATATCGGTTCAACCAGCAGATATCCGGATGTCTTAACGTTATTTGGTAATAAATTAGAAGAAGTAGAGAGTATATTGTTAAATCAAAAAAATAAACATGCTCTAGTTTTTGGTATCTGGCCTTGGCAGTTTACAAGTAGCCGCAAGGTAAAGAAGATCGGGAATTTTGATTTAAAGCATATCGAAGGAATAAATCAGGATTTATATTTGGCAGAAATCGAGATTGATTTATTACAGGCGTCTTTAAATCAAACTATAGCTTTGAGGGGTTGCGCGGTGAAAACTAATCCTACGGGGAAAATTCGGTTAGTTATATTGAGCAATGTTGAACGGCAGATGAGCGTGGATGAACTGGCAAATGCCTATTTAAACCGTTGGCCAAATTTTGAAGAAACCTTCCAAGATTTTAGCCGTAAAATTGAACTCTTTGCTTACGTTGGCAATACCCAGAAATTTTTCTCTAGAGATAACTTTGGCACGGACATGACGAAGTCTTCCTTAGAATTAGATAAAATATTTTCCAATTATATTAAAATGTTGGATGCTTATCTGCGTTGGTACTTTTTACCGACAAATTACACTGAGAAGGATTTTTCCTATGTTAATGAATGTTTCTATAAGCTCCAAGCTAAACTCATTGCAAATAGAGATAGGATTAATATTAAAATGCAGGTTGGGCAAAATTATCAGTTTTTAAAAGACCTGGAATATCTTATTTGCCGTCTTAATGAGCGACAAATAAATTTAATTGATGGGGCAAGTTTTTATTTTGAAAGCCCTTTCAAAATAGGAGATAATTGATATTGATTGTTTTATTTTAAGATGTTATATTTTAAATAGCTTAAGATTAATAGGATGGGGGTAAAGTAGTGATAAGGTCGCGGTTAGCTGGCCAGAGTATTATGGAATATATTCTTATTTTTGCGGTTGTGGCAGTTTTATCTGTCACCGTTTTGCTTCCAAGAATTCAGGGAATGTTTAAAAAGTATGCGGATAACGCTACTGGAGTGATGCAATAATGCCACAAATATTTAGAAAAGGACAGAGTGTTGTTGAATATACTATGTTGATTATTATTGTTGCTGCGGCATTAATGGCGATGTCTACCTATATTATGCGTTCGGTGAATGCACGCCTTAAAACAGCACAAGATGAATTAAGTACACAGGATGAGCATGAAGAGGAATAATATTTAAGAGGAGGAATAAATGAATAAATTTAACAAGGGTCAAAGTACGCTAGAGTATGTAATTATTTTGGCTGCGGTTGTTGGGGCGATTATTGCAGTTGCCGCGGTGGTGAAAGGGAATTTGAATAAATCTTATACGACTCTGGGTGATAAAATGGAAAGCAAAGTAGGCTCAGTTAATTTTTAAGGAGGTGGAAAGAATGTTAAGGCGATTGAGGAAGGGTCAGAGTACGGCAGAGTATGCAATTGTAATCGGTTTAGTTATCGCTGCGGCAGTAGCCATGCAGGTTTATGTTAAACGTGGAATTCAAGGTAAGATGAAAGATGCTACAGATTATAATGATCCAGCTGCTTCCATGTTGGGAGTAACTACTCAATATGAGCCGAATTATATGACTACGGCTAATATGACTTCAACTAGACAGGCTAAAGAAACAGCAGCAACATCTACAGGTGGTGGAGTAACCAGAACAATTGTCGGAGAGGATGTTGGTTCCAGAACAGGTACGCAGACTATTTTAGGGGTTAATGAAACAAATTAAACTTAATTATAATTTTAGGAGGCAGACATGTTTTGCTTGAGGAAAAAAGGACAAAGTACCCTTGAGTATGTTATTTTGATCGGTTTTGTTGTTGCGGCATTAATTGCTATGGGTGTGTATATGAAGAGAGGTATCCAGGGCAAACTTAAGGAGTCAACTGATCAGGTTGGGGAGCAATATTCTGCGGGTTATACCACTTCGACTTATACAACGACAACTGATATGAGCCAAACCGAGAGTATGGCTAGCGGCGGCAGAACTACGACGACTATTAATAAAAATGAGCAGAGAAAGAGCGGGTCTGAAACGGTGGCTGATTTTACGCCCGGGATATAATGAAGCGTGGGCAGACGACCTTAGAATATGTCTATTTGGTTGGCGTGGTAGCTGTAGCGGTCATTGCTATGTTAGTTTATATCAGCCGCGGATTTCAGGGGAGGTTGCGTACTAATGCTAATCAGGTTGGGGAACAATATTCTCCAGGCAATATGACGACAAATTTAACACAGACTTCGGTTGTTTCGTATAACGAGTCTATGGAACCCGGAGAAACTGGGACGACTATAAATAATACATCTTCAGTTATAACTAATTCCGGATACGAAAAAGTTAATAGTTTAAAAAACGATTAATATGGAAGTATTAAAAAAAAAATTATCTAAAGGTCAGAGTCTTGTGCAGATTGCTATTCTTTTGGGACTGGTAAGTATGGCTCTTATAGTGATGCAGACATATGTTAAGCGTGGAATTCAAGGTAAGGTAAAGGATTTAACTGATTATATCCTTCCTTATGGGCAAAGGGCGTATGTTGCTGAAAGCGAAACCAGTACGAATTTATCCACTTCTTTAGGCACAACGGGCGTTTCAATTAAAAGCGGAGGAGGAGTAGAGAAGACAGTCAATGATAGCGCAACTTCAACTGTTTCGACAACAAGTATAGGAAAAAATTAGGTGAAAAATGTTGTATTTATTTAGGGGTAGAAAAGCTCAGGCAGCAACAGAAATAGCCATAGTGGGCTCAATAATTATTCTGGTATTTTCTTATTTAATGATTTTTAGCGTAAAATTAAGAAAAAAACAGCTTTATATCCAGAAAGCTTTTCGTGCAGCCCTGGAAGAAGCTAGAACAGCTGGAACAGCCTCAGCTGTTATAACTGCTTATTTGCCTATGCCGAATATAATGGATCCTTATGTTCAAGGCGAAATAGGGGGTTTTGCTGGCGGCGCAGCTATTCTTCGTTCTCCTACTGGTATGGGTGATGATAGTAAGATAGAGCAAACTATTGGTAGTGATACGCGATCCGGTAGTTATACTAAAGTGTTAACCCGAATTGAAAATGAAGGCAGTTCCCCAGTTACGAAGATTAAAATAGATGGCCAGGAGGTATTTTCGAGTGAATAAAAAAGCGCAGGCGACACTGGAATTTACTCTGACCTTTGTTATAATGGTTACGTTGCTTTTTGGTTTAATTAAAATTTGGAAAGGATCATCTGATAAAATAATTAAAGCTCAATTAGATTATAATAGTAGCCGGAAGGATGCCGGGGGAGGGGCGGCTACCTATGATGATGGGGGCGTGGTTGAGGAACCAGACTTAGATTGGAATGCAGTTCCAGCTGATTTGAGCCTGCCTTCAGGTGGGTAGTTTTAAAGAATTGGTTATTTCCAAATGAGGAGGCAACTTGTTTTTTTCTTGGTATGTAAAAAATAAGCATTTTAAAAAAGGGAATAATTTGTCAGGACAAATTATTCCCTTTTTGCTTATTATGTTGGTCATCTTGCTTACTGCTGCGCTTACCACGATTCAAATTGGGAAAGTTTCTATCGATAAGACTTGTTCCGCGAATATGGCCGATGCCGGATCTTTAGCTGCTGCTTCTGTTTGGGCTGCCTCGCTTAATAATTTAGTACTCGGAAATCAGCTCTTATATATAATGTATTGGATAAATTATATTTCTATTAAACAGGCTCTTGTTGACCAAGAAGAACGTTTAGATAAAGCCAATGAATATATTACTCAGGCAGCAACATACTCAACACAAGCTCTAACTACTCTTTTGGTAGTAACGGCTGTTAAGGTCATATTTAACCTTCCATCATTTTTTTCTCCTATCCCTAGAGGGATTTGTACGCCTTGGCTTTACTATGATAATATAATTCCAGAACTCCCGGATTGGGCTCGTCCTTACATTGATCTTTCTTATCTTAGAGAGTTATATGGCAGCATTGCGGTTAAACCTCAACTTGTTTTAGCTGAAGCAGCATTAGCAGATGCAATAATGCAAATTTACGAATATAGCCTTTGGGCGCAATATTTGCAAGTTATAACCAACCAGTTTAAACAGAGTCAATGGCAGTTGTATTGTGATTTAAGGACTTCTATGATTGGAGTTAATGATTTGGCTATAGAAGTGGGGAAAAGTTATGCTTTAGCAAATCGGTGTGCTTCAGAGCAATCTGTTTCAGCTAGTTTTTCCGGAGTAGAAATAGGGTCTTATGAATTGGAGCATACTAAAAGGAATTATCCGGAAGTTCTTAATGTTGATTTTCCCGGCTTAGTCCGCTCGTGGATGGATCAGGCTTTTTCTTTTGTTCCTGAAAGCATCCGGGGTTTTTTAAATGGGGCCTATAAATGGATAGCAGATCAGCTGACTGGATGGATTGATCAATTATTTTCTCAGCCTAAAATTGAAAATGATTATTTTGGTATTCAGACGTCCTCATTATTTTTCTCGATCCTGGCTCAGCTTAAAACTTTAGTAGGGTATCAAAAAGTAACATGTGATGTTCTTTTTGCTGGGACTATTGGCGGGACTATTGGGTGTATTATCGCGATACTTGCATGCCTTGCTCCACCCTGGTTACAGTGCATTATTGCCGTGATTGCTGCTGTTGTTGCGTATGATATTTTTGTAGCTGGAGAGAATGCTTTAATCTTAACTTTATTAGGCTTATCTGGCGTGCTTTGGAAATTATCGGATTTTATAACCATCTTGAAAACACAAGATGCGAAAATTCTTGAAGCTTGGTCTGTTGGAGACCAGGTTTTTTCAAGTAAAAATTGTGAAGATGTAAAAATAGGCTTATAGCTGTAGTTGGAAATCCCTGTTAATTAGTTAAGGTTAAAAAGTTTTTATTATTGATTTTAGAAGGTAAGTTTCTAAGGGAGAGGCGAAATTAATTATGTTATTCTGGGGCAATAAAAGCCAATTTTTTAGAAAAAACAGGAATTTATTGGGAAAAACTATCTTTTTCCTGTCTATTTTTTTATTTATATTATTTGTTGGTATTATTAAAAAAGAAGGCGTGATAATTAATTTAGCTTTAGCAGAAGATCCGGAACCAGAACCAGGGCCAGCACCAGAGCCGGAACCAACGCCAGAACCTCCGCCACCTGATGGATCGGTGGATGTTCCAACGCCAGGACAGGAGATAGATCCGACGTTAAAGCCTGATTCGGCAGAAACTCCAGAGGTTCAAAATGAGCCGATGCCTGAAGGTTTAATGATTGTTAGAATTAAGGACATTACACTTTCAAAATGGTCTATTACCTGTAATGCCAAGCAAAATAAGAGTTCAAGCAGTAGCACAGCTTCTTTTAGTGGTGGGAATATGAGAACTGCCGGTTATTCTCCAAGGATAATTGCTACTGATGCTGATAAATAGGTATCTGGAGGGTTACAAATTAAGGAGGATGTAAAATGGGTTTTAAATTAAAATTAGAGTTTGTAGTATTAATTTTTCTGGTTTATTTTTTTGCTCCTACTTTATCGGCAGCAGAATTAAGTATCCCTGTCCCAGAAAATGCTTTAAAGGTTTTGGAAAGAAATGTTGATATGGGGTCAACAATGGTATTTTCTAATATTTATGAAACTACTTTGAATCAAAAAAAAGCTTATGCATCTTACAAGAAGCAACTGCTTGGTGAAGGCTGGAAAGAAGAGCAAGGCAATGCTTTTATAAAAGATAGATATGTATTAATAGTTACTTTTTTTCCCTCGCTAAAAAAAGGTACTAAAACAAAATTCAGTGTTGCCTTGGCACAATCGCCTATAGAGAAGAAGCCAGATACTACTCGTAAAATAAAACCAGATAAATTAATTTTTATGCCGCTTTACCCTGGAAGCGTGCAGCTTATGTTCTGGGATATGTCTAGCGGGCTTATGACTAAATATGAAACAGAAGATGATATTAGAAACGTGGTTTTTTTCTATAAATCTGGCATGCTAAATTACGGGTGGAGTCTTTATAAGGAAACACCGGTTAAGACCCAGACAATTGATAGTAGCTGCCCAAGTTGCGCAAAATTATCTCCGGAAGTAGCAAAAGCTATTAAGGGAAGTTCATCTACGCAAGCCACCATAGTATTTAAAAAAGGTGATGAAAAATATTGTACAATAATGCTGTCTAGTGCTACTGTTAATATTGATAATTTAGCTCAAGGTAATCAGAAGGCGAACAGTGATGTCTTATCTTTGCCGCCAATTCTTTCAAGTAAAACAACTATTTCAGTTCATTATTATGAAAACAAGAAAGTCAAACTCTAAATCCCAAACAATTGTAGAGTATGTGGCGTTGATATTAGTACTTATTGCAGTACTTATAGTTATGGGTACTTATTATAAGCGCAGTTTACAGGGAAGGTATCGGCAGGCTGGAGATTCCTTGAGTGGTGGGCTGCAATATAATAGTAATCCTTTTAATTAGCAATAATGGAGCGCTATGATTATTTTACTTAGTATTTTAATTTTAAGTTCAGTTATTTTACTGGCTCTTAGTGTTTTACCTACTATAATGCAGAAGATTCAGTCTTGGCAGCAGAAGCAAGAGGTCGTAGTTGCCAAGGAAATGGATAAAATGTTTTATGATAAGAGCCCTAAAAGCATAGTTATGCTTTATTTTATCTTACCTATCATTTTAGGTTTAGGCGGGCTTATTTTTTTACAATCAGCGATTTTCGCTATTTTTGGCGGCCTTGTTGGTTTATTAATACCAAATTTTATTTTAAAAATGCGCTATAAACAGAGAATAGATAAATTCAGTAATCAACTTGTAGATTCTATTAATATGCTCTCAAGCTGTTTAAAGGGTGGATTAAGCCTCTTGCAGGGGTTTGAGGTATTAGTTGAGGAGATGCCTGCGCCGATGAGCCAAGAGATAGGCTTGGTAGTTAGAGAAAACAAGATGGGTATTCCTTTGGAGGAAAGCCTTGTTAATTTGAATAAAAGGATGAATATTGAAGAGCTCGGCTTAGTTATTAATGCTCTTTTAGTTGCTCGTGAAACCGGGGGGGAGTTGACTAAAGTCTTTAGCCGATTAACTATAACTATTAGAGATAATCGTAAATTAAAAGAGAGTATTAAGACCCTAACTTTACAAGGAAGAATGCAGGGTGCAATTATGTCTTTTCTGCCGATTTTGTTTGTGGCTTGGGTAATCTCGGTAAATAAACATCATTTCGATATTATGTTAAATAGTGACTTGGGGCGGATGCTTCTTATCGCGGCAGTAGTTTTGCAGGTCATTGGGATGGTTCTTATCAAAATGTTTAGTACAATCAAAATATAATATGGAAATACTAATTTTTATTTTTATTATTGTTTCTATAGGTTTAATTGTTTGGAGTATTATTATTTCCAGACAAGGCTCTCTTTTGCGTTTACCCAAAGATAGTATGAATATTAAAATTCAGCGTCCAGGATTCGATTTTTCAAGAATCTTGCCTACGGAGAAAATATTGGATAGTATTAAAATGTCGACGAGCTTAAAAAGAAAACTTGATACTGCGCACGTAAGCATATCTCCAGCAGCTTTTTTTAATATCAAAGTAGTTTTGTGTATTCTTTTAGCTGCAATTAGTATAGCTGCTGTTAATAAAGCTGACCCTCTGCTAATAATAATTGCTGTTGCCTTAGGTTATGTTGTTCCCGATTTTTATTTGAATCGCAAGATTGCCAAACGTAGATATTTAATTGCCCGGTGGCTTCCTGAAATCGTTGATCTTTTGGGTCTATGTATTGAAGCGGGGCTTGATTTTGTTAGTGCTACAAAATGGGTTATTGATAAATCTCCTAAAACTCCAATGGTTGAAGAGCTGGCTTTCGTTAATGAAGAAATAAAATGGGGTAAACCGCGTGTTCAAGCCCTAAAAGATATGGCTAGAAGGCTAAATATCCCTGAGATAAGTTCTTTTGTACAGACAATTATACAAGCGGAACGTATGGGTACCCCTATAGCTGATGCCTTTACTATACTTTCTGAAGATGCTCGTGCACAAAGATTCCATCGAGGAGAAAGAACTGCATTACAGGCACCAATTAAGATACTTCTCCCGCTTATATTCTTTATTATGCCGGTAATCGGAATTGTTATCGGAGGCCCAATCTTATTGCAATTTATGCAAGGCGGACTTACTAGCGGCCTCAAATAATTCCAAATACTCTCAAGAATACTCCCAAGTAGTAGTCTAAATGCAAAAAAATCATCAACTAGCCTGAGCAGCATTTATTATGGCGAGTTACTTGTATTAAATAATATGGTCAGTAGTTATTGTTCGTTTAACATTAAACAGTCATCTTTTTTATTTAAATTACTTTTTGCCAAAAGCTTTCCGCGTAGCATTGTAAATTGAATGAGTTATATGGCTCTTAAGGTTTGCGATTAACCTGCAACATTTCAATGCTCTATTTCGAATAATTTAGGCTTAAGCTACCTTTCATTCAAGTATCCTATTCTAATTTTCCTTATAAGGCGATATGGGTCCTGAGTATTTAGTTAGTTTCTAAGTTATAAATCCGCAAAGTTACGCTTACTGAGTTTAAAGTATAATTACTCCGGTTTTATATTTTTTTATCCTTTTTTAAAAAAGGAGTACTCTATTGTTTTGGTTACTCTGTTTATGAGGGTTTTAGTAGATGAATTTATTAATACGAACTAATTTTTCAGATTGGACAGTTTAATGATATAAAATAAGAAAATTAATCGATGAAATTTTGATAATATTGAATACAACTAAAAAACAATAATCTTAATAAATAATTGTAACAAGTAAAAGAATAATTTTAAATAATTAGTAAATTGTTATTTCAAATTAAGAGTAAATGTGCCCAAGTTTTATTATTGTCCAATCTAAAGTATAAAATTTAATTATTGTCCATTCTAGTTATTATTGTCCAATCTAAATTTAGATTCTTACTTTTGTAAATTGTGAAAATTTCGTAGTCGAAAATTATGGTTAAATAGCTTGTTTATAATGTTGAAAGCAAGATATGGTGGTTTCTATTTCACTAATTTTTGAGTTAAAAATGTCCATCTTTTTTGAGGATTTTCTTGGAAAGAAAGCGTTATCAAAAATAGTGAATTTTTGGCTTGACAGCGTCTATCTCAAGTGGTATATTTGATTGTAAGTTGAATCACTTGAAAAGGTAAACTTAGAGTAATCTAGGGACACAAAGCCACGGGTCCTTAATCCAAAAAGAAGTTCCAAGGATAGCCGGGTTGCCAGTACCGACGAGAGTTGGCAGTTGACAACTCAATTTTTTTTCAAACTTAATAATAGTTTTAAAAAGTTTTTAAAAAGTAGATTAAAGAGCTTTATGAAAATGAAAAATAAAAATCATAAAAGTTTTTTGAAGAAAAAAATATTTTATTTTTTATTTACTATATTAAGTAAAGATGAATATTAAATTGCAACCTACAGAAAACCGGATTGAGCAACCAAAAGAATTCAAGTCTAATTTTAAGGCCTGGGTTCGCATGGTTGCTTTTATTGTTGTTGCGGTTTTCTTGCCCGAACAAGTAGCTCAGGCTGTTGAATATGATTGGCGCGTAATTTGGAATAAACCTTCTGTTGGTTCTATTGCTCCAGCGTATCTTAAAAATCTTGCAAATGTAGATACAGCTCTAGCCATTCGAAATATCCTAAAGGATATTGCTAATAAACCAATAAATTCAATTAAGGTTTCGTCCAATCTAACCATAAATTTAGATAAACCATTAAGAATGTCCAATCAGAGAATTGATGAAATTACTGAATGGTTGAAAGGTAAACCTTGTGGAACTAAGGCCCTTTATGATTATTTAAATTATACGGGTGTCCAGGCTTCAGATGGTGACATTGCTATTGTGGCTCTTACTTCGGATATTCTTAATGATGTGGTCAAGCCTGAAGGCAATCCAAAGGTTATTAAAAATTCCCTTTATGCCCTTTTTCAAGCAGCTAAGTTTTTTGGATCTGTGCTATATCCTGTAAAAATTAAGCAAAATACAGAACTTAACGAGCTTACTCCTTTTATCGCCCACTTAAATTTTGATCACTTTATTTTAGTTATACGTGTAACCAAAGATAAAGTTTATTATAGTGACGAGCATAAAGAAGAGTTTATGCCTAAGGCTAAATTTCTTAGCGAGTTTAGTGGGTATGCTTTGATAAACATTCTCCCAGCAGATTTGCAAATTTTAGACATTAACGAAAGCAAGAAGATCTTGGGAGCAAAGAAAAAACCTTATGATCCGGCAGCGATTTATGCAAAGTATTCACCTTATGCTGCAGCACAGCAAGGCATTAGTTCATCTATGTCTCTTGCTGATCTGAGGGCGTCGTTAGATGCACAAACTGCTTCTTTCGATCGAATGGGTACAGGAGCAGCGACAATTGCAGCTGGAGGAGCTATTGTGGCTCCGCTATTGTTTGTTTCTGCTCCAGCATCTGTTGCAGGAGTTATTACTTTTAGTTTGGCAAATGGAGCTGGTTGGACCGCCATAGAGAATGGCGCGCATTATATGAATACCGGTAGTTATCTCCCCTGGCAGGATAGTTTGGGAGTGTTTGCTTTTAATTCTGCTACTTTTGGCGTAGGGTCTTGGTTAAAAGCGGGGAAACTAGCTTTCACTGGCACAAGCCTTACAACGTTCGCAAAAATATCAAATTTTGTTTTACCGCGTATAGGTAGCGGTATATTGATGGGTAACTTAAATTTAAATTTAAGTCAGTCTATCAATCAATATATGACGGGAAGTTTTATTAAAGATCCCGGGACAATCGCCTTTACTTATGGGACCGGTTTTGTTTCCGGCTTTGCTATTCCAGGTACTGTTGGTAATATGCCAGGGGCAAACAGTCTATTCTCTACTACTGGCCGTTTATTTGCCGGTGCAGGAATAACCGGTTTAGTTACAACGGGTTCCTATAATGCCATTAACTACTTTAAAACTGGAAGTTTACTTTCTCCTGTTGATTCTCTTACGGTGTTTGGTCTTTCCGCAGGTACTTATTTTCTTGGGGGGAAGTTATCATCTTTGGGGGCAACGACAACAAGTCCATTCTTATCAAGCGCATTACAGGTTACCGGCCGTGGTTTGTTAACAGCAGGTGCTTTTGAAACATTTGGACAAGGGATAAGCTTAGGTACACAAGGTAAGTTCATTACGGATTTTAATACGAATGCTTTTATAGTGGGCGGAGGGTTTGCTACAGGTGCTTTCTCTAAGCTGGCAAGTATTAGTAATTTAAATACTGGATTAAGCGGTTCACTTTTAAAAATTGGAGCAGGTTCTTTAGCAACCGGTTCTGGTGTAACTACCGGACTTAATCTTATTAATTATGGCAAGACCGGTAATTTATTATCTCCTACCGAATCTCTTACAGTGTTTGCTATTTCCGCTGGTACTTATGGTCTTTCTAAAGGTTTGTCATCCTGGGGTGCAAATACTGGAAATTCCTTGTTGTTACGTGCTTCTAATGGCGTAGCCGGGGCAGGAGTGTTTGAAGCAATCGGGCAAGGTTATAATTTAGGCTTCTCAAAAAATGGCGGATTTAATAAAGATCTTTGGGAAAATACTTTAATGATTGGGGGGGGATTTATTGGGGGCTCTCTTTCTTCAAAAGCTCTCTTAAATAATATAGGTAGTAAAATTATTACTCAAGCGCCGCTTTGGGGTGAAACTTATCTTTTAAGTAATATGGGTATGCAAGTGTTTAATAGAAAATATTTAATTGATCAATTATCTTCTACCCAATCTTTCCTAGAGTTAAGCAAATTGCGGGATAGCAAAGATTTGACTGCGGATCAACGTGTTGAATTAGATAAACAAATAAGCAGCTTAAATTCAGATCAGTTAGCTATGCTAGATAAGGGGACAGATTTATTAGCTAGTGAAGTAGAAGACTTAACCCAAAAGACAAAGCAAGGGTTAGTTTTAAGCGAAATGATAGGTGCTTATACAGAAGGCGTAAAAAGCGGTGTTATGTTTAGCGTAATTTTTGGTGGATTGTCAGGGATTGCGGCATCTACTGAGGTCGGCGGTATTCTTGGGAATACCTCAAAGCTTGGCGCTGCGATGAGAGCCCACCCTCTTATAACTAGTGTGTTAGCAGGTAGCGTTGCTTTTCCTGCCGCAAAGACAATAATTTCAGGTGATTTAAGTCTAAGTAATTTTAAACTTAATTACTCTGATCCTTGGAATTATGCTCGCGGTGCAGTTATTGGTTTGGGTGTAGGTTGGGGTTTTACTAAGTCAACTACTGGTTGGCAAGGGTTTGGCTCCAGAGGGATCCTGGCTGATGGCGGTTCTTTTCTTGGTAAATTTGGTTATGGCGCGGTAGTAGGGGTGACTGCAGGTACCGGGGTTGATCTGGCCAAGGATTCACTTAGCTCATTGTATTGGAATTATAACAAAGCTCCCCTAACTGATGACTCCTCAATTTTCGCAAAATATTTTTTCTCAAGATATGCTTTTTTAGATGATAGCCAGAAGTCTGATCTTCCGGCTGAATTTATCTCTGGTGGCCATGTGTTTGATCCAGCTAAAGCTGAAGCCAGTAAATATGGGTTATCTAGTGTATTAAATTATGGTGTTGGAGCCGCAGGATATGCGTTATTGGGAGGTTTTACCAGTATATATGCTAGTAATCATGCGTCAACTTTTATAGAAAAGCTTAAAGGTTTTGCGGCTCCTAGTCAAGGCACATCTGCTCTTTACAATTTATCTAGAGAAGGTGCGGTTAGCTGGATGGCAGTTTCTCCTGCATTTACAGTAGCCACTTCTGCTTGGGGTAGCGCTTGGAATGGTATTATAGGGTCAGCTAATAAAAATTTAGGCTTAGAAACTCCTTTAAAGCCTTTAGCGGAATCTTTAGATAATCTTACTTGGGGTAAAGTTATCCAGTCAGCTATTACCGGGCCTACCTCTGGTTTATGGATGAAGCCCATGTTAGGTTTGCTTCAATCAACTACTCCAAAAGCCTCTGTAGCAAGCACGGGTGGATTAGTTGAAAAAACATGGAATTCTTTTAAATGGGGAGGGAAATTCTTTGAGAATTTGTTTGGCGGACAGGGTGTTAAAGCATCAGCAGCAGCGGCATCTAGCAGCATAGCTTCTTCAATTGAATCCGGCATGGTTAAAGCTGCCACGAATTTAGCTGCTAAAAATGTTTCTTCTTTATTTATGCAGGCAGCCCGCAGTATTGATTCCATGTTATTTATGTCAAGTTTCGTAACTGGTGTTGATACAGCGATTAGCGTTACTGATCAATTGGCAGTAATATCTTTGGGTACTCAAGCTCAAAAGGATGCATTGGCTGCTTGGGATCCTACATCTCAATTGCCGATGCCCGGTTATATGTCTAAAGAAATAAAACAATATGCCAAGTGGCTGCCGTTTCTTATGGTTCCGAGTTTTCAGCCTAAGAGGGAAACTTCTTTAGATATATATCAAGGAAAACAAGGACTAGATGGTGCTAAATCAAGGATGGATGCACTTGATGTATTGGGACTTAAGTCAGGCGCTACTGAGGCAGAGATAAAAGCCGCCTATCGTCAGCAAACAAAAATTTTTCACCCCGATGTTAATAACAGTCCTTTAGCTCCGGCAAGATTTATGGAAATTAGCAATGCTTATTCATTTTTAACTAATAAAAGTACTTCATTTTCTAGGACGGTTTATAATACAACAGCAGCGCCATCAGAAAATACGGCTCCGGTTAGTAATCCATCGACAGGTGAAACCAGTCTTGCTGTTTATGACCCAATTTTTGCTAGGACTCAAGCTGAATTAGCTGCCGGTCAGATACCGTCTATTTGGCGCTTACAGACCAATGTGATACCAGTTATAACTAATTCAGCTCCTGTTCAATCCGTAATTGAGTTACCAGCTAGTTTACCATCGGTTCAGCCTACAAGTACTGCGCTTGCAGTTATTCCAACCTCTGCTTCTACCAGTCTTGCTGTTTATGACCCAATTTTTGCTAGGACTCAAGCTGAATTAGCTGCCGGTCAGATGCCGTCTGTGTGGCAATCACGCTTACAATTAGATGCTATTGCGCTATCCGAAGAAGTTTCGGGGGCTGGTAGTGATAATGTGGTTAAATCTCTCCAGCAACCAGCGGGAACCTTACCTATTATTAATGAAGGTCTTCCTATTCCAACCTCGAGAAGTATGGCAGGGGGAGGTCTTACAAGAATAGATGTTGCAATAAAAGAAGCTGAGAAGTTGTTAGGCCAGGCAAGGAGAGAACCGGATTTTGCGGCACGTCCAGAACAGACATCTACTACCACAGATATAATTAATAATGCTATTAGCGGACAGGATATGATGTATACACAGAGAACTTCAGGAGGAAAAACTCAGGTTATTATACCTATGATAGAAAAAACAACTGAAGTTTTAGGAGGCAAGGTCATTCGCGTTGTACCTACGGATACAGGTTTAAATACTTTGCGTACTAATCCTGTAATGCAAGAATTATTTCCAGGCAGATTGATAATTTCTGAGGAAGATGTAAATACCGGTTTAAATCAGGATCCTGTTAAATTTATTGCTAGCATTGAAAATGCTAAGCAGATAGCGATTAGCCAGTCTACTTTAAATAGCATAGAAAATCAGGCTTCGTTAGGGAATGTTAATTCTCAAAAGGCTTTAAGTGCGTTACGTCAAGAGAATTATAAGGGTCTAAAGATAATGATTCATGATGAAGCTCAATATGCAACTCCTCCTAACATAATTGGAGAAGCACCGCTTCCTGTAATAAAATCTCATCCCGAAATTGTCAAGGTAGGAGTAGAAGTTGGTAACGTTATATTTTCAAAGCTTGGTTTAAGTGAGAAAGATTTTGGCTCAACGATAACAGATCAAACCGGCAACGTACATAAGGCAAATGATTTCGGGGTAACTAGATTTAGCGATTCGGCCATGGATAAAATAGCAAAAGAATTAATTGGCCCGCAAGCAACGGCGGAAAATTTAAGTCAGGTGCAGCTGCATGCTATACAAGCTGCAGCAATAGAAATGCCTAAAAAAAGAGGTACTGATGATAATTATGTAGTAGGCCAAGGCATTATCGAGATGAGTAGTGGCGAAGACAGGTCGAATACCAATACTTCAGATCCTTATGCTGCAGTAATGCGTCAACAAAAATATAAGCATAAGTATGGAATAGAGGTTTCGGACGATCTAGTTGTCACTAGCCCCCGCGGCAACCAGGTCGGCTATAGTAGAGTTTTAAATAATTTCCGAGGGGCGGGTTGGTCTATTCCTGGATTGACTGCTACTCCCCAGGCCAGGAAAGCAGCTTGGGAATATGGAATAGCTATGGATATTCAGGCAGCAGTAGATAGCTCTAGCCGTGATTTTGAGGCGCTGGGAATTAATGGGAGTCAAATTAGAGTAATAGCGGATGTTAAGGAAATATCGCTATCTGATTTATCTGGTCAAGGTCATGTGCGCATTGCTACTGACGCAGGAGTATCGGATTATGATCAACTTATAGACAGGGGATTAACTTTGAGCAGAGAGGGGAATTTTAAATATTTAGTTGCTCAAGAGCCCGGAGGTAACTGGGTTCGTTATGAAAATGGCAGAATAGAGCTAAATGACGCAGGCGAAATAAGAAGATTCAGTGAACAGGATATGAATAGTATTCTATTGGATCCTGCCACTCCTAAAACTTTGATTATTCATAGTCCTGAAGGGCGCGCTAATACAGATGTGGCCAGATCTGGTGTGGGATCAGAGAATATTCCAACCTTAGGCATTATTGGTCCTAAGACTACTACTTATGATGCATCTCAGCTTTTAGGCCGTGGTAATTCCAAAGCTGCGCGTGAGGTAATAGTTATTGACTCAACTAATTCTTTTGATACAGATAATATTGCTGAAACATTGCGTGCTAATACAGAGCAGAAATTAGCCAGGGATGCCGTTTCCGAAATTGTGAGTTTAGTGAGCGAAACAACCGTAAATAATTTGGAAACATTAGAGATTAGGGCAAAGCAGGATGGTGATCAGAAGCTGGCAGATTATCTGCGAGAACGTAGATATGACTGGCAGACAACCCAAAAAGGATTGGCTACTCCGGATATGGGAAGCTTGCAGGATGTTGATAATTATATTTTGGATAGTTTTAATAGGGCCAATCAGTTTATGCTTCAGGTCTGTGAGGCTATTCCAGTTAAAGGCCGTTCCGTGCAGATGCAGAATATAATTAATGTTTCTGCTAGACAGAAACCTTTTGAAAAGTTGGTTTATAAGGGAGAGGCGAATGTTGATCCCGCTAGTGCACGTTCAAAAGGTTTAGGCGGATTAAATAATTTAGGAGAATTATTTAATAATATGAAATATCACGTTAATCGTGGTGATCTCGGTGAATGGGTTTATCCAGGATATAATGCAGATAAAGCTGAGGCCAAGGTAACTACTAGTACTCAGATAGGCGGATTGGTTTTACCTCGCTCTCCTTCTCAGCTATTGGAGAGATATTTCCCAGATGCAAATACCGGTGAAAGAGAGGCCTTGCTTAGTTTTGTTCAGGATCCAAACAATGGTTTTGTTTGGAAAGGTAATCTGCAGGCCTTAACGCCTTCTGGGAGACAGCTTGGGCCTGTTTTAACTAATAAGAATTTACTGGGGATTTCCGCATCAGATAAATCAGCTTTAGAAACCCTAGGTATTTATATTCCCGAGTCTAAAAATTCAGCTCTTACCGTTAATCAGGCAATTGATATAGTACGTCAGCTGCATAATGCAGGGCTTTCTTTAGCCCAGGCGTTGCCTGTTGCTTTGGAAGCAGGAAATTTAAATTTAGGTTTAAGCAAGCTGGATCCCGTAGCTCCGCAGTTGACTTTAGAAGATTTAGCTAATAATCCTAACCTTGGGGTAGTAAAACCAATTGTTGAAGCAATTAATAAAATCAACGTTAGTGTTAACGCGCTGGAAGCAGCTAAGAAAGCAGCGGAAAAAGCAGCTAGCGTTAAAAAAGAACAAACTTTGTTTAAGGTAGGAGATCTTGTGAATTTCGAAGTAAATGGTGTTCTCCAAACAGGGAAACCAGTTCCAATTAAAAATATAGAAGTTTATGAAAAGACAGGGGAGAAATTTTATTTCTTTGAAGGTTCAACTACTGGTATTCCTGAAAGTTCAGTTAAATCTATTGAAGTTGCCTCTCAGGTTACTCCCAAGGAATCTGTAGTTAATGCAGAACGTGATTTAGCTAAAGCCCAACAAAATTTAGGAATTATAATATCTAATACAGGGCTTACTCCGGCAGAAGTATTATTAAATAAGGTTACAGGGAAGAATACAAAATTAGATAAACAATTAAGAGCTATGTATGGCCCGCTAGTTGATAGTTTGAAAGCCGTGCGGGCAGGTGCAGGGCAATCAAGTATAAAATATAAGTTATCAATGAAGAGATTGTTTGATAGCCTTTCTTCTACGCCCATTTCCCAGTTTAATAGATTACCAAATATCAATAGTGAAGTTCTTTATAATTTATCCGTTCCTTTTGGTTTAAGTTTAAGTACCCCAGGCCAGATAGAGGCATTTAAAAAGTTATTAGAAGAGGAATTAAGTAAAAATAAATCTAAAAAATCAGGGGAAACTACTATTCAGAGCTTAGCTAAAATGGCTGTTTATTTGGATGAAAAGTTTAGTATTATTGATGCTGAATCCAAAGAGGCTGATTTGGCCGGGGCTGCTGCTGTTGAGCAAATGAAGCCAGCAGAGGTCGCTCCGATTGTTACCGAAACTCTACCGGTGAAAGATAATGCAGAAGCATTGAAGGCAGGGAGGAGTGCTCAGCAAGTTGTTGATAATGCTGCCAGTATTAATCAAGAGCTTGAAGCATTGCGTAGCCAAAAGAGAGATCTTGAGCGCGAACAAAGTAAACCATCAACATTAAGGAGAAATAAGAATAATCCTCTTATTGTTTTAAATATAAGAAGTGGAATTTCAAAGTTAGCTAATGAAATAAGATTAAAGGAAGCAAGATTACTAGAGCTTAAGAAAGAATCTGAACAGCCAGCAGGGACAGTCCCAATTGTTTCCGAAACTCTGCCGATAGAAACTAAAGAAGTTGTAATAGATGAAATAAGAGGATTAGAGTTGGTTAAAGAAGTATCTAGTGAAGAGCCGGCAGTATTGAGATATGAAGATTTCGCTAAGCCTAAGGTATCTTCACAAGATGAATATAGTAGAGACGTCCAAGAGGTAAATAAGTTATATACTGCGGAAGGAGAAATGCGTGCAACCATCAAGGCAGAGCCAGATAAAGACCAAAAGAAAGTCTTAGCGAAAAAATTACACTCTATTCGGAATAAAATTTTAAAGATTGGAATAAGATATGCTCCTTTGCAGCCTGGGGATGTTTTCTATATACAAAATGATACTGATCAATATTTCTCTAGCGACAATGAACCCTGGAGGTTTAAAGTAGTATCTATTGGCTGGACAGGCCGTTTTGGATCTGAGTCTTTTGTTAAATATGATTATACTTTAGAGTATGTTGATGGTCCTTTTGCAGGTCAAGAAGTCCAGCCTGCAGCCACCGGTGAAATATTTAATAAATTTAATATTTTAGCAAGGGATAAAACAGCAAACGAAGAGTCTGTCGCTGGTATTGTTGAATCCCAAAAAGCTGATTTAGTTGTGCCTATTGATGCTGAAATTGCTGCTGCTAAAGCAGATATGGATGCTAAAGAGAAGATATTAAATGATTTAAAAGCTGCAATTGCCTTGTCAACAGAATCCAATGCCCAGGAGCAGGCTAATGTAACTAACGGGGAACCCGAATATATTGCTTCTCCTGAAACTTTGTTGAAAGAAGTTTCTGTTATTAAAGATACTAAATCTAAACCAGATAATACTACATCATCGGCAACTGAGGATCAGGTGGTTGATGTAGAAGTGATTGAATCCGAGCAGTCTTCTTCAGAGACTAACGTAAAAACTGGAAATTCTGAATTTAGTGACATTGTGATAAGCCTAGTAGGGCGAATATTCGGTGGAGATTTCCAGGATAGTAAAAAGAAAATGGTCAAAATAGTCGAAGCAGTCGAAGGCGCTTTAGTTGGAATTGAGTTAAAAGGCAGCCAGGATTACATAAGTAATGTTATTTATAATGCGCTTAAGGATATGAATAAGCGTTGGGGTGAAAGATGGACTGCTAGTACTAGCGAAGAGGTAAAGTTTGAGGATCTTATAACTCTTATTAAGAACGATCTTTCTTATGATATAGTTAGGGCCGAATCTATCAGTAAAGCAAAGCCTGAGATAGGTGCAGAGAATAAAACTGGCCCTCCAGCGAAAACTCTAAGTTTGTCTCAGCGAATTAAAAGTAAGCTGACTTCTTTTGTGATAGGCCTTCTTTTAGTTTTTACATTAGTTTCTTTTCTTACCCCCTTACTTGGTTCTGTGGCTCAGACATCTACTCCTGCTCAAACTACTTCTATAACTGCTACGGCTACTTTGCCAACTGACAATGATAATAGTGCAATAGTTCCTGTAGCTGATAACAACAATGTTAAGGCCGATGTTAATTTAATTGCAATTGTTAATACAAAGCGTGACGATTCAGGCCGTCCTGTGAAAATTACTTATTCGAATGGCGCTTATAATATCTATACATATGATGATGCTAATTATACAGGTACAATTGTACGTTATGATTCAAATGGTAAAGTTTTAGATACAGGGAAAGCCGATTACATGCCTGTCTTGATTAAATCAACAGAAAGCACACTTACTACTGCTGAAAAGACCGAGCTTCAGACTAAGATGTCCAGTGGTACTTATAAGGCTGGCGATACATTTACTCTCTCTAGCGGAAGATTAGTTCGTATTGTTGAAGAAGCTTTAACTACTGCTGAAAAGACCGAGCTTCAGACTAAGATGTCCAGTGGTACTTATAAGGCTGGCGATACATTTACTCTCTCTAGCGGTAGATT
>JBAYMG010000022.1:0-23096 GCA_041663665.1 Candidatus Omnitrophota bacterium | reverse complement strand
TCAAAGTAGGTTGCCATGTCCTTAGCTTTTTTATAGACTTTAAGATCTTCGTAAAAACTCATCTTGATTACCTCGCTTGAAAATTGTCAAAAAATCAAATCACTGGCTGGCTCGGACTGGCCGCACATAATAAACGTCGCCCTTACTGCCGTAGCCCACGCCGCCGCCGCCATAATGCACTATCCGGACGAGGCTCCTAATCCAGGCAACCTCTTCGTTCGTCCAGTAGCCGGCTTCCTTTGTGTCCTTAAAGATGGACATGTCAATCTGGGGGCCGGTAGGGTTGTTCTTTACTAAGGAAAAACCTTGTACTGGCGATGGTAAAGACCAACCTTTATGACCGGCAAAGCTGAGTTCCGCGCAGGCTATCTTAAACTCTTCCCAAGGCATAGCTTCTTTGAAGTGGTTCGGCAGATCTGTATGCGGAAGTTTGACGATGTAAATATTGTGCCAGGTGTCGAATACTGTGCCGTCTTTGTTGTCAATGTAGCGCGGTTCCGGGAAAGCCTTAACCCTGATAATCTTTACATTCTGCGCTGACAGCTTTGCAAAGATGTCCTTTGACGCTCCTTCCAGGTCAATGCGGTCTTTTAAGATACTTAATACTTGAGTTTGTTTCATGCCCCTTCCTCCTTAAATTAAAAATTGTCAAAACGTCTAATTTACTGGCTGGCTCGGACTGGCCGTACACAATATTCGTAGTCCTTATTGTTGCAGTACACGCCGCCGCTGACATAATTCACTATCCGGACGTAGCTCCTACTCCAGGCAACCTCAGTCTTGGTTGCGTAGCAATCGTCCGTTTTGGTATCGGCGAAGATCGGGAAAAAACACGGATCGCCTTCAAAGTTAATAATTGCTGCGGCTTCTGCGGCAGTTGGTTCTTCTCCTCCGAGTTTCGCGCAGAATTCCTTTCTTCCTTCTTCGTTTAATATCTTCTCCGAGCTTGGGCCGTAATCCTTGCCTTGAAGATGATCCTTTATCCAACCATCCGGAAGTTTCTCAAACCTATTTGGATCTGTTAATACGCTTACCGCAACTGCTTGTTTCTCCATCTCTCCTCCTTGGTTAAAAAGTTACGCAGGTATTTGCTAAGGCGTAGGCTAACCAAAGCAACCCTCTACGCAGATCCCCTGTGAATAAATAAACTATGCCTGCGCCTATACAGGCAATAATTACCAGAAGCGGAAATATCTTCTCTCTTGTTAACATGCGTATACGAATGTCCTTTGGCTTTCCGCGGTAACCGGCGTGTTGCGCGAGATAAAAATACGCACGGCCTCTATATGGCTACAATAATTATTCTTGTGAAACCCCTGACAGTTGCAGCGGTAGGTATCGTCCGGAAGCTTTTGAATTGTGTAAGTGTGGATGTTGTAGCCTAAAATAGGTTTGCATATCCACGCATTATCTCCGGTCTGCTCAATACAACCACGCTCTAAAAACTTATTCGCTTTATCGTTCATCCTTTGCCGCGACTCCGAAGTTAAAAAAGCTTGCTCCTTCACGTGTTACCTCCTTTCTTAGGCTTGAGGTTGCGGGTTATACTTCTCCCATTTACCTTTTAGGAAGAGTGCGCCTTTGGGCTGCTTATACTCTCCAAAAGACTGTTTGGCTTTACACTTCGGACAGTAGAGCTCAACGTAAATATACTTACCGTCTTTAGTCTGTCTGGCCTGAAGGATTATCTTATCGTCTCCGCAAGCGCCACAGGTTCCGCTCATTTGCATAAAGGGCGTTGCTTTAAGAAGGGCCTCTTTTAGGTCGCCCTCTTCGTCAAATTTGATACTGATTTGCGTGGTGGGGTTTATCTTTTTAGTTACTGTGATTTCCATGGTTCCTCCGCTTTTGTGATGGCTTGCTCGGCTGACTTGGCAGCTTCTAATAATAAAATTGCTCCGGCGCTACTTAATCCCGGGACTTGCTTGACTTGTTTTAGTAACCCCTTAAGAGACTCCAACAACGGCTTGTGATTATTGCAGGCCTGAGCTATAAATTTGGCGTTGGCTTCTTCTCTGTCTTTGCTCTGGTCTTGGACATCGCAAACAAGATACCCGTTCTCCGCTCTTATCCAGGTATGCTCTGGTGCTATTTCAGCTTGCCACGGTAGCGGCGTGATTTTTTCCATCGTCTTCCTCCTTTAAACTCCGAAGATTGCCGAGAAAGCCAGGCGATCCTCTATGAATAAATTAAAATAGTCTTCTACGTTTTTTTCAATAACCGGCTCTCCGAAACCAAATTTGTCTTTAGGGTTAAGGGGGATAAGTACCAGGTTCTTAATTGCCCCCTCCGGTTCGCATTTTGCGTAAGCGGACATCTGCTTGTTAAATTTTCTGACCTTAGCTGCCGGGTAGTTTGAGCAGGTCTTAAATTCCGCTATTGACGGCTCATCCCTGTAAAGACAGGGCCAGTCCGGCATGGCTGAGTAGACGTATTGGTCGTTGAAGAAGATGTCGTTTCCTATGCCGCCTTTCCAGGGCTTAAAGTCTTTACCGTATTTTTCCCAGAACCCTAAGAAGTTGCAGTCCTCCCAGCGCAGGTGAAGGTTCCCGCGGGTAACTATTAAAATGTCTTGGCGCATGCGCTCTAACTCTTCTTTTGTTTGGGGTATCTTAAGGAGAACCACTTCCCACTGTTGAGTGCGCAGGAAGTGTTTTGCTTGGGCGTGTACGATTTGGCCACGGGAGGCGTATTGTTTAAGTAAAAACTCGGGGAAGAGGATCGGATCTACTCCGGATAAAACTGTGGTTACGGATGGGTACCGTATATGTTGCCTTTCGGTTATCCGGGCATCTCTTGGGAGTGGGAGATATGTGCTATTTAAGAGCATTAGTTGGCTCCTTGCGCAGAAAAATCTTCTTCAGACTCTCCTACCTCTTCTGGCGCACACCAGAAGAACGCAAACAGCAAGATTAGAGGAACAAAAGGAAGTAGTAATAACCTATAAGAAATTTTCATTTTTACCCTTTCCGGTTTTTAAAATCCACAAATTACCATCTTATTTTAGTTTTGAAATTAGCCCCTTTACCTCATTCCGAAAAAACAATAACTTTCTTTGCTTAGCCCTTGTTTTACGCGGTCTTATCCCAGGAAGTACACTCCGCCAAAAATTACGGACATACGCAGGGCTAAGGTGCAACTCCGCAGCTATCTCCATAACATCCATAAGTTCGCTTTGCATTTTAAAGCCTCTCGTTTTCTTCGCAAACTCTCCGTGCTTTGCGACCTAAATCAATAAGCTTAGTTTCTATTTCATCAAAGGTTGCGTTATGATTTTTTATTTCGTCAAGCATTGCAATAACCGATGACTGAACATCTACGCCAAATAAAACTAACTTTGTTTTAAAACTTTCTTTTCTTCCTGAACCTTCTCCACCCATACCTGTCCTCCTTATCTGTCGTTATCTTTATCAGGATCTTCTGACACGGCCTCACTATCAAAATCAAACAAGGCGTCAAAACTGTATCCGGTTCGTTTTCTTAATTTCTTCATGAACGATTTGGACGGTTCTAAAACATCATTAACCATCTTTGAAAAGTTTCCCTGCTCAATATCCAATTCCTTAGATAATTGAGTTTCGGTAATACCGCACCCCTTCAGCCATGTTTCAAATGCACCTTTTTTTAATCTGATCCTTCCTGCGTTCATTATTTATCACCTTCTTTTTTCTGGCACTCTTTGTGCCAGTAGTTTGACAAAAAAAATAGACCTTTTCTTTCACCAAGTAGAAGGTAACACAATGCGTGCTATTTGTCAAGTATTTTTTACATATACCATAATGTAATTATCTTGTTAATTTATGCTTTCCGTCGGGATAAGCCTTTTATTTAATTGACATATATTTTCAAAAGAGGTATAATTTTTACATATTTGGGTTTTTATTTACAAAGAAAAAATATCGTTTATACTATACCTATGGACATTAAAAATCAGCTGAAAATATTACGCGAAAACGCACATTTAACTCAAGAAGAGTTCGCAAAAAAGATTGACGTTGCCAAAAGAACTGTGGGTTCTTGGGAGCAAGGATCACGCGTTCCGGATTCTACCCAAAGAAAAACGCTTTGCGAATTCTATGGTATTACAGAAGCCGAGCTTTTTGGTGGAGAATCAACTGGTAAAAATCTCCGGCCCGAAATCTTAGAAGCCCTACAAGACCCCGTAGCAGTTAAGGCGTTGCTTATTACTTTTAAAAATACACAAGATATTAAGAACACTATCAAGTCTCTTCTGGACTGTGTGCCCTCCCTTACTCCGGAAAAGAGGCGGGCGTTATTAGCCTTGTGCAAATAATATGTCCTCACTCTATCGCAGAAAAGAAACCTACTGGCTTTCTTTCAGGGAAAGCGGCAAGCACTATTGCATAAGCCTTAAGACTAAGGACAAAACAACCGCCCTATTTTTAAAAACCCAAAAAGACCTGGAATTGCTACAAGGTAGATCAATCCTCCCCAACCAAAACAATCTCTGCCGGCCAGTGCTGGAAGAGTATAAATCTTTCATGTCCAGCCGTAGGACTCCGGAACACAACCAAACTGAGTATCATGCAGTGAAGTATTTTTTAGACTGGGGTAATATCAACACCTTCGCCCAGATAAATAAGGTTAATCTCCAAGGGTATCTTGATTACCGTTTTAAAGGAAAGATCGACAAAAAAGGTAAAATTAAAGTTATAAATAAAAACACAGCTAACCACATAATAGCAAGCATTAAGTTTTTTCTAAGGTATGCCGCCAGCCGGCACGTAGCTTCAGATAACCCAATTCTAAAAGAAATAAAGAATTACAGGCTGGAAGAACAAGACATCCGGTTCTTCTCTAAAAAAGAGATTGTCGAGATCCTTAAGACCGCGCGCAACCGTTCTCTATACGCAGACGGCAATCCTACTCTCTACCCTGTTATTGCTACTGGAATATACTCCGGACTCCGACAAGAGGAATTATTTAATCTCAGGTGGGAGAATATTGATTTTACTCGCAGGGTTATCTCCGTAGCCAATAAAGGGGATTTTAAGACTAAAAGCCGAAGAAATAGGGTAATCCCCCTTCATCCTTGCTTAAAGTTAATCCTACAGCCCCTTAGGAAGCAAAAGGGCCTATGTTTTGATACCACCAACGAACGCAAGATATTTAATAGGATACTGCTGAAGGCTAAGCTGAAAGAACCGCGGGTTAGATGGCATACGCTCAGGCATACTTTCGCAACCCAAGCGCTTATGGCGGGGGTACCTCTCTTTACTGTATCAAGGTGGTTAGGCCATTCAGATATTAAAACGACTATGAAGTACGCTCACTTCTGCCCGGATCATAGCCAAAGAGAGATAAATAAGCTTGATTTCTAATATTTGCTACATTCCTTGCTACACTAAAAACCTGCCTAATTGCAACTTTTAAACTTATTCCCGACGATAAAATAGTCGGGGGAGAGAGATTTGAACTCTCGACTTCTTGAACCCCATTCAAGCGCTCTAGCCAAACTGAGCCACGCCCCGTTAAATTTAAAAAATTTATTCTGCTTTACTTTTTCTCGTCATTAAATCCTTTACTGCCTGACGAGGAGATTTATCCTTATAGAGTAAGTGATACACCTCTTTAATTATCGGCATATCTACTTTATATTTTTTACTTAAAGCATATGAAGATTTTGCTGTCGGTACTCCTTCAGCCACCATCTGCATATGTTGATAGATTTCTTTTAAATTTTTTCCCCGGCCAATCAGTTCTCCAACCATGCGGTTGCGGCTCTGTTTACTTATACAGGTGGTAACCAAATCTCCTAATCCGCTTATCCCGCTAAAAGTTTCTAAGTTTGCGCCCATAGCTTTCCCTAGCCTTGAGATTTCGGCTAAACCCCGGGTAAGGATTGCTGCTTTAGTATTTGTGCCAAAGCCTAAGCCGTCAGACACGCCACAGGCAATAGCAATGACATTTTTTAAACTACCGCCCAATTCTACTCCGATAACATCGGAATTAGTATACACCCGGAAATTTTGTGTGCTAAATACTTCTTGAATAGTTTTACGTATCTTTTTATCAACTGAAGCTACTACAGCCGTAGTCGGAATACCTCGGGCCACTTCACTGGCAATAGTCGGACCGCTTAATACAGCCAATTTTACCGAGCCTAGTTCTTCATATATTATTTCTGATATCCTACTTGAGGAACTTATCTCAATACCCTTGGTGACACTCAAAAACACAGTTTTTTTAGAAAAATTATTTTTTATTTTCTTTAAAATTTGCCTGGTGTATTGCGAAGGTACAGCAAGCACTATAATTTCTTTTTGACTAATTGCAATTTTTATATCACTGGTTATTTTAATTTCCTTAGGTATTTTTATGCCTGGAAGAAATTTAGGATTAAAGCGCAATTTATCCATTTTTATTGCGTAGTCATTAAAAGCACCCCAAAGAGTAACTGGATAGCCTTTACTCGAGAGTAATATAGCTAATGTTGTTCCCCATCCACCGTCACCAATTACTGCAACATTCATTTTATTCATATTTTTTCCAAGGCGTCTTTCACAAATTGCTTAAAAGTAATTATGATTTGGGCAACCGGCATATTTTTACCGATATAACCGGAACAACCAAGCTGCTTACTTTTAGTAATCAACTCTTCATCGAACCCGAATCCGGTAATCATAATTACGGGAAGTTTTTTGTCCGTATCCCGGATATTCTTAAGTACCTCTAGTCCGCTTATTCCCGGCAGTTTAATATCCAGAAGTACAACATCAAAAGATTCTTTTTTAAGTTCAATTAACGCTTCTTCGCCTGTTCCACAAGCAATCGTTTGGCAATCCTCTTTTTTAAACAGGTCAATAAATAGGTCTTTTACTAGTGGCTCATCGTCAACAATCAGAATTTTATAAAGCATGGCTGTCTCCTTTTAAATAAAAGGTAACCTAATGGTAAATGTCGAGCCTTGATTAATTTGACTTTCTAATTCAATTGAACCGTTATGATTTTTAATAATGTTATGACAAATTGATAGCCCTAATCCAGTTCCATCACTTTTGGTTGAGAAAAAAGGCATAAAAATATCCTTAAGGTGCTTCGACGCAATACCGATTCCAGTATCAATGATTTGAATTTGAGCATATAGATTTTTAAAATTACTTGTAATAATTTTAACTTTCCCTCCATTGGGCATAGACTGATAAGCGTTAATAAGAATATTGAGAAATACTTCCTGCAATTGATGCAAGTCACCTTTTATTTCGGGCATGTTCTTTTCAAAAGTTTTCTCGATTTCAATTTTAGCAATGGACATTTTATTATAATTAATTAATGGCAAAACCATTTCAATTACCTCGTTGACATTAATCGCTTCCAAAACAAGGGTTGATTTGCGGGCAAATTTTAAAATTCGGTCAACCAGCTTGCGGATACGGTCGACTTGTGAGTCAATAAGCATAAGGTTATCTTTAACCTTTTGATTAAGCTCCTCGTCTTTTAGCATTTCCAGCCTTCCAGAAATGACAAAAAGCGGATTATTAATTTCATGGGCCATGCCGGCGGAAAGCTGGCCTAGTGCCGCTAATTTTTCAGCCTGGAAAATCTGGAATTCTAATTTTTTTCTTTCAGTCATATCCTTAGCGATAAATATGTAGCCGATAAGCTTTCCAGCCGAATCTAAAAACTGATTAACTGTTAATAGAGCCGGAACAACTTCTTGATTTTTAGTAATTAGCTCTGCCTCTATTTCGTATTTACCAAATAGCCGGACATGTTCTAAAATTAAAGCTAAATTAAAGGCTGGATCGCCGGCATTATGTAGAATACTGGCATGTTTAAAGATAATATCGCGTTTATTCCAACCTAACATGGCTTCGCTGCCCATACCAAAATAAGTGATGTTGCTATCTAAATTAATTACATATAAAGCATATTCTTTAATACTTGAAAAAATATTCTTTAGAGAATCATCAATGTTCTTTACTGAAGTTTCTCTCTCTTCGATTTCGGTAATATCTTGACCAAAAAGAGCACTTGCTTCAATCCGATTATTCTTATCAAGGATTGGGCTCACGTTCCAAGAGATGAGCTTTTCAACGCCATTTTTATTTAAAATATGGCAACGGAAATCTTTAGCTCTTTTATAATTTATGGAATCTTCCAATACCGCTTTAAACATCTCCCTCTTCATAACACTGTTAGCATCATTAAATAATACATTTAACCAATTTTTGTTTATAATTTCAGTTCGATTAAGCTCAAGTACGCTTTCAGTTTTTTTGTTACAAAGCAAGATGTTGCCTTTAGTATCTAAGTAAAGCACAATTACCGCGGCATTCTCAACTAGATTATCGAGTTCCATTTTCACATCTGTTTTCATATTTATTTTAGCGGGAGAGGGGAATCGAACCCCCATATATAGCTTGGAAGGCTATTGTTCTACCACTGAACTACTCCCGCAAAAAAAATTGGGCAGGAAAGGATTCGAACCTTTGAAGCACAGGTGCAACAGATTTACAGTCTGTCCCCTTTGGCCACTTGGGTACCTGCCCATTAATTTATTAAGCAACACCCCTTCGGGTTGTAATTTAATAATAAGCCGACGAGAGGATTTGAACCCCCGACCCGCTGTTTACAAAACAGCCGCTCTACCAACTGAGCTACGTCGGCATTAACTGCATTTTTTAATTGCATCGGGAATACGATTAAGAATATCCGAGGCAATTAAACTTAGCTGTGTTTTATCGATTGCCGCAATATCTCCAGCTAAGCCGTGAACATAGGTTGCATATTTAGCAGCTGCAAAACCATCTAACCCTTGAGCTAGAAATGCGCCGATAATTCCAGTTAGGACATCGCCGCTTCCGGCTGTTGCCATGCCAGGATTACCGGTTTTATTTATATAACATTGCCCGTTAACGTTACTTACAACGCTGTTGTGCCCTTTGAGTACAATTATAGTATTATAGTATTGAGCGTACTTTTTCGCAACCAATTTCCTATTTTTCTTTACCAAGGCAATATTTACACCAAAAAGCCTGGAGAACTCTTTTTCGTGCGGGGTTAAAATAAATTCTCCTTTGTGTGTTTTAAGTATTTTTAAATTTTTGCTAAGCGCACTCAGAGCCGTGGCATCAACAACTGTCGGCAGCTTTGTTTCTTTTAAGATTTTCCTGACCAAAGCATAAACTGATTTAGTATTTTCAAGCCCGGGTCCGACGATTAATACATCAGCATTTTTAAGAAAAGCTTTGATCTTGATAAAAGCAGCTTTTTCAAGAGAGCTATTTTCAGTTTCCGGGAGAGGCAAAAGCATGACCTCCTTCGATTTATTTTTGATAATTCCAAGAGCGATGCTTTTAGGTACAGCTAATGTTACCAGGCCCGCACCGGATCGTAGCACTGCTTCAGCACAAAGTAAAGCTGCCCCAGAAAATTGAATGGATCCGGCTAGGATTAGCACATGCCCGTAATCACCTTTATGAGAATTAACTTTTCTGACTAATAACCGCGCTGGCAACCGCATAAGTTTTAACATGTGAAATAGAAATCTGCACGTCTATGTTTTTTCCCCGGCCGTTTAAGAACGAACAGATTGGTTTTCCTTCCGGATCATTAAGTATTTGAATATCCTGCCAAGAAAGCTTATTGTCTCCCGCTGCTTTAAAAATTGCTTCTTTGGCGGCGAACCTGCCGGCTAAATGTTGATAAAAAGAAGTTCTGACTTTCGAGTTTTCTATTTCGATTTTTGTAAATACGCGGTTTAAAAAATCATCTCCCCATTTTTCAATCGCCTGACGAATCCTGCGCACCTCAGTTATGTCTACTCCGGTTCCAATAATCATTATTTAGTCAACTCTCGCATTTCTTTAACAGCGGGAAATAAGCCTACATATAAAGCCTTACAGATAATTGCATAACCGATATTCAATTCGTTGATACCGTTAATACTAGCAATGCTTTTTACATTAGCGTAATCTAGGCCATGGCCGGCATTAACAATTAGCCCTTTAGCTAGAGCGTATTCTACGGCTTCTTTTATCTGGTTAAAAAAAATTTTTCTTTGTGCTATATTTTTTGCTTCAGAGTAACGGCCGGTATGTAATTCAATTATTTTGGCTCCGGTTTTTTGCGCAAAATCAATTTGTTTTTTATCCGGATCAATAAACAGGCTCGTTTTTATACCGGCGGCTTTAAGTTTATTTAAGGCTAAGGTTACTTTTTTAAAATTAAAGACAACATTCAGGCCGCCTTCGGTAGTTAACTCTTCCCTTTTTTCAGGCACGAGCGTGGCTTGAAAAGGTTTTACTTTACAGGCAAATTTTAAAATTTCAGGAGAAATTGACATCTCAAGATTAAGTTTAGTTTTAATTTTTTTACGCAGCATTAGAATATCTCTATCTTGAATATGCCTGCGGTCTTCTCTTAAATGCGCCACGATACTCTCTGCTCCTGCTCGTTCACACAAAATTGCCGCATAAACAGGATCAGGAGTTTTGCCTTTGCGGGTTTGGCGCAGAGTTGCAACGTGGTCAATATTTACACCTAGTTTAGGCATGTTCTGTTTTAAAACCTTTCACCTTTAACATAAAACCAAACAATTATTGCCAAAAGTAAGGAGATAAGTTTTAGCCAGGGGTGAATAGTAATCAGGCTGATTATACGGAAAAAAACATTTGGTTTATTCATTATTGTTTGTTTTAAGCAGTTGTTTTATCTTTGACTCCAACTGATCACCACCTAAGTCCCGATAAAATTTTTTTTGATAAATTACAGATATATCTGATCTTTCCTCTGAAACCACAATTAATAACGCATCAGTTTCTTCGCTTAAGCTAAGTGCTGCACGATGGCGTGTTCCAAAAAGACGGTTTAATTCCTGATTTGTAGTTAAGGGAAATATGCATCCAGCCGCTTGCAGCCTTCCCCGCGCAATAATTAATCCCCCGTCATGAAGCGGATTGTTCGGCGTAAAAATTGCTTGGATTAAATCTGCACAAATACGCGCATCAATAATTTCACCGCTTTTGACATATTCAGCCAGTGTGTCAGTTTTTTCAATAGCAATCAAAGCCCCGTGCTTATTTTGGGCAAGATTCTCGCAAGCTAAAGAAATCTGGTTAACAAAAATATCAATACCCTCTTCTTTTAATTTTTTAAAATTTTTACTTTTACCCAAAGAAGTTAACCCTTGCCTTATTTCCGGATGAAAAATTATTAATATAGCAATAACGCTAATTCCGAAAAGCTTATCAAATAACCAGTTTAATACGGCAAAATCAAATTTTTTAATAATTAAAAAAGCAAGTAATAGTATTATTATTCCGCGCAAAGCTAATAATGCCCTGCTTCCTTCGAAAAAAAGCGCAATGCGGTAAATAAAAAACCACAAAATAATAATCTCAATTGCGGGTTTCCAATACAGAATTAAATTATTTATCAGCATTTTCTATCCCCTCAGCCATTGTTAAAGCTTGCTTGATTACTTTTACATCATGAACGCGTACAATACTTGCTCCATTTTGAGCGCTAACTATACAGCTGGCAAGCGTACCGGTAATTCTGTCTTCCAAATTATCACCCAGAAGATTACCGATAAAAGATTTACGCGAAGGGCCGGTTAAAATAGGTTTGCCTAATATTTTAAAATCTGCTAGGTTTTTTATAATCTGCAGATTTTGTCCTGGAGTTTTTCCAAACCCAAGCCCCGGATCGATAATGATTTTATCTGGAGCAATTCCTTGAGCCTGCGCCAAATTAATAGCATTTTTCAAATATATGGAAATATCATCAATTAAAGACCGGTAAGCAATAACTTTTTGCATATTAATCGGTTTGCCCAACATATGCATAATCACTACAGCTGACTTGGATTTAGCGACAATTTTCACCATCTGTTTATTACGTAATCCGGATATATCGTTGATTATTTGAGCGCCATTATCTATAGCAGCCCTGGCTACCTCGGGTTTCTCAGTATCTATAGAAATTGGTGTTTTAATTTTTTTAGCCAGGAGTTTTACTACCGGCAGAATACGCAATAGTTCTTCCTTAGCGCTTATTGTTTTTGCGCCTGGTCGGCTGGATTGTCCTCCAAGATCAATAATATCTGCCCCATCAAGCGTCATTTCTTGGGCTCTTTTTAAAGCTAGATTTATATAGCCAGGGCATCTTTGTTTATATAAACCATCACCGGAAAAAGAATCTGAAGTCAAATTAATAATACCCATAATATGAGTTTTTTTGCTAAGATTCAAAGAACGGTTTCTTAAAGCTAAAATAAAGTTACTTTGATTGTACTTTTTAATTCCTGCTTCCAATTCCAAGCCAATTTTTTTTAAACCAAAAGGTTGTTGTTGTAATTTAGCTTTGAGAGAGTCGAATTGGCAAAAAGATCCAATTAGCAGAACATCGGTTTTTTTAACGCTTCCCGTAAGCGAACCCCTGGCTATTGCCGCATCTGCCCCCAAAGAAAGCATCTCCTGCTTGAGAATATTAGCAGCAATATTATTAACGTCTTTTAAAAGAATTAAAAAATTAATTGCTTTTTTTAGCATGATTTCGGCTCCATAAGGATCAACGCCGATATCATGCATAATTTTTTTTATTTCACTTCGTTTGCCAGAATTAATGATCCGCATTTATTTAGGCCAGATCGTTTTTTTCAATTCCTAATATTTTCTTTACTTCATCACCGCTTAAAACCTCTTTTTCTAAAAGAGAATCTGAAAGGAGCTTAAGCTTGTCCTGATTATTTTTTAATACGACCATTGCTTGCCCATAAGCATTATCAATAATCTTTTTAACCTCTTCATCAATTAAACGCGCAGTTTGCTCGCTATAATTTTTTTCTTCCATGATATCTCTGCCCAAGAATACTAGCCCTTCTCTTCTGCCTAAAGTTAAATTCCCCAGGCTCTCAGACATACCAAACTGTGTAACCATGCGCCGGGCCATACCGGTAGCTACCTCTAAATCATTTTGTGCTCCAGTTGTCACTTCGTTTAAGTTTATTTCTTCTGAAGCCCTGCCTCCAAGAATCATGGTAATTTCAGCCAATAATTCTTTTTTAGTCCAATAATGCCTGTCTTCTAATGGCGGTGTAAAAGTATATCCTCCAGCTAACCCCCTGGGGATAATTGAAACTTTCTTTAAAGGATTAACCTCAGGAAGCAATAATGAAAGCAGCGCGTGCCCAGACTCATGCAAAGAAGTAATTTCTTTCTCTTTTTTAGACATAATGTGGCTCTTCTTTTCCGGGCCCATCAGTACTCTTTCTACTGATTTATCAAAATCAATCTCCTCAACCTCTTCTTTATTATTACGAGCGGCCATCAGGGCTGCTTCATTGCAAAGATTAGCAAGGTCAGCTCCGGAAAAACCCGGAGTTTGACTGGCTACAGACTTTAAATTAACTGAAGGGGAAAACTTAATTTTGCGGGTATGCACCTTAAGTATTTCTTCCCGCCCCTTAATATCAGGAAGATTCACAATGATCGTACGATCAAATCTTCCCGGCCTCATCAATGCCGGATCAAGGGTATCCGGACGGTTAGTTGCGGCAATAAGGATTAATCCCTGCTGCCCATCAAAACCATCCATTTCAACTAAAAGCTGGTTAAGAGTTTGTTCGCGTTCATCGTTGCCTCCACCGATACCGGAAAAACGCAAACGCCCTACAGCATCAATTTCGTCAATAAAAATTATTGCGCCTTTGCCTGAAACTATTCCGGCTTTTCGGCCCTGGTCAAATAAATCCCGAACACGGCTGGCGCCTACTCCAACAAACATTTCTACAAAATTAGAACCTGAAATGCTAAAAAATGGGACATTAGCTTCGCCGGCAACTGCTCGGGCAATCAATGTTTTTCCGCAACCGGGAGGGCCGACTAGAAGCACGCCTTTAGGAATTTTTCCTCCTAATTTTTGGAATTTTTTAGGGTCTTTAAGAAATTCGATTACTTCTTTTAATTCTTCTTTTGCCTCATCTACCCCAGCGACATCATCAAAGGTAGCCTTTTCATTATTACTTTGGATTTTAGATTTCACTTTGCCAAAAGTCATAATTTTACTGCCCAGTTGTTCTCCACGGGCGGCCATCATCCACCAAAAGAAAATAAGCAGCAATATCGGGCCTAAGTTAAAAAGTAAAGTGACCCAAAATGTACGTGCCGGCTTAACTTCAAAATTCTTTAAGTTAGTGCGTATAAGATTAAGCAATTCCGGATCATTCTCCGGAATATTAACAAAAAACTTGGAATTATCCGAAAAATCACCTTGCAAAATGGTTTCAGTTTTAGTAACTTTTTTAATACTATCCGGATTATCTTTTAGAACTTTATAAAACTGGCTATAGCTGATTTCCTTGGGGATGCCATTTGCAGAAATACTGCTCAAAGAATTTACCAGTATAATAAAAAGAAAAAAGACAAACAACCAGCCGAAAGGAAAACGTTTTAATTTATTATCTTTATTAGGTTTAGGTTTATTTTGCGGTGGCATTTTATTTCTCCAAGTTTAAGTAAATAAGAGAATTATTATATCTTTAGAAAAGTGTAAAATCAAGCATTTTATAGTGTTACTTTTTTTACCTATGATTTAGCTCCGGGATAAACACAAAAAAGGGCTGGACAATTTAAGTCCAGCCCTCCACTCCGTAATTACAGTAAATATTTCAACTTTGCGAAGTAACAATTGCTAATACTTCTTTTAATTCAGCGGAGCTACTAACCGCATTGTTTTCTTGTATCTTTAGGATATCCACTAAATAGCGCAATAAACCATCAGCCTGGGAATCAATTTGCCCTTTTTGTATACAAGCTGCAACTAATTCTTTTAGCCTGATTCCTGAAGGTTCGATTCCGGATCTGACCATATTTTTAATCTGTTGCATTTCGGCTTCAACATTGATTTTATCCAATTCCAGCTGGCTTAATTGCGGTAAGCTAAAGTTCAAACCGCTAAAATTTCCCATAGGTTGAATATTGATAGGCAACATACGAAAATCAACACCACCCTTGTTAGGCTTGGGAGAATCGATTTTTTGCCTAAATAAAGTAAGGGCTTCATCCAAAGTTTTTTGGACGGATTCCAGGGAATCACTATCCTTAACTTCAAAAATAATATTGGGTGTACCGCCTAAGGCCATGCGGATAACATTAGCGATTCCATAAACATAAGTAGCATCATCTATGGTTACATCAGATTCGATTAAAGTGGCCCCTAATCCACTACCAAAAGCATTAGTATCCATGATTGCAATATTAAAAACGCTTTCCGGATGCGACATTACTGCTTCAATGCCGGTATGCGCGACTCCCGGTAAAGGTAATAACGGAGATGTGATATTCAAGTCAGCGAATTTTTCTGTAATTGTCCGGCTTATCTGTCGAATCCGTGGATTATTAACATCAGCTTCCATGCAAGATAATGATAATTGTTCCCAGGTGCCCTTCTTTTTTAAATACTGGGCATATAAATAATTGGATAATTTTTCCGCGGTATTTTTTCCGGCGACTTCTTCCCCTTTTTCTGCGGCGACGGAAATTTTCATCCCCGAAGTATTCTCAAGCACTATTTGCTGATCTAGAGGCGCAATTTTAGGTCTAGTTGACAAATTACCTAAATCCGAAGTTATTGCGGAACGTAAAAAAGCTTCAGTAATTTCTGAAGAAGGCTTACCTCCTGCTTCTCCGACGTCAATTTGCAATACGTTTTTAGAAGTAGCTTGCAGTAACGTTAAAATTAACGTTGGCTCAGAAATCCCTAAACTGGCAGTTAAGCTAACCAATGCGGATTTAAAATCAACTAAAGCTTCCTGATTAGACTCTTGTCTTAAGGCTTTGCGCCCGTCAACCGCACTCTTTGCCGTAACGACACCGGCTTTTAATTTCTCTTCCATTTTTTTGGCTACATCAGAAAAATCTATTCTGACATCAGTGCTTCCTTGGGCTTTTTTAGCCTTAAGGATCTCAAACATTGCTGCAGTAATTTCTCTAACAAATTTTACTGCGGGATTAGAGTTAGCATCCTGATTGGTAATATAGGTAAAATAAACCACCATATCCTGAAGAAGAGCGCTGGTTTTAGCCAGAGTTTTTAAATTTTCTTCAATGTCAGCCGGATCAGCGAAATTAACTGTAATAACTAAACAGGGAATCCCCTTCTTTTCTTTTAAATTTTCAATATATTCTAAGTTTTTCTTGTATTCCGGATTTGCCGAGTCAAGAATAAAAATCGGCAGCTGCAGATTAGCAGATTTAGCGAAAACTAAATCATAGACTGAACGGTCATCTTGCAAAGAATAATTTAAAAGAATATTATTATTTGATCCTCCGGCAATATTTTTATTAGCCCCTTCGTTAATCAATTGGAACAATTCTTTGCCGGTTGCCTTCAGGGAATTATCAGAAATAACGGAAAATTTATTCCTTCCGGCTAAGCGGTGCCTAAATAAGAATTCAGCCATCCCGATAGCCGGACTATTCAAGCCGTTAGTATAACCCAACTGGTTATTAGCATCCAACAAGCTCTGACAATAAGCAGCTAAATATTTTTCGGCCTTGGCAATATCATTTAAACCTGAAGATAAAGCCACAAACAAAGGAACGAAAACCATCAATGTCTTACGGTTCATTTGCCTGCCGCCGATATCGCCCGGGGTATTATCGATAATTAAAACTTTTGCAGCCGGATCTTTGCTTAGCGTAATTGCCGCATCTTTAAGCTTTCCAACATTAGCAGCAACTATTCTCTGCTTAAATCTGTTTTTGGTAGAATTAAAGAAATCAAATGTTTCCTTAGTTCCGCCGCTCCTGGACATTTCAAAAACAAGCGTATTGTCATTGTTCGCTTCCTGAGGAATAGCTTTTAAATGCGCCGGATTATTGACTACCACCCAACGAACTACAATGCCTTGTGATTCGAAATATTCGTTTATTTTTTTTGCCAATTCATGCGAATACATTTCGTTAGCGCCAATGCCGGAGGTAAATACATATTTTATTTTATTCAAATCAGCAGTATTTAAAAATTTTATAACATCATTGATTATTGTCAGTAATTCCGGATCCATTTTTTTTGTACCGGCATATTTATGTGTACCAAAAATAGAATCCAGGAATCCCCCCACAAAGTCTTCCATTCCATCACGAAAGACAAACGGAACATGCTTGGAAGCCTGGCGCATCAAACTAAGATATTCTGAAACTGTTCCACCAGTAAGATCTTTTTGCGCCGGGCTTTGTACAGAATAACCGGAATTCTCAACTGTAACGGAAATTTTTTGGTTCTCGTATTCCTGAGCATCAACCGGGTTTGTCTTTAAGCGGTAATTTGCCGCGATAGTATTAAAAGAAGGGTTTTTATCCAGAACAGACAAGATATCTTTAGTTGATTTACCGGTTACATTTGCCAATTCTCCGACTAAAACTATTGGATCAATTGAATTACGGAAAATTTGTACAATCCGTGCATAGTCATTAATTCCCAGCATTTGCATTAGGAAATTAATTTCTACGGTTAAGTCGTTAGCGCTCAAGTTAGTTACGGATTTGGCCGGACTACTTGCTTCTAAATCCGAAGCATTACCTTCAATTACTATTGATCCTTGCGGCAGTATTTGATTTTCCGGCCCCTTAAACACTCCAATATTTCCACCGGAATTATTTGCTGAAGGCATGGCTAGTGTTTTTCCGGTCATATCCATTCCACCGCTAAAATAGCTTCTTATCGCTTGTCCGGAAGGAGTATAAACAGGAGCTTGGATATTATATTCACCCTTGGCAAAAGATTGCTGGTACTGTTTAAAATACTCTGTTTTTGACCAAGAAGTTTGGGAACTCAGATTGGTAAGATTTTTAGTATTAATAAACTGGGCATAAGTATTATTGTTTCCGGCAAAACGCGATTTAAACCATCGGGCTAAAATTAAAGAACAATATACCTGGCGTAAATTTGCATATTTCTTACTTGAATTTATTTCTTTATTTAACTTAGGAAGAATAAGTTCTCGGATAAGCTGGCTTGAATAATCATTAAGCTGCTTAGAACGCGCATCTTTAAAGCTATAAACCGAAGAGTTTTTTAGGTAATCCTGTTCAAGCATCACATTAAGAGTAGCTTTATAAACATAAGCTGAATCTTTTGATTCCCGGATAATGATTTCGCCCGGGACAATCCAAGGGCGAGTTAAAGTCGGAATAGTTATATTTTGATTCCCGAAGATTTCCCCGGCTTTTTGGTAAAGTTTACTCCAGTATTCTTTACCTTCCGGTGTTTGAGGCGAAGTAAAACTGGCGGTATCCTTCTTAAGCTGGATATCTGCCTCAAGCATAATCTTGCCTATATCTGTCTTTTCCAGGTATTGGTCAATGATTTGTTTCTCGGAATCCGGCCTTAAGTTTACCCAAAACATTTCATCTGGGAGAGTTATTCCTATCAAAAAATAACTTAATAAGATCTTAGCTTGCTCTTTAGTCTTGAGGGCATTTACTTGTTTAGTATCACCCTGGTCCAGAATCAGTTTAAAATTATTATTTAAAGAATCATAGGATAAGTAGCGCAATTCTACGGGCCTAAATTTATCCTGGATTAAATTAACGTTAGCCTTAGAAAAGTAACCGGCGATATTTAATTCACCGGCTACTTGAGCAAAACTTACTTGTTGCAAAGTTAAACCAAAAATTAATACCAATGATAAGATTTTTCTAATTCGATCTCTCACTTTTTATCTCCTTTTTTAAACTTTTTATTATCTACAAACAAAAAACCGGATAAAAATTTCTCTTTCCGGTTTATCTTGTAAGTTAAAGACATAAATAATTATTTACTACAGTTAAGGATGATTGATTTTAAAAATCAATACTATTCAAATTTAACATATAAATAAGTAATTTTCAAGTAGGAAGCTGGAAAATCAGTGTGAATAGAACCTTAGGGAATTATTTGTTTTTTGTACCGAGACCCCTTTGGGCAGATCAACAATTGAACCTTTAGGCCGGTGCTTAAGCAAATCTTCTATTTCTTTGACATGCACAAATCCTATCCTGCGCGTATCTCCCTGAATATTGCTAATACTCTGCCTAATTTTAAGGCGCAGGATTGCCGGATGCAATTTAAGCAGCTTTTTAATGCTAAGTTTCCGTGGAGGGCTGCCCTTTGCACTTTTTTGAGCAACCCGGTTGAGATATTCATAATCATAAGAAACACTTTCAGTAAGATTTGCCAGGACTGTAACAATATTCTGGTTATATTTGCTTTTTAATAAAGGAATCAAATTGTGGCGAATTTTATTGCGGAAAAACAAGTCTTCTTTATTTGTTGAATCAATGCAAGGTTTAATCTTTTTAAGTTTTAAGTATTTATCGATATCATAGCGGGAAGTTTCCAGAAGCGGCCGGATAAAAGTTACGCCCTTAATCACTCTTTTCGGCGATATCCCGCTTAGCCCGGATAAACCCGTACCTCGTAATAAACGCATTAAAACCGTCTCTGACTGATCATTAAGATTATGGCCAAGAGCCACTTTATCGGCTTTAATTTTTTTGGCAGTTTTAATAAAAAAATCCAGCCTTGCATCACGGCAAAGCTCTTCCAAAGAACCACTTTCTTTAAATAACTCCGGATTAATCAATAGCGTGCTTACGGGAATATTAATTTTTTTAGCTAAATTCTTTACAAAAATAGCATCAGAACCGGAACCTTTACGCAAATTATGGTCGATATGGGCAATATGCAGGGTTAAATCTAGTTTGGATTTTAAGCTATTGAGCAGCAAAAGTAAGGTTAAAGAATCTGCCCCTCCTGAAACCCCAACCAGGATTGTATCCCCTTTTTTAATTAAATTATATTTTTTAATAGTTTCTTTAAAGTTAAACATTATTACTATGCTAGCATAGTAATAGTTAAATTTATAGCTTGATTTTACCAGGACTAGAGTGTAAATTATTAACAATGACTAGGAAAAAAATCATTACCCATAAAGAACGAAAAATTGTCCTGGAAAATTTTATTTCCCTTACCACCCTTCAGGCAATTAGTTATATTCTACCCTTAGCTGTACTTCCTTATCTGGTCAGAGTAATCGGCATGGAGAAATTCGGTTTAATTGCCTTTGCGCAAAGCTTTGTTCAATATTTTATGATCCTAACCGATTATGGTTTTAGCCTCTCAGCCACAAAAACAATATCGCTTATCGGCGAACACAAGCAAAAAATGAACGCAGTATTTTCTTCGGTTATGACCGTAAAGCTGGTCTTTGCTGCAATAAGCTTCTTAATTCTTTGTACTGTTCTATATTTTGTACCAAAATTTAAAACCGATTGGCCGGTTTATACTTTAAGCTTTGGGTCAGTAATCGGCAGCACTTTATTCCCGGTTTGGTTTTTCCAGGGAAAAGAAAAAATGAGCTATATTGCAACGGTTAATGTGATTGGTGGAGTAACTTATGCCATTTGTATTTTTTTATTTATTAATGGGCCTGAAGATTTTATATTGGTCCCGCTTTTAAATTCACTATTATCAATAATCAGCGGAATACTCGGGCTTTACATTGCTTTTAAAAAATTCCGTATAGAATTTATTTTACAAAAATACACCACCATAAAACAAGAGCTTAAAACCGGATGGGACATTTTTATTTCGATTTTGTCTGTCAATGCTTATACTACCACCCGGGTTTTTGCCGTAGGGCTTTTAACTAATAATGTAATTACCGGATATTTTTCTTTAGCCGAAAAGATTGCCAATTATATTCAAACATTCCCCATGGATTCGTTCACCCGGGCTGTATTTCCCAGAATTAGCAATGTTTTTGCAAAAAATAAGCAACGGGCAATGGCAATAATGTATCGAATTCAAGACGGAATAACCTTAGGCTTTGTAGTCAGCCTGCCAATTGCTTATTTTATTGCCCCCTGGATCATTAAAATTACCTGCGGGGTTGCTTACCAGGAAGTAATCCTTACCCTAAGATTGCTTTTGGCCGCTGTATTTTTTGTCGGGGCCAATAATTTCAAAGTACAATTCCTGCTTGTCTGCGGAAAACAAGATTTATACGCAAAAATTCACATTAGCGCCGCACTTATCGGTTTACCGCTTATCTTTATATTAATTTATCGATTTTCCTATGTCGGGGCGGCATTTGCTACGGTACTGACTGAAGCAGGCGTATTTATTCTCACTTCTCTAATTGTTGACAGGCTGGCTAAAAAAATATCCGGAAAGTAGAAACTTAGCTTATTTAGTTTTATTAACCCGGTTACCAATACATAGAATTTCTTTGATACTTCCGTCATCGCCGATAATGGCTTTATTCGTCCATAAAATATAAATGCGCTCACCATTGCTGCGTATATTTTCATTCTCATTTGCAGAATGAAGTTCGGGATTTTCCACTATATCTTTAATCGTACTTACTAAGTTTTCACCGGTTAGGTCTCTTGCGGAAACGATTGTGCCAATGACGTTTTTACCTAATACCTCTTTTTCGTGAAAACCAAAGAATCTTTGCGCAAATTGGTTAAAAAAAGTAATATTACCCCGAATATCCATAACTAAGATAATACTATTGGCATTCTCTACCATCTGCCGGTATTTTTCTTCACTTTTTTTTAACACCTTTTCCTTAGCTTCTAACTCAGAAATTCTTTTGCATGCCAAGGCTAATTCAAATGAGAGATCTTCTGCGGTTTTGTCTTGATTTGCCATGTTATCCTTCCGATCAAATTGTTAATGGCAGTCTGATATTGTATAAGTAAACTTGGTAAGAATTATTTTTTTTAGCAGAAACGCCACTGTGTATAAAAATTTAGTGGCGGAGAGTGGCCCTGCTCCGCTATCGCTTTGCAGGACTGCCTCTCGGACACTGGTGGCGGAGAGTGGATTTAAACCACCGACCAAGCGGGTATGAGCCGCGTGCTCTATCAGGCTGAGCTACTCCGCCAAAACTATTTTCTTCTATACGCTTCTAAATATGAATCACAATAAATATTTTTATTTAGAATGAGTTCAGTTGTAATTAAAGTGTCCATTAACTCATTATCTTTAGGGTTAAGTATAGCAGAATTTAAGCCGTACGCAACTGCCATTGTTAAAAAAGCACGGTTGATCAAGCTATGGTTCTGAGACCCTTGAGAAACATTGCTTAAACCGATAATAGTTTTAGGGCTGGGCTCAGACAGTATCTTAAATTCCCGGATAGATTCTAAAATCTCTAGCATCTGCCCCTGGGCTACATTAACCGGCAAAACTATAGGATCCAAATAAAGATCCTCAATGGGAAAGTCATTTTTTTGACAATATTCAATAATTGTTGCCGCTAACTCAACACGTTGATCTTTATCCCGCGGAATACCATTTTTATTAATTGTAATTCCGATTAATTTGGATTTATACTGTTTAGCTAGAGGAACAAGTACCTCTAATTTTTCTAAATCCGCAGTTGTGGAATTAATCATGGTTTCATTTTTAGAAACATTTAGCCCCGCTTGGATAACTTGATATTTACTTGAATCAAGGCACAGCGGTTTATTAGTTACCTCTTGGATAGTTTCCACAAGCCAAGGCATATCGATCAAAGGATTATTGGAACTTGGGCCGCAGCTTATATCTAAAGCATCCGCCCCGCCGGCAATCTGTTCCAGGGCACATTTTTGTATTGCTTTTTTATCGTGGCTGGTTATCGCAGACGCCATATCTAAGTACATCCCGTTAATCAATTCGCCGATAATAAACATGGTTATTTTTTAAATAGTGTTTCAATAAAATTATTGACTTTTTCTATTGCTTTAGGGTGGCGCATAATTAAAAGATCAGCTCCAGACTGTATTAAACTAGTTGCTGTAATCGCCTCCCAGATAATTCCCTGTTCAATGCTTTCTTTGGCTTCCTTGGTTTTCCATACCTCTTGCCCGACAAAACAAATAAACGCGGAGGCTAAAGTTTTATCTCCGTTTAATGCCGCAAGCCTGGCTCTTTCCATAATCGAATAAGCATATTCAAGGCCATAACCTAAAGCTCCGATAGTTGGATCCATAACGATACGCTCAAAAGCTAAACCCATATCAGAAATCAATATATTTAGTTGCTTAGCGATATTAATATCTATCGGGCTTTGAGCAATTAAACTGTGCCCG
>JBAYMG010000021.1:0-24385 GCA_041663665.1 Candidatus Omnitrophota bacterium | reverse complement strand
TATTTTCCCCTTTGAAACCCATTCTTTTTAAGGTATTCTTTTGGGAAAAGATGATGGATATCTCCTCGAAGAGTTATCAGGTCGCTTATCATAACATCTTTAGAGAGAAATCCTTTATCGTTGGTTTTTACCTGGGCGGCAAGGAAAACATTGAAATTAGGACTGCTACTGACTGACGTATCCATGTTTTGAATAAGCGCTGCATTCCAGAAAGCATCGGAGAGCTCGCCTGCCTCTTTTTCCTTTAAGTACTCGCCAAAAGATTTTTCTGAAATTTGCTTGATATCAAAATCAAACATCGACTCCGGTGATCCAGAATATCGTTGAGTAAGAATACAATAAACAAACCATCGCCGGACGAAACTCGCAATTTTTTCCGGATGCTCCCCTTGTGAACGAAGTTTCAAATATACGATGTAGGCAGAGTTCAATGCATTTTGGGACCGGATCATATCGGGAGAAATGAATCCTGCCGATTTAATAATCATGACAAACTGTTTGAACTGATATTCGTTCATGAAGTTTATTACACCTCTAGCCAACCGTTGAAATGATTCCTCTGCAATAGTGGCTTCAAAGGTTCTTGTTTCAAAATTCCTTCCTGATAATAAACTGACAAGGTCAGCCAGCTTACCACGATTAAACTCTGATGTAAATGCGACTCTTAGCAAATCAGTATAAGACGGGTCATATATCTCGTCGTTTTCATCATGCAACCACGACATTTTTTGAAAATACTGCGTTGCTGCAAATTCCGGATCATTTTCCTTTATTGAATGAAAAAATTCCGGATTGACCGCTAAATGACAGAAATAATCAATGGCTTTTCGTAAAACATTACCCCCATAAATTTCATTGGCAGCGATTTTAGACATGGCAAAGTCTGCCTGACTTAAAACAACTCCCTGGGAGTTTATCCGAATAAAAATCTCGGTTACCGTCTCAATATCCAAATCAGAATCCAATTCAATTAGTCCAATCTGCTTTTTAGCCAAATCAAATAACCGTCCAATATTATTGATCACCATCTGCTGGTCAGCTTCGGGATTAAGCGCGATATAGTCAGTGATGATTTGATAAGAATTTACTCCCTGTTTAAACAACTCAGCAATATCGTGAACCCAGGTCTTGTCTTTCACGATAGCCGGATTCTGTACTTCAAAACGTTCATCAACCGGATGAAATGCAATTTTAATCTTAATTTTCTGATAACTTTTACTGATAACCGATTTCCCGAGAATAGCTGCTGACAATGCTGTTACCCTTTGTTGCCCGTCGATCAATATTTTTTTACCGGATGAAACGCTACCGTCTTTAAGCCTTACATTGGGATTTCGCCAGGCAATCAAGTAGCCAATCGGATAACCATTATACAGTGAATCCATTAAGTCACGCACTTTTGAGCTGTCCCAGACAAAAGGACGTTGAATTTCCGGGATTGCGATTTCACCTGAGATGACCCAAGCTAAAAGCGTTTCAATTAAATGCTGGTTGACAGAGTATTTTTGAGTTTGCATGGTTATATTTTAGTTTATTGTAAAAATCTACTTACAAAATAATTGAAACTATTAGAAAGGCTGACATCAATATGCGGAATTAATAAGTATTTCCAGGGTTTTCCTCCATTAACGATTGTAAAATCCGTCGCATGTTTACAATATTCCAACGCTGCTTTCGCCTTTTCCTGAACATCGGTTGCGTCAATATCACCTTCTTTCTTTGTTTCAACAAGATATATTGAATCGGCTGTTTCACCTACAAAATCGGGAGAGTACTGTTTTGAATTGTGCTTCCAATAGATTCTAAATTGGTTCTTTGCAGGCCGTAACCATTTCAAAACGGTTTTATCCTGTTCAAGAATGATGGAGAAGTCTTTCTCTGTCTTTGAGTCGAATTTATATGAATGATGGTAGGCCTTCGAGAATCCACTGAACAAAAGCCCTGGTATCAAAGAAGTGGGAGTTATTGTATCAGTATAAAGATGAATCTTATCCTGGGTGTACTTTGAATAGTTATGATCCAGGATCCGCTCAAATGGATAAACCACTGGTTCCTCATATTTGGGCTCCTCAATGTAAAATTCCAACATCATCTGCGAAAATATGAACCGGCCAATCTCACGCTTATTATATAGGACTACATTATAAAGATCATCATCATTGAGATATGTCCTGAATTTTTCGATAGCCTGGGATGACAATTTGAACAATAAATCGGACTGAGAATCATAATCCACCTCAGGATAATTCACCAGTTCGTTCACTAAAATATTCTCATTTGTATCGGAAATAATCCGGCCTTTACCTTGAATAATTTCCTGTGTATTGTCCTTTAAAGATTGCCGAAGTATTTCTTCTGATACGGGCTGGAAGTTCAGGTTTTTCGTATCCAGCTCAAAATCGTGGAACCCATGCTTGATATCGCCGGTTTGTTGGATGATGATCCTGGGAATCTCAATGATGTTGTCAGTAAAATCCTTGACTGCCTTAGCATAAATAATTTCAGCCTCAGCAACCATATCGGCAACGAATAACTGCGTTTGCGGATTGTTTTCAATCCGGCTTTTAAACCGGTCGATGGCAATTTTCTTAACCTCATCGCCACTGATCTCACTGACATTTCTAACAATCTTGGCCAATTCCGGCAAATCTTGTAGGATATTCTGCTTAATTTCCAGTGTAAGGGTGGCTTCCTCTCTTTTCTTTTCGTCTGTGATCTTTGCTATTTCCTGTTTTTCAGCTTCATATTTGATATCCAGTGTTGAGGTTACGGATATTACTTCTTTTGATCTGCTGAGTTCCACCGGATCAATCTCGATGATATTTTCTTTCCGGATAATGGAATCAGGTTTGTTGGCTTCTTCAATAATTTCCTGGAATTTATCATGCGAAACAATGGTCAGTTTATCAACTTTAGGGTTTCCGGTACGTTTTCCATAGGGTAAACGAAGCCCCCTGCCGATCGTCTGTTCTCTGAGCGTAAGTGACGCGGCCGTTCGCAACGGGACAATGGTATAAAGATTTGTGACATCCCACCCCTCTTTCAACATATTCACATGAATCACGATTTCGGTCCGGTTGTCTGGATCTTCAACCGAAAGTAACTGCTGAATGTTTTCTTCCTTTTCTTCTCCCCTTTGATTGGAATGAATTTCAATAACCTTATCCGCATAACGACCATCAAAAAAGGTGTTTTGTTGAATCAGTTTTTTGATCTCTGCAGCATGGTCGGTCTCTTTCGCAACAATTAAAACAAAGGGTTTAACCTGCCTGGTGCCGGTTTCCCGGGCATAGATATCCAAAGCGACTTTGGTATCCTCATGAATCCGGATACCATCTTCAATTTTTATTCGGTCAAGTTCTTCAATTTTATAAGCATCGGCATTAAAGTCGCGTCGGGTGGCCACACAAGGTTCTTTCACAAAACCATCACGGATAGCGTGAGCCAGGGAATACTCATAAACGACATTTTTGAATTTTACCGGAATACCTGCACGCTCAACTTGAGGTGTTGCAGTGAGTTCAAGCCCAATCAAAGGCTGAAGTTCATTGATGACCTGCATCCCCCGGTCGGCACGGTAATGATGTGATTCATCCATTAATAAAACAAGGTCATCTAATTTACTTAAGTAATTGAAATAGGACTCGCCCAGGTATTCGACAAGTCGTTTAATCCTTGGTTCTCTGCCGGCTTTGGTTTCAGCATTGATTTTAGAAATATTGAAAATATTTATATGAACATCGGACTGGAATAATCTGGACTGTGATAATTCACTGTAATTGTCTCCGGTAATGATTCTTGGCGGTTCCGTTGCAAATTCACCTATACCCTTGAATACATACTTCGGATTCTGAGGATTCTGGAAGTCATCCATCAGTTTCTGATAAATAGTGAGGTTTGGGGCAAGTACAAAAAAATGCTTTATCCCTTTTGCGAGATACAAATATGTGACGAATGCACCCATTAATCGGGTCTTGCCAACACCAGTTGCCAATGCAAAACACAGAGATGGAAAATCCCGCTCAAAATCGACGCAGGTGCGAAATTTCTCATTCACTGTTTTAAGTTTTTCTTCCAAAGAGGATGATTGAAGAATATCTTGCTCTCCGTTAACGAGATCCGAAAGGATTTCCAAACTTCTTGTTTGCGGGGGCCGGAGACTGAGGCGGTTATTAATCTGGTTGGCAATTCTATCCATGGTAAAACGAAGTGTTAAAACAGGGTTGGGTCAGATGTGTCTTGTTTCTTGTCTTTTTTCCTGGACGACGAAATCTTTTTCTCACTCACAATGTCCGCGCCGGAATTCGTATCAAGGTTTTCTTCCTGTTCATTTTCCAACGGAACATTTACGATATTCAGGCTGTAATCATCTTTCCCGAATTCGCACCGGCCCAACAGCATATGTGGGATTTTTTTAATATTGATATTGGTAAACCTTGATTCACAAGGTTCCTGAAATGCCTTGCAACAAATCAGCAATGTTTCCTCCGGCTTCATCTCCTCCTGGATTTTATCGAGGTACTCCACCGTTACAAACGTAGTTGTAGTGAAAATGAAATCCTTTTCGGTACTTTGTCCCTGCTTCCAGAAAACATGTTCATCCGGATTAAAGCGAAAACCTTCGTGTTTTGCCATGGCGGCAGCAAGCATTTCGGGATTATATGACTTATCAATTATCCAGTTGTCGTATTTATCCTTTTGAAGGAGACTTGGTGCAAGATAATAGTAATTGAAGCCACCGCCGCCTTTCCAGTTTGCCGTTTTAGAAATCCCGCCTTGGTCTTCACCGGTTACTACTTTTTTCAAACGGGGAAGGCAAAGGGTGTCGCAATGGTCTCCTAACTCAATTCCGATCCATTTGCGACCCATCTTGTGAGCAACTGCTGCAGTGGTGCCGGAACCAAGAAAAGAATCAAAGATAATATCACCAGGTTTTGTTGCAATATGAATTATCCTATTGATCAATCTTTCGGGTTTTGGAGTATCGAAAGCATCTATTTTGCCAAAAAGAGCATGAATCTCCTTTTTTGCTTCATCCGTATGACCTACCTCTTCTGAAGGCCACCAAGTCCATGGCACAAATCCTTCAATTTCTGACAAGTACCTAATAGTGTTTGGTTGGGAATTTCCACTTTTCCCGAAATAAATTCTACCTTCTGCAAGTAACTTTTCGAAAGTTCTTTGCGCTAACCCCCAACATCGCCCAGTTGGTGGTTTAAATTTTTTCCCAGAAGGAGATGTAATTTCATAAAACTGGTCAGGTGTAGCATGACCTTCTTGTGCGGTCATTGGAATTGATCTCCAAGGACCCTTAGGGTCATTATTCGGATTTTTATATACTTTGGTTTGTTTTCCTGTCGGGAGGACCTTGTTACGGATCAACTTAAATGTCGATGGATTCTTCGCATAGACAAGAATATACTCATGAACATCCCCAATTGCTTCCCTGTTTTCTCTAGAGTATCTTTTTTGCCATACATTACAAGCAATGAATTTACTTCGGCCGACCAATTCATCCATGACGACTCTAAGATAAGGCATTTCATCATCATCTATTGATATCCATAATGAGCCATCTTCCGCTAATAATGTCCAAAGGAAATTCAGCCTTGATGAAATAAGCGATAACCAAATTGAATGTTCCAAACAATCATCGTAATGTTCAAATGCATTACCAGTATTATACGGCGGATCAATATAGATGCACTTAATTTTTCCGTTGAAATCCTGTTCCAACGCTTTTAATGCAAGTAGGTTGTCACCATGGATAAGCATATTCTGGTTATTCCGGTCACCGAATGATTTTTCCCGGTCTTCGATCAGAATGCGGGGTTCCAGTTGCGGTTGCTGGTCTTTGCCAATCCAGTTGAGTTCGAGTTTTTGTTTATTATTCGTCATAAATTATAACAATATTACAGGCTAAAAGTCCAACCCTTAAATCCTTTTGGTAGTACAAAGTTCATTTTGTACAAGATTATTATATTAACTTGTTTTTGTAAATATTCTCGCTGTGAAGATAAATCAGATGCTTGCTGCAATAACCAGTATGGTTGTTGTTTAAGTAGATCATCTACTATTTCTTGTTTATCATATAAATCATGAATTTTCCAATAAAAATGTTCTTTGATACTAAAATCAACCTTTTTAGTTGGCGCATAGTATTTAATAATACCAATGCCAAATTTTGGTATTTTTTTCAATACCAACAGGTTTTTCCATCTAGTCTCGTCATAAAGGGTAAATACATCCGCACCTTTATATCTACCGACAAATTCATGCATTAATGGTTTTTTATTTTTTATTTTTTCTATCGGAATAAAGTCGGATTTCGAATTAAAAATTTCATATGAAGGATTAAGGTTTGAGAAAATAAGAACTTTATCATTAAGAGATTCAGTCTTATCAAGATCGTCAAGTAGCTGAACGACCATTGATTGATCAGTTTTCATTTCAGTTTTAGTACTTGACTCAACAATAATCCTTCTTAAAGTCATATTTTCATCGAAAATGAATCTGCGAGCTACACCTTCTGGAAATCCCACATATGTCCCTTTATCCTTATTGGAAAATAGTCCTTTTGTCATTATTTCATTAATGCCAAAAGAGAGATATTTTCCCATAGGATATTTTAAGATTTTATTAGAAATAGGATTGTAGTAATTGACTATATTTCTGATACTTGCATTCTTTGAATATGTCTCAATTACAATATCAATAAAATTACTTGCTATTACATCATCAACTTTTGCTTCCATCTCGATTTCCTGCTTCTGCCTTCCAATATTTGACTTTATATTTTCCAATAATGTAATTGCGCCAGAAGCCATCGATTCAGTCAATCCACAACCCTCTATGATTGTCTTATTGTTTTTTAAATATTTTTCGATGTTCAGTAAATTATCGAGGGAGTAACCCATACTATCGATTTCTTGTACTGTTTTCTCGGAGTTCTTAAAATTGGGCTTGTATTCACTACGCCATGACTCACCCTTTCGTTGATTTAGATTTATTGCGTTAATTAATAGAATGGCAATAAATGTTTCATAGTATGACAGGAAATCATGATGCCCTCCCCATAAAAAGGTAATATTTTTTTCAAGGTCATGTCTTCTGTAATATAATGTAAGTATCTCTTCAGTATTTAATGGGTTAATGTCCTGGTTGACCCAATAAGCAGAGCTATCCTTAGGCTGATTATAATTCAACAAATAATCAATGTACTTGTACTGCTTAATAAATAGGCAATATGAGCCAAGCCAAATAACTGTCTGTTGCAGGATATTATACTTAAACTGTTGTTCTATAAAGCGTTTAAATTCAATGAGGATCTTTTGTCTTATTTCTTCTTCAACAACAGTATATTTATTGATAGCAGATTTAAAAACTTCAAACCCAACTATTACTTTTTGATAATCTTGAAAGGTAAGTGATTGCCGACTTAATAAAAGCAAATCATCTTTTGCTTTTTCGTACTCTTCGAAAATGCCCTTTTGAGAGTATTTCGTATTTGAATCGATATCCGGCAGCATACCATAAACAGGATAATAAGATCCACTAATGATATGTGCAATAAAAGAATGGAAGACCTTTTCATTATCATTTGCCAAGGAAATACGAATCGAAATGAACAATGCAATCTGCAAATCAGAAAGCAATTCCAAATTGAAATCATTAGCAAAAACAATTTCGAAAAACCAATTATATGATGCTCTTGCAGTTGAATTGGAAAATCTGTTAGGGCTTTTACTCATTTCCAGATTAATATTCTGAAGTAATCCTATGAAGTAGTTTGATACTGTCATAAAATCCTTACCCCGCTTAAGCAAGTCTTGGAGAATATCTACAATCTTAGAAACCGTAAAATATACAGTGTTTTCTAATTCATTATCAAACGATTTTTTCCAAATTTTAAAGAACACATTACAATAAACCTGAATTCCTTCATGTGAAGGTTCATAGTATTCATGAATCAAGAATGGAACATTCTGTGGGTTTTTCTTTTCAGTATAACGAGTGCGTACTAATAGAGATTTATATTTTTCTGGTTTTTCATTCTTTAAATCCAGAATCTTTATAAAGTAAACGGATAGTTTAATGATAATTTCTTGAACGTCCTCCTCAAGTTGCTTGTCGATTTTTTCACTTGCAACTTTATAGACCTTTTCAATGGTATCAAGAAAGCTCATTTTATTCATCATTGAGAATATTTTCAAGATTTGACCATAATTTATCAAGCACAACATCGTCAGTAGCAGTGATATATTCAATTACCCTACGAATAAACTGGTAAAAGAAAAGAAGAGAAAGAATCCCCAATAAAAGCAATAAAAATCCAGTGATAATGTTCTTTGTCGCAAAGAACCAAGTGAATAGAGCAAATGCAAGAAGAATAATCACAATAAGCATTTGTTTAAATGTTCTCTCACCAAGAAACATTTGTTGAATATCCTTATCCTTATATGGCTTAAGACTATCAGCCATATTTGCAATTGTTATTGGAATGGCAATACTTATAAGGGTTGCAAGAAGACCAATTATTGCGGCGAAAAAATCTTCTGAAGGTTCAAAAGTTAAAAGACTTTGAAAAAAATCATTTGAACTTGGATGATCTGCTGAACCGGAAAGAGATATAAAGAATCGTTTCAATTCAAAACAAATGAAAAAACCTGTTAATTCTGCAAAAAAAACCACTATAGCGAAAACTCCGATTGCAAAAAGCGTAATGCAATACCAGTCAGGTTTTCCTTCTGAGTTTTTAAAATATCCGCAAAATGACTTCATGAGAGAGATTTATTTATTGTATTTCGTTCTGAATATAGGTTTCCAATTCCTCTTTACTTGGCAATTCTATTAAGTATTTCTTCACAAAAACACTTTTCTCAAGACCTGCAGTCGCATATTTTACGAGGGTACTTCCCTTGTCAGTGCATAAAAGAATGCCGACTGGCGGGTTATCCCCTTCCTGCATTATTTCATTCTTATAATATTCAAGATAGGTATTTATCTGTCCGACATGACTGTGCTTGAATTTCTCGGTTTTCAGATCAACCAGGACGTGGCATTTCAGGATCCGGTGATAAAAAACCAAGTCGATAAAATAATATTCATCATCTATCAGGATTCGTTTTTGCCTTGCTTCAAAGCAGAAGCCGTGGCCTAGTTCCAATAGAAACATCTGCAAATGATCAAGAATGGCCTGTTCAAGGTCAGTTTCGGTGACCAGAGCACGGTCGCTTAAACCAAGAAATTCCACAGTAATCGGATCATTGATCACATCCCGGGGTGATAATTGAACGGCTTTCTGGTTTACGAGTTCCGAAAGCTTTTTTTTATCCTTTGATAAACCGGAACGTTCGAAATAGAGCGATTCTATTTGTCTCTGCAGTTCCCTTGTACTCCATGTTCCTTTTACGCATTCAAGTTCATAAAATGCCCGCTTTAAAGGGTCCTCAATTTTAATCAGTTCAACAATATGGGAGAAAGACAATACCTGTAGTACCCGCGCTGATTCGAGTCCTAATTTTTTAAGGGGGATTTTGGTTTTCCCGGAAGCCTGTATCTGCTTAATATCAATGGTTTGAAATTTGTCAGGCAGTGTCTGACTAATTGGAAAAGTCTTGAATAAGTCAGGCAGTGCCTGACCAATACCCGGATAAGTCAGATAAAACTGGCGAAATACTTTCAGGTTTGTCTCGGAAATTCCCTTGAGGTTAACACTTTTGGTTAAGTTTTTTAACAATTGTGATCCATATTTTGCCCGATCCTCACCATTTTGTTCGTATTCGACAATGTGATAGCCGAAAAGCCAATTCCGGATCGTCATGGCAATATTAACTGATTTTGCCGCCGAAACATATAAGGACTGGTGTGTTAAACTTAGTTTCTGAATAAGGTCATTAAAATTCATCATGAAGTTATTTGATTGTCCAACGTATTGTAAACAGTTCATTTTTTGAAGTCATCTGCTTCAACCTGGCTTCGATGTCTGAGATCAGGATCTCCTTGCGTTGATCCACTTCATCCTGGTGCTGATAAAGGTTCATACGCATTTCATTACGACGTTTTTCCATTTCCTTGATGTGGCGTTGCGCTTTCACTTTCTCTACAAGCCTGGGGAGTTTTCGGGCTTCTGCTTTTAGTGTCTTGATTTCGACGTCCAATTGCTTTAACTCTATTTCAAGGCTGGATTTTTTATCTTCTGCCCATTTTTCAAGTTTGATCAGTTCCTCATCGAAAAAACCTGCATTCCGTTGGGAGTTTCGTAAAAGGACCTGTGTCGTAACTTTCTCAGCAGATTTTGCAAGCAGTGTTCTGATTTCATAAGGGACGATTATTTGTTGCCCAGGTTTGCCAATCTCACCATTCAATGAAAAAAGCCGGTGGCAATGGTCCTGGTCAAGGGCTGTCCCATTATCTGCAACGCCATTTAATACAAAATGATCTTCCGTCTCCAGGGATTCAATGGTCAACACATTCACAGAAAGCCAACCGGACTGACCAATCAGAGTCTCAAGGATAGAGATTTTTTTTAAAGAACCATCATAATCAAATATAATTTCGGTTACCGGCAGTTTAACGTTTTTACATTTTTCAATGATATGCTGTGCCAGTGGGTGCCCGATACGGAACACATTCGCGTCTTCAATGTTTTTTCCAATCCGGTAAGGTCCGGGATGTATACTCTGGCCTGGTAAAGGATTTCTTTTCAGAAAAAAGGAATACTCGTCATTTGAAAATACAGCATCCTTATAAAGAAAAAAACGGGCTAAATTCCAAAGCAGGTTCTCATACCGGCTCAGGTAATCCTTGCTTGTTGCAAGGTTGATACGGAGTTTTTCATGAACCTCTTCGTCAAAATTCTCAAGAAGCGATTTTCGGGTGAATTGCATCTTGTCATCAATTTCCTCTTCAAGTTGAAGCTGCAAATCATCGAATGCTTTTTGAATTTCTTCCTCCGTGCGGCAATTCTGATAGATCATTGCAATTCTTTTCTCAAAATCAACTCCCGATTCGATACTTCCGAGAACTTCATCACTTACACCGAATACGCCGTCGAAAAGTTTAAACTTTTCAGCAAGTAATTGATACACCCGAATGTCGGCCGCATTGGCCTTATTTAAGAAATTGACAACGACAACATCATGCTTCTGGCCGTACCTGTGACAACGTCCGATCCGTTGTTCTATTCTTTGGGGATTCCATGGAAGGTCATAGTTTATTACCAAAGAACAGAATTGAAGATTTATCCCTTCGGCTGCAGCTTCGGTAGCAATCATGATCGATGCATGATTTCTAAAATAATCTATAATCGCAGCCCGCTTATCTGCTGTTTTTGATCCTGTAATTTTATCTGTTCCTTGATGTTGATCAAACCATGATTTATAAATCTTGTTGGAAAAAGGATCGGTATTTGTTCCATTGAAAAGGACAAGTTGCCCTTTGTAATCTGATTGTTCAAGAAGACCGAAGAGATACTTTTGAGTTCTGACTGATTCTGTAAAAACGATCGCCTTCCTGGAAGCCCCCTTTTCTGCAAGAGAGGAAAAACCACTTTTTAAAGCCTGTAACAATGCTTCACCTTTTGAATTTTTAATTATAGATCGGGCTAACCTTGAGAATTCATTCAATTGCCCGATTTCATTTTTAATTTCTTTCTTTTCTACCGCAGTGAAGCTTTTCTTTTCATTGATTTCTTTTTGCTCCACTTCATCTTCTTCATTATCAATCCACTCTTCTTTTGTTTCTCCGAAAGATTCAAAATCAAGGGATAAAGATGTTTCAATCTGTTCCGGATCTTGCTGTTGCTCCTGGTTTTTCAATATTCCATCAAGCTTTGAGGATAGAACTTCCAATGTGCCGGATATTGCAAAAGTAGAGGATGCAAGTAGTTTGCGGAGAATAAGGGTCATTAACTGTCGTTGACTTGGAGGCAAGGCATATAAAACGGGAGTTTGAAGATATCCGGAAACTAATTCATATAGGCGTTGTTCGTCTTGAGTCGGATAAAATTCCTGAACGATTGCTACCCGGTAGGTAAAACTTATATATTCCTGAACCTGGCGCCTGAGTGTCCTTTTACATATTGGAAGAAGGCGTTCCTTAAGGTCTGCGTAATTTTTTTCCTGGGTAATTCTTGCATATTTGTTTTTAAAACTTTTCAGATCCCCAAAAGCATAATCGTCAATTATACTTACCAAGCCATAAAGTTCAAGCAATGAATTCTGTAATGGAGTAGCAGTTAATAATATTTTGGGTTTGTCGATCAAAGCATTTTTTATTGCATTGGCAATCTTGTTGCCCGGCTTATAAACATTTCTTAGCCGATGTGCTTCATCAATTATTACGAGATCCCAATCAGGTTTCTGAATATAGATATCTTTCCCTTTTGCAAAGTGATAAGATGTTATTAGTATTGCTTCCTGATCGAAAGGGTTGAAGTGGCCTTTTTTTATCTCATCATTGAAAGAAGCCTTTTCCATTATGGTTGATGGGAGGAAAAACTTCTCTAGTAACTCCTGATTCCATTGCTTTCTCAAATTTGATGGAACGATAATTAGTATTCTCCTTTTACGCTCTGCCCATTTTTGGGCAATGACAAGACCAGCTTCAATGGTTTTTCCCAGTCCAACTTCATCGGCAAGGATGGCACCATTTGATAAAGGTGAACGAAATGCGAACAAGGCTGCCTCAACCTGGTGGGGGTTCAGGTCGACTTGAGCGTCCAACAATGTAGAAGCCAGTTTTTGGATACTATCGGAAGGGCTGCGTAAAGTGAGCTCATAAGCATAGTATTTAGCATGGTACGGGGTTATTGTGAGACCAGAACTGAATTCATCATATGCTCCTGTTGTGTGTTCCATGCCAACTTTTACCTATCAGAAAACAAAGGTTAAAAGTAGGAAAAAAATGAAAGGTAATTGAAAATAAAAAGGGGGATGGTTTATTTGTATAGCAGTCAGATCATTTGTAGGACAAATGCCAAGATAAATGAGAATCACCCCCGAAGAAAAAAGTACTTCAACGACAATTTTCTTCGGGGGTGATTCATAAAACTATGTCAGATCCTCGGTTGATGCATTTGGAGCTTCTGATTTTACTACAGAGATCCCGTCTTCCATTCCTTGTGATGAGACGTACATTTCACTTGTCCCTATGACCTGACCATTAATGGCTTTAAGAACGAAATAGTACTGATTGTTGATGGATCTCTTCCTTTCATACCTCGATTCATAAGGAGCGTTTTCCTTGACAGATTGGATTCCGTTTTTGCATGAATCCTTTGAAAGATAACCCTCACTAGCGAGAACCTTCAGGCCATTTGAAGCCTTGAGGTTGAAGTAGAATTGTGAATTTGATCCTTTAAAAATCGTAAATTTTCCCATGATTAATTGTATTCGTGAAACGTTAATTAATTGCGAGGTTTTTCAGTGATCCTCAAAACACCAATTTTAATTTGACTTCCGTTTTGGCTTCTCTCTCTGTGAGAGTGCACTTCCAGCCGCAGTTTTACTTGCCTTACTGGTTCGCTTATCTCTTAGAACCTTCGAAGCAGCAGAAGCAGCTTTTTTACTTGTGACTTTTTTGGCCATAAACCTCCTTGTGTTTGCACTGAGTCCATCCATACAAGTGGATCACTTCCTGTTGAAAGTCTTTTCATTAAAAGCTGGTCGACTTTTCTAAAACCATTTATATATCCTACTCAAAACCAGTACCATAAAAAATTAAATGTCATTCTGACCTAAGTGTTCAGATATTGCATTAAAAACCATATGTATTATCCGTTTTTAATGCCTTAATGTCAGGTTTTAGACTGACAAACAAACCTTTAGTAGATAAAACTTGCAATGAACTCCTCTTGCCTGAGGAATTAAGGGTTGGGGAATGGATAATGGTAGTTTTATTAATGTTTTATTGATAGATATGCCAGCCTTTGATACTAGCTCCAAAGGAATAGTAGAATATTTTAGTGTTTCGGTTAAGGAGATGATCAGGATACTTTAAAGACTATATTGTTTATTTAACAACTGGTAATTTGAAAACAGGGTTTTCTTTGAAAAACGGTATCAGTTGGTTTACTGCATCAAGGTAAAGTACCACTTTGATGGCAGATAACTCTCTAAACACATCACGGTGGCAGTTCCTGAATTTTACTTTATTACAAAAAGGGCAATATGAAGTTCTGTCGGGGTTGTAACCTTTTATTATTAAATCAAACATGGAAATAAGTTCGTGCGGATTTTTTGCTTTAAGTTTGCTCTGATAATATTCTATCTTGCCGAAAATTCCATGGGGATACTCACCGTACAAATAGTAACCCTCATGCCTCCTGAACGTTTGATTCGCTAAATAGGGAATCGCGAATTGTTGAATGTACTTCAATACATGCAAACCGTCCTTACATAATATTCTTTCATTGGGTGGAATATCAACACAGCAGGATTTGTCATAAGATTCGTAAACATGCCAATCAATAATTTTAGGGAAAGCATTCCCGATTTCAAAAAGTTTCGGGAAAGCTGTTGGGTAACTTTCGCTGCCCCTTATTTCCACTTGGTATGTATCCCATAACCTACCAGCATTATCAACAATATCAAGCTCCCCTGTTAGAAATTGCTCACTATCAGTCTCAACCAGGCTTAGTTTATTAAATGAGCCGGGAACAATTTTAATATCACTCTCAAATTGCTCGTTTTTCATTACTCGGCATAAGGCTTTGTGGTGGCTGGAATTATAGACATAAGCCCAGCAGTTGTGTTACTTGTATCTTCCTTATCTTCACCTAATGGGAATCTATCGCTTAAATGTTTCCGCCACAATTCTGTTGCTTTCCGGAAGTTTTTTTCCGGTAGCGCTTTTTTGGCATCATCAATAAAATCAGCAAGACATTTCATAAAATAATCCTGTTGAGGATAATCCTTTAAAAGGTTTTCTCCTTTGGGGACAGTAGGTCTATTACAGGCAAATTCAGTTTGCAACCTGGATTGTATGACTACAAGTGTTTCTTTTAAGGCAATATCATCCCTGTCTTGCCGGTAAACAGCATTTTCAGCAATCAGAATTGAGATTATCAAACCGTTTGGCATCGGCTTACTTTCATTGATAAAATCCCTGTTATCACACCAGCCCTTACCATAACGAACCAACCTTCTAAGTTGGGGCTCTTTCTCAGCTTTTTCATTAAACCATTCCAGGAATGCTTTCGGGTCACTTTCAATCCAACCTGCTTTTTTATGAGCCAATTCCGGTATATCACCTTGCTTATAATATATAGGTTGGTCTATGTTATGACCATCGTAGAACAAAGTTCGTACACATGCATTTTTATCCACGGGATCTTTGTCGGTATGACCTTTCACCGCCTCATAAACCCAATTGTGGTAGGTTATCGTTGAATTCCGAGCTTGTGTGGATTTATCTCCTACAAAGTAAATCCCATCGTCTACATCATAATAAAGGATAGTTTTCTCCCCGTTGCCATCTCTTATTTTTCGTGGTAATGGATTTATAATAGTATCCATTGACATTGAACCCTGTCCACTAAACTTTGGCTGGGATTCATCCGGTTTATTCTCCTTAAACCACTTTCTAACCTTGTTACGTAACTCTTTACGAGAACCTTTAAGTTTTTGTCTTCGGTTATCTGTTAACCTTATTTCCTCGTTATAATCCTTAAAATGTTCGCTGCAATTTGCCATAATACTAGTATCTATTTTTCGTGATGTAATTTTTTATTGATGTATTTCATTTCTATTTTGCCTTTGGTTTGAAATGGCAACCTTTCTGTGTAGTATTTACCTACTAGGTACTTTCCATCCTCGTTTTCAATTAGCTTGAAAACCTCCGTACCGTAGTGAGGCGAAAATCCCAATTGAAAATTTCCTTCATTCAGATAATTGAATATTAGCGAGAAAGTACCATCCTTCTCTTTCACTATATTAGCTTCAATACTGGTTGATTTTGACGATAAAGTACCATCCAGTTTTTTCGTCCACGAATTGATAACGATATCAGATCCATTCTGGACAATTACTTTGACATGCTCCATGGTTGCGGATACCGTTTCGCACTTTTCGTTCCGGAATTCATATACTAATGTTCCTTCATACCGTCCTGAAAAATCAGGAACCCAATACATCCAGCTAAATGGTTTTATATTCCACAAGGAACTATTTATTAACCCAAATAAAAAGCCCATGACAGCAATTACAGAGAATGAAATTTGCCAATGGTGCTGTATGTATTTGTTGGCAAAAAACAATGCCAAAGCCAGCACAGCACAAATGAATATGAATGCACTGGGTTTTAAGTACCGAAGATTAAACTTTTCCATTTTTTACGCTTTAGTTAAACTCATATTTAATTTAGCACCATCTATGCCAACCTCTTCCGCTATGACAATTTGGCTGAAAACGGACCAAATATTTCGCAAATCAGCATTTTGTTAGCAGGGTAACCTGTTTTAATTTGATATTTCATGTTTTTGATTTTCCGTTTTTGTTCTTAGCTTTGTGAATAATTGTCTTCCTCAAATACTACCAAAATCGTCACTAACGGTTTTTGGTAGTCATAATGGCGTTTGATATAAATGGCAATCCAGGACTTAAGTAAAGAAACAACTGAAAACCTCATAGAATATATCCAATGGAGGAACGAACCTGATTATGCTGAAATAGCCAAGGAGGCTTTCAGAGTATTCACTTTCCGTTTCCAGTTGGACCTTCAGAAGAAACTCATTACGATTTGTAAAAACTGGGGTTACGATGAACAAGTAGCAAATGAAATCGCTTACAGCACATTTGAAAAAGTGTGGAAATATCCGACGTTTAAAAAGGAAAAGTCAAAGCAAAAAGAATTCGATAAAGGCGTTCTTTTCTATCTATACCGTATCGATAGTAGGTTATTGGCCTACTATAAAAAAATCGAACATGGAGAGGTAAGCCCTTTCACAGGTGATGAGGAAATAATTCGAGAATTTCCTGACATTGAAAACATGGACCTTGGAATTGAAAGAAAGGCAATCCTATCAGAGCGATATGAACATATCAAAAAGGCCTTGGCACGACTATCTGCAAAACATAAAATAATTTACCTCACCTACAAACAATACGAAACAGAGACCAAGGATGGATATAAACTTCCGAGAACATTATTAAAAAACCTCCGCGATGAACTTGACCTGACTCAGAACTCCATCCGTATTTATAAAAATGAAGCATTTAATGAAGTTGATAATTATTTGAAAATCTATGGCTCAAAATAAAAAACATATTACGCCTGAGAACATAACCGAATGGTTAGCTTCCACCGGTTTCCTACTCCCTTTGAATGAAGTTGAGCTTCAAAGGTTTGAAAAACTTTACGGGGATATTGATTTTTGCTTAACAGGTCAAGAAATCGACCCTGAAAAAATCATCAATAATACTTTTAGAGAAAAGAAAACCTTTAAAACTTCTGTCGATGCCAATCAAAATCAAATCAGCGAATACAGGATGGCAGCTCGTAACGGGAACGAATTACCCCAACATATTATAGCAAAAATATTAAAGAACCAGAACAGACCAAAGAATGATTCTACCACATCGGAAGACACAAATAGGTAAACTGGCAGAATTTGTTGCCAATGAATTTTCCGATGGGAATCTCACTTTGCTGAACAAGATTGCCAATTATGAAGAAGTGCCATTTTATTTTGACAACTACGAAGACGCATTTGATGGAATGTTGCTCTACGATAGCAAAGATTTTCATATTCATTTAAACATCGATTCGGGTAACCTGGAAAATTCTAAACGGGGTAGGTTCACATTTGCACATGAATTGGGTCACTACTTTTTGGATGAACATCGTTTAGGTTTAAAATTTGGGTTACTTGAACCACATGCTTCCTTCCATAACTTAAATCAAAAATCAAAGATTGAATTAGAAGCAGACTACTTTGCGAGTTGTCTCCTTATGCCACAACAAAAATTCAGAAGAAAATCCGGGGGGAAGGACTTTTCTATAGATATTTTAACGAACCTATCACATTGTTTTCAAACAAGTGTCCTGGCAACTTTAATACGTTTCAGTGAAGTTGGAACGCATGAAGTATTTGCTGTTGTTTCAAAAAATAATATTGCAAAATGGTTCGTTAAAAGTACAGACTTCCCTAACTGGAAATTCAAATTCAAAATTGGCGATAAGATTCCCGAAACAACTGTGGCCGGAGAATATTTTTCTCTAGTGGGGAGTAAAATTACGGGTATTGAACAATTGAGTGCTGGAGATTGGTTTAATCCACCAGCAGAAGATCACAGAGCAGACAGGTATATGTATGAACAATGCTATTATTCTGACAGTTACGGATATATAATTAGTTTGATGTGGTTTGATTGACTGTGTTCAAAAGGTATCACAGGCTACCAGCCCTGATAAATAAGCCCCATTTATTTGTTTTGAATCTTTTATCGATTTTACCCTCTTTACCATCTCCGAAACATTAGGACAATTGATTTTACTGATAATACATCAGGGACGGTTAATTGAAGGATATATTGTAAAGTAGGGAAGGTTGTTTATTATTTTCGATTTACATAGTTTAAGCCAGACGAGCCAAATGGACAATTCAGTAGACAAAAAAAATGATTTCTTTATCATTTAGGCCATTTTACCCTCCCCACCCTCCCTGAACTCCGAAAACTATTGATTTTACTGGTAGTCCATCAGGGAGGATCATGGCAAATTTACGATTGACGAATGACGAATGCAAAGGAAGGTAGGGAAGGTTAAGGGAAGGTGATATCAATAAACCCTCCCTGATGAAAGGGTTTATTTTATTGATGGTTGGATGGATTAGGGAAAGTAAGGAAGGTATTTTAAGTAAAAAAAGAATATTGAAATTTGAACAAGACACACTGAATGAAAATTTGAATACTCGAAACATTTTAACAATCGAATTGAGAAGTAAGAACCAGTTTTGGGTTTTCAGGAAAAGGAGGGGACGGACGATTTTTCGCGGATGGCCCAGAGGTAAAGTCCATCAGATTTGCGTTTTTCGAAGCCGAATTTTTTCAGGGCTTTACCGAGACGGATGACTGCTCCGGGGGAGGTGACGATGTTTACATGGGTGCGCTCGGTGATGCGGTTGAGTATCTGTGCCGCGGATAGGAATGTTGCCGCTTCGGATAACTGGACTTTTTGGAAATAGGTCAGAAGCAATTCTTCTTCGACAGTGTTTACTTGAAATTGTTCATTGGATTCTGAGATGGCATTAATTTCATCTTTATCAAAGTAGAATTTAAAACCCTGCTGAAAGAGATCGTAAGCCTGGGCGTAAACCATCTGCAGGTCGATTGAATGCTGGTAGTTGATGGAAAGGATTTCAAAGCAAAGGAACCGGCGGGAACCGGTTGAATCGGTGAGGAACTGGCTTGAATTAACAGAACCCATAAAAGAGGCACGTCGTGTGAAGGCTTCAATATGGTGTCCATAAGCCCGGCGCATCCGGATGGCCGATTTGGTGATAATTTCTTTAAAGGCACCAATCTCGGTACGGTTCATATTTTCGAGCTCATCCATGTTGATGAACATACATTCAGAAAGGTGGATAAGCGTGTCCTTATTATTGGGATTGATGGTACCGGAAAAGATATAATCGTTCAGCTCAGGCGGACAGAGATTGAGCAGCCAGGTGGTTTTACCGATACCCTGACCACCGGAAAGGATAATGACTGTATGGTTAACTGTTTTGTTGTCGAGAACAGCGGCCACGGATGCTACCAACCATTTTTTTAAACATTGACCCCATAAATACGGAGATGTGGTATTGACTGTTTCGGCCAATTGTTGAATGTAATCAGTGTGCCCATCCCACAATGGCAGGTGTAGAAAATAATCATGAAACGGATCATAAAAATTACTGAAATCAGAATACAAGATACCGCGGAGGAGGGCTGCCGAGCATTTGATGTTGTTTTTCAGGATTTCGCGGAGGATGGAATTTTCCTGATAGTCGGTAAGGGCTACAAATGACGATTGATAAATGACGAATGACGAATGATCTGCAACCTGGTGAGCAACGTCGACAGGTTGTCCGGTATCTTGAATTGGATTATTGAGTTTCCGGATTTCGAGTTTGGAAGTGACGATGTTGTAACGAAATTGGTAATTATTGGAGAGGTAAGCCTCGATGGTGTCGACAAGGTTTTTGCGTTTCTTTTTCTTAAATTGAGGTTCGTTGGTGATTTCACCAGGGATCGGATTGGGGCTATCGGGTGAAATTTCAAAATTACTAACGGGATGGCCGCCGGAATTGAAATCGGTATTGGGGATGCCAGCAGGATCGATAGCCCCGGAATCAGGGTTAACTGCAGTATCAGGATACGTGTTTTTGATTGTGGTTGCTGGCGCTGTTTTGAATTTGGAGATTTCGATACCACTGTCGCGGGCAAAATAATAAAGGGTTGCAACGGTGATGCCGCTTTTCCCTGATTTCAGACATTTATCATACTGATCATCACATTCCTTCGGATTGTAACCCGTGTAGAACTGACTCAAGCGGTGAAATGACGTTCTCCCCTCCTCCCCGATCGCATCAGCTAAGGCAAACCCAATTTTGACCCAGTCATCGTATTTTGCAGTTATGTCGATACGGCGGGATTCAATTTGTGATACCAGCTTTTCGATGTCGTCCTCTACCACATTTATATAAGGTTTGAAAATTGCAGCCGAAGGATTAAGATAGAGAAGCTCATCCCAGGAAACAAAACAAAGCCTCGTGATGTCTTTGCCTGATGGGTCGATTTGAATTTGGGTGGTTTTAGTACCGACGGCAGACCCATTATAATTGGCGCTGCCATTTATGTTTATTACCAGACATTGATCACCACAATTCAGATATTCCTCATAATGGGATTTAACCTGATTGAATACCACTTTGTGATAAACCGGGCGGGAAAATACCTTCACAAGGATCTTCAACCCATTGCCACTTGGACTGATAAAGCAGGCATGGGTGTAAGGATTTTCCTCTACCTTGCCGCGTACTTCACAAAGCTGTTCCTGAGTAAGTTTGTCGATATCGAGAATGATGAGGCCGGAATATTCCTTCAGATATTCCATTTTTCGTCCTCCTTCAAAGAGGCCTGAGGGTGTGAAGGCAGGAAGGGATCTTTTGGTATCGTTGTATTCATCAGTTTTACCCTGTCGCAACAACTCACGTAAAGCAAGGATCCGGGATTTATATTTACCGGACCGAATCTGCTCCAGGATCACGATGATATCAAGATTTTCAACAACCTGGTTGAAGTTCCTGAACACTGAAACTTTCATGGCTATTTTACCTCTTGTTAAAAGCCTTGTTGTAATGACGGTTGAGGTGTTCTTCGATATCGTTTGCCCGGAAATAGATTTTTCCGCCAATCTGGCTAAACGGCAGTATGCCGTTATCACGATAGGATTGAAGTGTACGTTTGGAGATTTTTAATACCTGACAGGCTTCCTGGATATCAAGCCAATTCTCGGAGAGGGTTGTAGCGTTTTTGCGATCATCAAGTTTTTTGTCGATGCTGTCCATTTTATCGACTAACTTCCTGTAAGCCTCCTGCATGATTTCGATTGTTTCCATTTTTGATGAATTTAGGAGTTTATGGAAGCAAATGTATCATGATGGGCCCCACTTGCGGTAGTTGCTATTATCAGCAACCCCACATAAAAACATCCGTAACCCAATCGCAACTGGTTTGCAACTCAATCGTAATCCAATAGAATACTGTTGTTTTCAAAATATTGTTACGTTCCTCACGGATCATACTTAACCATTCATTGAGTTTTTGCTCCCAAAAATCAAGCGCTGCCAGATCAAGGGTAAAAAATTTATTACGAAGGGATGCGGGACGGATTGCCTCCCGGTTCTTTGATTGGAAATGATGAATTGCCCAATCGATCAACTGTATAGTCTGACGACAAGGGACATCAATAACCTTAGATTTAGACATTAACCTGAAAAATACTCCTAACTGAGGAACAGTGAGATTTGATTTGATGTTGAATTCGGATTTTTGATTTTTATCAGGAATTGGTGGGGGTTCGGAAATTTTTTCTGATTGTATTAACAGTTTATGGATAAGATCAATCCGATCAATTGTTCCAATCAACACTTCAACCCATACTTCCGCGAACCTGACGGCTTTAAACCGGATAAACTGGCTGAATAGATGAAGCTCTTCTTGACCAGGGCCAATCAATTTACAGTTAATAAATGATTTAAAACGATGTTGCCTGATTGTTTCAAATTCTTCTTTATGAAAGACAAAACGTTCATCTTCGGTGATCATAATCAGTTGATCGATTTTATCGGTAATATATGCCAAGTATGCTTCCCAATAAGTATGATGAACTGCAAGAAGTTGTTGATACAAGTTGGCCAGTGAAGGTTCGATGAGACCGATTAGCCATTTTTTAAATTCTTCCGGGGATTTATAACCATTAACCGAAGTAATATCAACCGTGTCCCAATGTCCGTTTTTTGTTTTGGAATTGAGAAAGCGGTAACGAATAATGATATTTTCGCTCTGGTAAATGAGGGCGCTGAAATTCTCCTCAAATAACTGCAGCGATGATGTGTGAAGGATGTGTACGGTTTGAGTCGCCATAGCATAATAGATGTTGAACGTTTATAATTTTAGATTGTTATCCGAATTACATTGATATGTCCATGCAACTAAAAATGAAGAATATTAATACAATATAGACACTACATGAGCCTAATAGGTTTCATGAAATAGAGGATTTTTTTTGAAATTTAATGAAGATATTTTCTGAATAGAAAATGAATGGGATTTTCTATCCTGGTTTCAACGAGTGATTAAACTATTAGCATCATCAATTACGGAGGTATCGAATTCATCGAGGTAAATCTGAGTGGTCTTGATATCCTCATGGCCCAGGCCTTCGGAAATGACACTAATTGGGATATTCAGGTCTTTGGCAATCGTTGCCCAGGAATGGCGGGCGACGTAGGAGGTCAGATGGCTTTTGATTTCAAGTTTTTTTGCAATTTTATTCAGGTAGTTGTTGAAAGATTTCCTTCCATTATAGAGGTCCTTCATTTGGAGTTCGGGAGTGTCCCTTTTCAGGATCGGGAATACTAAATCATCACCGGATTTACCAACTATATAGGTACTAAGAATTTCGCGGGTAGTATCGGTAAGTTTAACTGAAAGTGGCTTACCAGTCTTAGATCGACTGTAGAAGATTCGATCGGATTCGATATCAGACAACCTCAGCTTGGCCATATCGGCAAAATTCATCCCACGGTTATAAAAACTGAAAAGGAACAGGTTGCGTGTATGCCACCGGGGTGAGCCAGGTTCAAATTGTGCGGCTTTAATGCTATCCATGGCGGTTTTGGGAATCGCACGTTTGCGGGTTTTAGTATTCTTGATGGAATATGATGTAAATGGATAATCATCGCGATTGGCTTTACCCTCTTTGATGGCCCGGTTGTAAATGGCCCGGATGGTACGAAGATAGAAGCTGAGCCCATTTAAGGAATTGTTTTCTGACAGGAATTTGGCTTCAATAGATTTGAGCAAATGGTAAGTGATTTCGTTGAATGCAATGTCTTTTCGGTTGGACATCCGGAGGATGAAATCCAGCGCTTGTTGATATACGCTCGCATTCCCAAGTTTTTTCCCCAGTTTCAATTCTACAATAACACTTTCAGCAAAAGTCTTGAAGGAGATTGCTTCAGCACGTGATTCGATGGCGTTCCTTATATCATTGACATTCATTCCCTGGATTTCACCGGAGGCTGTGAGCCGGGTAATGATATCTGATGAATCCAACAACGTTTGATGGAGATGATTATTGACCCGGGTTGTATTCTTGTATTGCCTGGAACCTGGAAGAACCGATTGTTCCGATGCATTCCAATCATCTTCCGTAACGGAATATTCAGTGAAGATATACCGGCTCAACTTTTTGTGGGTGATTCGGAGGACAATCGGATAGGTCCCATCTTTTTTGGATCGACGTTTGTCAAGAATAAGTTTAACTGTTGCCTTTTCCATACTACCAGAATCTTTTTAAAAGATTACTATTTGACAAGGCTGATAAGAAGTTTTATTGCTAACAACTATGCGCATAACTATGCGCATAACAAATATACGAAATCCATGCTTTTTTTTGCTTTCGTTTGCAAAATATATTTTCGGGTTTGAAAAGAAAAAAGCCCCGAAAGGTTAGTTATCCGGGGCTTTTCAGTGCAAGTGAGTGAAGTAAAATTGGAGCGGTAAATGGGGATCGAACCCACGACCCTCAGCTTGGGAAGCTGATGCTCTACCATCTGAGCTACTACCGCATTTCGGATTGCAAATATAGTAAAAATTATTTCCTTTCACTCAAC
>JBAYMG010000020.1:0-25994 GCA_041663665.1 Candidatus Omnitrophota bacterium | reverse complement strand
TGTCTTAGGAATGTCATAGCCGAATCTCTTAAAGAGTTTAAGTTTATCCTGATCCTGCTTAAGTAAATTATTCATTTATTCAACTCTCCTTACTGGCCCACCTTCAATTTTTAACGCCTTAGCGTTCAAGAGCACATCCGCAACTTTCTTATGCGCTGAGTTTATAATATTGCCAAAGGTCTGCCTTGAAATATCCATCTTCTTGGCCGCATCTTCTTGATACAACCCATCCCAATCCGCAAGCCTCACTGCTTCTAGCTCATCCAGAGTGAGATTCACTTCTTCTAAGCTATCCAAAGGGATACCGCGAGGCTTAAAGTAATTTGTATCAGGACTACATCTTATTCTTCTGCATCTACACGGTCTAGACATGTCTACCTCTTAGCGTTATTGGCATATGCTAATAATATACCTCGAATTATGTTTTGTCAATTGTTATCTTAGTAGTTAATTATCTAGGGAACTCAAAAAATGACTTACCCTAAGAACGTTCTTTATAAACAGGTTGGTTAGAAATCGGAGAGAATTTTCTCAATAGCAGGAATAATATCAAACTTTGTTTCTGATTGTGATTTTAGAAACTACCCGCAAACTGAATAACAACTCCAAAAAAGATACTTACGACTAATAACAGCCCAACCACTCGCAACGTATCTTTAAAATCTTTATTTTCTTTAACAAGAACAAGCAACCCCAATCCTGCTGCGGAACAAAGTCCGGCAACCATCGCTCCAAAACTAATCGCTCCTTTGGCAAAAAGTTCCGCCAAAACAACCGAAGCAAAACAGTTGGGGATAAGTCCGATAAAAGATGCTAAAGCAGGCTGAAATACTGTGCCGCTTAAAAGCAGTGACCCAATTCTTTCTTCACCGATTTTTTCTACAAAAAAACTCAAAGCTATCGTTAAAAACAACAAGAATACAAAAATTTTTAAAGTATGCCATAATGGATGGAGAATTAACACTTTTAGTTTCGAGCGCGTTCCATTGATTCCATGAGAACAGCACCCGGGATGCTCTTTAACAATATCAATATAAGAAGCAGATGTAAGAGTTTCTTTTTTTAACTTAGATACAGATCGAGTTCGTATCCAATAATCAATAGTAACACCAGCGATAACTGCAATTACTACCTTAATAATAATAAGCAGTCCCACCATATTTGCCTTGTTCGGCATAGACAAAAGAACCGGAATTGCCTCATCCGAAGTCGATAAGAAAACAGCTACGAGTGTACCGACTGAAATTAAACGTTTGACATACAAAGCGGATGCGGCCACTGAAAAACCGCACTGCGGCACACAACCAAACAACGCTCCTGCCACAGGCCCCCAAGCACCTAGATGCATAATAAAATGGCCCATGCGATTACCATAGCGATATTCCAGGAATGCTACCAAGAAATATATTAGCGCTAAAAGTGGAACTAATTTACCCGTATCTATCAAAGCTTCCATAAATATTTGCACTCCTCACCTCCTGCCTTCTAGCATAATGTATAGATTAAGATTGTATTTATTTGCATGCTGAACAGAGCCCTTCGATTTGCATGGTGTGCGACTCCACTTTGCCGCATAAATTCTTCTCAATAAATTCCGACACTCCTGTAAAATTACAATATTCAACCTCTTCGACTTTTTTACATTTTCTACAGATGAAATGATGGTGATCTTGGTGAGGCTTCTTACACAAACCGTAGTAAATCTGCCGATTCTTATGCTCAACCTTTACCAGAATTCCTGCTTCTTCTAATTCTTCTAAGATTCTATAAACTGAAGGTAGGCCAACCTTAAGAGACCTTTTCTTAAGTATCACTCTTATTTCATAAGGCCCTAAATATCTGCCTTCCTTTAGGAAAAGCTCTATAACGGCTCTTCTGCGGGGAGTTATTTTTAGGTGGTTTTCTTTTAAAGTTATTAAGTAGTTATTGGCATCCATATGTTAAAGAGAAATGATTTCTATTTATACCACAAAGAGATTCCTTGTCAAGAAGTATCCTTCTCCAGGACGCCCAGAAATATGGCGTACAGAAAAACCACCTCCTCCTAGACATTTATTTATCTCTTTGCTATGTCGTATTAATGAATTACTTCGTATACTACTTACCGGAAGATAAAAACAGAATTCTATCTAACAAGCTCTCATCCAATAAATTACTAAGCCCTCTTAAATAGCACTTACCAAGTCTTTGTTAATATCAAATAAATACGTCAATAAACGTTAAATATCAACTTTCAATATCTAGAGATATTCAATGGTCACCAATTTACCCATCTTCTTCAGCTTCTCAACGATTTTCTGGACAATAACTAATCTAGGCAGGACACCCATCTGGCGGAAAATAATGTTTTGATACCCGGGGTTAGCGGCCGTTCCCACCAGCAGGTTTACCGCATCAGCAGAACGTAGAAATAAACAAAGGCTGGAAACACAAGAATCCGCTTCATAAGAACGCGGATCCTCTTCCAAAATATTATAAACCTGGTTCATAGTTAAGGCGCCTTCAGTCACCAGATCAATACCGGCAATCTCATACTGCGGCGGCTTATAATAGGCTTCGGATACCGGTTTGCTCCTGACCGGCACACCCAAACACTGTGCGGCGATATCGGCGGTAGTCGAACCGCAAATAATCTTATTCCCGGGCAGGCGCCGAAAACGTTCGATAACTTTCTGGTCAGATTGGCGCTGGGCCGGCGGTCCGGTAAGTATATGCACAGTTTTTGCCTTACGGCACTGCAAAAATACAACCGTGGAGTCATCGCCATAATCCGGGCCAGAATACTGACGGACTTTCTCGAGAATCATCCTGGGCATATCCTTCATCGCGGCCTGTTGAGAAAAAGCGGAACGGATCAACTGAGCTACTCCTTCCTCTTTCCAGCCAAATTTGAATACCCTGCCCATACCAGCCTGGGATACGCCATCGCTAAAGAGAAATAAAGAACTTTGCATATGCAAACGGAAATAGGTTTCGGCAATCACTTCATTACCCAGAGTAATGAAACGCTGACTGGCCACCGAAACAGCCATTTGCTCTACAATCACCGGTGCCGGCATTTCATAAGAAATTATCGTCACTTGACCATCGCTAAGAATACGGCAAACACAAAATGCGGAAAATGGAATATCCTGAGTACGAGCGGCATGCATCGTCATTACTACCTTAGCGCAGGCCTGACGCAAAGAAAAACCCAAACGCAGAAGTTCCATTAAACGGTTAGCCGCCATCACTGCGGCAACGTGGGCCTTAATTCCACTACCTATCCCATCGCAAAGAATCACCGTAGTAGCTTCTTCGGTCCGTTCGGAAAGCACATAGTCTCCGCATACCGTCCCTGCCGATTTATTTACCTGAGCAATAGATATGCCGATATATTTTTTAGGATTTGCCAGGTTTATCTTCATCACTTTCATTCAAAATCATTAGTTTATTTACCAGCTCCTCGCTTTTAGCCGTATTTTCTCCCAGAAACTGAGCGATATTCTGAGCCATCCTGATCTGGTGTTCAAGCAATTCTTTGGCCTGCTGAACAGTTTGATCTTTTATCTGACGCAATTTATGTTCGTTATCGCGCAAACCCGAAATATCGACAAAAATGCCGACAAATTGTTTCTCTTCACGCAAAGCGTAAATTAACTGATGACAACTCAAGTTATATTGGCTAAACTCCACAGTCTCCACCAGGCATTCCAGTAGCCCGGAAGCAACTTTTTCAAAAGAAGCCGGATCCAGCAAAAACGAAATGTGTTTACCTAGTGCAGTATCCATGCAGCCGAAGAATTTTTTAAAAGCCTTGTTCATATTAATAATCCGCAAATCCTGATTTAGAATGACAATGCCATTGGGGCTGGTTCCGATAATCCGGTCAGTCTTACACTCCGCCAATCTACGCATATACGGAATACACATTTCCGCCTCTGCCATCCCCTGGATCACCGCGATCGCTTTTTGGCGGCAACTGTCATATCCGCAGGCCCCGCAGTTAAGCTGTTGGCTTGGATCGGACTTACCGGTCTGCTCAAATACAGCCTGGATCTTATCTTCAGATACCGCCACACAAAAATTGCCTACCTGCCCGAATTCCGCATTCAATATTTTGTCATCAGCAAGCGGCTTCATGCTTTCTTTGGCATACTGATGACAATAATCTAATAATTCCTGACGCCGCTTAAAAACATTATCATCAGTATCCATTGCCGGCCCATTGATGCAGCCCTGATTACAAAACAAAGGCTCAATAAGCAGATAACGATTATTCTTTGGAACAGCCTCAAGGATACTCTTGACCTGTTGGGGCCCGCTAACCTGCATCACCTCCACCTGCAAACCGTCGTCACTAACTCCGGCGGTCTTGAGCAAACCACCGGGTAACGGAAAATAATTTGCCATCTCTACCGGTTCTTCATCAAAAGAGCTTTCTTCGCAGGAAGCCAGGTCGATTCCGGCAGAATCCAACCAATCCTTAAGCTCGATAAAAGTAAGTACCGCGTCAACGGCCTGACGCGCTTGTTTCCATTGCGCCTCGGATTTTTTGGCGATACAAGGACCGATAAAAACAGTCTTGGTATCTTTACCGAGCTTTTCTTTCAGTATACGGCAATGCACGACCATCGGTGAAGCCACCGGGACAAGATATTCGATCAATTGCGGCTGATAACGTTCCACGTAATTAATTAATGCCGGGCAGGCCGTGGCAATACAGAAACCCTGTTTATTTTTTACGGAGCGATAGGTCGCCTGCGCAACCTGATAAGCCCCCCGGGATGTCTGGCCGATATAACTAAATCCCAGCCGGCGTAATGCCGAAGCCAGACGCTCTCTCTGCCACTTGTTAAAGGCCGCGGCAAATGAAGGAGCTAAACTAACCGCTACTTTGGCGCCGCCGGCAAGCATACGCTTAACAACCTCCACATCCGAACGAAAAGTCTTTGCCTGCTGCGGGCACTCCCGGATACAGGTACCGCAGGCGATACAACGTTCTTCATCAACATATGCCTGGCCATGATGCATACGAATAGCTTTCACCGGGCAGACGCGCACACAACGGTAACAATCCCGGCAACGCGCGGTAAGAGTGAAAACAACCTGCTCTGGATTATTGTTTTTCATAAAGCTTCCTGTATTTTTTCTTTCAATCTTTCGAATGTGCAATGCTCAAGCAATTCTTCGCCGATCTTAACCATCGGTCCGCAATCGCACTTTTCAAAGCAAAAAGAAGTTTTAACCTCAACGTTATTGCTTAAATTATTTTTAATAATATAGTCCAGGATCTGGCGCAGCAACCCCTGAGCGCCCTTTAGAAAACACCCCGTGCCAAAACACACATCGACCTCTATTTTCTTATCCAGCACCGATTCATTAATCCTGATTCCTTCCTCAAAAATACGCTTACGTCTTTTATAATGAGTATGCAAAAGAGCATGCGCCTTAGGTCCTCCTGCCGTACCCAAAAACGTTTTATATACCTCGGCAATATAAGGATTGTCCTGGGACTTATGTAATTGCAGCATCTTATCGCTCTCATAAAGCCCCTTAGTGCGCATTTTCTTTACCTGCGGGTCACGATATACCGGTTGACCCGCCCCGCCTACACAGCCTCCCGGGCAAGCCATAACTTCTACAAAATCATACTTAAGAATACCCGCTTTGATCTTTTCGATTAAATCACGCGCATTCTTAAGGCCGCTGACTACCGCCAGCTTAAACTCCCGGCCGTTTAAGATTAAAGAAGCCTGCCTGACTCCACCCTCACCGCGCACCGCGCCGAACTCATAGTTATCGCTTTTGTTACCGGTTATCTTTTCGGCGACAAACCGCAGCACCGCTTCACTTACTCCTCCAGAGGCCCCGAAGATCACTCCGGCGCCAGTCTTAAAACCGAAAGGGAGATCGAAAGATTCCGGCTCCAAGGCGTCGAAACGCAAGCCGGATTCTTCAATCATCCGGCATAATTCCTGGGTTGTAATAACGTGATCCACGTCGGAAACACCTTCCCGTTTAAACTCCGGACGTTTAGCCTCGAATTTCTTGGCGGTACAGGGCATAATCGAAACAACGGTGATATTTTTACGCTCAAGGCCCAATTGCGCGCTAAGCATTTCTTTACTTAAAGCGCCGAACATCTGCTGAGGCGAACGGCAGCTGGAAAGATTTTTGAGTAATTCCGGATAATATTGTTCAGCAAATTTTACCCAGGCCGGACAGCAAGAGGTAAACTGCGGGATAAGTTCATTTTTATTAATCCGCTCGATAAATTCATGGCCCTCTTCGATAACTGTCAGGTCGGCGGTAAAAGAAGTATCGTATACCTTGTCGAATCCCATGGCGCGTAACGCGCTAACAATCTGTCCGGTGGAAGCCTCACCGGGCTCAAGGCCGAACATCTCACCGACGGCAACGCGCACCGCCGGAGCAATCTGGGCAATCACAACACGCTTGGGATTATCCAAATCCTTCCAGACTTCTTCAACTTCCGACTTCGGAGTTAAAGCGCCGGTCGGACAAACCCGGCTGCACTGACCGCAATATACACATTCCACATCTCCCAAATCTTTACCGAAACACGGCATAACCGCCGATTTCGAACCGCGATAAGCAAAATCAATCGCTCCTACAGATTGGATCTCCGAACAGACACGCACACAATCGCCGCAAAGCACGCACTTATTCGGATCGCGCACCAGGGAGCATGAAGAAACATCTAAAGGCCCCTGGCGAAGAGTATTTTTGAACCTTACTTTCTTAATCCCCAGCCTGCTGGCCAGGGATTGCAATTGGCAATGATTATTCTTCGGGCAAGTCGGACACCCCTGGTCATGATTAGCCAAAAGCAACTCCACAATAATTTTACGCATAGAACGAATCTGCTCGGTATTGGTGCGCACGATCATTTTATTTTCTACCGGAGTAGAACAAGCCGGTTGAAGGCCGCGGCCCTGAATCTCCACCATGCATAAACGGCATGAACCGTAAACGCTAAGCTCGGAATGATAACAAAAAGTCGGCAGGTCGATCTTTGCCTTACGCACTAATTCCAGCAGATTACGTTCACCTTCTATCGGTATCTGCTTATTATCGATATTCACATAAGCTATTTCCTTCATCTTCCACCCCCCAGAATCGCTTTAAACTTACAGGCCGCCACGCAGGCTCCGCACTTTATGCAAATTTTCCGGTCGATAACATGCGCATAACCGGCTTGGCCGCTGATAGCGCCAACCGGGCATTTCCTGGCGCAAAGGGTACAACCCTTGCACAGCGCCGGGTCAATATTGTATTTCACTAAAGCCTTGCAGCGGCCTGCCGGGCAATATTTATCTTTAACATGCGCCAGGTATTCTTCCCGGAAATAGCGTAAAGTCGACAAAACCGGATTCGGCGCGGTCTTGCCCAGCCCGCACAAAGAACCTACCTGCACCGTCCTGGCCAGGTCCTCAAGGATAATCAAAGTCTCTTCATCAGCTCTTCCTTCAATAATATCATCCAATAGCGCAAGCATCTGCTTAGTACCTTCACGGCAAAGCACGCATTTACCGCAGGACTCATTCTGAGTAAACTGCATAAAGAAACGCGCGATACTCACCATACAAGTATTGCTATTCATTACCACCAGCCCCCCGGAACCAATCATCGCACCCACCTTACGCAAAGAATCGAAATCCATCGGGATATCCAGATGCTCCGGAACTAAACATCCTCCCGAAGGCCCGCCAATCTGCACGGCCTTAAAAGGTTTATCCGACAACTTGCCATTATCGGCGGTAACCCCGCCGGCAATCTCATAGACGATCTGGCGTAATGTCGAACCAAAGGGGACTTCAATCAAACCGGTATTGGCTACATGCCCGGTAAGCGCGAATGTTTTAGTCCCCGGAGAACCGGCAGAACCGATCTTGCGGTACTCCTGAGAACCCATACGCATAATTAAAGGAACCGTCGCCAAGGTTTCCACATTATTAATCACCGTCGGTTTACCCCTGAGCCCGCTTTGCGCCGGGAATGGCGGTTTCGGAGCAGGCATACCACGCTTACCTTCAATAGAAGCAATCAAAGCGGTCTCCTCCCCGCAGACAAATGCTCCGGCTCCTTCCATTACTTCCGCGTTAAAGTTAAAGCCCGAACCGAAAATATCAATCCCCAATATCCCTAACTTGCGGGCATCCTCCAAAGCTTTACGCATACGCCGCACAGCAAGCGGATATTCCGCGCGCACATAAACATACCCCTCATCCGCGCCGATTGCCCGGGCGGCAATCATCATCCCTTCAAGGACGCTATGAGAATTTCCTTCCATCACGCTGCGATCCATAAACGCACCCGGATCGCCTTCGTCTCCGTTACAAATAACGTATTTCTTATTATTTTTCTGCTGCAATGCAATATCCCATTTCTTACCCGTAGGGAAGCCTCCGCCACCGCGGCCGCGAAGCCCGGAAGCGATAATTTCATTACAGATATCCTGAGGTTGCATAAAACAAGCCCTAAAAGCAGCCAGATAGCCATCCCGGTAAATATATTCACGAATATCCTCCGGATCAATTTGCCCGCACTCCTTAAGCACAAAACGATGCTGCTTCTGATAAAAAAGAATGTCTTGTGCACTAAGACAAATTTTCCCGGAAGAAGGTTCCTTATATAAAAGGCGCTGAACTGCCTGCCCTCCAACTAATGTTTTAGAAACAATCTCTTCGACATCAGCGGCTCTAACCCGGGTATAAAAAATATTCTCAGGCAGTATTGTCAAAAGGGGGCCCATCTGACAAAACCCCTGACAACCGCTTTTAGAAATAAAAACCGAATCGGCTGCGGGCTTATCTTCATATTTCAGTTCCAATTTAACATCCAAGCCGCGCTTTTCTATCTCTTCTGCCAACCGGGCATATACTTTCAAAGAACCATTAGCCACACAACCGGTCCCGGCGCAAATAATCACTCTGTGTTTTATGTTTTTTAATCCTTCAAAGAATTCTTTTTGTATAGCTTCAAAATTTGATAACTTTCTTTCCATTGATAAGCTCCTCTTTCTTCATAATTTCATCGATCACCTCTACCGCCTTTTCCGGAGTCATCTGCCCGTAAACTTCATCATTAACCACGATTACCGGAGCTAAGCCGCAGGCGCCCAGGCAGGAAACTGTCTCAAGCGTAAATAACATATCCGGAGTGGTCGTTGCGCTTCCTTTAAGTCCTAATCTTAAACCTAACGCATCAAGCAAAACCGTTGATCTCTTGACATGACAAGCCGTCCCATCACAAACCCGAATAATATATTTGCCTTTTGGTTTCAAAGTAAAATGGGAATAAAACGTCGCCACACCATAAACGCGGGCAGGAGTCAAATTTAAAGAAGTCGCCACAAAAGCAAGAATCTCCTCCGGTAGATAACGATATTCCTCCTGCACTGCCTGCAAAATAGTAATTAGACGACCCGGATTACGGTTATTTTGTTCAAGAATCTGACAGACTTTTTCCAGCTTACGTAAACCTTCCATAATTTATCCCTCACTTTCATCTCTCCGCTAACAATAAGGCTAACCGCTTGGATAAGACGGCAAGCGATGAAGCCAGATTCTCATGCTGCACAATGATGCCTTCAGGAGCACTAATCTTTACCGGAGCAAAATTCCAAATCGCCTTGATCCCGGCATTCACCATAATATCGGTAAGCTCTTGCGCACAAGAAGCCGACGCAGTCAATATCCCGATCTTGACCCCAGTACGCTTAATCATATCAGGAAGCTTTTTAACTGATAAAACTTTTTTACCATAAATTTCAGAACCGATCTTATCAGCAGAGACGTCGAAAGCCGCAATAATATTCAATCCGTAATCCTTAAAACCCTGATAACCTAAAAGCGCCGAACCAAGGTTTCCCGCTCCTATAAGGTAAGCCTCACTGGCATTATTCCAACCGAGAAATATCTCAATCGCTTTGATTAACTCTATAACCTTATAACCAACCCTCGGCCTTCCCTGCGCACCGGTAACTGCCATATCTTTACGCACCTGGATTGCCAGAGTATTTAATTCTTCGGCGATACGAGCGCATGAAATATACTCCTTGGGCGCATCAAGATTAATTTTACGAAGATACTGATAATACACCGGTAGCCTGCGTAATACAGGCTCGGGAATCACATTTACCGTCATTTCGACAACATTCTGTTTCATCATTACTTTAACCTCCGGGTTAAATAGATAAATATTTATCAATAAAAGTATATCTATAAAAATTTATCTTGTCAAGTAAAAATTACCCACCAAGGTAATCAAGATCGTAACTTTCAATCTCCTAATAGATGGACTAAGGCAGGAAATACAATTTGTGTATTCTAAAGACTAGAAAACTAACGTGACGAAGAACAAGTTCATCTTTACTCTTCTTTGATCATTTTTGAGCTTTTCAGATCAAACATCTTTCTTCAGATAAAGTAATCTTCGGGTAACGCCGAATAATATCTTTGTAAAATTTCCACAAATCTTTGGTAATTCATCTAAGTTTTAGTTATTTATAATAACTATCAGCCTATTACTCTCAGTTAATCATAATTACGCTTTATTCTTTCACTAGCCGCATGAATCCAAGGCTTTCTTAATAGTAGCATTCGCAATAACCAAACCAACACAAGAGCGCAAGATAAACCTCCAGCAATCTTTAGCAACTTATAATTTAATTTGTGTAAAACAATACTACCGGACTTCATCTTTGTTATTGTCTTTGCATGAATATCAAGATCCCCTCCGTGCTCTAGGCAACTACGATGAAAAATTCCGGTAACCTCAAGAGAATCACCTATTGCATTATAACTACCCGCATAATGTAAGTCCTTGATTAAATCCTTAGTTGCCCATATACCGATTGCATTCTTACCGTCATTTACATTTATCCAAGCATAATCTTTGCGTATCATTATATCCCCGATAATCTCACCTGAATAAGATACCGTTTTACCATCGTAATCTTTTGCATCGTTAATTAGCCCACTACTTGAAACAATCTGAGCAGAGCAATAAACATATGGCAATAACGACAAACTGCTTATTAATAATAGATAACTAAATACTTTTCGTATCATTATTTTCCTTTTACCATTGCTACAACAAAACCGCATAAAGCAAAAACTGACATAAATTCTAATCTCCCTGCCCACATTTGAATAATATAAGTTATTTTTAATATCACCGGCATACTCGTATCCGTAATGCCACAAGATAACCCGACATTCGCAGCAGCAGAGGTAGACTCAAAAAGAGAATCTAAGAAAGGATACCCGCACCAAATACCTATTAGCGCGCCCAAAAAATATAAAATTATATATGAAAAAGTAATGACTAAAACTCCCCTTACCTGTCGATCTTCCAAAAACATCGTCTTTATATGATGAAATTTCTGCACTACTATTGCTCTATCAGACAGGACAAATCTTTTTAAATCTTCCCTAAAAGCTTTTAAAATAATCCCGACACGCAACATCTTAATTCCGCCGACGGTAGAACAAGCACAACCTCCCAAAGCCATAGCAATTATTATGCCTGTCAATGCCAGATCTCCCCACTCTTTGATGAATTGTTGAGCGTAGATCGTCATATAGCCTGTTGTCGTATGTCCAGAAATAAGCTGAAAGAAACCTTTACGGAATAGTATCATCGCATTCGGATATACGCCCCACTTACCTAATCCTATCGCCACAATAAAAAAAGTAAGCATAACTGTCATTAGGAGAGTTCTGGTTTCAATATTTTTCCCGAGTTCTTTATAATTGCCCTTCCAAATTTGATAATGCAGGTTAAAATTAAACGTTCCAGCAACCATTATCACGATCGTGATAATCTCAAAGAGCAAGCTATGGTAATAAAGTATATTTTGGGATTGTGGACCAAAACCAGCGGTATCATAGCCAGCCATGAAAATACAGGCGCCATGGAAAAAGGCATTGAATGACTTCAAACCAATCATCACACCAACAATACCTAATGCCAGCGTACCAATAATCAAATAAACAATGCTAATAATCCAAATAAAACGAGCAGTATTAATAACATTGGGAAGTATTTTTTCATCTCGCCCCTCTCCCACGTACATCTTAAAACCACCGGAACTACCCTTAACAAAAAGTGCAAGCGCGATGATAGTAATACCCTGCCCACCGATAAATGGGCCTAAATGACGCCAAAGATTATGCGAATATGAAAGGTGGTCAAGATCCTGAACAAGCGTAAGACCAGTAGTAGTAAAACCAGACATTGTCTCAAAACAGGCATCTAAAAACAATTTATAATGGCCACTCAAATATAATGGTATGGCACTAAATGCCATAGCAACTAACCACGATAAAGAGACTACAACCATACCTGACAGCCAATTCAAATCATGGTCACCCTGACAAACCCAAGTTAATATTAATCCGAATAATACAGCGATTTGCGCGCTTATAAAGAAATCAAGAGCCGGATTTAATTCCTTAGATATTAATCCCATAATAAAGGGCAAAAACATAGCAAGCCCGACACCAATGGTAATCTTGCCTATATAATAACCGATATTCTTTATGTCTTTTATTTGCGGCTTAAGTATCATATTAATGGCAAACCAATACTGAAATCAACAAACCTATACAGATAATAAATAATCCGTAAATAACTTCCCAAAATATTCCTAGTGCTTCCGTAATAAAGAGATTTAATTTCATAGCTTCTCCCTACAAAAAAGCCAGAGATAGTTTTTCTCTGGCTACATTCCTTACAATCTATTTGTCTTTAAGTTTATGGCGAGATAGACTCAAAAGCAAGTCAATAAAAGGTCAAAATTGAGGTTTTGAAACGGATTTGTTAGAGAAAGGTTAAATTTCTGAGCGCAATCGATACCCGATTCCGGGCTCAGTAAGAACATAACTTGGCCGGTCGGGATTAGGTTCTATTTTGCTACGTAGATTGCTAATTGTCACTCTTAAGAGATGCAAAACGCCTTCCAAATCTTCAGTTTTATTCCAAACCTCCTGTAAAATCTGCCGATGCGTTAATACTTTACCTGCGCTTAAAATAAGAAGCTTTAGAATATCGTATTCTGTGGGTGTTAAATCAGCTTCCTTTTCATTTACTTTCACTTGATGATGTGTAATATCAATTGAAACCTTTCCTACTTTTAAAATTTCTTCTTTGTTTGAAGGCAACAAACGACGCATCACAGCTCTCAGACGCGCAAGGAGTTCTTTAGTGCTGAACGGTTTTGTAAGATAATCATCTGCTCCGGCATCAAGGGCAGCAACTTTATCCGCCGCTTCTTCCCTTACAGACAAAATTATAACTGGTATCTTTGATCTTTTACGGATCCCCTTAGCCACCTCAATACCGTCAATATCCGGAAGGCCAAGATCAAGGATAACGGCATCCGGATGCAAAGAAACAGATTTTTCTAATCCCTCGGCTCCCGTCGTAGCCTCAAAAACGTTGTAGCCATGCGAAGAAAGCGAAACCCTCAAAAAACTTCTAATCGGCTTTTCATCATCTACAATAAGAATTCTTAAGTTCTGTTTTTCAGCCATCATTTTCTACATTAATTTAATGGGATCGTAATAATAAATGTGGTACCGTGATCTGGATTGTTCTGAGCTACAATCTGGCCACCGTGAGCTTCAATAATTCCTTTACAAATAGAAAGCCCGAGTCCTATCCCCATAATTTGTTGGGGCCTTTCGACTCTATAAAATTTTTCGAAGACATGCTTTAAATCTCCCTTAGGAAGACCAATCCCCTGATCTTTAATTTCTATTTTAACTTTATCTTTAAGCGCAACTGCCTTTATATCAATCGACGTATCCGCGGATGAATACTTAATGGCGTTATCAATCAAATTAATGAATACCTTCATCATAAAAAGAAAATCCATGGAAACTTCCGGAAAATCTTTCGGGATATCTATTTTTATAATTCTGTCTCCAATCTTTTCTTTCAATTGTTCAAGGGTTACTCCTAACACATCTCTCAATTCGCAAGCCTTACGATTAATTTTTAATGCACCTGCTTCCATTTTTGTCATATCAAGAAGATTGCCGACAAGCCGATTGAGACGCTCGGATTCAGTAAAAGCAGTTTCTAATAGTTCTTTACGCGTTGATTCATCTAAACCAGCATCATTATCAAGAAGGGCTGAGAGTGAACCAGTAACCGAAGAAAGCGGTGTTCTTAAGTCATGGGATATGGAATTTAGAAGCGCGGTTTGAAGCTTTTCCTTCTGACGCTGGATAACCTGTTCTCTCGTTTTTGACGCAAGCGTACTCACTACAATTCCAACAATTAAAAATGAGATAAAAGTAAAAATATATTGTAGGTCATCAACTTTAAGCGTTAAATAAGGAGGAATTAAAAAGAGATCGAAGACAAATACGCTTACTATTGAGGTTACGATAGCCGGTCCTTGCCCCCACCGGATAGCAGCAATCACAACGGCGAGAAGATAAAACATCACAATATTTGTCGGCTCAAGCTTTCCTTTGACAAGCTCGCCGGACAAAGTCATGAGCGCAACAAACCCTATGCATATTAAATAGGGATAAATTTTATTTCGAATAGTCTTTATCTTTTGCATATTTAGCAACTCCAAAACTTTATTTTACCATGACTATTTCTAACCACAAGAAATATGGACGCTAACTAAATAGCGGAGGTGGCTCCCGTCAGTGGGATAGAGATATCCCGCGGGAGAAAATCTCTATATACAGGTATTTAATAGTTCGAGCCTCGTCAAAGCCACCAATAATACTCACCCCCAGAGGAGATCCATTATATAAGCGTCTCTAGAGACTCAGCAAGAATATTACTTAATACGGAAAACTATGTACAACTATAGGGAAATTTGGAAGGTAGCAGCCATTTAATAGATTTCACCAAGCCATGTGGTAATTTTTTGTTTTATTTGATCCCTGACATTCCTGGTTTTTTCCAGTTTCTCTTCCAGTGCACCTTGAAAACCAGATGGATCATCAAAACTCCAATGCATTCTTTTGGTAAGTGCGGTTCCCGGAAATACCGGACATTTTCCTGCCTGGGATTCATCGCAAACAGTAATGACATAATCGTATCGCTTGCCTTGTTTATAGAAATCAAATACACTCTTGGTCTTATTCTGGGAAATATCTATACCTACTTCTTTCATAGCCTCAACAACCACCAGATTGAGCTTACCCGGCTCAAGGCCTGCACTCTCCACTTCAAACCTATCCCCAGCCAGCTGCTTTAAATAAGCTTCAGCCATTTGGGATCTGGCTGAATTATGTACGCAAATAAATAAGACTCTTTTTTTATCCATAGCTATCCCCCGTTTCTTCCAACAACTTAGCGCTTAAACCAATCCCTGGTATATAAACAAAACTTCACCAGCATCAGCATCACAGGCACTTCTATTAAAACCCCAACGACTGTCGCTAAAGCCGCACCTGATGAAAGGCCAAATAGCATCGTAGCCGTAGCGATCGCAACCTCAAAATGATTGCTTGCTCCGATCATCGCTGAAGGCGCAGCATCTTCATAACTAAAGTTCATCTTCTTTGCCAACCAATATGTAATTCCAAAAATTAAACATGTCTGAATAAATAGCGGTATGGCGATCCAAAGAATCGTAAGCGGCTGTGAAAGGATCATTTCTCCTTTAAACGAAAATAAAAGAACAAGAGTAAAAAGCAGCGCAATGATCGAAACTGGCGTCAATAAATGAAGAAAACGCTGATTAAACCAATCCTCGCCTTTTTTTAATATGACCCATCTTCTAGAAAAATATCCTGCGACAAGCGGCAAAGCCACATAAATAGCTATCGATAAAAGCAATGCTTGCCAGGGGACCGGCATCCTCCCTACGCCCAAAAGAAAACCTCCCAAGACTCCATAAAGAAGCAACATCGACAAAGAATTAATCGCCACCATAACCAATGTGTGGCCATCGTTGCCTTTCGATAGGAATCCCCAGACCAAAACCATGGCTGTGCAAGGCGCAATCCCCAGTAAAATACACCCGGCAAAGTAACTGCGCCACAATGGAACTGAAAGCATCTTTATCCCCTCATGCATCACCACTGTCCCAGCCCCATGAATAGACCCGATAATCCAATCAGCCCCCGGAGGCAATTTAACAAAATCAATAGCATCACTGCCAATCAATCCTTTAAACAAAAAACCTAAAAAGAGATATGCAATCGCGTACATCGTAAAAGGCTTTATTGCCCAATTCACAAAAAGAGTCAGGCCAACCGGTTTAGGAGACCTGCCCGCTTTAATGACTTCAGTAAAATCAATCTTAACCATAATCGGATACATCATAAAAAATAAGCAGATCGCTATCGGTATGGAAACAACCGGCGCTCCATTTATATAGATAGACATGCTGTCAAGAGATCTTGCCATTTGCGGAGCAACTTTTCCTATCAAAATCCCCAACACAATACATACAAAAACCCATAAGGTCAGATATTTCTCAAAAAATCCTAAACTTCTTTCCTTATTAACAGCTCTTTCCATATTCATTCTCCTGACTTCAGAAAATCCTCAAGATATACACGCCGGAATAATAAATGCCTACGAGTATGAAAATAATTCCTGTGGCCTTGCGCATAAAATATTCAATTTTAGTAAGCCTGTTAAACCAACGACTCAAAGATGTTAACCCCAAAGCTATTACAACCGCGAATATCATAACCGGAAGCCCTGTCCCTACGCCGTAGATAAAAGGTAACCCGCTACCCAAAGGTGCTTTTAGAGCAAGTGAAATAAGGCTCCCGAAGAATAATGCTGCGGATACAGGACAAAATGCCAAAGAGAAAATAAAACCAAGCGCAAACGCTCCGAAAGCGCCTGATTCAACAAGTTTATTTTGATGTTTTTGCGAAAGAGATACTCCGGGGATACGTAGAGTAATCACTTCAAGCAGTATCAAACCGGTTATTATCAAAATCGGCCCCAAAGCTTTAGTCATATATTTCTGTAAAAACTGGGCTGACTGAGGAACCGCGAGAATGGAATTAATCAGCAAATATCCCAAAACGGCATATGCGCACATCCTGCCAAACGTATAGGCAATTCCTGAAATAAGCACAAAGAACGGATGGGTTATGCGTTTTGCCAAAAAAGATATTGTAGCCACATTGGTAGCCAGCGGACACGGACTAATAGAAGTTAAAATCCCCAGCCAAAACGCTGATAAAAAACCTACCCAAAATCCATCCATCAAGACTCCTTCAGAAAATTCCTTATTTCTTCTGTAACGTAGTCATAGAATTTCTGTTTATTCCCCGCGTATTCCCAAATCTTTTCCAAATTCTTATGTTTAACTTCCTTGCCGTCCTTAATCAAAGATATAATAAGCGATTTTGTATAAAGCTGATAATCATTAACAAAATGCTCATTTCCTTTGTCTTCGATATTGATGACACTAAAAACCAATTTCCCTGAAGCAAGCTCGTTCTTAAAATTCCTTTCTATCGCTTCCTTAGAATACCGCTCAAAGTTTATGCAGTTGGAACAACGAAAGTTGCCGTGGAAATAATAAGCTACGACCTTGCCGCCTGACGGTTTATCTGCAGCAAAAGAAACCGTAGTTAATCCAAGGATACATAAAATCAATAAAGCTTTTTTATACATATGAGCTCATTATTTAGCAATTAACTTCTTAAATTCATCCTTAGTTAGAACCTTTCCTAAAGAAACTACCTTACCATCAACGACTAATGCCGGAGTCATCATGACGCCATATTCGACAATCTTATCAATATCACTGACTTTAACTATTTCCGTGCTAATCTTAAGTTCTTTTACGGCAATTTCTACATTGGCTGCGAGTTGTTTACATTTAGGACAACCGGTCCCCAAAACCTCTATCTTCATTGTTATTCCTTATCTCAAAATAAGATTAAATAAATACCCCGTGATAATAATCCCTATCCCAACAACCGAAACAAAAATAATCAACAACTTAAGCTTCATCACTCTCCTTAATATCAGAAACTCAGGTAAAGAAAGTCCTGTGACCGCCATCATGAATGCCAAAGCTGTGCCCATAGCCACGCCTTTTTCCGTAAGTGCGCTCACCAAAGGAATTACTCCCGCAGCATTAGAATAAAGAGGAATACCCACTATTGTCGCAAAAGGCACAGCCAACCAATTATCTTTACCCGCGTATTTGGCAAGAAAATCCGCGGGAACATAGCCGTGTATCCACGCCCCCAATCCAATACCTATAATTACATATAACCAAACGGCTTTAAGAATATCCTTAGTATACCCACGAGCAAACAAAACCCTATCTTTGACAGTCTGCGTTACTCCCTGCGCACAGCACGATGGGTTTTTACTGTTAATTTTCTCAACCAAATTTTCAACCTTGAGCTTCCCGATAACAATACCAGATATAATTGCAATAATAAGCCCACTACCGATATAAATTAACGCAATCTTGTAGCCAAAAAGCCCCCACAGCATAACTAAGGCAACTTCATTAATCATGGGAGAGGCGACTAAAAATGAAAATGTTGTACCTAAAGGAACTCCTGCTTCGATAAACCCTAAGAATAAAGGCACGGCGCTGCACGAACAAAACGGAGTAACTATCCCCAGAAGAGCTGCCAGGATGTTTCCGGAGTATTTTTGTTTGTGGCTCAAGATAGCCCGGGTCTTTTCTGGAGAAAAGAATGTCCTAATCAGGGAAACAACAAAAATGATAATGATAAGAAGCAAAAAGATCTTGATCGTGTCATACAAAAAGAAATTTACCGCTTCTGAAAGAAGCCTTCCCTTTTGCATTTTAACTAAATCATAGACTACCCAATCAATAGCAGATTTTAGCATTATTGCTTCCTTCTTCTTTTTATCACACTACAACAACCACCCTCTATTCTTATCGCTTTAATATTGACTAAAGCATCAGCGATTTTCTTATGAGCCGATGTTTCAATCCTTGAGAAAGTAGAACGGGAAATCTTCATAAGCTTAGCCGCGTCAACCTGCTTCATCCCTTCCAGGCAAGAAAGTCTAACGGCCTCAAACTCATCAAGAGTCAAATAAACCCCTTCTAGTTTATTCAATGGTTTGCATAACGGTTTAAAACACCGCTCGCCAGGCACGCATTCTACCCATCGTGTTTTTTTAGGTCTCATTAAAACCTCCAGTTATGAACATATGCTCATAATGAGTTTAGCATGCCTACGCTTAGTGTCAATTGTTTTTTAACGGATGGGAATAAACTTGGGTAATACCTTATGAGAACGCCCTAACTCCTAGGGGTATCACCAGATAAAAAATACCCGACAGGTATCTCCGTCGGGTATTTTTTATAACTTGTTGTTCAACTAGAGATAGTATATGTTGAGGCCCTCTCATATTCTACAAGGAGAAAATTCTCTGATTTTATTAACCTAATTACAGGACTAACACCTTACTGTATCAAGAATATTTTGAGCTTAGAGAAATAATCCCTCCCCAATACCAAACATAACACCGAAAATCCCCGATATTAGTCCAAGAATAACATATAGTATTTGCATCATCTGATAATTCTCCTACAATAGTTTCCCGTTTATATTACAATCGGCAAGCTATTACACCTTCCTTAAATAGAGTTCTTAAGGAATTCTTTAATCTTGAAATCTCTGTCTGCGTCTGTTGCCTTATGTTCGGGAAACCTTTCTTCAAAAGTAGGAAGTTCCTTTTTATATAAAACACCCAAGGCAATGGGATTATCCGAATCATAATTCCATTCCCTTATCTTATTGGAAGCTTGGTTATAATCCTGCGCATTATGGTCTTTCAGTTCATAAACCCGCCTATCGTAATATTCGTACATATTATAATAGGTAACACAAACCTGCAGCACATCAACTAAAGAAAAACCTTTATGCATAATAGCCTCTTTAAAAATTTTCTTAAGCAGGTCTATCCCATGAGAAGTTCCGCGGGCAAGAAAAGTAGCTTGACTGGCCAGCATAACTTCAAGAGGATTTAACGGCGACTCTTGCGAACCACCAGGCGTAGAACGGCCCTTAAAACCCAACGGAGAAGTAGGGGTGTATTGTCCAGTAGTTAGACCATATACGCGATTATTATGGATGATCATAGTAATATCGATATTGCGCTTCGCGGCAAAGATCAAATGCTCCAGGCCTTCGCCATAAGCATCTCCGTCTCCGGCAAAACCGATCACCTTCACCTTAGGATTAGCCAGCTTGATCCCCTCGGCTACAGGCACTGCCCTGCCATGAAGAGAATAAAAACTGTTCACATTTAGATAATCAACAATTTTAGCATGACAACCAATGCCTGAAACTAATACGATATTCTCTAAAGGAAACCCTTCAGCAGTTAATTCGCCTAGCACCATTTTGAAAGCATTCAAGATGGAAAAATTTCCGCAACCCGGACACCAGGTATTCTGGGCGTAGGTATTAAGATTTATCGGGCTCATTTTATAATTCCTTTTATTTTTTCCTCAAGCTCGCCTAAAGAAAAAGGACGGCCATCATACTTTAGTATTTGATTATCAACCTTGAAATTAAAGGTTTTAATCAACCGCGCCAGTTGTCCTTGGGCATTATCCTCAACACAGATAAGTCTTTTTACTCCGCTAAGAGCGGCTTGAAATTTTTTAACCGGAAACGGCCAGAGCACTAGCGGCTGGATAACCTTAAGGCCCAAATTTTGCGCAGCTTCAATACAAACTCCTTTATTTGAACCCCAACAAAGTAAACCCATTGAAGAATCCTTGTTTCCATAAACTTTTACCGTCTCGAATTTTTCCAGTTCTTCCTGTAAATACTTTTCTTTACGCAAACGCTTGTTTTGCATAAAAGTGGACTGCTGGGTATCCTCGGTAGTAATACCATATTCATCATGTTCATAACTATTAACTTTTATAACCGCATCTTTGTCCGGAACAAAAGCCAAAGCAGAAACACCGCTTTCTGAATCCCGATATCTTTTATAAGATGATTCTCTATCCCATAACCCAGGTGTGACTTCTTTTATTTCAGGAACAGAACTTTGATCAAAATTAAAAACACCCTCTCCTAAATTCTTATCCGTTAGAATGACTGATGGTATCTGATATTTCCAGCTTAGATTTAAAGCCTGTGCTGACCAAAAATAAGCCTCTTGTGTATCACCCGGGGCAACAATAAAACGCGCGAATTCCCCTTGCCCGGCGTTTAAAGCAAAATGTAATTCTGTCTGCGCAGAATATGTAGGAAGGCCAGTTGATGGACCAGGCCTTTGACCAAGTACAACTACAAGAGGCAGTTCAGCCATACCGGAAAAACTTACCCCTTCAGCCATCAGGCAAAACCCTCCTCCGGATGTGCCCACAGCCACTTTTTTACCCATATAAGAAAATCCTAAAGCCATGAGGATCACACCGATTTCACTCTCAGGGTGAATAACCTTCAACCCAAAATCGCCTGCAACTTCCGCCAGAAAATGTAAAACCGGAGAAGTAGGAGTCATGGGATACGCCAGAAAAGCATTCAGCCCCCCTTTAATCAAACCCAGGCCTACTGCCTGATTACCGGTAAGCAAAGGAAGTGGCTCTTGTAACAATGATACCATCTTTACGGCTTCCCTTGCTTCTTCATATCCTCTGCGTGCAACTTTAAAATTTAAATCCGTTTCCCTGGTAAATTCTTTTTTAAATACGCTTTCCAGAATCTCCCATTTTATCCTGACGGCTTTTACAAATGCCCCAATAATACAAGTATTACGCATTATTTCCGGTGCATTCTCCGCTTTTATAATACTGGTTATCGGTATCCCCAAAACCTGAACTTTCGGGTTAAGGCCTTCTAATTTAACCGAATCAGAATCAAAGATAACTACAGAATTATCCTGTAATCTCTCCTTGTGAAAATTAAAGGTATCTTGATTTAAAGCCAAAATGATATCTACTTTGTTTTTATGCGTGGAGATTCTTTCTTGCGATGAACGGATAATAGAAAAAGTGTGGCCTCCCCTGATTAGAGAAGGATAATCGCGGTAAATGTATATTCGACGGCCGAGTTGATTTAAAATCCGTCCGATAATTATTCCAGACTTATCTATACCAAAACCTGCTTTCCCGCCAATAAGAACCGAAAAATCATCCATATTATATTTTAGCTTCCTATTTATACAAGCTTCCTTCCATCGACAGTTTTGCTTCTTTGTAATCCTTAAGCCCTCCTTTATAATCGACAACATTAGTATACCCCAAAGAAATCAAAATTTCAGTAACTTTTGTACTGGCCTGACAATCAAATCTTGCACAATAGGTAACGATCTGCTCATCTTTCTTCAACACCCTGGCGGCATCTTTTTCGATATCCGCTAAAGGCTAAGATATGGCGCCTTTAATATGCTCCCTAAAATAGCTATCCTGGACAAGTACATCCACCAAAATAAACTTCTTTTCATTTTAGTTATCATACTATTCCCTTTTCAAAATGATAAGGAAAACACCTTCCTACAATCTTAAGTTTCTCAAGCGCAGAGAATTCCCAATAACTGAAACCGAACTAAAACTCATAGCTGCTCCAGCAATCATAGGATTCAAAAGTACCCCTAAGAATGGATAAAGTATACCAGCCGCAATGGGAACGCCCAAAATGTTGTAAATAAAGGCAAAAAACAGGTTTTGACGAATGTTTCGCATGACTCCCCAGCTAAGGCGCAAAGCTTTAACGATACCATTCAAATCCCCTTTGACCAAGATAATTCCTGCGTTTTCAATCGCCACATCCGTTCCCGTGCCCATGGCAACACCAACATCTGCTTCAGCTAATGCCAGAGCATCATTGATACCATCTCCGGCAACCATCACCTTAGCTCCTTCTCTTTTTAGTTTTTTTACAATCTCTTGCTTACCCTTAGGCTCTAGCCCGGCATAAATCTCATCGATACCTAATTCTTTTGCGATTGCTTTGGCAGTTTTTTCATTGTCACCCGTAAGCATAATAATCTTTAAACCCATTTTATGCAATTGGCGAATAGCATCGGGGGTTGTTTTCTTTATCGGATCTGAAACGCCAAGGATGCCAGCTATTTGTCGCTCCACAACTACCCACGTAACTGTGCAAGCCTTCTCTTGAAGATCGTCGGCTTTATTTTTTAATTCCTCGGTTAAACTAATCCCGGAGTTTTCGATAAATTTTTGTTTTCCCAGCAAAACCGCTTTACCATTAACTCTACCTTTAACACCCCCGCCTGTTACTGATTGAAAGCTATCTACTGGATGTAACTCATAGCTTTTTTCTTTCGCATAATCAACCACTGAACGAGCTAGCGGATGTTCACTACTCTGTTCGATAGAAGCCGCTATACTCAGCAATGATTTATCATCCCAACCGTTTGCGGTAATAATAACAGTTATCTGCGGCCTACCAGCAGTTAAAGTTCCAGTTTTGTCCGTGAGGATATGAGTTATCTTCTCGCACTTTTCAATCGCCTCGGCGTTCTTAATTAATATGCCAGATTGCGCGCCTTTTCCCACCCCAACCATAATTGACATCGGTGTTGCCAAACCCAAAGCACAAGGACACGCAATGATCAAAACCAAAATAGCACTAATAAAAGCATACGCTAAAGCCGGCGGCGGGCCGAATATGAACCAAACTATAAAAGCAACTACTGCGCATCCCAAGACAACAGGAACAAAATAACCAGAAACTTGATCGGCAAGTCTCTGAATAGGTGCACGGCTGCGCTGGGCATCACCTACCATTTTCACAATTTGAGCAAGAAGTGTTTCAGAGCCTATCTTCTCAGCCCTCATCACAAAAGTACCTGTCTGGTTAACAGTCGCGCCGATAACTTTATCGCCTTCTTTCTTGCCAACCGGCATCGGTTCGCCTGAAATCATCGATTCATCTATAGCGCTCCTGCCTTCAATAATAATGCCGTCTAGGGGGACTTTCTCCCCCGGACGGACACGTAGTAAGTCACCTCTTTGAACACCATCAACTGCGGCATCTTCTTCCTTACCATCTCGAATCCGGTGCGCAACCTTAGCAGCAAGTCCAAGCAATGCTTTAATCGCCTGGCCTGTCCGATTACGGGCTTTTGCTTCAAGAAGCTGCCCCATAAGCACAAGAACTGTAATAACAGCGGCTGCTTCAAAATATAACCCGATTTGGCTATGCTGTTTTAATGATCCCGGGAAAATACTTGGGAAAATGATAGCTATGGCGCTAAACCCATAAGCCGCCCCAACACCCATAGCGATCAAAGTAAACATGTTGAGACTCTTATTCAAAACTGATTTCCAGGCTTTTACAAAAAAGATATTTCCTGCCCATAACACAACAGGTGTTGCTAAAATAAACTGTAGCCAACGTGAAAGATCGGAAGAAATAAGTATTCTCAAATTAAGAATTGGGATCATTTCACCAAGAACCAAGAGGGAAACCGGAAGAGTAAACATCAATCCGATCCAGAATTTGCACGCAAGAATACGCGCTTCTTTATTATCTCCTTCTCCGGCAAAAGCAGCTTTTTGTTCAAGAGGCATCCCGCATTTAGGACAATCCCCAGAATGATCCTGTTCGATTTCGGGATGCATTGGGCAAGTATACATATTCTTGCTTTGTGGTTTTTCTAATTCTTTTGCAGAATGTCGCATTAAGAATTTATTTTTGCAGCTCTTACTGCAAAAATAATATATAAAACTATTTTGCGTAAGTTTAACAGCCTTGCCTTCTTTTACTTCCATGCCACAGATTGGGTCTTTAGCCATAACGTAATTTTACCACTCGGGAATTGTAATTCCTACCTATTCTTCTCAGTAAATTTTATTATTTTATTCATCATGTCCACACACTCTGTAGGATATAATCCAACTGCGGTTTCTGCAGAAAGCATCACGTAATCCGATCCATCTAATATAGCATTGGCTACGTCTGAAACCTCTGCCCTTTCAGGCCTAAGATTCTCAATCATACTCTCCAGCATTTGAGTAGCGGTAATGGCGAATTTATGCGCTCGGTTACATTTTTTTATTATTCTCTTCTGCATTATAGGGACCTCATATATAGGAATTGATACTCCCATGTCTCCTCTAGCAACCATAATACCATCGCAGACTTTGATTATCTCATCAATATTGTTAATACCTTCCCTGTTCTCGATCTTTGCTATAAGCTTAAAACTATGCCGACAGCCCTTAAGGTATTGTTTTAAAGCAAGCATATCATCTTTACTCCTTACAAAAGACTGAGCGATATAATCAATCTTATTTTCTATACAAAAATTAACATTTACTTTATCCTTTAAGGTCAGTCCTTTAAAATCTAACCTGATATCCGGCATATTAATACCTTTATGCTCTTTAATTAATCCAGGGATAATAACCTTGGTCTTCAAGCGCTTTTTCTCACAGGCTTCAACCCTAAGGGTAATATTACCATCATCAATATAAATGTGCTGGCCTGTTTTAATCTTATTCAAGGAACCTTGATAATCAAATGGTATGAGGCTATCACTTCCTAAGATATTATTTTGGGTTAGCCAAACAACTTGACCTTTCTTTATTTTTATAGGATGACTTTTCACGAGTCTACCAACCCTAATACGATAACCTTCTAAATCTCCTAATATTTTTGTATGCAAATAATATTTCTTATTAAGCTCTCTTATCAGGCTTATTTTGGCCAAATGATCCTTAAGTATTCCATGGGAAAAATTTAATCTCACTACATCCATTCCCGCGCGCATCATTTTCAACAGAATATCTGCCTTGCTTGAGGCCGGACCTAATGTACAAATTATCTTAGTCTTTGGCATTTATAGTTTTCTTCTATAAAAGTGTATCTGGTTATCTTATTCTTCATCTTTTTATTCTCCTTTAGTGCAAATTATATTAATCACATATTATCTGCCGCCAACTAAAACAGCAGCAATTAACCAGAAAAAATAATTGTCAATTGTCTCTTTTTTGAATCCTGTGTTTTCCGTTTTTAATCTATACAGGACAAGTAAATATACTATCAGGAAAG
>JBAYMG010000019.1:0-26627 GCA_041663665.1 Candidatus Omnitrophota bacterium | reverse complement strand
TCTTCCCTGGCTAATTTTTCCTGCAAAGCTTTTCTAGCCTGCTCTTCTTTTTGCTTACGCTCAAGCTCTTCCCTGGCTAATTTTTCCTGCAAAGCTTTTCTAGCCTGCTCTTCTTTTTGCTTAATGAATAAAATTTTACGATCTTGCGCAATACAATCATCAAAATCTTTTCTCGAAAAATAAAACTTTAAACTCAAGGAAAAATCCTGCTTATCTTCAGATGCCAAATGCATAATTCTTGATTCCTGTTCATAACCGGAATTAAAAATTTTAAGAATACTTCCTTTGGTTTCTGTTTGAAGAATTATGCCCGGTAACAAAGTATCAGAATCCGTAAATATGCCCAGCTTCTGGGTCAATGAAGCAAAAACACCTAAATCCGACCAATTAACTCTATGAGAAAATACAGGAAAAACACCTTCTTTATCCAAAAGAACCCATTTATCATAAACCGAAACTAAAAATAAATTAAACTTGAACTGATTAGCTAACAATCCAGTATTACTAACAGCTAGATCTAATACACCATCGCGTAAAGTTGCCTTAAAATGCTGCACATAAGCATCCTCGTCATTACTTCTCCCTTCAGCAATAAGCTCAAAGGCAGAAAGAGAAGTTATTTTCCAGGATAAATTGGTCGAAGGCAAATGCAGATTAAGCGCACTATCAAAAAAAGAAGAATAGCCGCCTACAGAACTGCTGATCGAGCTTTCTGCACAAGCAATACTAAGCCGTCCGTTATTAAAAACTACTCGCAACCCTTGCTGTTCTAAAAGCGCTATGCCGGTTTTATCACCAGTTGTCTCAAGATAATATGGGATTACTAATCTCGGCAGCCCCTGCTTTATAATCCGGCCTTTATCAAAAAGCACAACCCTATCGCAAAGCCTGTTGATCATACCCAGATCATGGCTTACCAAAACAATCGTCTTGCCGGATTTTTTAAGCTCAACTATTTTCTTTCGGCATTTCTGCTGAGCCTCTTCATCTCCAACTGCCAAGATATCATCAACTAAAAGTATCTCCGGCTCAGAAAATATCGCTAAAGCAAAGGCAAGGCGCATGTACATCCCCTGAGAATAGTATTTAATCGGCGCGTCAATAAATTTACCTAAGCTGGAGAAGATGATCAACTCATCGATTTTTTGCTCTAAATCTTCCTCACTAATACCGTAAATCCGGGCATTAAGAACAATATTTTCTCGACCCGTGAATTCAGGATTTAGCCCCGCCCCCAAATCCATAATCGCGGAGACTTTACCAACAATATCCAGATCGCCCTTGTCCGGGACAAGCATTCCAGCTAACAGCCTTAGAAAAGTAGTTTTACCGGCACCATTTTGCCCAATAATCCCCACTACCTCTCCCTTATCGATATTAAGGCTAATATCCTCTAGCGCCCAGATTTCTTCCCAATCAACCTTACCTTCAACAATAAACTTTATGCGATATTTTTCCCAAAGTTGGTCTACTTTAATTACACTCATATTTTTTTCAATATTTCTGCTTCATTTCTTAAATAGAAAAGATAACCGAGAATCAAAGTGATAAATGAAATGAGAAACAAAATAAATATATCATTGATCGGGAGAAACTCGCCGGAGTAGATAACTTTTCGATAAGCAGATATGTAATAAGTAGCTGGATTAAGCAAACATATCCAGCGATGGGGGAAGTTGAGCATTTTCTCTGAGTAAAAAACCGGAGTAATCCAAAACCAGAACATCATACCTACGGAGAGAAAATAAGCGGTATCTCTGGCAAAGGAATTAAGTACCGCAAAAATCAGGCCCAACCCTAAAACAAAAACCAGATTAAAAAAGATAATTAAGATAAGTAACGGAAGAAGAAAAATTAATGATTTATTAATTAATAAAAATAACAAAATAATAATAGCAAACCCAAAAATAAAATTAACAAAACTTGACAACACCGAAGAAATCGGGATAAGTTCCTGCGGGAATATCCCCTGTCTTAATATATTCTTATTCACATAGAATGAGTTCGTGGCTTCGATAACTGCCTGGCTGATAAAAAACCAGGGAAAAATCCCACTTAAGATAAAAAATAAATAATTAGGGATACTCACTTTAAAAACCGAAACAAAAATGAAATTAATACAAAAGGCCATAACTAACGGGATAATAATCACCCACCAGGCGCCTAATTTTAATCCCGCGTATTTTGCCTTTAGCTGTGAAGCTGACATATCCCAAAGCGTGCGCCGATGCTTAAAAATATTGTAAATTCTTTGTTTAATAAAAGATATTCCGTTTTTTTTCAGAATTTCCTTGCTCATGATTTTATCATTTCAGCTACTTTCCGACCATCAAGTATGGCATCTTCCATCGACATATATTTCCATGAGCCATAACGCCCGCAGGCAAACACATTATTCGATAATAAAAAATCATTTATTGACGTAGTTGCCTGAACATAATTCCGGTCATAAATAGGATAACCATATTTTATATTATTTTCATCTGTAACTAAAACCCGGTTTTGCTTATTGATGATGCCAGCCCTATAGAGATCATTTAAAACATGTTTCGCGATCTTCTTTTTGTTAATCGGCCTATTCTTTGAGTATGAAACCTCGGCGTATAGAGAACTCTTGCCGCTAGGGGTAACAGCATTAGAAAAATTGTGGAAGAAACCTGCCCTAAAAAAAATAGTGTCTTTATGCGGGAAATACACCCAATGCTTACCGTCTTGACAATTTCCTTCTATTCCAAGATTCAAATTAAAAATCGAATTCCAGCGTAACTTATTAAGGCTACTAAGGATCCTGCTAGGTAAAGGTTTAGCTATCTTAATTAATTCCGGCAAAGGTATTGTTAAAATCAGAATATCAAACTTTTCTTTATCTTTACCCTCTATCGTTATTTCCTTCTTTTTAAAATCAATCCCGCTGATACAGCAATTTTTCGAAACACCATCTACCTGGTTTTCAAATGCCTGAGCAAGCTGGGCTATCCCGCCTTTTTTAGGATACCAAAAGAAGGCGTTGTAGCCAAAATTATTTTTGCTTCCTTTGAAAAAACCATTAACTACTTCAGATAAACCGAACCGGGGAATAAACCTATCTGTCCAGGAATAACTCATCTGGTCTAAAGGAATTGTCCAAAATTTTTCGTTATAAGGCACCATAAAATGCTTGGCCATTCCTTTGCCAAAAGTGTTATTTATCCACTTTAAAAAATTCGGCCGGGTATTGTTAAGTTTTGCATTACAGGCCCAGATAAAACCCCACAAACATTCAACAGCTACCGATTTAGGCAAAGCATACAAGTTAGACTGAAAAGGATACCGACTAAAAATATCAAAATGGTTAATCCAAGCGCTTCTTTTATGGCGCACCAAATTACCTTTTAACAGCTGCTTTACCAATTCCAGCGTATAATTATTTTGAAAATGCAACAGGTGCCCGTCATGGTCAAAAAGAAAATCCTTAACTTGCTTAGAACGGCATAACCCTCCGACGCAATCATCTTTCTCAAAAATGACAGCCTTTATACCCTTTTGTTTAAGATGCCAAGCAGCACTAAGCCCGGCAAGGCCTGCTCCTAAAATAACGATCTTTTTTTTAGTCATTAGCCTCTACTTTCACCAATCTCCAGAATATATTTATACTAAAGAAGAAAACAATTATAATGATACCAGCTGCCAACCAGCTGTTTACTCTGGTCAGAACTACGCCACACCCGGCAAAAACAAAGCACAACAGATACATAATCAAAATTGTTTTGCGTAATGAAAAACCCAAAGCACCAATTCTCAATGCAATATGATCTCGGCTTTTATTAAAAGGAAACCTTCTCTTAATTACCCTAAAAATAACTAAGATTATAGTATCAACAATTGGTAAACCTAAGATCATTGCCGGGCTGAGCAAGGCAAAAAAATTATCTTTAGACGCATAATGCGCAATTAAAGCGGCTGAAGCAAGCAATAATCCAAAAAAATGGCTTCCGGAATTGCCCAAATATACTTTCGCCGGCGGAAAGTTAAAAATGATTACTCCTGCACTAATCGCACATAAAATAAGGCTGAGAATCTGCAAATTTAAATTTGAACTTAAAAAACCTATGAGCAAGAATGCACTGCTTATAATCAGGGCTGATCCGGCGGCCAACCCGTCCATAATATCTAATATATTAAAAGCATTGGTTATTCCAACGATCCAAAAAAAAGTAATTAAGACATTGCCCCAAAACCCAAAATACATAATATCAGTCTTAACACCAAATGAAATTAGTAAAATCGCGCAAAATGATTCAACTAAAAATTTTTGTACTACGGATAGCTCGACCAGGTCATCGAGAAAACCAAAAAATAACATAAACAGTGACGCACTTGCCACAGCCAACATTTTAACCTCAGGAAAACCAAAAATAAAAATACTTAAGCTAAAGGAAAAAACAAACGCCGCGCCTATTCCTAAACCGCCAACTAAAGGAATACCCTTAACTCTAAGCAGCTTATGTTTTTGAGAAAACCTAGATAATAAGAATGTAAAAAGCAGCCCGGAAATTAATGCGGCAGCAAAAATAATAAAATAATTAAACATTTTTGCTCTCCAAGTAAATTAGCATATATCTCTGTGGCATTATTTAAGTTACCCTTTTGCTTGCAGTTTTACACCAGGCCAATTAGCAAAATTTAAAAATTATATTTTCTCGCAGAATAGATTCAAGTCCATCTGGAAACTGACCGCTAAATACTAAATATGACTATCTAATTATACACCACATCGATAAAATGAAAATTCATTTTTTTGCCTATTGCCAAAGAGAAAATAATCGCAAAAACAAAATTTTACCTTTATCCTAAAGCCATACTTTGATATAATCATAATTGTGAATAAAAAAAGTTTTACCGGAGAAATAGGATTAATCTCTACCTGTGCCAAACTGCAAACAAGCGTTGCTACGCAATTGCAGAATGAAATAATACTTAGAACGCTGCCTAACTGGCAAATAGTAATAGAGCAATCTCTTTATCACGGGGTGCTTCCTTTAGTTTATTATAATTTATTAAAGATTAAAGAATTAAGGCCTCCGAAAAATATCCAAGCCATACTAAAAAACTCTTATACTATAACACTTGATAGAAATCTAGCCCTCTGGAAGGAATTTAGCTTTTTACAGGCTGCGCTTAAACAATCCGAAATAGAGATTATTCCTCTAAAAGGAATAATCCTCCATAAAACTCTTTACCCTGATGCTGGCTTAAGGCCAATGATCGATATCGATATATTAATCCGGGAAGAAAATCTTTTTCAAGCAGAAAAATATATCTTACAACTTGGTTACCAAAAACAATTAAAAAACCTTCCGGAAAATTACTGGAAAATGTATCAAGCTCATTTTAGTTTTTACAACTCAAGCAAGAAGATAATCCTAGAACTGCATTGGCAGTTAGCCCCCCCACGGCCAAACGTTCTTGACCTCACCAATGTTTGGGAAAATTCCCAAATACAGATCATCGATCAGGTTCCGGTATTATCTCTATCCCCGGAAGATACGCTACTTTCCTTATGGCTACATATCGGCAAAAACATAACCAGCTTACAACATCTTAAACTGAAAAATTTATGTGATATCCATGAATTAATCACACAACACAATAATGACTTAAACTGGGATTATCTTGCTAAAAAAATAGGATACTGGAAGATTAAACGCCTATTCTCCTATCTGCATTATTTAACAAAAAAATACCTGGATACACCTTGGCCGATAAACATAGAAAAAAGGCCACATTATTGCGCTGTTTCAAAAAGATTGCTAACTTCTTGGATTCCCAGCTTAAAATCCCTAGGCCGCGCTCAAGCTGCTTTATTAATGCTACTTATGTTAGATGGATTAAAAGAACGCCTGGCCCTGCTTTTAATATGGCTATCGATGATTTACCAAAAAAATAAATTCCTGATTTTACACTGCAAGACACGATAGATAAAAAATGGGTTACCAATAAGATACCTGCCACACATCCTCCAGGGATCCTGGAACAATCTATATAACCACTCAAACCCTACATACCCCACCCATCTTGGTGCAATGTTTATTGCACCTGACAAATTATCGAACATCCCTCCAACCAGCCAGCAAAGGTTTACCTCTAATTCATCTAAATGTTTAAATACCCATTTCTCTTGTTTTGGTATCCCCATACCAACTATCAAAACATTCGGCTTTAAGGCATTAATCTCCCTGATAATTTCTTTACTTTGCGCATCGGTAAAATACCCATTATGAAACCCTAAAACATTTATGGGGGGAAATTCATTTTTCAAATTTTCAACCGCTCTTCGAACTACTGCTTCTTTACCACCCAAAAAATAGAGTTTCACCTTAGTTTCTGCTATTTTAACAAATAGCTTATTGGAAAAATCAAATACATTCGCTCTTTCAAGAAGAGGTTTACCCAATAATAATGATGCCCAGACCACTCCCATACCATCTGGATAAACTATGTCCGATAGATTAAGCATCCGGCCATATTCTGCATCAGCAACTGCCACATTCACACAATGCGCATTAAGATAGGTAATTACCTTGCGCTTACCTGAAAGCGCAAGCTCTAAAATATTCTTAGCCAATTCATCTTTAGTTATCAGATTAACCCTAATTCCTAAAAAATCAATTTTTACGCCTTCGCTCATTTTATTAACATTTATGAAAAATACGCTAATTTTCGCTTAATCTTAAATTGGGTTTCAAAAAATCAAATTCTTCTTTTTATAAATTAATATCCTTGATCCATCCGGCCAATTTAACCGCCAAAAAAGCATAAATTTTGGTTTTAATACCGCAAAATTATTTCTTGCGCTTTCGACAAAGGATTGCATATAGGATTCTCCCAAGAATTCACCATCCTTATCAATTACATAATCCGAACTTGAAATTAAATCAAAGACGTTGTTTCCTTCTGCCCCCATTTCTGCTCTTAAATAATTCCAATCACAAAAAAACTGGAATTTTTTCCCCCTCCGATAAGCCTGGTACTGCAAATACCACAACCGCGCATCATCGGGAATAATAAAAATGGCAACCGCTTCTTTGCCGCCTCTTGAGGAATTAATTATGCTAAAGATTCTTTGATTAGCTGTAAAATAATCTTGATAATTATTGGGGTAAGAGCTGGAAACCCTCCCTGAAACTGACCAATCTTTAAAATTAATAAGGATAATCTCTTCCGGCAGCAATTTATACTTATTTAATTTCTGGGGAATTTTTATCGAGTAAAATATCCGTTTAGTAAACCCTCTAACCGAAATTGGATAGGAAACGAACAGTAACTGGGCAATGCCAAAAATAGCTATTAAGCAGATTAAAAAAAGCCTTAGGTTTTTGATAGATATTTTCATAATCCCTATGGCGCTAACTAAAGCAATTGCCGGTAAGATAGGCAGAGTATATCTTATGCCGGTTATTTCCATATTAAACCCGATAGCATGCCTTAAGTAGCTAACCAATAACCAGGGAATAAATATCCAAAAAATAAATAACCTCTTATTACTGACTTTAGTACGCGCAAAAAAATAAGCTCCAATGAGACAGACAACAAAGAAAAAGAAGGAAACTTGCCAATTTATGAATCCCCAAATATACCACAAGAAGGCTCTTAAATTATGCAAAAATAAACCTGAAGGAGGAACCACCTCGAGCCAAGTGCTGACATATCCGGAATACGCTTTGCTTAAAACTTTATAAAAATTTGTGGAATAATAAAGGGAGCAGATTAAAACAATCAAAGTTCCAAACAAAACAAAATAACCGATATATTTTTTTAAACTATAATTTTCTTTGCGAAAAATAAGAATATTTTTTATTACTATATAACTTAAAGGAGCTATCAAATAAAGCAAAAAGCTGGACTTTGTCAACATCCCCAACCCGGCACTTAAAGAAAATAAAATCGAATATTTAATATTTTTAAAATTGTCAGAGCATAATAAAAAATATACGCTTAAGGCAACCATTGCAGTCAGGGGTAAATCCAACATATATATTTTAAGCTGGTTAAAAATTACCGGGTACATGCTAACAATAAAAGCAGCCAAAAGCCCGGTTTTTCTATCCGCAATCTTAAAACCAATTCCATAAGTAGCAAAAATAAGTATCCCTAAAAAAATCGCGCTATTTGCTACTACACTTATATGCTGGCTTATTCCAAATAAAAAATAGAACAAAGATGTGGTGATCATTACAAAAGGCGGGTGTAATTGAATTGTATTTATGCTCACAGGAATAGCATGAAAATTTAATGACTTTAAAATCTCATATATCCTTAAGCTGGCTAAGAAATGCCTATGGGAATCATAAGTAAAATAAGTATTATCATACTTAAGCCAAACAAAATTATTAGCTAAAATCCCGGCCCAGAGAAGGAACAGGTATAAAAAAGTCTTAAATTTTGTTAGCAGCATAAGATTACTTAAGGCAAAGGTTAAATAAGTATTACATCTCTTTCACTCTAATTTTAATAATGAGCCAAACTTCCAGTTGCCTTTGTCATTCTTACCGCAAACTTAAAGATTAAAATACTAGCCGGTAATAATACTACACAAAAAGCTATCAAAATAAATATCCCCGGTAAAAGCTCCTTTACGCCATAACCTTTAAGCAAAGCGCTCCTTAATGCTTCCAATGAATAAGTAATCGGCAGAAGATTAGAAACAAAATGCAGTTTTTTTGGCAAAAGAACGGCGGGGAAATATACTCCACCAAAAATTCCGGAAACTAAATTAACCAGCCAAATAATCGGGTCTCCTCTTTTAAAAATCATAATAAAAGCCCCCGAGATTATACCAATACTAATAGAAGAAATCACAGTCAACACTATAATTATCAAAACTGCAAAAAAATTTGGGCTGACTAACTTTACTCCCAAAAAATATATTCCAAATAATAAACAAAAAAAGGCATTCAATGAATTGAAGATAAAATCCCAACAAGGCAGACAAATGATTAATGTCGAGACCTTAACCGGAGTAAGAAATATCGCTTCCAAAGTCCCCGTCAACTGTTCCTCTCTTAAGCTAACCGAAAAAGCCCTTAAGGATAATGACAGGTAATTATAAAAAGCTAAACCTATCAAAACATAAGGAAAATAGCCCCCCTTATACTCTTTCAGATATGGATTAATACCTTGGCCAAACATTTTAGTAATCAGATAAAAAGTCAAAACAGAAGCAATTACGCCGGCAAGATTAAGTATGAAAGAAAGCCGGTAACTTATATTAATGAGAAAATTCTTTTTTATAAATGCTCTTAAATTGGAGATGAACATGCCAAGATATCCTTACGGATATCCTCCATTAAGCCGCAACTTCTAATTTCACCGTTAACCATCAAGGCGGTACGATCGCAGAGATATTCCGCTTCTTCCAAATTATGAGTAGCAAGGAAAACAGTCACCTTCTGCTGTTTCACAAGCTTATCTTTGATAAATGATCTTAATTTCTGTGCGCACCAAACATCTAAGCTTTTCGTCGGTTCATCCATAAATAGTATTTTAGGATCATTCAGCAAGCTCCTAGAAATAGCCAGTCTCTGTTTGGTACCCGTAGAATATTCTTGAAATTTTTTATCCGGGTTTTCTATCTCTAGCAAATCTAACAAACTATCTATTTTTAATTTAGCTTTTTGAGCCGGGATATTGTAAAGGCTGGCGAAAAAATCAAGGTTCTGCCTTCCGGTCAACCTCCAGTAGAAGCTGCGCTCCTCACCGCCAACTAAACCAATGGAGCTCTTAATTTGTCTTTCTTCCCGCAATATATCGTATCCGGCTACTTGGGCTGACCCCTTAGAAGGTAAAATAAGACAACATAACATCCTCATTAACGTGGACTTGCCGGCGCCATTGGGCCCGATTAAACCAAACACTTGACCACGATTAATCTGAAGATTAATATTATTAACTGCTAGATTAACCTCTACTCCTTTTGACCGGCCTAACAAAAATTTTGGCAGGTTATTTTGCGAAAAAATTTTAGTTAAGCCGACAGTTTTAATTGCGTAATCCATTTTCCCTTTTTAACCGGTTATTAGCCGGTTTTTGTAACGTATGGTCATAAAGAATATCATATAAAGTTAAGCCCAAGAAAATAGTGTAAAATTTTGGGCTGGGTATCCGCCATAAGCTCTTAAGAATAAACCAGGCTCTTCTCTTGTCCCTTAGCCTAAGGGCCGATAATGAAAATTTTAATCTCTTTTTGTTAAAAAAATAGCTGATTAAATTTATTTTCTTTGTCAATATGCCTTTCCCCCATGATTTACTCAATCGAAAGTAAAGATTCCCATATTCATAGAATTCTTTATTTATTTTATTTCCACAATAACCTAATTCTTCGCTTGATAAAGAATTTGGCCTGAAACAAACCGTGGCGCTGTCATAATTTCGCCAATCACTACAAGAAATTCTGCCATCTTTCCGAAGTTGTTTGGCGATGTCCGTACCGGGATAAGGGGTAAGAATACTTACTAAAGGAAATTCGATATTATTGTTATAAGCAAAATTTTTTATCTCATCAAATACATTGATATCATCGGAATCATGCCCGGCAATAAAACTAGCCACAACCCCAATCCCATAAGAATGAATTTTCTTTATAATCTTACTATAGTATTCTACCCTATTAACTGTCCCCTTATTCATAGAATCTACAGTCTTCTGAGATACTGACTCCAGGCCGATAACTACGTGGCTGCAACCACAATCTGCCATTAACTTTAAGATTCGCTCATCGGTATTAATTGATATTTGAGTTGTCCAATTGTTAATCTTTAGCTTTTTAAGTGCCAGCAAAAGCTCTTCTGTGCGTTTTACATTAGCGGCAAAATTATCATCTACGAAAAAAAAGTTGCCCTTATGGCCTAAATCCTGTAAAGCCTTTATCTCTTGGATTACATTTTCAATTGGTTTAAACCGGTATTCATCGCCAAAAAAAGCTTTCACCGAACAAAAAGAGCAATTAAATGGACAGCCCCGGGTAGTTTGTATCAAAAATGCCCGATATGAATTCAATTTTAATAAATCCCACCTGGGAATTAACAGCTTTTTTAAATCTGCCCGGGTCGATGACTGATAAAATCTCCCGAGCTTCCCATTTAAAAAATCATTAATCAGCTGAGCCCAAACATTTTCAGCTTCACCGATGACAACAGCATCTGCATGAAGAATCGCCTCCTCAGGCAAAACCGAAGGATGAATGCCACCTAAAACCACCTTAACACCTTTATTTTTAAAATTATCGGCTATTTCATAAGCTCGCACAGCCAATGAAGTAAAAGCAGAAATACCCACTAAATCTATCTTTTCATTAAAATCTATGGGTTCGACATTCTCATCGGTAATACTAACCTCGATACCTTCAGGAGTTAAAGCGGCAATTAACGGTAAAGATGAAGGAGCAAACCATACCTTACTATCCATAAACTCCTTAATCGGCCGATGGTCATTAATAAAACTTTTCTCGGATTTAGGAAGAATTAATTTTAATTTCATCGTAATCCCGGTAATTGATATTTTAATAGTTTATCGCGTTGCGTTATTTTTATGGTATAGCTTAAGCGTTTATGAAAAAATTTACTGGAAGCAGGATTAGATTCTTCACTAATAGTAACTGAACCCACCTTATCTAAATTTATCTTCTTAAATAAATTTTCCGAGTATGGCCGTATACCTTTGGTGCTTACCCCGATAAACTCAGTAATGTTCTTTCTAACTCCATAGCACAAAACAAACAGGCTAAATTCTGCGCTCAGTCCTAAGTAACGATAGAAAAAACCGATATAAAGCATATCTAAATACCAAAAAGGGTTATGCGTATCATTAGAATATTTCTCTTTAGTAATTATAATACCAGCAATAGCATTATTCCTGCAAGCAATAAAACAATATTGCTTACCTTCTGCTTCAGTAAAAAGACTGTAAATCCTTTTACGTATATCCCTTAAAGACATCGGCCAATAGTGCCATCTAAGCAGCCTGGCAATATTCTCAACATCATTGATATTTGCAATACGGTAGATAAATTTAGTCTTAAAATGAAACATTTTTACAAAACGACTGAAAATTATTGAAAGTTGAATTGATTTAATTATCTTAATAACCTTTCTTTTCAACAAGATTAAACCTAGCTCTATTTTATTTTTAAGGAAAAACTCAAAGGTATTAACTTTTATATCACCTTGTCCCCTGTTTATCGAAATCAACCTCCCAATTAGCTGGTCTGAGTGCATTTTACCATCAAAATAAAACTTATATTCTTCTCTAAGGATAAAAATTAACTCATTTTTTTCAATTCTTTTTTCAATTACCTGAAATACCCCTTGCTGAGAAGCCACATTATAGCCAAATATAAAATCACCTTGTTTTATCCCATTACCGCCTATTTCTTCAATAGTGATTATATCTTTAGGAAGCAAAAGTCGGTGGTAAGATATATCTTCGACTAGAAATTTAATAATATTTTTTCCGGCAAGATTAATTTTCCCCAGTTGAACGAACTTAGCTATTTTTGAGTCCATAGGCTTAATTAAATATCAGTAGGCATATTTTTTGTCAGGCTTTTAAAATCTTTGCTCGCTTGGGAAAAAGTGAAATTAAAATTACATGCTGCAGCATCCCAGCAGCCTGCACATTTATCTATTGGTATTGATGCAATTGCTTTCTCTATTCCTAAGACCAAACCGCTCTTGGCCTTGATATGTTTTGGGTTTTTACCCCAAATACAACCGGATATTCTCCCGTCAGGAAAGATATGAAAAAATACCCTCCCTGAAACGCAGGGTATTGAAGCTGCCAAAGGCCATCTTCTTAAATACTTTAACACTTTAAGAGAATTATGGATACATTGCTCCCCATTTTCCTTTTTCATTATTAACCTATCAATTACTTTTCTATAGTCTTGGACAACCGGCGCAAATTGATTTTGTCGGCTGCTGCCATAATACGTACTAGTAGCAGGTTGAAACATAATCTGAATTCCCATCCGGCGTGATAACTTTAAAATATCATCTAAACTGCCTAGATTCATTTTAGATAGGACTGTCCGAAAATAAACCGGTATATTCTGCTTACGCAGCAAAGCTGCTGCTTCTATTACTTCAAGATAAGAACCCTCTCCCCTTATTTTATCGTGAATAACCTGAGGCCCATCTAAACTTAAAACAATTAAACGTGCATTTTTAATCTGCTTTATTCTTTGTTTAACTAAAAAACCGTTAGAGCTGATATCAAAAGTTATTTTCTTTTTATACGTATAACCCAAGATATCGCCAATATCTTCCCGCACAAGCGGCTCTCCGCCGGAAAAACAAATCAAAATCGTCCCTAATTCAGAAAGCTGATCGATAATAGAAAAGGCTTGTTTTGTATTTAATTCGCTGCACGGTAATTTCCAAATTTTACAATATCGGCAACGCTGAGTACATCTATGCGTAACCGCCCAACTAATAAGCAACGGTATTTTTGAATTTTCTAAGTTATCTTGTATCATATTTTCTTCTGACTTAAATCCCAGATAAATATTTTTATACCGGGATCAATCTCTGAAAACACAGCAGCCCCGCATAAATTTCGGAAGAAATGAACTGCAAACGCATCTTTTTTAGGCACTAGAATAGTAACCGGATTAATGCCTGACTTTTCAACTTCAGCTATAGCTAACTTTAGCAATTCATTCTCTATGCCAATAGAACGAAACCGCCAATCCATAAAAAATCCATAAATCTGCCATTTGCCATCCGCCCTTAGCCCGTTTGAACGCCGCTGGATAAACACACAACCAATAATCTTATCTTGCCTTTGGGCTAAAAAACAAAACCTACCGGCATAAAAAGAAGCTTCGGAAATTTCATTAACAATTTTTGCCCGGACAGGCCAATAATAACGCCTATAAAAATACTCAAGTGATAACGCATCAGAAGGCGTAGCAGCCCGATAACTGACTCTGCTGGTTTTGATAAGACGCATAACCAGAGAACGATACATTTTAAGCCCTTGTAATGCGCGAATCAAGCCTCCTAATAATTGATGCCTAAAGATATACTTAATACCGCAAAAAGCTGAATGCTTGGCCTGGGCTATTTTTAGCCTCTCCGGTCCGCTATCAATTCTAATATCTTGGCCCATTCTCTTTATAAATATGCCTCTACCTAAAATCTGCCCGGCATAGACATATTCACTAGCTAAGCAGCTATTATCACCTTTAATTAAAAATATAATTTTTCCTTCTTTTATGCCTTTCTCGATTACCCGATGGACAATTCTATCCCCGAATATATTTTGATAAATAATAATATCCCCGGGAATAATTTTATTTGTTTCGGTATGTCTTGCAACAAACATATCGCCATTCTGCAAAGCAGGGTGCATGCTTTTGCCTTTAACTTGGACAATAATCAACTTTTGCTTTGTTGAATTTTCTACATTACCTATTTTATCGCCTGATCCGTTAAAATCTCTCATACCATAGTAAGTTTTCTAATTTTGCTTATCAATCTGTCGAAATAAATGGGGTAAAAGAGTAAAATGGACTCGCTCTTTTCTTTTTATCGTATCAATTTTATTTCTTAATAATTTTGGATCTGGTAAACTCTTAAACATTTTCCAGCATTGCGGATCAGGTGAAGAAAACCGGCCAAAGTAGGCATAAGAAATACACCTGGCGCCTGACAAACAATTGTCAAAATAGGAACATTCCTGGCAAGGCTTGAAAATATTATTCAAATTCCTCAGTTGTTTTAATTTGCCCGAAGTATAATAGATATGCCTTAGATTGTTCTCTAAGGCATTACCGACTTTTATCGGCAGCCGCCGGCAGGGAACTACTTGTCCATCCGAAAGAACTGTCAGTATCCTGCCTTCAGTTACACCGCAATTAATCAAAGGGCGCTTTAATTCTTGGCAAAAAATACTCTCATCACACCCGCCGATTAATCTTAATTTGCTTTTTCTTTTTTGCAGCCTTTTTCGTTCTTGCTCTAAATATAAATAAAATTTTTTCAATCTCGAAGGAGTAAGAAAACAATCTTTTATTCCATCCGCCCTGCCAATAGTAACAAACCTCCTTAAACCTAATTGGGAAACACCGATTTTTTCACATAAGCAAACCAACTTCGGAACATCAGAAATATTATTTTCAGTCAGAGTCAAACATACCACTACATTAACCTTAAGCTTAACTAATATTTCAATCGCTTTGATTGTCTTCTGAAACGCCCCTTTCCCTCTTATCGCATCGTTATTTTCCTCTAGCCCCTCTAAGCTCACCTGGAATATCTTAACCCCTAATGCTTTTAACCTAGCGGCATTATCATCGGTAATCAATGAGCCGTTGGAAAGTAAAGCTAACGAATAATATTTATTATACTTATAAATCTTTTCGAGAAACAAAAAAAGGTCATCCCGCAATAGAGGCTCACCTCCGGTGAGTACTAACCTTGTACGGGCAGGACCCAAAGTGCCAAAGTATTTTATTAACCTCAAATACTGCCTAAAGATATTAACTAAATCTTGAAGCGGCAGCTCTTTTTTTGTGTGGTTTTCTTCCTGGTAACAATGCTGACAATGCCAATTACATCTTTCCGTAAGGTGCCATTGCAGAGCAAAATATCTTGGCCGCAGATTAGAATTTTTTACTATCAATTTCATTAAATTTATTTAAAAACTTTTTGGAAATGAATCCTTGTTAAAATCAAATTTACTTTTTAGAAGAGGCGCTAAACGAGAGATAAATTCAAGGCTTGAGGTATTATTACATCCGCGGCAATTGTTCGCAGGTAACTCTTTCAGTGCCCTCCAGACACCTAATTTACAGGCATCTTTTCTTGCTATTGTTTTTAAATCACGGCCCCACCCACAAGGAAAAAATTTTCCATCCGGCCCAAGATGAAAAAGCGTTTTCTCAGAGAGACAGTGCACTCTTTTTGTTTTTGGCCATCGGATGAGATACTTTAATACTTCCTCCGGGCTATTGATCGCCGCATTCCCTTTCTCTTTTTCTAACAGCAATCCCCCTAAAGCTTCGCGCAGCTGTTTATCAGGAGCAACTAAATCATGCTGACAATTAGTCCCATAAGTTGTCAAAGTGACCGGCTGAAAGATAACTTTCACTTTTAATTTATTAGCCAGGGCTAATATTTCTTCAATATACTTCAAGTTAAATTTTGTTAAAACTGTGCGAAAATATACTGCTATCTTGTTCTTCTTTGCCGCCTCAACGGCTTGAAGAACTTTCTGATAGGACCCTTTCCCCCTAAACCGATCATGCATTGCCTCGGGACCGTCAAAAGTAAGGCAAAGCATTCGAATACTATTAATCTCTTTTATTTTTTTCTCGACTAAAGCCCCATTAGAATTTATATCGATATGGGGAATACTTTTCTTGTGAGCATACTCTATGATTTTTCCTAAATCATCCCTTAAAAGGGGCTCCCCGCCGGAAAAACAGATCACTTTCGTCCCCAAAGAAGACAATTGGTCTAATATCGAAAAAACATTTTTAGTACTCAACTCCCTAATCTTAGATTTCCATATTCCACAATACAAGCAACGCTGATTACATCGATAAGTTAAGCTCCAAACAACATAAAGAGGGACCCTGAGATTACCTATTTTATCTTTAGCGATACTTGAATATAACATCTGCTTTAATGAATTTAATCCGTTATTTTAGCATGAACACGGTCACAATTTTGTTTTTCACAATTCATAATATATTGCAATCCTCGAAATAGCCGGTCATTGTTATATAAATCTTTCAGAAATACAGGAAAATATTTTAAAGTCTGACGATAACCGGGTGATTTCATTTTGCCCTTAAAAATTATCTTCTTAACCTTTGCCCATTTTCTAAATTTATCCATGAGCGCTAAAGGTTTTAATTTAAGTTCCTCTAAAACAATATATATAGACCTTGGGTAAGCACAAATAAGCGTAGAAAATAAAGTTACCGTCTCATAAGGCAAATACACAGGAAGATATTTAGGCTTAATAGAATAAAAATTACTAAACATAGAGGGATATTTTTTAATCAGGCCCATACTCCACTTGGATTTTCTTATTAAGCTGCCGATTAAATATAAATTGCTCCACGAATCTCTTAAGCTCAATCTCTTTCTATTCTTCAGAAAAAGCTCTGTGCCGGCTATGGGGGTGAGCGGACGAATGTAAGGATAACAATTTCCCGAAACCCGGCTTTTCATCGCTAACTCCAAAGTCGCATTAATATCCTTTTCTCGCTCTTCAGGAAAACCCATGATAAAAGATAGAATCACAAAAATATTAAATTTCCGGCATTCCTCAATTACCGCTAGCACTGCCTGTGGTTTTATGTTCTTCTTAATGATCTTCTGCATTTTAGGCGACCCGGATTCGACGCCAAAAAATATCCTTTTGCATCCGGAAGAAGCTGCGGTTTTTAATAATTCCGCATCAATAGAATCAATTCTGGAGCTGCAGGTCCATTCAATATTTATTTTCTTCTGCAATAAAAGCTTAGCTATTTTTTTAACATCTTCTTTATTGGTAAAAAGATTATCATGACCAAGATAAAACCTGCGAATACCATATTTTTTCTGCAAATAGACTACTTCTTCAATTATCTTCCCCGGGCTCTTTAAACGGTAATATCTCTGCCATAATCTGCCAGTAGAACAGAATGTGCAATTATAAGGGCAACCTCTTCCTATAGCTATGTATGCCCATCCTTCCTTAAGCTCGTCCGGAGCAGGCTGATACCCCTTAAGCAAGGAATACGCCGGAAGCGGCAAAGAATTCAAATCTTTGATTAGCTCTCTTGGTTTATTTTTAATTATCTTGCCATTCTCCCGATAGGTTACTCCAGGAATCCCTTCAAAACCCCGATGCTCCTTTAATCGATTCATCAATTCCAGAATGGTCAACTCTCCTTCTCCTCTGACAACTACATCCACAAAAGAAAATTTCTCTAAAGTCTCATAGTCTGTGAAGGTTGCCTGGGGGCCTCCAATGATAATAACACTTTTAGGATTGGACTGTTTACATTGGCGGGCGATATTCAAAGTTATCGGATAGGTATCACAACGGCTATTAAAACCCAAGATGTCTGAACCTTGTTTAAGTATAAACTTAGCAGCATTACTACAAAATAACGCATCAGTTATTAGTTTTTTATCTTTGATCAGCTGAGATAAGTTAACAACATTAACCTCATAGTTTGCCTTGACTAAAACTCCCCCCAGAGACAATAACCCTGCCTCAAGATTAAGCATAAAGTTAGGAGTAATTTGTTCTATAAAATTAGAATTTACAAGAGTTATTTGCATATGCTAATAATCCAGTTGGTACAAATTGAAACTAAGTTATCTATACTTTAAAAGCATCTCTATAATTTCATTACCCGGGCGGAAATGCAATAAAGAGCAGGGGACAATCCCGGCTATTTGTTTTAATAAATTTATATCCTTTTTAAACATTACATCATCCCAAGCAACTGCAGGAGTATAAGCCACGAGCTTAGCAAATGACTGCATACTATTTAAACGCTTGATTTCATTCTTATTATCTTTGAGCAAGAAAAATATCCCGGTTATTTTTACTCCTTTGGTTAAATCAGCAGAGCTTTTTTGATTGTTGAATCCCGGAATAGCATAAGCAAAAAAGTTGTTGCCTATCTTGCGTATCGGAACACGGTCATCATTAAGAACAACCGCATCTTTCTTCCATAAATTAGCCATGGTCGATTTTCCATCACCGGAGTGGCCCAAAAACAAATAACACTGGTTATTATTTTTAATAACCCCACAGGCGTGAAGGATTATCCCCTCTTCCAAATGAAGCAGCTCCGATAACACAAGGAACATCAAAGGATACTCTAGAGGATTAGGCACCCTTAATGATGATTTAGGAATATCAATATAAATATCCCCTTTTTTAAAATCCGAATCAAAAATAGCCAAACGGCGGGGCAAAGGAAGTAAAGTGTTGCGAGAATTAAAATCGGAGGGCTCCCTGGAAGTGGTAATCTTAGGCTGACCCTGGGTAATCGATATTTTCTTATGGGTTACAGCAAAATCCCTTTTCCTGTATTCTACCCGCGGAAGAGAAAATACTTTTTTCCCATTCACTCTATGAAAACTCCACCAGTCATCGACTTGAGCAAGAAAATTTCTGCGGGTAAACTTGATCTTCGGGATATTATTATAGTAAATACGAATATTTATATCCGGCCGGACGCATGTCCGGATAAAATTTTTATCGCTCGGATTTAATAGAAAACTTTTTGCAGGATCTGAAGAAACCAGGCGGATATTAATACCGGAAATTTTAAAATTAATTTGAGATTTAAAAGTTAAGTTTCTTTTCTGCTTCATTTTCGTTCTCCCTCTACTTAGTAAGCAAGCCGAAAAGCAGAATAGAACTTTTCTCGCACTCAAAGCAAATTAAATAACTAACCGCAAGCTGTGACCTCTTAAAAACTGCAGTGTATCTTAAAGATGATATTACTTAAGACTTAGCCGGAGTGCAACCCGCTAAAGCCGTACCAACAAATATAGCCGCAAGATAATTTGTCGCTTCTGGCGTATCTAACCGCGTTTCTTTCAGCGCTGGTTCTTTATATGCCAACTTCTTGGTTCCCCGTTTAATTTTATGTTTATGGGTGATCTCCATAATTATGCACCTCCATAATTTAAGTATTTATCTTAAATAGCCTCGATGAATTTTTTATCAACCAACTCGCCGATAATCGAAACTAAATCTTTTTCCAATTTATCAGGCAAAACATCAAATTCTTTAATCAATATATTCCTGATAACTTTCAGGGATCTTTTTCCGTCAAGCAGGCTCCAAATACGTACACCACTGCCGGAAACAGCATAAATTTTTTTTAAATCCTGCTTCTTGCCAACGGTAGGGACGATAATTACTTCTTCGCCAACCAGGCGGGATATAATCGATAAACTTTTTCGAAAACTTTTTTTTAATAAATCCATCTGCCCCTCCAAAATTAAAGCTTAAGGAATTTATTCCGTAAACTCTTTTTGTTTAGCTTCCCAATTTTCGTAATGCCGCTATAGCCAACTTATAACCAACACTTCCCTTCTTCGAGGAATTATTCATACATTTTTGATAATAATTTTTTGCTTCATCTATTTTGCCTCTTAATTGGAACCGCAAACCTATAAAAGCAAACACATCATTCTCCAAACTGGGTTTTGCTTGAATAATTGATCTGCGGAATTCTTCTTCAGACATGGTAGTACTTAAGAACTCATAGATTATCGAAAAAGTTCCCCCTAATTCTCCCCAGGACTTAACCGGCAAGACTTCAAGTACAATTTGAAAGTTTTCAGCAAAAGATGGGTTATCAGCCATCGCCTTCTGTAACAACTTATCAGCCTCATCATATTTACCCATCATCTGGTAAACAGCAGCCTCACCAACCTGGCTATTAGTAATAATATGCTGGAATTGTGCTCCTGAATACTGGGCTAAAACAATATCGTAGTCTTTAAGCGCTTCTTCATAATTATTTTTAATCCTGTTAATATGCCCCAAATGAGACCAGGCACCAGCAACCAGTGGATAACTCTTAAATTTTTCCCCATATTTTTCAACAATTTGAGTATACGCCGCAAACGCATTATCATATTCTCTCTTCTCATAATACCCAAGCGCCGAAATCGACAAAACCGTCGCTGCTAATAAATCCGCTCTTTCCTGACACACTAAGTATTCTTCATCTAATTTAGCAGTTTCCCATTCCGGGAACTCTTTTCTAATTACCTGGAGTTTATCCAAAACTGATTTATATTGATTTATAGCATTGTCCCATTTGCCAACCTTTGCATCTTTTTCCGCTTCAGATTTTAATCCCATAGCTTCCTGATAATCAGGTGCAGGCCTGGCTTCCACGATCGTGTTATCTTTAGGAATAATAACAGGCTTATCTGCAGGAGTAATAGCAGAATTATCTCCGGAGGGGCTATTTTGAAAACCGCTTCCTAATAGAATACAGGCCATTGGTATAGCAACTGCTAATCCAACAATCACTTTTACTGACTTAATTATCTTTTTAATCATCTATTCTCCCCCCCCCTTGCGCTAATCTCAACCCAAGTCCTTTATGCCTACCGGTTGTTCCCATTTCTAAATTTTATAGGCATTTGTTAAAAATTAACCCCTCATTCCATTTATTACTAGTATAACAATGCTCGTTAGCCAGTCAACATCTTTTTAAGGAAAATCAGAACTTGCCCTCAAGCAGAAAAGGTTTTAAATCGATGCCCACATCAGTTCAAATATTTTAAGCTTTTTGCCAGGCATTTAATAAATCAGAATACAATCTCTCCGTATCCATAACCATTTTGCTTAAATCAAACTCGCCGGAATTAATAATAGCTTCAGACGCCGTTACAAACTCCCTCCTACGCTGAGGATTACTTAATAGCTCCTCAAGCTTAGCTTGCATAGATAACAAATCAGCACACATAACCAAATAACCTGACTTTAAGTTTTCAGCAATCTCCTTGATTCCACCGGTATCCGTAGCCACAAAAGGAACTCCCACAGCCATTGCCTCCAAAATTACAATTGGCAAACCTTCCCACCGAGAAGTAAGCACAAAAACATCCAAACTAGATAAAATCTGGGGCACATCATTGCGCCAACCGGTTAAAATAACCTGATTTTCTAAATCGAACTCCTTAATTAAAGCACAAATTTTTACGCGCAACTGCCCATCACCGACTAAAATAAACTTAACATTGGAAAAATTTACTTTAATTGCTTTAGCTAATTTTATAAAATCCAAAGGAGATTTTTGAGGCTTAAAGCAGGCAATCATCCCTACTGCCAAATCAGAATCTTTTATTCCCAAAGATTTTTTAAAGTTTCCAAGTTTTTCCCTACTCTTAAACCGGCTGGCATCTATACCGTATCTGATTAAAGTATATGATTTTTCCTGCCCGATAGAATTTTTTAATCCTTTAATTCTATCAAAATTAGAAACCACAATTATTTTACTGGTAAAACAAGCAGATATTTTTTCCAAGATCAGATAAAAATAACTGGCTAGAGCAGGCTGATAGTCATGAAAACTCCAGCCATGGACAGTATGGATAATAACTGGAGTTTTTGCTAACCTAGCGGCAAAGCGCCCTAGAATCCCAGCCTTAGAACTATGGGTATGGACTATTTGAATTTTATTCTTTTTAATAAAACCGGATATTTCAATCAAGGCCAGTAAATCTTTTATTGGATTAATCGAACGCTCTAAAAAAGTTGATCTGTGCACATTTAAATTGCAGATAGAGAGTGCCGCATCAATCAATAAACCATCTTTGGCAGTGAACAAAAAAATATTGTATTTCTTTTTATCTAAACCTTCAATCAAGCTTAATAATTGTTTCTGGGCCCCTCCCAATTCCAGCTTAGTGACAATATAAAGAAGGTTAATTTTAGGCATTTTTGCAACACTCTCCAATAATGGATTTTTTAACTAGTCCTGTTTTGCAATTACACTTTTAAAAAAAGATTGCCAACGCATTGGCAATCTTAGGCAATAATTAAACCTAAAATTACCCACCAAATGAAAGCAACTTCCGGAAGGAAAAAAGTAAAATCTGAAAAATTATGAACTAAAAATATAATACTTGAGGCTAGTAAACAAGTAGTCTGATTATTATAAAATAGCTGTTTTAAATTTTTAAGATTAAATTTAATAATAATAAATACAATCCAAAGGAAAGGGCACAAACCCAATAATCCCGTTTCCGCCCAAAATTGCAGATAAGAATTATGGGCATAACGGCTCAGGATTAAATTAAAATTGCCCAAGCCTATTCCTACCAACGGATGAGCCTTGATTATTTCTAAAGTTTCCTTCCAATAGTTTAATCTCATCGATGCCGAGAATACCGGATGGACATGTTCTCTTGACACCTGGGAACGAAGGATAAAAATAATGATTATAGCTATCAGCAATCCCATAAAACTTGAAGCATATCTCCACTTGAATTCTCCCTTTATACAAAAAAACAAAACCCCGGTAAAAAACAAACTCAAAAATGCCCCCAGAGACATTGTCAGCCATAGAGCAAAAAATACAGGCAAGACCAACCAAACCAGTTTTTTATTAATTAAAAACAGCGGGATAACCATAGCCAGGTACCCGCCGAGAATACCCGGAGTAACAAATGGGGCAAAAACTCTTTTGCTCTGAAGATAATCCAAAGCAAACGGCAAAGAAAATTTATTATTTAATAGATAATTTAAAACGTGTTGGAAACCAAAATAATATTGATATATTGCTAAAAGGCTGACAACTAACCCTGACCAAACAATTGTTTGCACAGTTAATTTTTTTTCTTTTTCTGATAAAACGGAGGCAACTAAAAATAATAAAACCGCAATTATATATTTAGGGAGCTGCTCTAAGCTATTTATTTTATTCTGAGAAAAAATTACAGATACCAATAAGGCAAAAATAAATAAAATAACCGGAGCAAATAAGACGCGAGGGATTAAAAATTTAATTTTCTTATAGATTAGGCAGGTAACCAGAAAAATCAACAACCCGGTAGAATAAATAAGGTCTAAAACGGGAAAGGCTAACGTGGAAATAAAAGGCCGGATAAAAATTGCTAACAAAAAAATTAAAACCATAGTAATAATACTTTTTTAAATACCGAGATTTTATCCACCCTTACTTAGCCCCCCTGTTCTATTAATGATCAAAGGTGTTTTACTAAACAACGCTTTAAGGTAATTAGATATGTTTTTTGTTTTTTTATTTTGGGACCCGATTAATTTTAAAATTTGATTATAATTCTCTAGCGCTATTGCCGATTCATCTTGAGATAAAAAATGATTACTATATTTAGCCTCTTCAAAATGTTGTGTAAACTTAAAAAACAAATTACTGCTTATGCCATATTTTTTATCTATCAGGATTGCTAAAAATAAAGGCGGAGTATAAAATTTCTGCTGCTCATTAAAAATGGCCATCACCTTATTAAGGTTGCCATAAAGAGCAACTACAAAAGCTCTCGGATCATTGTAAAGCTTAAGAATGCTTGCTTTGTTTTGTTCAGTTACTATATAAAGATAAACATAAAGTATGAATAGAATTAGAAATATAATAAACAAAATTTTAGCGATTAATTTTATCAACCAGTATTTTTCCTTGATTACCTCCACATCTACCTGGGAGCTCTGAACTTCCGAATACTGTGCATATATCTTTGTTTTACCTGCCCTGATTGGCGCCACCTTTCCTTTATCTATCTTAACAATGGAGGGTTTATCAAATATCCAAGAAACTAATGCGGTCAGGTCCTTGCGCGAGGAATCCCCAAAAGAACCTTCGGCCTTTAATTGCCCCTCTTCACCAATAGCAATTTTCAAATACAAAGGCAGCACCGTTAGCGAAATTAACTTTGGCTCCCTAACAATGACTCCGACACATTCGGTTTTTATGTCTTGAAATTGGAAACAAACCTTGGTTTCTCCCGTAGCTACAGCCTTAACCAAACCGGCTTTAACCGTAGCCATATTCTCATCAAGGCTGCGCCATTTACCTAATATAGTTATATCTTCTTCAGTATTATTTTGTTTAACACCAAAAACAGAAAGCTGCTTCTCTTCTCCCACTCGGATATCACAATAATCAGGAATTATTTTTAAATACCTGAATCTATCTTCCTTGGCAACCTTAATCTTTAAATCCTTAATATCATTCCTGATATCTTGCAATAAATCCCCCAGAGGCTGATTCTGTTCTCTTATTTCCTGTTCATTTTTATCTTTTTTTTCTTTCTCCTCATACATTGGAGGAGGAGAAACTGCGACTTTAGCAGGCAAACTTTGCGTAGTGCCTAAACTCGCCTGCAATTGCGTTATCCCAACAGAATTAGCGGCAAAAATATTATCAGATTCTCTTTTTAAAATTGATTTATCCGAAATGCTCCATTTTACTTTTGTGGTTACCTCCCCTACACGGTTATCTCCATAGCTGGCAAAAACATGGAAATTTATTTTTGCCTGATCGGGCACAGAAACATAAGCAGGAATAATAGCTATTTGCTTTAAATAATGATAAAGCTCAATTGATGCATCTCCTACCTCAATATCCTGAGGAAGGCTTTTCCCTCCTCTATAGGTACAAAATACTTTAGCCCTTCCCGCGGAGTCTAAAACAACACTTGAATTTTTAAGTTTCGAAATTATACCGTTTCGCTCCACAAACCACTGAGCTTCACCGCTTATATCCCTTATACTATACTGGCCGATGCTGACAAATGTTCCAAAAGCACAAAAATCAATTTTGGTGTTCACATTTGTATAAGGCTTATAAGGAAAAATGTCAATACTGACCGGAGCGCCTTCTTCTGTTTTTTCATTTTTAGCAACTATAGAAATAAAACAAGTATTGCTATAAACGCCATTGTATTTAGCCATAACCTGATATTCACCAACTTTTCTAGGCAACAAAACATTATTTCCGGCTACGTTAAAATTACCCGGCTGGCTAAAAAATAACTCAGACTGTGCTGCCACATCGTTCATTTCCGTAGTCCCGGCTAAAATTTTTAACTCTAAAGGGGCACCGACATAGCCCTTACAAAACCGGGGATAAAGGAAAACTTCAAGCGGCTTAGACAAAAATACATAAAACTTTTCCGGAGTGTCATAATACCACAAGTTATCTTTGGCCAATGAGGGGCTGCCGTATTTATTAAACGCCTCCGCTTGGCTTAATCCGAGGACAACTTTTCCATCCGCAGTTAACTTTTCCTTATACCCCTGCTGAGCATAACCAAACACGGAACAAAAAAAGAGCCCCAGGAATAATACTAAACAAAATGTTTTTCTTCTCATCAATTCGCTATTCCTTTAATTCGTCTTTGATCCGGACAACCTCTGAATTAAGGATTGCCCCGACTACAACAACCTTACAACTATCACTTACTGCACCTCTATAGCGGGAGATTATCCGAGCTTCACCCACAGCGATACTTTTAACTAAACCACTTTGATCAACAAAGGCCACCGTCGGATTCGTTGAAACCCACTCTAATTCAGGGCCCATTTCTCTAATAAAATTATTATACACTGATACGCTTTTCAAACGGATATCAGAATTAAGCGGCAAAACAACATACTCAGGCAATAGGTATAATTTTAATTGCTGCTCCTTATTCGTATTTTCTGATGCTTTGGATAATTCTATAGGCTTAGCTTCTTTCTCAAGCTGTTTAAGCTGCAATGATTCATCCAAACTGTTTGCATTTTCTAATAAATCCTGCTTGGTTTTACTCTCTCTCATTTTATCTAAATTCTCCTCCAAAGAAGCCGCTTCTTGCGGCAGCGTACTCTTTAAAGTTTCAATTTTTTTTCTTAAGTCATAGCTGTCTTTTTCAAGAATAAGCATTTTCTTAACATCAGCTGCTTGTTGGACAAGCTCTTTTATCTTATTCAAATCTTTAGGACTATCCTTTTTACTTATAGTATTCATCTCCTGATTAATCGCCGAAAGCACATCCTCAACCTGCGAAACTGTCTGGGCGCTGGCCAATTTCTCCATGAGCTTTTCAATTAGTTCCCGCTGTTGGTTTTCTAATGATGAGCTT
>JBAYMG010000018.1:0-27083 GCA_041663665.1 Candidatus Omnitrophota bacterium | reverse complement strand
CATGAAACATCTAAATCCTCGACATAATAATTAATTACTACGCTCGGAATATTCTTCGATAAACTATCTTCTAACTGCGCACGATTGCCGATAATATCAGAAAAAATTATCCCGCCTACTCCGCGCAAAGATAATGGCGTACGGGCATCGGTTAAATGCAAAAGCAGGTCCAATTTTAAATTTTCACACATTGTCCCTACGCCGCGAATAAGCTCCAGGGCATAAAATGAATAAAACACCCCTTCGTAACGGGGGATAACTAAAGCTACAACATTGCTTTTGCCAGTAGCCAGGCGCTGAGCAAAAATAGACGGCTGAAATTTTAAATCTTTGACGGCGTTAGATACTTTAATGCGGTTAGATTCTTTTACTGTACCAACTTTATTAATCACCCGGGAAACAGTAGTAATCGACACGCCGCTTGCGCGGGCGACATCAACGATCGATATATTTTTAGAGGGAAATTTTTTAGTACGAGTCATGGTGATTTATAAAAAAACTACTTAATATTGTCGCCGATTCTTAACGTCGTGCTTATCTTTTTAATGTCGCAGGCAGATATATTGTTTCTGGCCTGAATCACTATAATTGAGCCAATGATTTTTGCCGCACGATAAACATCAAACTTATCCCCAACCTTAATGCCGGCAGAAGTACCTAAATCTATAACCACAAAATTGCTATCGGCGTTTACTGCTAAAATTCTACCGGCATACACTGGAATTGCTACTTTGTCTTTTCCCAAAGAAGGTGAAGAACGAACTACGATTGCCGGAAGCTCAACAGCCTCCTTTTTCTTCTCACTAGCAGCCTCAGGCTTGTTACTTTTTATCGCATCTAATTCATTCTTAAGCGTATCAACCTGAGAAATCTTATCCGTAAGCATTGTCTCCATTTCATTTAAACGTTTCTCGATTGTTGATTTTCCTTCGGAAAGATCTTGAACTTTTTTATCTAAAACTTCTTTACGGCCATTTAAGCTCTTTAGCTGACGGGTAAGCACGTCGTTCTGAGCCCGGATTGTTTTAAAATTATCCTGAATTGCCACCTTATCATTTCTTTCACGCACCACTTCCTGTGACATACTGTCTAAAAGCTTCTGATTATAATCCAACTGCCTTAAGAGGTCTTTCTTTTCGTTGCGCAGATTATTAATATCCAACTCTAAAACACTTTTGCCTCTCTGCAACGATTCATTACTGATTTGCAGGCTCCTCAATTCAGTTCGTACGCTGGACAACTGCATCTCTAAATCAGTTTTGGCCTTAAGTATCTCTCCCCAGTAAGCATCGGTATTTTCAGGTACAACAACAGGCGCTGCCTGCTGCTGGACAATAGGTGCTGGCTGCTGCTGAGCTTGAGTCTTTAACTTTTCAATTAATTCATTCCTGGATTTACTTACCAAATTAAGCTTATCTTGTAATTCATTAAGCTCTTGGGCGCCTTTATCTCTTTCAGCCTTAAGTGAATCAATCCTACCTTGATTTTCTCTTAAATCATTTTCAAGCTGTCTTGTCTTATTAAGAAGAGTTGTATTCTCGGCCTTTAAATCATTACTTTCCCTAAGTAGAGTCTGATGCTGGCTGGTTACTTGTATAAAAAGAAAAAGGCACGCAACAGAAAAAATTACCAGGCCGATAATAATAAATTTCGTCTTCTGCTCCATAACCCCCCCTATAATTGGGCGAATACTCTTTCTAAAACTAAGCTCGCCGCGCCCATGGCTACGGCATTTTCTCTTAGTTGAGAATAAACTATCTTTAATTCAGAGGTAGCTTCCCGAAAAGCCCAATCTGCAACTACACTTCTTACTTTATTTAAAAACTCTTCGCCCGATTCTTCAAAACCCCCGCCAATAACTACTATTTGCGGATTAAGCAGGTTAACTAAAAAAGCAATTTTAATGCCTAACCTTTTAGCTGCTTTTCCTAAAACCTCTAAAGCTAATTCATTTTTTAAACGAGCAGCTTTAAAAATACTCTTTAAATCCAGGCTTTCAATATTTGTTGAAGCGGCACGAAAAAATTCAACCGATTTGTCTTTTTCCCGCAGCAAGATTGTTTTTAATTCATCAACAATCCCCAGGTCCATATCCCAACGTTTGATAAAACAAGGTAATCCGCTTTCGCAGCTGAAAAGATCCTGTTCTTTATAGTTATAAACGCTTACCTCTCCGGCATACCCCTGAGCGCCGCGATAAAGCTCACCGTTAATCATGATCCCGCAGCCAACTCCAGAGAACATATAAAGAACATTTTTATAACCTTCTAAGCCCAACCAATGCTCGCCGCTGCAAGCACTCGTTGCGTCATTTTCAATTAAAGCCGGCAGATTAAATTCCTTTTCGATTAATCCTCTTAATGGCAGCTCAACTGAAGCATAGGAATAATAATGATCCATCTTTTGCGGCCAATGGACTGAACCGTCTTTTTTATTTATTAATCCGGCAACTCCTACGCCAATACCTTTTATATTTTCAACATACCCCTTAGAGCGCCTTAAAATTTCACGCACAATTCCTAAAAGGCACTCAGAAACTTCCTTGACTGAAGATTGAGGCAAAGCAATCTGAGTTTTAGTAATGATATTGCCTTTTAAATCCACCAGCAAACCGACCATATTCATTAAATTCAAACCTACGCCGATAGCATATCCGGCGCGCGGATTTAAATCTAATAATACTGGGCGCCTGCCGCCCTCAGATACATCCAACTCCTTTTCATAAACTAAGCTGCTCTTAATAAAACCATCCACATAATTAGAGATGCTGACTATATTTATCCCCATCTCCTGCGAAATATCCGGACGGCTTATTGGCCCGCGTTTTCTGAGTAAACCAAGTATCTCAATATTACGTTTTTCTTTTTCGCTAAATGCTTCTTTTTGCAGATCTAAAAAGTGCATAAGATAAAATCTTTTTTATTTCTAAAAAGTTAAATTATTTGTCTTATTTATACTACTAAAGAGTACTTAAGTCAAGTATTTTCAAGAATTAATAAACATCGATCATTACGAACGAACGGTCAATAGCGCCAGCTGGCGAAATTATAATTATATTCACTGCTTTTGTTCCGGCATCGGAATAAGCCCCCTCAAAGTCACCTTCCTCTGCCCCCAGGCTGGATCCACCTAACTGGCCACTCCACAAATACTGCAATTGAACTTGATTGCATCCGCTCTGCGGCATGCTTATTAAAGAAGAAATCGTAAATTTTTGGTTTTTCTCTAATATATAATTAGAAACTTTTAACTCTGTCTTACCAACTTCAATCAGCGCATTATTACTATTCGAGGACAAATCCAGAAAAGTTTTTAAGTTATGGCTTAACGGTTTGTTCTCCTCGATCTCTTTCAGCCTTTCTTTAGCATCGGCTGTTATTGAGACATAATTATCAGCGGATTTTTTTAACAATTGATTATAATAATCCTGGGCCGGCTTCAAATCCCCTCCCCATTGCGCAAGGAGACCTAATTGATAGATGCTAGAGATAACATGAGGACTGAAAGTAGCCTTAACCGCAAGTATACCAAAATATTCCTTGGCTTTAACTAAATCTGCCAGTGCATAGGCATTAATCATGGCAATTTTATAGACAGCTTCATCATAATGTTTTGTACCCGGGTAATTCTTAATTAATTGCGCATAAAGTTCTGCTGCTTTCTTATAATCCCTGAACTTTTCTAAGTTAAAGGCACGCAGATAGATTGATTCCTGATTAAAAGCATTATCCTGCTTCAACGCTTCTATTTTTGAATAAATATTTTCTGCATATCCCATATCAAAAAAACCCTGCGGTTTATAGACAAAAAGGCTGGCAATTTCAAACAGCTCTTGTATAAATTTTTCAGGAGCAAGGGTTTTCGAAATCTTCTCGATATAGACATCATAAATATCCATACTTAATTCCAAATTGCCGTCTTTATAGAAATCAGCGGCTATTTTTTTTAATTGAGCTTCGGTTATCTGGCCGGCAACCAGCTTATCAACATAAAGTTTATAAGCTAATTTGGCTTTTGACTTTTCTTCATAAGCAGAAAGTTTATCTGCTATATCCTTAATCAATACCGGATCACTTGCTTCCTTAGCATAAGCATCTAATTCAGCCATTAAATCAACTAACGCCTGATCGTTAAAAGCATCCTGCTGGTCATGGTGAAATTGCCAAAGCAAAAGCCTGCTTTTCAATTTTAAAGAACTGCTACTGGAAACCTGTTCAAGGACTTTCTTTGTGTTTTCAACAATCTGCTCCCGATAAACATTACCATTAGCAAAATAATCATCCCAAGATTGCTTCTCTTCCAGATATTTAAGCTGCTGGTAACGGCCAAGGGCTTTATAATAATCAAGACAGGGAAGAATTTGATTATCCTGACTTTTAAAATTATTAAGCTCGTCAATAAATTCATTGTATTGATTTTGCGCAAAATATTTTGACTTAATCTCTTCAATATTTGCACAAGTGGATGGTGTAGCAGAAAAAACAAAAGACGGGAATAGTATTAAACTTAAAAAAAACACTCCAAATCTTAAAACTGACATAACTCCTCCTCATGTATGTTCACGATACCAGCGCAATACCGATTGGTATTTTGCTAAAACATAGCTCCGGATGCCTTAGTGAACCTTCTTTTTATGTACTTTTTTTGTTACCGGATTTTTCCAAAACTCCCGTATTACATAATAAGCTTTACGCGGTATACGCTTGTTTATCAACTGACCGGTTTCACCGGGAACCTCTTCCAGTGCCACAATACCAAACCACTCTTCATTCATATTCATATTTTTTTCTGCACGAATATCAAAATAATAGCTTCCATTACTCCAGCCAGCCTCAGTATCATGTATTTTCCAGGTCTCCGGATTATCGGAATTATGTTTCCACCACTCATCAGTCCATTCAAAAATTGCCCCGCCAATACAATTACCTTCACCGAGTTTATTACCAGCTAAATTTTCGTAGATCTGACTCCACTGTGATTGCAAGAAAAACGCCTGCATGCTCTGTTCATCTTTTTTTAAATACGCATCATAACAATCCGCGCCAAACTCCGCTAAAAGAATCGGTTTATCAAAAGTCATCCTTAAAGATTTAAAAAGATTGCCGAAAGTTTTCCCGCGATAAATTATGCAAGCTACAAAATCAACATCCTGGCAGAATTTATTAGCAGAATCCAACCCGACTAACTCTCCATTGCCAAGCCCAACAGGATGATTCGCATCAATTTTATGGATTTCCTTAGAAATATCATTCACAAAAGAATAGTAAATTTGCTCGCGCATTTTTTTCTGTTTCTGAGGATCTATTTCAAGATCAACCACTGGGCTGGTCCATGGATTTACATGCCCCAGACAAGAATAATTATTTTCATTCCCCAAAATCCATCCCAATACGCCCGGTTCATCTTTATATAGGCTGATCATTTCTAACACTTGTTTTTTTACTTTATCCTGAAATTTTTTATCACCATAAAAAGGACAGGGATACTCCCAAAAACCTAACCAGTCACCAAGAAGCGTACGTATTCCATATAAATTATATAAATCCCGAATTACTTGTTTTACCTCGTTAGAATCTTGATGTACTTGATAAAGGCGAATGGTATTGACCCCCATCTCCTGCATCAGCTTACCGTCGACAATCCACGGCTTATTTGGATCGCTCCACCAATCATACTCATGGTTAGAGCCGATAGGAATTGGATTATAACAAACCCCCTTGACAATATACGGCTTGGCGTTGACCATAAGCCGGTAATGCTGATTCTTTAATTTCTGAATATGAACGCCTGGTTTAGGTTGACAGGCAGATAAAATCAAGATAAACAAAAAGCTGCAGGCTACAGGCAAAAAATGCCTGCAGCCTGCAGCCCTAGACTGCCGATCTTTTCTATTTATTTTATTCGAACTTAATTTCATCCAGATAGAATGTAGCGCCTTCCGGGTTATTGTCAACATTAGCCGACCAGGCAAACCCACCGATAACATAAGTCAGATCCTTGCCTTTTAAGTCGATTGTATATTGCGTCCATTCTTTATTCAAAATAACCGGCCCAATAGTTGCGCTATCTGAATCCGAGAATTCTCCCATAATACCGCCAACCTTAAACTCTTCAACACGCTCTCCGCCTTTAGCTCCGCGTGCCCAAAAAGTAAGCTTGACCGCTTTGGAAAGATCAAACCCGGCATCAATATTACCCCAGTTATTTGCCGGATTCTGCCAGAAAATTCCAGCCCAGCGCGCACCCTGAGTAGCTTTCCCACTATAGATTATCTTAACACAAGTATCGCCTAAATACGCATCTTCTTTTGAAGCACTATCCAATTTTATAGCCAAAATCACCCATCCAGCCTGATGGAATAAAATGATTAGCTGCCGATGAACGATCGGCGTAAATATAAAATGGCATATCGAATTGTTTTTTGTTCTCAGCTTTTAAATTCTGGTCAGCTTCAAATTTTATATCATCAATATAAAAAGTAGCTCCACTAGGATTTAAATCTGCAGTAGTCGTCCAACCAAAAGCACCATTAAGATAGGAAAGATCCTTACCGACCAAATTAACCGTATATTGTTTCCAGGCATCAGTTAATTCAATTGGGCCCATCTCAACCGATACAGTATCAGGATATGTCCCTTTAATTCCACCAATGATGACTTTCTGAATTACTTCGCCGCCTTTAGCTCCGCGAGCCCAGAAAGTAAGTTTAGTCATACCGGTTAAATCAAATCCGCCTTTTTTATTTCCCCAGTTATTTGATGGATTCTGCCAATAAACTCCCGCCCAACCTTGATTCTGTGACTTCTTGGCACTGTAAATAAATTGAATACTGGTTGTTCCGGCATGTGGATTTTCCGCTGCCTGGTCATTCATTTTAACATCGCCATAATCACCCATCCAGCCGGAAGGAATATAATGATTTTCCTTGGCATTCTTATCCAAGAAGATCACAAATTCCTTAGGGCCTGCGGCTTTTTCTTCAGCTGCGGCAATTGCCGGAACCAAAAGACTTAAAGCCAATAATATTACTGACAACTTTTTCATACTACACCTCCCCTTTTGTTATTCCTGCTTATTTCCACTTTTTTTGATACATATAATAAGCTTTGCGCAATTGGCGTAAAAATGGGCTCTGCTTTCCATCGCCCTGCCCGCACACACCCAGCCATTCTTCATGCATATAGCCGTCAGGGAATGGGCCGGTCCACAACCCCTTAGTATCATGGATTGCCGGTTCATATGCCTTCCACCACTCATCCAGCCATTCAAAAGCAACTCCGCCCAAAGCATTACCTGCCCCGTTTTCAAAAGCCATGCTATTGGCAATATCACCCCAAGATCCTAAATGATACTGCGCCTGCAGCTCCTCAGCTTCATCAATAGTTTTTCCTTCAGCATAAGATGGACAGCCAAATTCCGTAATAAAAGCAGGCTTTCCTGACTGTTCTTTTACTTGCCTCCAAAAAGCCCCGAAACCATATTCTCCGCGATAAGCATTAGTACCAAAAATATCTATATCCGGGGCGTACTTTCCAAATTTATCTAAAAATAAAATATCCCCACTGCATATAGCTACCGGATGATCCGGATCAATAGATTTAATTACCCGGGCAACTTCATTGGCAAACTTAAAAAATACTTCCGGCTGCTCATTAGCATTACAAGCATATCCATAAACATTTTCGTTACCCAAAAGCCAAAATAAAATATAAGGCTCATCCTTAAATTCATTAACCATCTTCTTTGCCGACTCAAGCATGTTTTTTTTGTGCTCTTCATTATTATAATCCGTGCCGGGATTCCAAGCAGCGCCGGAACCAATAGCATATTTGCCTAAGAAATCCCCCATAATCACACGTATACCATAATTATTATACATATCACGCATTAATTCTTTATTTACTTTTAAAGGATGATGATAAAGGCGTATAGTATTGACCCCCATATCCTGCATCAATTTAAAGTCTCCGACGGCTAACTCATCAGCATCCTGAACATTATTCCTGTTCTTATCTACAAAGGCATCAAATGGCCCATCAATTTTCCCATTCTTATTCAGGTCTTCTTCCATCCAGTTCTGCTGAGTTCCATCATCCGGCGACTGCCCTACTTTAGTAGGGGCATAAGTAACAGCTTTAATGATATACGGCTTATCGCTTACCAATAATTGCCAGTCATCGTTATTGTACTGCACCAAACGCACCCGACCGATTCCAACTTTCTTTTTAATGCCTACAGATTCAGCTGTCGGTTTGACCTTAGCCGCTTCTTTGCCGATATCAACTTTTACAAATTTCCCCGGGTCGACTAACGCAACATCATTAGCAATATCATTATCAAAACCATTTAAGATATCAATCTTCGCACCTGCTAATTTATAGCCTAATTGCGGATTACGCTCTAAAAGAAAATTTATTTTTGCAAGTGCCGCCTGGCCGACATACCAGGGAGTATGCCAATAAGTCCATCCGTAGCTGCCGCCAAAATTAACCACAATCGAATAATAACACTTGATCGCCTGAGTAATCAATCCGGCTTTTTCTAAAACCAAACCCGTACCGTATAATTTTACTCCCTGGGGTTCACTGGAAGTCGTCCATTTAACAAATGCTGCTTCTTGATCGGGAGAATAAAGAAAATCCCAAACATCCCCCTCTAAACGCTTATCTTTAATTACCTGCTTAAAAATCGGATTCTTCCTGACTGCGCTGTTATTAGGATAAACCCCTTCCCCTACCGCTTCAATTAAACCTTTTTGATCAACGATAACATAAGCATAATCTTTAGTTCCAATATTTTTAAATTCACCGTATTTTGCATAATCAACAAAATCTTCCTTGCCCGGGTCAAACAAAACTAATTTTGTAACCAACTGGCTGACTTTTTTCTTCTGCTCAATCTCAATTGAGCCGGTTTCAATTTTCTTAATGCTTTGCTCGGCAGCAGTTTTTACCGACCAGAACCATCCCCGAGGATCCCAGGCCTGGCCATAAGCATACTTATCGATAATTAATTTAAATATTTTTTTAGCTTCTTCGATTTTTTCCTGACGCATCAGGCTCTCGGCCTGGATAAAATAACAAGTGGTCACATCATTTAATATTTGCACTGCTTCAATTTCTTTTTTATTTTTAGGTAATGCCGATAAGGATAATTGCTCTTTTTCTGCCTGATCCTTATACAAATCAATACACTGTTGAGTATATTTGTTTGTAGACTCAACATCCCGTTTACCATGAGCAATCCAAGCTTGATTAGTTAACTCTCCGGAAGAAGGCTTAGGCGCAGGAGGAACAGGTTCCGCAGCTGATAAGACAGCAGCCTGGCAGGCTATCATCAAGACTAAAACTGGCTTTATAAATTTAAGCTTCATTCTACCCGACCACTGCTCCCTGCGTAACACCCTTAATAATATATTTCTGCATAAATAGATATACTAAAATAATTGGCAGAGCAGTAATAGTCAAGCCTGCCATTAATAACGGATAGTTGGTGACAAATTCACCCTGGAAAGACTGCAAGGCCACCTGAAGCGGCATAAATTTACGGTTATCAAAAATAATTAAAGCTAAAATATACTCATTCCATACAGTCAAGGCATTTAAAACAATGACTACTGCCAACACCGGTTTAGCCAGCGGCAAAGCAACATGCCACCAAATCCCGATTTTAGAACAACCGTCAATACGCGCGGCATCTTCAAGCTCTTTGGGCATTTTATCAAAAAAAGTTTTAAGTAAAAATATGCTGGTTGATAAACCCACGTTAATCATACACAAAATATAGCCGATGGGAGTATTTCTTAAATGCAGTTTATTTAATAAAACATACAGAGCAACGAAACTGCCCGGAATAGGAATCATCATTGCGGCCATAAACAAAATAAATAAAAACTTGCTGCCTACAAACTTCAAGCGGCTAAAGGCATAAGCAGCCATCGAAGAAATAATCACTATCCCAAACACAACCGAAACAGTGTAAACAATACTATTTAAAAAATTACGCCCAAACCCTCCCTCTCTCCAGGCTAAAACATAATTCTCTAAGCGGAACTGATGCGGAATCAAAGATATATCTTTAAAAATCATATCTTGGGTTTTAAGGCTGGAAGAGATCATCCAGAGCAACGGATAAAGGCAGGTTATGGCAACACTAATTAAAAAAATATGAATCAGAGTATTAAGAATAATTTTCTTACTTTTATAATAAATTACATGTTTCATCTTTAATTACTGGCCTTTCTTAGAAAAGCGGTACTGAATAAAAGAAATTATAATTAATACCAGCCCGAAAGTTATCCCCTGTGCACAAGCATAGCCAAAACGTGAAGATCCGCGCATCGAAGCAAGTATCCTTAAGACCGGCACTGAAGTATGCCCGGCAAATTCACCGCCAACAAGACTAACAATCAGCACAAACACCTGCATGGTACCTAATACTGTAAGAATAACTACCAAAACCATAATGGGAATCATTAAGGGCAAGGTTATATTCTTAAACGACTGCCAGGCACTTGCTCCGTCTACGCGCGCAGCTTCATAAAGCTCACGCGGAATAGTTTGCAGTCCGGCTAAAAATATAAGAAACCCCCAACCAAAGCCCTTCCAACAGTGGACCACGGCAACCGTCGATAAAGCGGTGTTCGGATCTGATAACCAATTATGCACTAAATTCGGTAAACCAATTTGAGTAAGTGTACGGTTAATTACATTTGCCCCATCAATATCGTTAATAATAAAACGCCAAGCCATGCCGACTACTACTTCGGATAAAACCGGAGGAATGAAAAAAATTACCCGGTAAAAATTCTTCATTTTAATTTCACGGTCGCACGCCCAGGCGAGCATGAAGGCTAAGATATTTTGAAAAGTTAAGGCAATCAAAGTAATGTAACCGGCATTCCACATTGACTGCCACCAATTTTTGTCCTGGAAGAATATTTCTTTAAAATTTTGCAGGCCAACGAACACCTTGGTAAAAGAAATGCCATCCCAATCAAAAAGGCCTAACTGAAAAACCCAGATGAACGGAATGATATAAAATATAGAAAATATTACTACTGCCGGTAGGATGAAAATATAATTTTCTAACGTATTTTTAATTTTCATTATTGCGCTTTTTTCCTAGCTAATTCACGTTCCTTAATTGCCTGAACTTCTTTAGCCACAGCTTCGGGAGTTTTTTCACCGATGATAATTGATTGGATTCCGCGGTCAAAAGCTTCAATGACTAAAGAAAACTCCGAAACTCCCCAAACATTCGGATGGGTGGCATAATCCATGCCGCGGGCAAACTGAGCCATCACCTCAGGAATTTTAGATAAACTGTTTTTATTAGCCGGCAAATTATTTGTAGCCTGAGCCAAATACGCCTGCTGATCCTGATCGGTTAACCAAATTAAAAATTTAACTGCTTCTTCCTTATTCTTAGAGCGTGCATTAACCATAAAAGAAGAGCCTGCCCCGCCCCAAATAGATGTAGGATACTTCTCAGACGCCTGTGGCGGAAGCATTGCCCCGTATTCAAGGCCGGGATTCATTCCCTTATAAACATTTACGCACCATGAACCATTAAAGCCAAATACCGCTTTCTCATTAGCAAGAAGCTGTTCCGCACTCTTATTAATCATCGTTACCAAACCTTGAGCCAAAATACCGGAGTCTTTCATTTGTTTAAAAACAGAGAATACTTCAATCCAATCCGGATCAGTATAGGCAACTTCACCTCTGATTGTAGCCAAAACTTTATCTTTACCCATAATATTAAAAGCATAATTATTTGCCAAACAATCAATCATCCAAACCTCACCCCATCCCGAAACCAAACCCTGCATTCCGGCGGCTTGAATCTTAGGCCCAATATCTAAGAACTCCTTCAAGCTCTTAGGAGGGCGATTAGGATTTAAGCCTAATTGAGTAAAAAGTTTTTTATTATAGACCATTTGAATAGTCATAATATCTATTGGCACCCCAAATACTCCAGGGTTTATTCCATAACTATTGTCTGGAGTAAATTCATTTAAAGCTAAAGCCTTGGGGAAAAAGCTATTTTTCCAACTGCTATTATTTGCTTCCATATAGGGAGCAAGATCCAGAATATGTCCGGCCTTAATAAAAGAGGCAAAATCCCTTTTTTCCCCCAAAATCCCAAAAACATCCGGGAGATTCATACCTTGGGCAGCAGCTCGAATCTTCTGAGAATAAGCATCTGATGGAGCATAAAGCTCAAAATTTACTTTGACCCCAGTTAAAGTTTCATATTTTTTTGCTAATTCCTGGAAGGTTACATCGCGGTCAGTCATCCAATGCCAGATAACAACGGAGGGTTTTGAATCAAGTTTCTGGTCTGAGCAACCTAAAACTGAAAAACATACAAAAACACCCAAAAGCACATTCTTAAACAACATCCTTATACTCCTTCCGTTTGTCGTGGGAGATTTATCCCGTAGGGAATAGATTATAAAAAGACGCAATATTAAAATTTAACATATTTTGACCAACAGGTCAAGTTTTTTGTTAATTTTTACCCGCTAAATTAAGCACGCAACAAACGAGAAATCCCCATAAGGTCAGCCCTCTCCAGCTCCACACCTGTTTGCCAACCCATTACTTCCGATAATCTTGACCAGACGACTTGTCCTCTTGTATACACCGGATCAGTGCTCCCGGGAACATCTAACCAAATCTCTAAAGAAGTCTTTGTTTCCAGCTCATCGGTAGTCGACAAACCCAAACCTTTTGCACTTACATCAAAAGTTTGAGCTTCTCCTTCTTTTCCATTCAAACCCATAAATCGCGCAGAAAATTGCTTCCTAAATCTTTCAAATACCCGATGATCATTCAAATCGTCACCTCCTTCCTCGTTTTCATCACCAACAGCCCCCAGTAACAATTCATGCTGCGGCTCATTTGGGTAAAACATATCAATAAATCTATAAATTTTCTCTTTATCAGCATCGGCTATTTTATTAAAACAGAAACCATAGTGGTTGACACCATTAACAACTTTATGCCAGGCAATCCAGATTTCAGCAGCAATTGTACAATTCTCGGAGATCCGTAAACTTATATTAAGCGCTACATCCTCAGGTAATTTTGTATTTAAGGTGATTCTCGCCCCAACACAATTAATATCTCTAATTTGGCAAAGTATCTCCTTAGTAGCTCTGGCCATTAAAGGCCAAGCCACTTCGGCCTGACTAGGTGCCTTTTCCAGTTTAAGAATAGCTGCCTGGTTCATCTGCCATCTGGCTAATCTTCTACGCTGCCCCATCTATGCGCCTTTCCACCATTGTTTAACTAAAAGCTCCGGAAAATTATTCTTAACATATTCCTCAATCTTTTCTCTTACCGTCTCTTCAACCCTATTAAATGAAAGGCCGTAAATATTTTTTTCATACGACTGATCACGCCAACTAACCTGAGCGTTAACATCTAATTCAAAATTTGCGGACAAAACTAGCTTAAAATTTGAAAAAACATCATCAAATAAATTTCTTTTTAGAGATATACACATACCGCCTAAACTGATGTCCTCTACAGTGCAAAGAATAGCCCGGACACCATTTTCAAAAGTTAACTCTGCCTCATGATTGATCTGCCATCTAGGCATAGTCCTACGTTCATCCATGTTTTTCTCCCAGTTCTAACTTACTGAGCCAAGTTAACTTATGCATATATTATCCTCCAATTTGTTAAATAATTCAACAAATATATTAAAAACTTTTTAAAACTATTTTGGACTAAATTACTCTTTTCGCTCTATTGGCTCAAAAGTAACTTCATAGTAATGAGCATCAAAACCGTAATCATCAAAAAAAGAATTAATCTCTTCAATCGATTTAATTTTATAAATAAAATTCAACGGATAATTACTCGAAAGCATAACAAATCCACTTGGAAAAGTAGTATATTTACTATAGATAACATATTCACAAATTTCTCCGACACTAGGAGGATTTTTACCCATAAACCAATCATTATCTTTTTTATAAAAACTTGTATATCCACTATAGGTTTTAAATAAATCCACAGTAGAAATTGACAAATCATTTAATATGCCCGTAATCTTATTTTTCTTTTTAACAAAATTACTATCGCAAACCAACCCACCGTTACTACTTAAAGAACCAAATAAAATATTTATAACTGTATTATTAACTCCACCGAGTGCAAATAATTGTACTGTTTTATCTAAAGTGCTAGTTACCTCGTTTACATTAGCCCCTCTTCTTAAAACATATCCCTCTTGCTCTCCTATCTCTTTTAACCCTTCTACAACAAATCTTAATTTCTGCTTTGCATTTAATGAACGCCATTTAATAGGAGTAATCCTATATCCATTTATAAGTGATTTTTCTATAGGAAAAAATGTAGCCTTTGGAACCAGGCCATTATTCACATCCCCGATAAACTTTCCTTTAAAAATTAAAAAAACACAAAAGAACATTACTCCGATAAAAATAACCACAAACCAACAAATTAAATTTGAATTATTTTTAGTTGTCATAACTTATGTACCCCCCACTAAACAAATCAACAACTTTATTTTACCCATTTCATTTCGGTAATTCCATGGATCTCAGTAGCAACCCTAAATTGTTAGTAATATCAATAATCTAACTATCAAATAACTTCCTTACCTCTGGTTTTAAAAAATAAACCATAAAACAAAAGATGAAAATAATTACAAATATGCTCATTAAAGAAAAATGCAATAAACCCCAAATTAAAACAATGTTTAATATTAACGTTAGGACAACAAAAATATTTTTACCCCATTTTTTTAGCTTAAACAAAGCAACAGTCGACATTACCAGCAATAATATTAACAAACATGTAACAACCAAAAGTTGAACCATAAAATAAGCTCCGACTGGCATATACAACATCAAGAATAAAAGTCCTCCCCCGAGAATATCCGTAATTATTCCTCCTATTCCAAACATCCATAAACTAACCGGTTTTTTCATTTTTTTCTCCTATTTTCTATTAAAATTAACTGAGGGTGGTGGATTATATTTTGGTACTGGTTGATGCAAAGGTGACTGGGGTTGCAATGCTGGTCGCTGATACTGTTGTGGAGACTGATACCTATTTATCGGTGGTTGCATCTTAAAAAGATCGCTCGGTGGTGGTAAATATTTAGGCGACGTAAAATTAGACTGCTGAAACTGTTGTTGCTTCCAATAGTCCGTAGGTGCTACACTCTTAAAGTTATATTGACTCGGCCAAGAACCATTTGTCGGAAAATATTTCCAGCTGGACGTATTTTGCTGTGTGAGCATCTTATCTAACTGAGGCATAGATAAATTAGGAAACGCCTGGTGAACAATATCAGAAATAACTCTCGGATCTTTATAACCAGAATGCAATTCTCTAACATCCCTTACTACATCTGGATAATAATTATATTTAATATCATATTTATTTAAACTAATTGCTTCTGAAGGCCACGAAAACAGATCATTTCCAGCCCAAAAATTCTTCCAACCAGGATCTATCTTGGAAAAATCATACACAGAAGGTGAATTCAGACTAACTATCTTAATCCTCCCCTCTTTAATCGCTCCTGCAATCGGCGTGTTCATCCCTGGCTTAATGTGTGCGGATAAACGTTCATTTACAATATTACCAGCGCTATAACCAATATTTAATACACTACCCTTTTCTCCAGCAAGACTCAAACCTTTAAGTTCAGTAGCATCAAAAGCGCGTTGAATCGCAGACATCTCCCATAGTCTCCCGGGCCAACGGTGCTCAATAACCTTTACTCCCCCTAATTCCAATATCTTCCTCAATTGCCAATCCTTCGTAATATCCTGATCTAATGCTCTCCCTGGAGTTCTCGGGTCAAAATCATCAATCCCAGGACTTATAATCGCCACCCTTACTCCCGAAACATTCTGCTGAATTAATGGCTTTAATTCTGTAACTTTTGGTGTATTTATACTTTGCAGAGAAAAAGCAGAAAGTTGCCTATTCCAAGAATCATCATCGGTCTTTAAGATGTTGGTAAACTCATCAGTTAACTGAGAATATAATTTAACCTTATCCCCTAAAGACAGAATAGCAGCTTGCCGAACGGAAGTATTGTTATCTCTCAATAAAGGCACTAACGACTTAACAATATCAGGTTTATCATATTTTCCTAAAGAAATAGCTGTACTTTCTCGGACTTGCCAGGCAGAATCCTTAACTAAAGGCTTAAGCAGCTCCGGAATCTCCGGACTTTTAAAATTACCCAAGCCAAAAACCGCTGGCTGGCGGATCTTCCAATCAGAGTCATTTAAATTATCGACGAGAAAAGTTTTTATCTCCGGTGTTTCTAATTTAGATAAATAAGTAATTGAATCCTGTCGAAATTCGATCGGCTGAGTATTATTCTTAGCAATATCCAAAAATGGTTGCTTTAATTCTGGAAATTTATTTATGCTTGGGCCTAAAACTGAAATGGTAGTTGCGCGAATTTCTAAATCCTTATTAATTAAACCTGGCACCAAAAGACTTAAATTATTAGGAAAATCATTCAACCTAGATCCTACAGATAATATTGCAGCTTTCTGCAAAGTTAAATTAGAATCAGATAAAAATGGTTTTATTTTCTCCATAATTTTAATATCAGCCTGAGGAGCTAAAGATAAAATCGCCGCTTCTTTTACCTGTGGATCTGTATCATCTAGAGCAATTGTAAGTGCATTTTTAATTTTCAAGTCATTAATATCACTTAAACTAAAGGCTACTTGTCTTCTAACTTGAGAACTCGGATCAGACTTTAATAAATTTATAAAAGCATTTTTTACTTCTACCCGATCGATTTTGTCTACTAATGCTGCCACCGCAGTATAACGAACATCTGAATATGAGTAGGTTCGCAAATTGCTTAAAAGAAAACTAGTTGCCCATGGAAGATCTAAGCCAGATAAATTAAGAATCGCTTGCTGTTGTGCCCATCCACCATGATAGAATGATGACTTACCTAATAAAGAAATTGCTTTCTTATCGCCATTCTTACTTTGACAAACTATTGCCATTGTTCGCACATCACTATCCCTGTCATCTAAATACTGACTAATAATCTCCTGAGCGCGCGGAGTATTCATCTGACCTAAAATAAAAATACAAAATTGCCTGACAAATGGCCTATCGGAATCCTCCATAAAAACAATACCAGTCTTATGGCCTTCAAAAACATTTAATCTAAATTTTGTTATTTCTTGGATACTCGTATTATCAACTACCTTAAACTGCTCCAACAATAGCTCTAACTCATCCTCGCCAATATCCATCCCTGATATTGATTCCGGATTGATTTTCATTTTTTGATAAAGCAAATTAGCTTTCTGCCAAACAGCTACATCTCCTTTGCCGCCGGCATAACTATGTAGCTTCTGAGGATAGTTAATCCCGGGAACCTGCATCGAAATATTCGATATATTCCAAGGAGATATTGTTCCTATTATAGCAACGATAAGCCAAACATGAATAAAATTGTTCCAAAATTTATATAAATTGTAAGCTACGATTTCTTTAAATTTACTAAAGCTTATAGATTTAAAAGAAAGAAGCCAAATAATCGGAAAAAAATAAAAACAAATACCCGCAGCAGCTGGAGCAAAAAGAATATTTATTATAATCGCACAAAATGAAATCAACCCAAATTTTCTAAGCTGGCCGGGTAAAGTCAGTACTCCGAGGCTTAAAGCAATTAAAGCCAATCTAACAAGGTCCCCTAAGGTAAAAACAATTCCTAGATTGCTAAAAATATTCATTAAATTAAGGCTAAACGCATATCCCCACTCCCACTTTATTCCTTCAGCAAATGAGTAAAAACCGGCAAGCAATGAATAATTAGCAATATCAATACCGATAAATGGCAAAATTGCCAAGCCAACTATATTGGCCCAGAAAATAATTTGCACCTTTACGAGGATAAAAACTGCCAAACCGGTAAGCACAGGAAACCGTAAAGTTAAGCTGCCCCATAAATTCACAAAAGGCAGAAGAAATTTGGGTGTTGGCTTAACCTTCGCCAGGTCTTCTACTAATGTATTCTGAATTCTCTTATCATTTAAATATTGCTTGATAAACTCACTACGGAATTTATAGTGGTCAACGTATGAATAAATAAAATTATAAATTACAGAAAACAAATACGGAACCATTGTGGCAAATAACGCCCCAAGAACCAAAGTAAACCAATTGGTTAAGCCAAAAAGGGCAAACGTAGCCAATCCACCTGCCAAGATAAGAATAAAGCCTCTTAAGCTAAAAATTTTAGCGACAGCATGAATAAAACTAGGTTTAATTTTATTCCCCGGGCCTTCATAAGACTGATCTGCCAATTTAATTAACGCTAACTTTTCCTGGCTGGTTAACTTATCAATTTCTTCTCCCGCTCCGAAACCAACCGGTTTATGCCCAAGCAATATCTTTACATTTTCAACTGTATAAAATAACCCCAGCAAAATCCCCGCGCCGGCAGAAAACATTAAAAAACCAAAAATTAATCCGCTGAATTTATATAAAAAAGGGCTGGCCAATAAATATAAGCTGGATAAAAATAAAACTAGCGGTAAAAAAACAGGTAAAAAATAGCTTAAAAAATTAGTTGAAATATTTTTAAAGTTGATCTCTTTAAATTTATTGCCCGCAACCCACGCACAAGAATCATAAATTCCCTCCATAAGAATGTTGCCTTTTTTATGTACATGATAAACTGGTTCTTCGCCGTTTTCAGTCCGCAGATACCCGGACTTTTTAAGGTATATTTCCTTAAGGCACTCATCTGGCAAGATCTGATGGACTTTTTTAATGTTGAAGGCAGGAACACTTTTTCCATCTGCATCCAAGAAAAAAACAACATCACTGGCACTCAAATTTTTAAGAAGATTCTCCGCTGCTTCAATTTTCCCGGCATTAACCAAATAAGAATAAAGACAATTTTTTTTAAGCAACGCCTCATTCGTCTCCTCTATTCTTAAAATCGCATTATCGCTGGAGGGTTCAGCATCATTGGCTGTTCCTATCCAAACGTTATTACTTTGAATTTCTTCCAGCAGATATTTGCCTTCCTCATCAAGATAATATATTAATTCTCCGCTTTTTAATTTAGCCGGTTCACCGAGGCGTAAATCACCTATGTATATATCTCCTAAAATTTCTCTAGTTTTATGAACGTTAAAAACGGGGATATTCCCTAATTCAGGAAAAACCCGCATACTCAATCCATCAGATAACCCATCAAAAAGATCCTTAACAACAGCCCTTTCTCCTCTTCTATAAAAATAAATACATAAGCTATTTTTACTAAATTCTAAAGAAGAGATACCTCTACTGCGCGCAGGCACCAGAGTGCCAACACTATCGGGTAACGCAAACAGCTTGCTTCCCGGCCGGCTTAAATTCATCTTCATTTCAGCACTATCGTCTTCAGCCATAAGAAATTTCTTAGTCGTCCCGCACTTTAAACATCTGTACGAAATATACCATTTATTTTTTTCACATTTTATATCTACAGGCCGCATCAATCCGGTACAACTAGAAGCTCCATCCGCGGGCATTACAGCATCGAGATGTTTCGAATATAAACAATATGGGCAATGATCCCTACGGCTTACTTCCAAAGGATAAACCGGTTTTTTGCAATGCTCACAAACAAAACAAGCTGACTTTAAAATTTTATTAGTCGAATTAACACTGATTTGCCTGCTTACCTGATAAATATATATGATATTATTTTTTGTAGCATAGTGGCTGGCTTCAGATATTTCTAAAGAAAATTCATCGGCTAAATCTTTAAGCACCTTTGAATTATTGCGCGGAAAAATCAAGTATACTTTTCCTGCAGGATTAAGATGATCCCAAACATCTTTAATAAAACGGCGCAGCGTATAATATCCAAAATCGCAACGGTACAGTTGTTTTTGCTCTACAATTATTTTCTTACCGCTAAACCAGGGAGGATTAAAGAAAATTATATCAAAACGCTCATTACCTAAACCCTCAAACAAATTACTCTTCCTTATTTCAATATCCTCAAAACCGACAAGATTCTTTTGAGAATCAGAAATTGCATCCTCATTAATATCCGTACCTAAAAACTTAACGCCTTTATAGTTGAAAACATTCTTAACTAAGCTGGCTAACCAAAGTAACAAAACCCCGCTTCCCGTACCTATCTCCAATACCCTGCTATTATCTTTTATATCCTGAGCTATTACCTCCCCCACCATTGCCGGCATCCGATCATCTTGATTATGGAAGGTGGTACCGGTTGTAATTATTGACCCAGGCCATTCGGCGCCAGGATTAACACTATATTCTTCATCTTTAACTATCGTGTAATCCTTTTCTTGCCGAGCACTGCCAAAAATTGAAATGATACAATTCATAACCATGCTGCAATAAGCATTTAATAACGAGGGTTTCCCAAGCGAACGATAGATGACCATCTCCCCCGCCTCAAGTTTAAATTCAAAGGTCGACAAAGCCAAATACTCCCTTGATTCACAAGGTATAATCATTCCAATGTCTATTTTGTTTTGAATAAAAAAATCAGCAATTGACTCTAATACCTCCCTGATTTCCATTTCTTCCATATGGTAAACAGTCCGAGAATAATAATCCCCCTCATCAAAATCGATTTCGCCGAAAGAGAAAAAATCAAAATCAAATGTAAACCAAATTTCACCCAATTGACTTCCTGATTGTTTAATGGCCTCAAGTATTTCCTTTTTTATATTTTCTTGATTACGCCAATAAGGCACATGAATTACATAAGCCAGGTTATTCTCCTCCAGATACTTTGCCCAACTAGCATCAATATTTATTATTCTATCTTCTTGATGAACGACTTCCCATTTATCATTATGAGCATCAAAATTGATAATCAATAGCTTCTGGCCATAATTGCGGGCATATTCCTCAACAAAAGCACAAATTTCTCCATGCTTAGCTATTGGCAGAGCCTGTATTTTTGTTTTATCTGCTGCGGGTCTTAAATCAATAGGTAGAGTTTTATTTTTCTGTGAAATAAGAAGTTTCTGCTGAGCGGCTATTCCTTTATCATGGGTATTGCATAATTCATGGGTTTTAATCTGGGAAATAATAGTTTCTTCATCGAGCTTAAGTCTATCTTGAAGGGATAATTCCTTTATTGAGTTCCTGATATCTGTTTCGGTTAAATTCTGAGCCCAATACATCTTGCCATTCCTATGATAGGCAAGCTCGAAAGTAGAAGCATTAAATTTCCCCGGAGGTCCGGTTATTTTTCCTGTATCTTTTAGGTACTGGCAAATATTCCTCAGATCTTCGCCTAAATAGCTAAATTCGCGCTTAAGCGATTTAAATTTAAGCGCAGCATTAAACTGGGATTGGGCTGTAATCGAATGCCTGCTCTGTTCAAGCACAGCCACTTTTATGGCCTTAATTAAAGCACTGCGCATTTCAATAGGGAAAAATCTTAAAGCCTCGTATTTAGAATCCTTGTTTGCTGAAATAATATCAGAAGCCAATTTCTTTAAGTTACCCGGTTCCAAAAGATGTTTGATTATATTTTCATCATAGCCATCGTGGTCTCTATGTAACTTATAAACTAAACCCAGCCCATAAAAAATATAAGCGCCAACCATATCAGCATAAGCATTATTTTTCTCGCTTGCTGGCAAACCAGGATTTTCATTCTTAATCAAATCTAAATTTTGACGTGCAATCAAGCTGCCTTCTTCGTCTTCTCCAAAAATTAATTCCAAGAATCTCTCAATCTGTTTTTCGCTGGGTTTATCCCCGGCTAAAATAGGAGCGCCCAAAACAACTAACGGTAAACGTTCCTTACCTTCTCTTAACAACTGAAATAAAGAGAACACCCACCTTATATCTCTTTGGAAATTATCAATATCAAGCTTGCCTTCTTTATTCAAAAGCCCGGTTAATATTTTTACTTCTACCGTAGGATGCTTATGGCTTTTATTAATTATCGATCTCCTGGACAACACATAGACATCATTACCTATGACTTTCTCATCCATAACCCCAATACACCCTGAGTCTTTAAGTTTACTCCAACCCATGCCAACAAGAGCTCTCCACAAAGCTTCATAAACTTTTACAACTCTGCCCAGGCGCTCTTCGTCAATAACAAGCTGCTCGTACTTAAGGGCACTCTTGCGGCTAATATGCATATGCATACTATAGAAACCTGCTGGCACTAATCTTTGAAGAGTATTCAGGTCTTTATATAATTGCCCCCAGCTAGAATCAACATTAGAAAAGAACTGCCCTTCTTTTACTTTTATTTCAATCAGGTTTTTTCTGCCTTCAATATCTTTTTCAATCCACCAGCCAAAAGGTATAGATTTTTCTAAATAGAAAACAAACTCATCCCAATACTTGCCCCAGACCTCCGGAGGCAGTACTTTATGGCCCCTCTCCAATTTAACCAGTTCAAGTAATTCAGGATGACTGAATAAAATCTGGTCCATTACCAACACTTCCAACTCGAAACTAAAGGTAATATCGCTTGGAAAAATATTTAAGCTGGATAACCATGGATATTTATCCTGATTGCTTGCACCTAAATAGACTGGCTTTCCCCTCTTATCATATAAAATAAAGTCGGGTAATTTATTACAAGAGCCGTTATCCGAGGGGATATAAACATCCTTGCCTTGTTCATTAATATCACCCCCAAGTTCATTCTTTCTCAATTTTTGGCTATTTTTATCTTCGGGAAAAGCATCTTTTTCTTTTTTTGCTTTTAATGGAAAAATAGAAGAAATCCGTTCTACGGGCTTAATACGATTATCCTCATCTCCTACTCTTGCAAATAATACATGTTCTGCCTTTGACTGATAAGAATAACTGGAACCATTAGGAAGCCCGGCAAAAACAGGAATTAACGAATCCCCTAGCCCATCAAAAGTAGCATTAAAACAATCTTGAAGCTTAAAAGATATCTTGGGAAAATAGGCCAGTATCTTTTTCAATAAACCAACAAAATCTATGGAATGGATGATGAATTCTTGCAGGATTAATGGTAACTTGGTTAAGCGGTTATGCAGTTCTTCGTGAAATTTAGGGCTGTAGATGATTAAATTGTTGGATAGAGGATGTAACGTAATATTGCCATTAATGTTATTAGCTATGGCAGTAGTCAACGGAGGGGCCCTAGATTCTTTTGGATTCCTCAGGAAAGCTTGGATGATATCTATGGCTTTAATTAAATTCCAAGCAGCATTAATAAATAAAGGCACTGACCAAACCAAACCTGCAGCTAGACCTAATATAATACCTGAACTTATCCAAAATACAGCTATCAACAAAGCATCTATAGCGCGGGAAGGTCGAGGCCCATTATGCTTAGAGGCAGGCTGAGCAGCTGCTTGGGAAGCATATTTTGCAGATTTTATGTAAGTTTTAACATTCCAAAACACGGCGCGGGGGAAATATTTGGATAGAAACTGTAACGCTAATAATAACAGTATGGCTATTAACGGCATAAAAACTAATAACCCAAATTCATCTATATGAATAACTTGATTGATGGCCTCAAAAAACACCGAGCACAAGCCAGCCAAAAACACTTTAAAAAATGTTTTGGAAATAGTTCGGCTAAACTCAACATTCACCACATCTCCTTTTTCTCCGAATATTAATTCTCTTTTAGAAAATGAGCCGGTTGCAGAAAAAACAACCGGATCTACTTCCTCCCAAACCTTAAAAAACATATTAGCTATATTATCCGCTCCTTCTGCACCTTTCCCCGTAAGGCAACTTTCTAAAACTATCACCCCTCCTTCTTTTAACGTGCCCGATAAATTAGCTGAAGAAAATAAAGGATAATGACTTCTTCTTAAGCTCATCCTACCCAACGCGATACCCTGCTGTGAACCATGGCCTCCAATCATTATTATCGAAGCCTGTTGCTTATCCGAAGCTATTTCTAAATAGCAGATCAAATCAATAACCGAGTCAACTGCATAATACATCACCCTATAGTTGTGCATAATAAGGTCATGAGTAAAATCATGTTTTATAAAAATATCAACAGTACCGGAAGGATAAAGTAAAACCGCCAAAGGCCGGCCATCCGGCTCGGCTCGTTCCCTGTTCTCAATAATCTCCTTATAATCCTCGGGAGAGAACCTTTTTGGGTCTATTCCGTATTTCCAAGACTGACCATTAATAAAATTTTTCCTAAAAAATAAAGGTAATTTGAATAAATGATTACTTAAATTTTCATGAAAAACAGAGTTAGAAATGATTGGGCTTGTTGGGAGCGTATTTGCTACTATTGGATCAACAGGATGATTTTTTTCTAAAGGAACGAATAATAAATAAAGTAACGTAGAAATTGATATTTTTTCTGCCTCCAGGTAATAACTCGGTTGCCCCCTTATTTTATTCGTACTTAACCAATTTAAAAGAGAAGACTTCATGTGCGAATTATCGGTTACCGGCCAAATCGGAAGATCTTTAACCGGACAGAGAGTAACACTAACCTCACCTAAAAATAATTTAGGGAATATTTTATTAAGATAATCATTAATAAATTGATTCCTAATTACATAATAAGCTCCCGGGGCCTTATTCCTACCTACCCGCCGCTCTAATGACAACCACGTTTTGCTGCTTAATGGAGCCTCTATCCTTAAACCGGCAAACAACTGTTCAAATAAGTCCTTAAGCTGCCCTTTGACACCCCTGCTAGCGTGGTTAAGGTTATGCTGATTGATCTTTTCGATCATCTGCGTTAAAGGCAGCCTTTTTAAATTAGACCAGGCTATTCTTTTTTCTTTCTCCATATCTTCATATTGATATTGGAAAAGCCCCGGATTACTCTTCTGCCAGTTCTCATAGGTCAGAGAAAACATCTTACCTGACTTACCCAAAGTTAAATCCAAATTATCATTTAGACCAAGGTATAGATACGCAAACTTTATCCTTTTAGAATCATCGATAAATTTTACTTTTAGGAAAATATTATCCCCCTCGATTTTATACTGTACATTCTCAGCATAGGGCATAAAGGCCTTAAGCGCCGCAGGCACCTCTCCGGAAAAGCTACTTAAAAGCTCTAATTTCTCATCTCCGATAATACGGTAAGACTCAAATAATTTTTTATTAATGGCACGTAATCTATATTCCAAAATTTCAAAACGAAAATGTTCGCCTTCTAATAACGCTTGCGCCCTATGGCGCATATTCGGGAAATATGTTGTTTCTTGCGTCAACAATCGGCATATTTCTCTAATGAATATAAATGGATTATCCAACCCGGAATTATTTAATACTTTTTCATATTGGGGAAACAGGCCAATTTGGGTATTGGCAACTTTATGGCAAAATTGCAACAACTCCTTAGCTTTCAAAGGATGTTCATCCCTTAACTTCATAACGCCATCTATGTTAACTGTGATCAAAGTAAAAAGTTCTCTTAAGGCAGGATCAATATCGGGAATAATGGTATTTAATTTAATATCAGTGAGTTCGTGCTTGATAACAAGATAAAGAAAATCATCGTTTCCAAAACAGCGCCAGTCTAAGATTATTTCATGCTTCTTATCTTTAACGATATGAAAAGTTGCAGATTTATAAGCAGGAAAAACAACAGTTAATAAAACATTAAAATCTTCTTCACGAAAAAAATCCTCGGTGAGAAGTTTTTTCTTTACTTGATTCAATTTAGAATTTATCTCTTCAGCATAGCCAGAGGCCAAATTAAGTCCTGCCTGATTTGCAAGAGAACCAAACATTCCATTTGCCAAACATTGAGGCTTCTTCTCCCACTGTTTAAATACAAATCCATCATTGCCGCAAGTGGCAGTTATCTTAGAAGGAAATGAAGTCGATCCGGATAACACCGACAGCATTAAATCCTTAGCCTGAATTTCTAAAATATTTTTTTCTAATAAGGCGGGTTTTTCTTTGTGCAGTTTTTCATGATTACAAACAAAACTCCAAATCTCTTCTGCATCTATAAAACCATTTTCTTTTAAAACAGCAATTGCTTCTTCTTGGGGTAAATTAAATACTATTTCCTTTGAAACCGTATCATAACAAGCTACTTTAATTTTATCCGGAGGGCCGATAATCTTCCCGGATAAGGCAAGATATTCTTCAAGGGTCTTTAAAGCTCTGGCGTACCTTTTAAGCAGCCTGGACACCTTTAAATTAGTAGATTTAAAGTTTTGCGCAAATCCAAATACTTCTTTTGCCGAAATAAAAAAATCTGTTTCAGCAAAAAAATCACCCTCCTCACCGACAAATTCCTTTCTCAACCTTGCATCCCACTTAACTACCGGTAACCTCAAAACCTCCCGAATCAAAGCACATCTCCTCTGTCCCGCAGCCTGAAAGTGAGAATCTAAAATATCTTGCCATTGACTATTGCTTAAAAGAGATTTAACCTGCGCGTAAAGCTTTTCATCACCGCACAAGAGTTTACTCTCAAAAATAATCTTAACTGCGATTGTATCTTTAGGATCAAAATTTTCCCAATACTGATATATTTTACTCAAAGGCTTAATTATAAAATCAACCTCTTCTTGAAAATTTTTCAAAAGATTCCATTTTATATCATACAATCTTCTATCTATTTCCGTTTGCGGTGATTTTTCAAATAAAGCTTCATCAATAATCACCAGTATATCCAAGTCTGAGCCATTAACCGGCATACAAGTTGACCGTTCTTCCCTTTTCTTATCATGAGACATGCCAAAAGCTACGTCTCCACCAATAAGGAATACAATACCATCACCTAATCCAAGCGAATCTTTTACTTCTGTTACCCAACGCTTAGCTAATTCTTCCTTACCCTTACTGATCTTTAACCTTTTTGTTTCTAAATCTCTAGCTTTCTCTTGAATCCTAGGATCGCCTGTTTTCCCTACAATTTCATAATCTACAAAAGAGCGTAAGATAGAAGGAGATAATCTTGGCGTAACTTCCCCATCAATTCTATCCATCCTAAGATATTTTCTTCCCACAAAAATAGTCGTTATATCTTTAGAACTTTTACAGATTCTATAAACTAATGCCGTGTGTTCTAAATCACTTATTCCCAATAACTGGATCAGCTCCCTT